>NZ_JBGANL010000094.1:0-9989 GCF_044222345.1 Prosthecobacter sp.
ATCAGTTCCTCGAAGGTGGCTCATGCTCATCTTGTTGCTCATGAACATGCCACCGGTCAAACCGGTGAAATAGTTTTCACACAGCCTGGACAGCCAGCCCTACCAGCACTGGGCATGCGAGCGCCCAGCGCGAGGTAGGGAGGCTTGTCCTCAAGCCACCGCCGAGCGTCTCCATGCTCGCTTTCCGGAAATCAGTTTTGGAAAACGCTATACCACATGCCACTGAAAACGGGTCTGAGCAGGCTTGTGCACGGCTAGCGTGGCGCTACGGTCGTAGGTTGGATGTGTTGGGCGTTGTAACCGCTTTTTCGCTCCACAGCTCCCTCCGCCAAACCGTCCGACCATGAGGGTGTTCGCACGCCCCGATGTTTGCGGAACGCTGGTGGAAGGGCGGGCTGTCGCCACACCCATCCTACTTATGGCGGGCAAGCAAGCATTGACTGCCCGATTTGTCTTGAAGCCTCAAACTAAACACAAAGTCTTTTCTTTAGAACCGAACTTTCATCGGCTCCGAAATAGACTTATTTTTAATGTTCTGCTGGGCGTGGTATTAACCTAAGTTTCGGTCGGTAAAAAAGCAAAACCCATCCTCCCTTTGAGGAGGGAAGATGGGTGGAGAGTGGCACAAACTGTCAGAGGCTTACATCCCCCCGCCGCTGCGGGCGAGGAAATTGAGAGCCAAGGTGGCAACAGCGAGGATGAAAACTAACCAGGCAAGAGGCATGAGAAGATGAAGGAATGGGGTTGAGGAGATCCGTCAGTTGCTTCAAGGAATCGGCAGCAGTTCGGCTTTGAACTTCTCGTTGGACCAGACGCCGGTCGTCAAGGAGTGGGTTTCCCAAGCCTGCTTGTTGTCAGAAGGGACCATGATGGGGGATTCACCAACGGGATCAGATTTGACAGCATCAGCACCAAACATCTGAACCACCATCAAAACGGCGGAAAGTACGAAGCAGATCACCGAAAGCGGGACCAAGCCTGCCTCTGGATCCTTTTCTTCGTAGAACTGTTCCGCATCAGCGGCAGCGCTGCGCTTAACGGGGGCGCTGGGAGGGGCGGAGATGGAAGGGCGCTGCATGGCCTGCGTGGGCTGCAGCTTGACGGTCGCTTTCGGGAGAGGGCTGGCTGCGCCAACTCCACCACCCACCATGGGGCCAGTGCCTGCTCCAGGTGCTGAAGGCGGGCGAGGACCTGCCGTAGGCTTTTGCAGGGGGACAGTGGGTGCGCCGGTTTCGGTGCGCGGAGGTGGCGCGGCTGGATTTTGGGCGAGCGGGCGGGTTGCGGCCGGCAGACCTGCCATGGGCGGTGCGGAAGGACGAGGGGCCGCCGGTGCCACAGGTGCTCCTGGCGGCTTAGGCGCCGTAGGGGGAGCCAGCGGACGAGCCATCGGAGGGGGCATCGCGCCGGAAGGGGCGGGCGCGGCCGGTGGTGGTGACGAGGCCACTGGAATCGCGGAAGTGGTCTTTCTGGACGGCGGCGACATCGGCGGCGCAGGCAGCTTCACCGGGGCGGTGCTGGACTTGGGCGCAGGCGGAGGCAGCGGCGCGGAAGGCAGCTGAATGGGAGCCGTGGATTTTTTCGACATCATGGGAACCACGGATGTCGTGTTGAAAGAGGCTGGAATGCCGCCTGTGGCAGGGGAAACAGGGGCGGTGGCCTCACGCGGCTGGGTGACACCGGCACCTGGGCGACCACGCAGTGTGATGCGCACCGTTTCTTTTTTCAGCGGAACGGCGGCCGTTTTGGGCGTCGAGCCTGACGGTGGTGTAGGGGGCGTGTTTTCGGATTCGCTCATGGTTCAGGGACGGAAAATAGATGATTCGAAGAATTCCATGTATTTAGCGAAATTTGCCCCCTTGCGTCAATCCCTTTCTCCTGATGCCTTGCAATTGTCAGACCCTTGATCGTTAGTTGTCCATCTGGTGATCGGCAACCACGTCCTCCCAGGCCTTTCTCGCATGAAAATTCTTGTCACAGGCGGAGCCGGTTTCATCGGCTCCCACACCGTTGAGCGCCTTATTACTGAGGGAGCTGGGGAAATCACAATCATTGACAGCTTCAACGACTATTACAATCCCACGATCAAGCGTGAGAATCTGAGGTCATTCGGTTCGAAAGTGACGGTTTGTGAGGGGGACATCTCAGATCCGAAGTTTGTCCATGACACCTTTGATCTGGGCCGTTTTGACGCAGTTATTCATCTGGCGGCCCGTGCTGGCGTGCGCCCCTCCATTGAGCAGCCGGAGTTGTATATTGATACCAACATCAAAGGCACCTTTCACCTTCTTGAGGCCGCCCGGCGCACGGGGGTGAAGCACTTTGTCTTCGCCAGCAGTTCTTCCGTTTATGGGGTGAACAAAAAGGTGCCCTTTTCCGAGGAGGATCCAATTTTGCAGACAATCAGTCCTTATGCCATGACCAAGATGGCAGGCGAGCAGATGTGCTCGAACTACAGCCATCTTTACGGCATCAAGACCGTTGCCCTGCGCTTTTTCACGGTTTATGGCCCGCGCCAGCGCCCTGACCTGGCCATTTCAAAATTCTCCCGACTGATCGAAGATGGCAAGCCGATCGATAAATTTGGGGATGGCCACACCGCCCGTGACTACACCTTTGTCCACGACATCGTCGATGGCATCATTGGTGCGCTCAACTACACCAGCGGTCCCATCTGCGACATCATCAACCTCGGTGGTTCACAGACTGTGACTCTCAATGATCTGATCGCCACCATTGAGCAGGCGATCGGTAAAAAGGCCGTCATCAACCAACTGCCTGAGCAGCCGGGGGATGTGCCGCTGACTTCTGCGGATGTGAGCAAGGCCAAGGCCCTGATTGGCTTCAAGCCCACCACGACCATTGCGCAGGGGGTGCCGGCCTATGTGGAGTGGTTCCGAGACATGCGGGCGCGAGGCATTGCCGTGTGTTAAAAATGCGGTGCTGAGACCGTGCCTTCCTCGATTTCCTGGCGCCTTTTTCGCACGATGCCGTCGGCGATGTCCGTCACCATTTCCTCCAGCAGCAGCCGGAGATGGCTGCCAGGGCGGTAATCGGCCGGGGCGATGTGTTTGACGCGGTCGGCGAGGCCGGTGAGCTGGTAGCACTTGCGGAAGCTGCTGCGGCTGGCCTCGTCAGGATTGTAAACCGCCACTGCATGCCCGCCGTAGCGTTTCATCAGGGTGAAGCAGGGCACGTCCGTGGGGCCGTCTCCGACATAGATCATGTGCTGGAAGGGGATGGGGCGCAGTTCATGGGCCATGTGGTCGTTCACGTCCTCGTGAGGCTCCAGCATGCCCTTGTTGATGCGGAAGATGTACTGTGTCTTGGTGGTGTGGCTGATCACGCGTTTGGGGAACGTGATGCGGCCATTTTTATCCTCGCCGAATTCGCAGCCGAAGATGCGCTTCACAAACGGTGCGAGCGCCGAGCCATCGAGCAGGGCCTTGAGACCGCTGGAGATGATGTAATGCTCGATTTTCACACCGAGCAGACGGTGCTGGTCGTTCAGGACTTTGTTCAGCTCGTCGAAAAGCTCGGGCACGCCTTTGAAAAAATTCAACTTTGCGCCGAGTTTCTGCAGGTCCTCGTTGGTTGGCCGGTCCATGTCGAGGTAGTCCAGCATGCATTTCAGGTAGGCCAGTTCACCGTCGTAGCCCTCCTGATTCACGAGTTCACGGCTGCGCTTCCAGAACTGTTCCGGGTTGATGCCGAAGTGCGGGAAGAGTGTTTCATCCTGCATGTAGGTCGGGCTGAGCGTCTGGTCGTAGTCGTAAATGATGCCGATGGTGGTCTGCTGGGATGCCATGAGGGGCGGGAAGTTGACGGTGGTTTACAGTCGTTGACGATGGTTGACAGTGGTTTGGAAAACAACTGTGAACAACTGCAAACCGGCTTCCATCAGACCAGCGAGGTCAAAGCGCCGGAGAGTGTCGGGTGGAGAAAGGGGCAGCCCATCCTGGTGGCAACGCGGGGAACCACCCGCTGGCCACCCAGGAACATTTCGTCCGCCATGCCGCGCAGCAGCAGTTTGAGGGCGAAGGCCGGCGCATGAAAGAAGGCGGGGCGATGCAGGGCTGCTGCCAGCTTTTGGGTGAACTCGGCATTCGTGACGGCCTCTGGCGCGCACAGATTCAGCGGGCCGCTGACGGTTTCGGTGGTGATCGCCAGGAGGAGAAGCTGAACGGCGTCATCGATGTGTATCCAGGGCATCCATTGCCGGCCTGATCCCAGCCTGCCGCCGAGGCCGCAGGCAAACACCCGCCGCAGCAGTGGAAACGCCCCGCCATCGCGGCCCAGCACCATGCCCGTGCGCGAGGTGATGACGCGCATGCCAAGTGCTTCGGCGCGGTGCGCGGCTGCTTCCCAGCCTGCGCAGACATCGGCCAGGAAGCCTTCGCCACGCGGCGATGTTTCGTCCACGGCATCTGCGCCGCTGTTGCCATAAAATCCGGCACCGGAGGCGCATACGAGCACCTTGGGCCGGTTCTCGGCTTTCCAGGTGCCCAGGTGCGCGACCAGGGACTCGGTGAAATCCACGCGGCTTTTCCAGATGCGATCACGCTTCTCGGCTGTCCAGAGGCCCATCAGTGATTCGCCCGAGAGATGTACCAGAGCATCCAGCGGTGTCTCAGGAAGCGCATGGGGGGCCTGTTTGGGCTGCGTCAGGCCCGAACCCGGCCTGCGTGAATACGCGATGACCTGATGCCCCCGGTCTGTGGCATATGCCGCCAGGTGCCTGCCGATGAAGCCCGTCGCTCCTGTGATGCCGATGCGCATAGAAATTAAGGAGCGGAGATGGGAACCAGCACTTCATTGCGGCGCATAAAACCCGGTGTCCACGGCGGATCGTAACTGGCACTGAAGGGGGCACCCGCCTCTGGAAGCTTGTTCTGCTGCATCCAGGCTTTCAGCTTCACGAGGGCCTGCCGTTCCAGTTCCTGGGTTCGGGAGCCGCTGAAGCGATGCACGGCCACTCGCCGCGCTTTCATGGTGTCCACGTTCACCTGGGGGGACGCCGGGGCGGGCGTGTCTTTTTTGTGCTTTTCGGGAACCACGAAGGCCATTTTCCCATCCATCATGAAGACCGGCGTCGTCATGGAGATCTTCTCTTTGGCTGCATTTCCGCCGTCGATGTAGCGGAACAGCCGCATGAAACTGGAATTGTCAGCGTCCCGAGAAGTGGTGGCGATTTTGAGCTCTGGGTAGTCGCGAATTTCAAAGGCACCCTCCGTGCGGATGACCTTGTACGGAGCCGTTTCATAACCTGAACGTGATGTGGCGCAGGCGGCGATGCCGATGGCGCTGACAACCAGACCGCTGATGAGAGTGAGCAATTTTTTCATGGCCGAAATACGCGTGCCATGGATCAACGGGCTGACTTTTCCAAAATGAGGCACCGAAACGAGCGCCCCATCAAGGCTGGATGCGTGAGTGAATTGAACTGGCGCATCGTGGCGGCGTCAGGAGGGGTGCCTTCGAGGCTTTGAATCCATCTCATCGCCATGCGGCCCAGCAGGCGGCCCTGCAGGTCATAGTCACGCTGGGAGAGTCCATGACGCAGGGCTTCATCTGTCAGGCGCGTGAAATTGATATGCGTGGTCAGGTCACATTCACCGAGGTCTGACAGCACATGGCCGTCCATCTGGTGCTGCTTGTAGCGGCGGATGGTGCCATCGGCGCGGGAGTCGGCGTGGAATTCCTCCGCATCCAGACCGTAGTCAGCAATAAAGATGGCTCCGTGAAATGCGGCCTGGGACAGGGCGCGAATCCACGTGAGCATGGCGAGATTGATTTCGAGGGTGTGGCCGGTCTCGAGATCGTGGGGCAGATGTATCACTTCTGCCTCGAGTTCCACACAGGAGCAGGCGCCGGGAATGAAGCGGAAGGCCTCGGTGCCGTCGGCTTCGACGAACAATTCCTCCCAGCGTTCGCCATTCCAACGGACGAGATGCACCGGAAAGGCGTCCGGCAGTTCGTTGCAGAGGAAAAAACCGTGTTTGGGCGCTTGAACTGAGCCTCACGATATTTCGGGTTTGGCTCCACGATGAGGTAGCGCAGGGGGCTGCCCTCCAGGGCGCTCAGGACATCTTCAGCGAGCTGGCCGTCATGGGCACCCTGTTCGATGAGCGTGAAATCTTCGGGCTCTCCCAGCGCCCGCCATTCCTGCAAAGCGTACATGGCCAGCAGTTTCCCGAACAAGGGACCGACGCTCACGCTGGTGTAAAAATCGCCCTGACGGCCGATTTTGCGCGGGCCGGCTCCATAATAACCATGCTCAGGATGATAGAGCGCCAGATCCATGACCTGTGCAAAAGGCAGGCGACCGGAGGGAGAGGTGGCGAGCTTTTCTCGCAGAATCTGGGGAAGGGAAGACATTCGATGCACGGGAAAGAACTGGCGCGGATTGTGAAGGGCGGGTAGTTTTACCACCCTACTTTCTTACCAAGCCATGTTCCGTGATGATCCCGATCCCCAGCCTGTACGCAACTGGCGTGGCGAAGCCGGCCTAAAACTGCCGTTCTACCGCCGTGGCTGGTTCAGTGCGCTCGTGGCCTTTGCCCTGCTCTGCGTTGTATCAGCGTTTGGCGTTTACAGCGTGATCGTGGCGCCGCTGCGGCGGGATGCGGAGAAGTTTGACCTGGAGGAACTCAAAAAACTGGAGTCCGCGAGCATCATTTTTGACCGTGATGGTGATGAAATGGCCCGTCTTTACGTGCTGAATCGCACGCCGGTGCCGGTCACGGACGTGCCGCAGCACTTGATCGACGCCCTGGTGGCACAGGAAGATTCACGGTTTTTCAAGCACGACGGGGTGGACTACATCGGCCTGCTCCGTGCTGTGAAGGAAAACATCGTGGCCCGCGAAGTCACGCAGGGGGCGAGTACGATCACGCAGCAGCTTGCCCGGCAGACGTTCAAGCTGCTGGAACGCAGCTACAAGCGCAAGATTTTGGAGGCTTTCATCGCCCAGCGCATCGAGAAGCATTTTTCGAAGACGGAGATTCTGGAGCTCTACCTGAACCGCATCTTTTTCGGGGTGAATTTTTACGGCGTGCAGGCGGCGGCGCGCGGCTACTTTGGCAAGGATGTCAAAGAGCTGAGCATCGAGGAGGCGGCGACGATCGTCGGACTGATCAAGAGCCCGAACAATATCCAGCCGATCAAGCATCCCCAGCGTGCCATGAAGGAGCGCAATTACGTGCTGGAGCGCATGTCCATTGAAGGCACGCTGACAAGGGATGAAGCCGCAAAGCTCAAGAAAAGGCCGCTGGTGACCGCACCGCAGAGCACGGACCCGCGTCTGAGCTATGTCTTTGATGCTGTGAGGCGTGAGGTCGTGGATCTGGTGGGCGAGGAGCGCGCCTCCATCGGCGGCTTCCGCATCTACACCAGCATTGACCAGGATCTGCAAAAGGCCACTGAAGAGGCGGTCAGCAAGCGCATGGCGGAGGTGGAGAAGCGCCCGGGCTACGAGCACCAGACCTTTGCACAGTTCCGCACGATTCTGGCTGACTACCGTGCACGAATGAAGCGGGGTGAAATTGATCCCGCCACGCCCAAGCCGCTGCCGGAATATCTACAGACCGCGGCCTTAATGATCGACAACAAGGACGGCAGCATTTTGGCGATGGTGGGCGGGCGTGACTTTGGTGACAGCCAGTTCAACCGCGCCACGGACGGCGTGCGTCCGGCAGGCACCGCCTTCACGCCGCTGGTGTATGCCGCCGCGTTCAGCAGTCCGGGCCTTTATCCGGGCACCAAGGTGGATGATGCGCCGCTGGACAACCGCCGCGTGATGATCGGGGGCCTGACCGGGATTCTGGGTGAATGGGGGGCGGAAGTGGACAATCCCAAATGGACGCAGGCGCCGATGAGTTCGCGAGAGGCTCTGGTGCAGGGACGTAACTCCGCGACCGTTCGTCTGGGCGAGCGCGTCGGGGTGCCGATGGTCAAACAGGTGGCGCACAAGGCGGGGATCACCTCCGAAATGCGCGACTACCCCTCCACCTTCCTCGGTGCGAGCGAAGTGAGGCTGAGTGACATGTGCCTGGCCTATTCCAATTTCCCTACTCTGGGCAGCCGCCCGCAGAAGCTGAACCTGATCCAGCGCATCACGGACAATAATGACAAGGTGGTGTTTCAAATCGCCGAGGCTGCGCTGCGCAGTGTGCAGAGCATGGACCCCATCGCCGCTTATCAGACACACACCTGCCTCGTGGACGCGCTGCACCGTGGCACCGGCAGCCCGGCTGTGAGTGAGTACAAGCTGGGCGAGTTTGTGGCGGGTGGCAAAACCGGCACACACTATGAATTCAAAGACCTCTGGTTCCTGGGGTACACCTCCGGGGTGACCTGTGGTGTGTGGGCAGGCTTTGACAAACAGAAGACCATCTATCCCGGGGCGTTCTCCAACCACATCGTGCTGCCTGTCTGGGTGGACATGGTCAATGCCAGCGCCACGCGTTACATGCCGAAGGACATTGAGCCGCCGCAAACGGCGGAGCGCGTGGAAATGTGCCAGCGCAGCGGCATGCGTGCCACGGACTACTGCTACGAGAAGATCAAAGGACCTGATGGCCGTGAAAAATCCGTGCGATCCACCTACTTTGAGTATCTCCGACCGGGCACACCGCTGGAGGGCTTCTGCAACCTGCACACGGGGGAAGGTCTGCCGGTGGAGATCAAGCAGTTCGGCTATCAAAGTCCCGCCAGCAGTTTTGGTGCGGCCCCTCTCATTGCTTCGTCCAACCGCTGGGTCCACATCGAGCCTGTGCGCATGAGGGCGCTCACCGTCATCGGTGAAGACCCCTACAATTCCGAGCAGGCCGTGCCGCGTGCCAGCCCCGTGAATGACGATGGTACGCCGATCCGCAAAGCCATTCCCGTTGATGCCGTTGAAGCTCCGGATGAAGACGCGCCCAAGCTCAAGCTGGCCCCACCGCCGCCGATGAAGATTGAGCTGTGAGGATCAGCGCAGGAGCATGGCTCCCTTTTCAGGATCGAACTCCTTCTCCCACTTCGCCACCACGAGTGTGGCGAGGGTGTTGCCGATGAGATTGGTGATGGCGCGGGCTTCGGACATGAAGCGATCGATGCCGATGAGCACGGCCAGACCCGAGACTGGGATGCCGGTGTCGATGGTCGAGAGCGTGGCAACCAGCGTGATGAATCCCGCGCCCGTGACTCCTGCGGCACCCTTTGAGGTGAGCAGCAGGACCCCCAGGAGCACAAGCTGATGCCAGAGGGTGAGCGGAGTGTTGGTGGTCTGGGCCACGAACAGGGCGGCGAGCGTGAGGTAAATGCAGGTGCCATCGAGATTGAACGAGTAGCCGGAGGGGATGACCACGCCGACCACGGATTTGTCACAGCCGGCTTTTTCGAGTTTCAGCATGAGCTGGGGCAGGGCGGTTTCAGACGAGGAGGTGCCGAGCACCAGCAGCAGCTCGTCTTTGATGAAGACGAGCATCTTCCACAGGCTGAAGCCGTTCCAGCGCGCGATGCTGCCGAGAACAACGAACACAAAGAGACCGCAGGTGAGATAGACGCAGGCCAGCACCTTGGCCAGCTTGAGGAGCATGCCGGGGCCTTCCGAGCCCACGGTGTAGGCCATGGCTGCGCAGGCCGCGACCGGGGCGACACGGGTGATGATGGCGACGAGCTTGAAAAAAACCTCGGAGACGCTGTGCAGGAGATCGAGCACCAGCCTGCCTTTTTCCCCCATCTGGCACAGCGCCACGGCCACCAGCAGCGCGAGAAACAAGGCGGGGAGCACCGAATCGTCTGTAAACGCTCCCACGAAGGTCTTCGGCACGATGTTCATCAAAAAGGCCTTCGTGCTCGTGTCACCCGCCTTGGCCTGGTATTCGACCAGCTTCGAGGCTTCTTTGGCCGAGGCATGATGTTCCACCCCGGCACCCGGTTCGATCACATTGGCCACCACGAGGCCGATGAGCAGCGCCACGGTGGTGACGAGTTCAAAATAGAGCAGC
>NZ_JBGANL010000003.1:0-239959 GCF_044222345.1 Prosthecobacter sp.
GCCGGTCTCGGGGACGGAGCACGCATTCCCCAGCCGCGTCTGGTGCTGCAAGTCCAGGACCTCAGCGACCGCGTGGTGACGGCCTACGAACCCAAGGACCGCAGGCGCATCAGCCTCAATCCCGAACAGCGGCAGACGGTGATCAGCGGCATGGTGGCCGTCGTCAATGGTGGTGGTGGCACCGGACATGCAGCGGCCATCAAGCAGGCTGAGATCGCAGGCAAGACCGGCACCGCCCAGTGGCGCATCAGCAAAGATCAAAACCTCGCGTGGTTCACCGGCTTTCTGCCCGCAGGCAAGCCCATGTTTGCCTTCGCCGTCGTTTATGAAGGTGAGCCAGGTGAGGACATCAGCGGTGGTAAAAAGGCCGCCCCCATCGTGAACGAAGTCTTCACCAACATTTTCGAAAAAGCCCCGGCGGATGATCCCATGCTGCTGGCCATGAAGGAAGTTCCCAAGGCCACTTTGGTGGAGGAAAAGTCCGGAGGAGGAGATGGAGAAAAATCTTCGGAAGTGGAGCCTGCCAGGCCGCCTGCACCACCTCCTTCGCCACCTAAAAAAGGCATCGGCGGCTTTTTCAAAGACTCTTTGGCCGCTAACCCACCTCACCTGCACGATGAACATTCAGCTCGCCATCATCTGTGACTTCTGCGACTACAGGTAGCTCTTGCGTCCAGGCGCGTTTGATACACTCTGCGCGCAGACCTTTCCTGTGGTGCATCCGCAGTGCTCCATCGCCGTGCGGGCTATTTTTCAGTCGGAAGACGCCGGCAAGCATGAATTCGTGATTCGTTGCGTCGATCCAGATGGCAAGGAATGCCTGCCGCCCATGCCTGCGCAGCTGGATGTGACCTTCCCCTCGTCCTTCATCCCGTTCGTCTCACGCAACATCGTTTACACGCTGCAGCGCTTGAAGTTTGAGCGGCAGGGCCTTTACCGCTGGCTGGTCCAGCATCAGGATGAAACCCTGGCCAGCATTCCTCTGCGGGTGACTTTGTTCGACGAGCGCCGATCCGCCACCGGCCCTGCAGGCTAGCCACCATGATCACCTCCAAACCCAAGACTCAATCCGAGACCAGCACTCCGGCAGGCACCCCAGTGCGGCAGTTGTCCGTGTTCCTGCACAATCGCGTCGGTGCGCTCATGTCTCTGGTCAAGCTGCTCACGGAGCACCGCATTGAGGTGCTGGGCCTCTCCTTGCAGGACACCACCGAGCTCGCCCTCGTGCGCCTCATCCCCAGCGATCCTGAGACCACGGAGATGCTCTTCATCGAAAAAGGCATCCCCCATGTGGTCTTTCCCGTCACGGTCGTCGAACTGCGTGAGACGGACCACTCCCTGCCACACGCGCTCTCCGCTCTGCTCTCCGCCGAGATCAACATCGACTTCACCTACGCGCTGTTTGTGCGTCCCTGCCCAACATCCCGTCTTCGTGCTCCACCTGGACTCCCTGAAGTGGGGGCTGAAGTGCTCACCGCCTCCGGCTTGGAGGTGCTGACCCAGGAAGATTTGAGCCGGTAGGGGAAGGGGGCAGAAGGGGCTCTTTAACAAGGTTCAGCGTGCTTCCACAGGTGCATGCGCGGTCTTGAGCCACTCCTCCTTCGTCAGCATGAAAGCGGGGGCCAGTTGTGACAGAAACGCGCGTGCATCCTCCACCGCATTGAGTTCCAGCATCGGGTCCTCCTGCCCCACGCGTTGTTCCGGCAGCGGGACGTAGATGGAGGCCATCGCCCAACGGTGCTGGATGTTGCGGAAGACCGCATCATAGTATGAGAGGAAGACGTGCTCGTAATGATCAGCGCAGGAGGTGCCGTCTGAGCCGATGTACCAGTAGAAATTGATGGCCCGCGTGCGGACCTTCACTCCCGGCTGGGGCTCCGCATCGCGGAAGATGCGCATCATCATGATGTTGATCTCACGCCCATCCTTCATTTGCAGCGGGATTTGCGTACGGTCAGTCACCGTCCAGCCTTGGTTCGGCAGACACACCTCCGGGCGGTGCAGGCTGCGCTTTTCAAATCCGCTCAGGATCACCGTGGCCATGATCTGCCTGCCTGCGGCGGACGCATACACATTGCGCGCCAGCCGCACCCCTTCATCCAGCAGGTTTTTCTCATCGGCCGTCATGTCAAATTCACGCCCCTGGTAGTCGCCCAGAGACAGCGGCAGGTAGGGCAGGCGCGAGTCATCCGGCCTGAGCTTCACCCCCGGTGCCGCCACATGAAAGCTGATGTCCGTGCACGCGCAGATCCCCAGCACCAGCAGCGGCAGCCCGATGGCCGCCAGGAGGTGGGCCAGAGTCCGGCGTGGCTCAGGGATCGCGCAGACCTCACCCACCGCCAGCGGTGTGCCATGCCGCTTCAGATTCGCCTTCATCTCACGTCCCTCCAGCAGCCAGCACAGCGCAAACATCCCCGCCAGCGCGATGCCAAAGACCGCAAAGCCCGCAAACGTGTGGTAGGGCGACATTTCCTGATGCCCGCCAATGTGTCTGCCCACGGCAAAATCAGCGCCAAACTGCTTCGTGCCCGCCACCAGCAGCAGCAGACGCACCACATTGCCCGCCACCGCCAGCGGCACCGCGCAGGCAAATAAAACAAAGCGGGAGCGCGGCCGCCTCAGCGCCAGGTAGCCCAGCAGCGCGGAGATCATCATCAGCGCAAAGAGCGAATTGATCCCGCTGCACTTCGCATCCACATCCAGGCTGAAGACATCGCCGATCTGCAGGCCGTTTTCAGCATCCGGGGCGGACTGCAGCGCGGAGCCCTCATTCACCGCCGGCACTTTCACCGCATTCAGCACCGCTGCCGCCATCGCTGCCGTCCATGGGCGTAGTGGAGAGGCCAGGGAATCCTCCAGCGGCTGCATCGGCCAGGTGAAAAACAAAAACAGCCACGCAAAGGAAAGTGTGCGGAACCAGGCCGTTCCCGCCACCAGGAGAATGAAGCCTGAAAGCACAAACTGCACCGCCAGAAAGCCCGGGTAGCCCGTGTTGGCCTTGTAGCCCACCCAGTAAAAGAACAGTCCCAGACCGAGGGACAGCAGGCCCAGCCGGGTGCCACGCAAGGGCAGACGTTCCAGCTCCTTACGCCGCAGCCACACCAGCCAGCCCACCAGCCACGGCACCAGCAGGCAAAACTGCCAGTCCGCACGCTTGCTCACCCAGCGGCCCCAGCCGATCAGGATGCTCTCACGACTGTCATAGTCCCACTGCTGATACGGCCAGACGAAAAACAGCAGCACCAGCACCGCAGGCAGCCCCCCCAGCACCGCCCGACGCAGCGTTTCCGGCTGCTCAAAGAGGGGCGTGGTCGAACGAGTGAGGGTGGACACACTGGGAGTCCGGGTGGAATCTGTTGCCATGACGTGGATTGACGGACAAAGGCTGGCCTTGTTTGTTGATTCTGGCAACCTTCATCGCGTAACGTCCTCGACGCATCATTCTCCATGTCCGATCCGCTTCCCCCCACTTCATCCCCAGCCACTGACACCGACGACACGGAAGAGGAGTCTGCCCTGCTCTTTGCCCGCTGCAGCCCTGCAACGACGGACGCTGCGGCCAAGTCCAAATCCACTTCCGGCCTTCCCAAGGATGGCAGTCCGCCGAACCTCCCATCCTCCCACCTGGCCTACCGCCATCTGGTCATCTCACTCAGCACTTCCTGCATCATCGGCCTGCTGCTCCTGTTTGTCGGCAGGTGGGTTTATCTTGAGAAGATCGAACCCCGGCTTTCCGCGGCTGCCATCGCAGCTCCCTCCTCAGCGTCCACTGCGGCGGCTTCTCCTGCCTCAGTTTCCCCGGACACCAAGCTCAGAGAAGAACTCGCCAAATCCGCCGAGCACATCGCAGCACTAGAGAAGCAGGTGGACGTCATGCGCCGCGAGCAGCTGCTCATGCAGCAGAAGACCCGGGAATCCCTCGAAAACATCTCCGCCACACTGAAGATTCCGGAGCTCGCACCTGCACCTGGTGCTCCCGTGACCAGTCAGCCCGGCACCCCGCGCATGGCCGATATGAAACCCCAGGTCACGCCCACTCAGGAGGAATTCATTCAACTCAAGGAGCGCAACCGCCTCACGCAATACGCAGACGAAGCCATCGCCACCGGCCAGCGCCGTCCCGTTGAAGTCCTCGTCGAGTACATGCGGGATCCGCAGCTTCCTCATCTGCATGACGCCGCGCAGGCCGAGTACCTGCGTGCCATCCGCGCCATCCAGCTTCTCCAGCGCGAGGACCCCGGCTACCGTCTCCCCGTGGCCGAACTCTTCAAAGACGGCAGCATTCGCGATGAAGCGGACGTCACCCCCGCCGCCCTGCTCAAGCTCCTTTCTGACTACAAGCTTTCCTGGGAGGTGCGCGTGCGAGTCTGCTTCCTCCTTCTCAGCAGTCCGCTGCCCGAAACCAACGCCCAGCTCATCAAGTCCATCAAGGAAGACCCCTCCCTCGATGTGGCCAAGCACGCGCAGCTCGCCCTGGAGCAGCGCGTCAAAAAACGGTTCCGCCTCTTCGACATCCCCGCTATCGAGGAGTGGTTCCAATCGCAGGGGAAATGACCCTGCGAACGCCTTTCCCACCACCCGCCAGCCATTTGGCGTCATCCTGCCCGCACCCATGAAAGCACTCTTCCTCACCAACGAATTTCCACCTCACATCTACGGCGGCGCCGGCGTCCACGTCGAGTACCTCACGCGCGAGCTCGCCAAGCTCATGGAAATCGACGTCCGCTGCTTTGGCGATCAGTCCAGCCATGAGGGCAATCTTCATGTGGAGGGCTTCGGCCTCGACAGCACCGGCTGGGACAGCCCCCTCAATCTCAAGTCCGTCTTTGGCGCCCTCCAGCGCTGCCTCGACTTCAACACGCATGGCATTGATGCCAGCCTCGTGCATCTGCACACCTGGTACGCGCACTTCGGCGGCATCCTGGCCAAGCTCAACTACGGCGTGCCCATGGTCCTCACCGTCCACTCTCTGGAGCCTCTGCGCCCGTGGAAGCGCGAGCAGCTCGGCCACGGCTATGACTTCACCGTCTGGCTGGAAAGCACCGCCCTCAAAATGGCTGACGCCATCATCGCCGTCTCCGAAGGCACCAAGGCCGACATCCTCCAGCACTTCGATGTCGATCCCCACAAGGTCCACGTCATCTACAACGGCATCGACCTCGCCGAATACCGCCGCACCGAAGCCCCCGACGTGCTGCGCAAGCACGGCGTCGATCCCGACAAACCCTACGTCCTCTTCGTCGGCCGCATCGCCAGGCAGAAAGGCATCGTCCACCTTGTCCGCGCCATCCAGCACCTCGATCCCGGCTTCCAGGTCGTCCTTTGCGCCGGCGCGCCTGACACCATCGAAATCAAAGAGGAGATGGAGGCCGCCGTCGCTGAAGCCAGCAAGGTGCGCCCTGGCGTCATCTGGGTGCAGGCCATGCTGCCGTTGCAGGAAAAGATCGTCATGTACTCCCATGCCGACGTCTTCTGCTGCCCTTCGATTTATGAGCCCTTCGGCATCATCAATCTCGAAGCCATGGCCTGCGAGACCGCCGTCGTCGCCAGCGCCGTCGGAGGCATCAAGGAAGTTGTGGTTGATGGCGAGACCGGCATCCTCGTGCCTTTGGAGCAGCAGACTGAAAGCCCCTTCGAAGCCATGCACCCTGAGAAGTTCGCCCGCGATCTCGCGGCCGGCATCAACAAACTCATGGCCGACCCCACCCTCCGCAATCGCATGGCCCAGGCCGGCCGCCAGCGTGCCGAAGATCATTTTAGCTGGAAGAGCATCGCACGGAAGACCCTGGCGCTGTACAAGACTCTGGCGGTGTAGGCGGAGCAGGCAGGCACACGCGCCCGTCAGCGTTGGATGCGAACATGGCGCGATGTTGCTGGAATGAGGAGTGGCTAAAGCGGCAGCTGTCTGAGTGCCGGGTGGTTTCCCCGGCGGGGACAGGCGTAGGCGAGTTCCGTAATGGCTGGAGGCAAGATTTCATGGCAGGCTTGGGAAGGTTGCCAAAAGGGATGTGATATTTTTTGTCCTCGAAAAATCTAAGCTGATATTTATTTGCCTCGTTATGAAATGTGCGCCTGAGTTTTAGATGTTTGTCGTGATCAGATACCCATTTTGCCGCTACAGAACCTGACGCTAAAGCACCGCCTGAGTATCTGCCAGAATCATTAGTCACGAATGAAAAAACAGCGCGACCCATCCCTGCAGATACGACTGGCCACCATCGCGATTTTGGGACTGTTGATCGTACTGGCGGCGGTCGCCTACCTCAGCGGACGGCAGGTGAAGGAGGACAGCAACCTGATCGCCGAAGACGCCGTGCCCGGCACCATAGATGCGCACTACATGCGCATGGCCATCTCCCGCAGCATTGGCTGGGTGCTGGTGGCGGCTTCGGCACAGACGCCGGAGTCCCGGGACGCGGGTTTGAAAACCGTGCATGAGGCCGACGTGGCGTTTGCCGCGGCTCTCCAGCAATATGAAACCACCATCATTCTGAATCCGGTGGCGGACCGAGCGCTGCTGGAGCTGGTGAAAACCAGCTATGCGGAATTTTACAAGCAGCTCATGGCCTATGAGACGCTGATTTTGGCCGGAGACCGTAGCGGAGCCGCCGCCTTCCTGGAGAAAAAATTGCTGCCAGCCTTTCTCCCGGCGATCAAATCCGCCGAGGATCTCATCAAGTACAACCACGGCAACACCATCGCCCTTTCGGGCTCGATCCGCCACAGTGTCAATCTGCTCTACTGGGCCGTGGCCGTCGTGGTCGTGCTGGCCCTCGCCTGCGCGGTGGTGCTGGTGTCTAATCTGACCATCCGCCGCCGGGAGCTGGCGGAGCTCCAGGAGAATGAGGAGAAATTCGCCAAGGCCTTCCAGGCCAATCCCAGCGGCATCGCCATCACCGAAGTCGAGACGGGGCGCTACATCGAGGTCAACGAAACCTTCTGCAAGATCCTCGGCTATCCGCCGCAGGAGGTCATCGGCTACACAACCCTGGACAAGGGAATCTGGCAAAGCGCGGAAGAGCAAGCCCGGATGCTGCAGCCGCTGCTCAACGGCGGTTCGCTGCACAATCTTGAAATTCAGGTGCGCACCCGCTACGGCGTGCGCAAGACCGTTACCCTCAATGCCGAGCTTATCGTGCTCGCGGAAAAGCGCTGCCTGATGACCCTGATCGAGGACATCACCGAGCGCAAGCAGGCCACGGAACAGAACGAGTTGCTCAAGGTGTCCATCGACAAGCATTTTGATGCGGCCTACTGGATGGACAGCAGCAATAACTTTGTTTACGTCAATGACTCCGCCTGCTCATCCCTGGGGTATACGCGGGAAGAACTGCTCGGGCGGTCGATTTCCATGGTTGCCCCCAAAGCAACACCGCAAGCACTTCAAAATGTGTGGACGCAGTTGCGTGAAAGCGGCTTTTTGACCCGTGAAAGCACGCACCGCCGTAAAGATGGCAGTGAGTTCCCGGTCGAAATCGTGGCATCCTACGTCCGTTTTGAGGGCCGGGAGTTCAATTGTGGTTTCGCCCGTGACATCACTGAGCGCAAGGAACTGCGGCGCAAGCAGGCGGAGATGGCGGCCATCGTTGAATCCTCCGATGACGCCATCATCGGCAAATCGGTGGACGGCGTCATCACCAGTTGGAACTGCGGCGCAGAAAAAGTCTTTGGCTACACCGCCGCAGAAACAATCGGCCGGCCCTTGCTGATGATCTTCCCTCCCGAGCGCGAAAGTGAAGAAGCGGACATTCTGGCCCGGATCAAGAGGGGTGAAACGGTCGAGCATTTCGATACCGAGCGCATCTGCAAAGACGGACGGCGGATCAACATCTCCGCCACCATCTCTCCGCTCAAAGACGGCAGTGGAACCGTGATCGGCGCCTCCAAGATCGCACGGGACATCACCGCGCAGAAACATGCCGAAAATGCGCTGGCCAGAAGCGAGGAACTGCTGCGCAATCTGATCAAGCACACGCCCGCGGCCGTGGCGATGTTTGACACGGAGATGCGCTACCTGCAGGCCAGTGACCGCTGGATTGCCGACTATCATCTGGAAGGCAAGACGGTCATCGGCCGCTCGCATTACGAGGTGTTCCCAGACATTCCCGAGCACTGGAAGGAAATTCACCGCCTGGTGCTGCGCGGGAACACCGACCGCTGCGACGAGGCCATGTTCCCGCGTGCCGACGGCGGAGTGGAGTGGCTGCAATGGGAAGTCCGTCCGTGGCACGCTGCGGAGAACGTGATCGGCGGCCTGATCATGTTCACGCAGGTGATCACGGAGCGCAAGCACACCGAATTGAAGCTGCGGGAAAGCGAGGAATTGTTCCGCACCTCCTTTGAAAACGCCACTGTCGGCGTTTGCTTGGTGGCGAAGGATGGCAGGTTTCTCAAAGTCAACCGCACCTGGTGCGCCATGCTGGGCTACACCGAAGCGGAACTGCTCCAGCTGACCTTCACTGACGTCACCCACAATGAGGACAAGGAAATCGGCTGCGCCTTTGTAGGCAATGCCCTGGCCGGCGGACCCAGGAGCATGCAGGTGGAAAAACGTTACATCCACAAGAATGGAGCCATCGTCTGGGCCTACCTGTCCACTGCCATCATAGAGCAGTCACGCGATCAGGGCTGCTACCTGATTTCCTACGTTCAGGACATAACTGAGCGCAAGCTGGCGGAGGCAGCCCTGCGCGAAAAGCAGGCCCAGCTTCTTCTGGCCATGGACATTGCCAGGCTCGCCCAATGGGAGTTTGACGTGGGGAGCAACCTCGTCACTGCGGATGAGCACATTTTCCAGCTGCTGGGCACCACCGCACAGCAGGAGGGCGGTCTGGCCATGTCGCCGGAGGAATACATCCGCAGATTCGTCCACCCGGAGGATGCGGGGATCGTCGCCAGTGAGGTGGCCCTCGGCGTCGCATCGGAAGATCCGAATTTCGCGCGGCAGTTTGAGCATCGCATCATCCGCAGGGACGGAGCCGAGCGCGTGATGCTGATGCGCTGCAGGATCCTTCTGGATGAGAAAGGCCGGACGGGAAAAATCCTTGGGACGAACCAAGACATCACGGAGCAGAAGCAGGCCGAACTGCGCATCCGGCAGCTGAACCGGGTCTATGAGGTGCTTAGCGACATCAACAAGACCATCGTGCGCGAGAAGGATCCGCAGAAGATGCTGGCGGAGGCCTGCCGCATCGTCGTGGAGAAGGGCGGGTTTCGGATGGCATGGGTGGGCATGTTTGATGCCGCGTCCCAAAAGGTGCGCCCCGTGGCTTCTGCGGGCGTGGTGGAGGGGTATCTGGATCAGGTGAACATTGATCTGCGTGACAAGGCGCGTAACTGCGGGCCTTCGGGCAGATGCCTCCTCTCCGGAGAGCACGTCACCTGCAGCGACATGGAGAACGACCCGCTCATGGAGGCATGGCGTGATGAGGCGCTGAAGCGCGGCTACCGTTCGTCTGCCAGCTTCCCGCTCAGAGCCGGAGGTGAGGTGTGCGGTGTTTTCACTCTCTACTCAGGCGAGGCCGGCTTCTTCAATGAGGAGGAAACGCTGCTGCTCGATGAGCTTGCCATGGACATCGGCTTTGCCCTGGATGTAAGCGAAAGCGAGGCCAGGCGCAGGCAGGCGGAGCAGGAGCTGCGCTGGCGCACCGCCTTCTTTGAAGCGCAGGTGCATTCCGCGATCGATGGCATCCTGGTGGTGGACACCGAAGGAAAAAAACTGCTGCAAAATCGACGCATGAACGAGCTCTGGAAAATCCCGCCGCCCATTGCGGATGATCCGGACGACTCCCGGCAGCTTCAATTCGTCCTCGGTCAGGTCAAGGAGCCGGAGGTTTTTCTCCAAAAGATCTCCCATCTCAATGCGCACCCGGATGAATCCAGCACGGATGTCATTGAACTGGTGGATGGCACCACCCTGGAGCGCCACTCCGCCCCCGTGCGCGGAAGAGATGGCACCTACTACGGCCGTGTGTGGACTTTTCACGACATCACCGAGCGTAAAAAGCTCGAGGCGCAGTTCCTCCGCGCCCAGCGCATGGAGAGCATCGGCACCCTCGCCAGCGGCGTGGCGCATGATCTCAACAACATCCTCACGCCCATCATGATGTCCGCGGCCGTCCTGCGCATGAAGATCGCTGATGAAAAGCGTGCCGGCCTCCTCGACACCATCGAGATGAGCGCGGCACGTGGGGCGCAGATCGTCAAACAAGTGCTGGCCTTTGGCCGTGGACTGGAAGGGGAAATGTATCCTTTGCAGATCGAGATGCTGCTCACTGAGATGGAGCAGATGATCCGCAGCACCTTCCCGAAGGACATCACCGTGGAATGTGTGAGCGAACCGCATTTATGGCTGGTTCTGGGAGATGCGACGCAGCTGCACCAGGTGCTGCTCAACCTTTGTGTGAATGCGCGTGACGCCATGCCGGAGGGAGGTACGCTGCGGCTGAGCGCCGCCAACCTCGACATCGACACCAGCTACGCGAGCATGCTGCCCGAAATGGCGCCAGGCCCGCATGTGCTGCTGGAAGTGAGCGACAGTGGCACCGGCATCCCGCCGGAAATCCTGGAGCGTATCTTTGATCCCTTCTTCACCACCAAGGAAGTTGGCAAAGGCACCGGACTCGGCCTTTCCACGGTGCATGGCATCGTCAAGAGCCATGGCGGCCTGCTCAAAGTGGTGTCCGCACCTGGCAACGGGACGACCTTCCAGATCTATCTGCCGGCCGCCCCGAATCAGGAGTCCATAGAGGATGCCGCCGCTGCTCCTCCTCCGACCGGCCATGAGGAGCTCGTGCTCGTGGTGGACGACGAGTCCGCCATCACCCATTCGGCGCGCACCGTGCTGGAAGCCAATGGCTACCGCGTTTTGCTGGCCAATAGTGCCATAGAGGCCCTCGTCCTGTACACCGAGCACTCGAAGGAGGTTGCGCTCGTTTTGACGGACCTCATGATGCCGGGCATGAATGGTGTGCTGTTTCTGCGCACGCTGCGGAAAATAAACCCCGGCCTTCTGGTGATTGCTTCCTCGGGGCTATGCAATCAGGCCCAGCTCGACACCATGAAATCGCTGGGCGTGGAAGCGGTCCTGCACAAGCCGTATAATTCAAACATGCTGCTGCGCACGATCGACGGAGTACTGCATCCGAAGGCGTGAGATGAGACGAACCGCCGGGAGAGTGGGGCAGGGGCTGGCATCGCCCCCGCAGCTTTTGTCTATTGTCTAGTATCCCTTCATCATCCCCTTCCGGCCTTCGTTGAAGAGGTGCACGCCCTGCGCACCAGCGGCGCGGACTTTGGCGGCGCGTTGCTCGTACTGCTCGCGCGTCAGCAGGGTGCTGGCGGCGGGCTTCATCTTGCCGGCGGCGATGAGGCGGTCCTCCTCTGCCGTGCGGTCGTGGCCTTTGACGATGGCTTCCTCCCCAAACAGCACGGCGCAGCCGCTGCCCTGCGCCTGCTTCACAAACGGCGCGATGTCGAAGTCATAACCGCCCAGCCCATACTGGCCCACGACGAGGTAGTCGAGCAGGCCATCCTTCAGCCATGTGTCGATGTCGCAGCCCCAGGTGGCATACTTCTTCCAGTCGATGCGTGCGGAGAGGCCGAGGTGGCGGCCCTTGCGCTTGCCTGCCTCGTCCAAAAGCTGGCGCACTTCGCGGACAAAGCGGTTCATCATTTCAAAGCGCAGCGGAAACCAGCGCGGATCATCCTGCGGCACGGTGCTCGGCTCGATGCCGTACTTCGCCTTGAAGGCATCGCTCATCGGCTTCTCAAAACCGAAGAACGTGGGGTGGCGCTGGAAGTCGAGGTTGATGCCGTCGATGTCCTGCTCCGCCACTTCGCGCAGGATGTTGAGCTTGAACTCGCGCACCTCGGGAAAGGCGAAGGACTGGTGGGAGCCGGGCTTGCCTTTGGCATCCAGCACGCGGAACTCCGGGTGCTTCCACCAGAAGCTGCCATTGGCAAATCGTGGAAAGGTGCCACCCCACATGCTTTCCGCGTAGTCGCCGTTCATGCGCAGCGAGGCATAGCAGGAGAGCCCCGCCTCATGGCAGGCTGCGGCCACGATGCCCAGGGTGTTTTCCCCCGCGTCCGCCATGCGCTTCACGGTCTCATGCGCCAGCTTGTCGCCACGCCGTGGGAACTCCGTCATGCCCGTGCCATAGAGTTCCGTGACCTTGGAGGGATAATTCGAGCAACTGCCCGCGATGATGCACCACTCCATCACCGCGATCTGTGTGTCCTTGTACGCCAGCATCGCCTTGCGCAGATCTTCCGCGCCCTTGTAGCGCCCGCTGTGAAAGGAGCTGAAGCCGTCGTCATTGGTGATCAGGATCAGCGACCCGTTGCGCGGCTTCGGAGGTTCGGCGGAGAAGAGTGAAGCGCTGAGTGCGAAGACGGCGGACAGGAGAAAGCGGGTCATGGCAAAAGAACGCGTATGGTGGAGCATTCGTTGCGGCGCAACTGGACAACTTCACGGAGCCGAGCGCAGAAACGCGATGATGCTGGCCACCTGCGCAGGCTTCAGCGCATCGCCGAGTCCGGCGGGCATGAGTGAAACATTGCGCAGGGTGCGGATCTCGGCGCGTTTGCGCAGCACGGTGCGCTCCGTGCCGCCGGGGAGTTTCAAAGTCACGCTGGTGGGCGAGTCAGACGCGGCGATGCCGAGGAGCGTCTCGCCGCGCTGCGTTTTCACGCGCAGCGTCTCGTAGCCTGGACGTGCGGCCTCGCTGGGAAAGAGCACATCCCGCAGGATGACCTCCGGCGCGCGCTGGAACTCTGCATCCAGATCCGGCCCCACGCTGACGCCGATGCCGTGGGACTTATGGCAGGCGCCGCAGATGCTTTGAAACAGCACACGGCCTTCTTCAAGATCCGGCTTCTCCTTCAGCGCGGCCAGCACGGCGGGCACGCGCTTTTCCCATGCGGCATTCTGTTCGGCGCTGGGCGCGGCGGGCGCAGGCACCTCGGCCTGCTGCGGCAGCGGCTTGGTTTCTTCGAGGCCCAGGCGCAGGATGTCTCCCGCTTTTCCTGGGGGCACAGCGGCGAGGCAGGCGGAGATCTCCTTTGCATCGCCACGACTTGCGATGACGCCGGCGAGGTTGTTCATCACCGGCTCGCTTTTTCCAGGTTCAGCAGCGAGCGCCAGCAGCAGGTCTTTTTCCAAATGATGGGCGGAGCTGGCGATGGCCGCATCCATCCACTTGAGCTGACCATGATTCCGCGCCAGCGCGAGAAGCGCCTCCTTGTCAGCACCGGCGCTGAGGGCCAGTTGCAGCGCGAGGTTCGGCTCCAGCTCTGGTTTGAGACAGAGCGTGCGCGTGGCAGCATCCAGCGGTTTGTCATCCGCATTGCGCAGCTTCAGCACCAGAGCCTCGGCGGCACTGAGCTTCGGTTCCGTGTACGGTGCCTTCGCTTCCAAGATCCAGATGCGGCCGCGATCGTGCCCGTTCATCACGCCGTACTGCTGCTGCAGGTGGCGTGGGATGGCGGAGTAGTCCTCGATGATTTCGCGGTAAAAGTCGCAGATGGCCATGCCGCCCTGCGGCGTGTGCGCGAGGCTCATGGGGTGAAACCAGGAATCCCGTGAGGCGAGAAACTCGCTCTGCTCCTCCCCCTTCACACGCTCCAGCCGCAGGCGCGTCCCATCCCGCACGATGTCTGCACGGTGGATGAGATTCTGAGCGGGCTCGCACACGAAGTACTGGCCGCGCCACACCAGCGGGCCGCAGGCGGAGGTGAAGTAGCCGGAGGCAGCGGCATCGCTGAGGCTGATCTTGCGGTAGAAGGCAAAGTACTCCGCATGCTGCTCGCGCTTGGTGCGCCAGGGGTGCGGTTTGGAAATGGGATAGACGCGCGTGTCATCGCTGGCCGGTGCATCCAGCAGCGGCGCGGCGGCGTCCGGATTGCGCATGAGGTAGCGCCACGGGATGGGCGTGACGAACAGACCTGGATGCGTCGTGGTGCAGACAAAGCGCTCGCCGCCCGGCGTGAAGGCCATGCCCAGCGTCTTCGTGCTGCCGCTCACAGGCTCGAGGGCGCTGCCATCCGCACGAATGCGGAAGTCCGTGGCGGGAAGCTTCACGGGCTGCGCCAGATGCGGCCCCGTGATCTCGCCACCGGCCCAGCCGCGGCCAAAATAGTACCAGCCGTCCGGCCCGAGCGTGGGCGCATTGATGCCGCGCTCCAGATTCCCCGTGCCGAAGCCGCTGAAGAGCTTTTCATTCACGTCGGCCTTGTCATCGCCATCGCTGTCCTTCAGAAAGACAATGTGCGGTGCGCAGGCCACGATGAGTCCGCCATTCGCGGCGGCGATACCATAGCATGGTGGCAGGCGGTCCGCCCATACGATGGACTGGTCCATCACGCCATCGCCGTCGGTGTCGCGCAGTAGTTTCACAGTGCCGTAGGTTTCGGCCTCGGCCTTCTTCTTGGCGGCTTCGCTGGCCTGGATGCGGCGCACTTCGAGATCGAGCTGCCCCGACTTGTTGAGCTCGTCGATGTCGTACTGCCCTTCGACATTGTAGCCATGCAGCTCGCACACAAAGCAGCGGCCCTTGTCATCCCAGCAGATGCCCGAGGGCTCATGGATCAGCGGCTCGCTGGCCAGCAGGCGGATCTGATAACCGGCAGGGACTTGGAAAAGCTTTGCGCTTTCAGCCGGAGACAGCGGCTTTGGGGCATCGTCCGGTTTCGGGATCTCTCCATGTGCCGTGGAGGAAACGAGCAGCGCCAGGGCCGCACTGCGGAGGCGCATTCCAACAGACAAAGAAAAGCTGGGCAACATCCAGAAGCTACGGGGTTCGCAGCACCAATCTTAAAATCGTCCGCTCCACCGCGCGCATCCAGCACGGAAGCGGGGGCACAAAAAAGGCGGGCCATCTCTGGCCCGCCTTCGTGAATGGTCTGGCTTTGCTGCCGCTTACTTCGCCGCCTCAGGCGTCTTGGCGCCTTCCTTGAAGCAGTAGAGATGCGTGTGGGTGGTCACATACAGAGCACCGTTGGCAGCCACCACGCTGCTGAGCAGCGGGGAAGGGAACTCGATGGTGGTGATCTCCTTGAGTTCCTTGCCTTCGGCGAGGACGAAGAGTTCGCCCTCTTCATTGCCGATCCACACCTTGCCATCAGCCACCAGCGGGCTGGCCCAGATGTGGCCCTTGGTGTCGAACTTCCAGTATTCCTTGCCGGTCTTGGCATCCAGGCAGAAGAGGCGGCCGGTGTAGTCCGCCGCATAGACGAGGCCGTCCTTCACCGCTGGGGTGGAGATGGTGCGCTCGATGCCTTTGAAGGTCCAGAGGGCCTTGCCGGTGAGGTCGCCTTTGCCTTTGGGGTCGATGCAGCTCAGGCAGCCCACGCCTTCGCCGTGCTCGGGGTCCTGGCCGATGTTCACATACACCAAGCCGTCAGCGACGGTCGGGGTGGCGATGATTTCGCTCGGGCCGTCGTATTCCACATACTTGATCGGCTCACCGGCGGAGTTCTTGCGATACTCGGGTGGGTTCGCGTCATAGCGCCAGAACTCATTGAGGATGTCCAGGCCTTCAGCGTCCTTGTGGGTCTCAGGGGCCATGGAGTACACCCAGCCGTCACCGGCGGCGAAGACGATCTGCTTCTTGCCGTTCACTTCCACGGAGTTCGGGGAGGACCAGGAGCAGTGCAGCACGCGCTCGGAGGCGATGTGATCCATTTCACCGAGGAGGGTGCCGTTTTCGGCGTCCAGCATGATGAAGCTGGGGGAGTTCGGGGAAGGGATGTTGGTGTGGGTCCAGTCCACGCCGTTGCAGGTCGGCACGAAGACCTTGCCGTCGATCACCAGCGGATAACCGGCGGTCGCATTGTGCTGGAAGACGCCGAGTTCTTTGTACATGTCATACACCCAGAGGATGTCGGCATCGGTGTCGCCGGGGGTGAGGGGGGCGGTGGGCTTGCCGTCTTTGTCCAGAGGAGCCATGAAGGCGCCTTCGTCCTGCATGCCCTGGTTGCCATTGGACAAGCCTTTGACGTCCAGGCAGACAATCTGGCAGCGATTGCCCGGCACGTAGGCCTTGTCGCCCACGATGGTCGGACTCGCGCAGATGCCCAGGTACTCCCAGTCATTCACCTTGCCGCTGCCCATCTTGGGGGAAACCAGCTGCCACTTGAACTGGCCGGTGTACTCATCAAACACCATCATGATGCCGCGGTCACCGATCTGCTTGTCGTTGCGCGGAGACTCGTTGTTCGTGCCCACATACACCTGACCGTTGGCGATCATCGGCGTCCCGTAGGTCTGGGAGCCCAGCTTGGCCACCCAGAGGCAGTTCTTGGTGGTGCTCATGTCGATGTCTTCCGCACCGGGAGCCTTGTTGGCGTCCTGGGCGTTCGGGCGGAGGCGTCCGGCTACTTTCGGCGCGGCCTTGGGTCCGTACTTTTTGCCGGGGCTGAAATCTGTCGGCAGGCCCTTTTCATCAGACACCATGTTGCGGGTGTTGCCGCCACCCCACTGGGTGTAGTCGGCGGCATTCAGCGAGGCCGTGGCAACCAGGGCCGCGGCGAGGATGGGAGAAAGTTTCGTGATCATGTGGTTTAAAAAACAAACGTTTCGTGGCGCGTTCCGTGGGGAATTATTTGAATTATTAGTAGAGTGAAAATCTCAGTAAGACGAGGAAGACCCTCATCTGGTTCAGAGCCGTTAAACCAAAGATGACGGTGGAGCCGTTGGTTTGCACATTGCTGGCAATCTTGACTTCGAGCGTCCAGGCCTCGGGCTCGGGTTGTGATTTGTCCCAGACTTTGGCACGGACGACACCGCTGCCGTCTTTGGCGGCATCCACGCGCGTCTTGAGCGTGTACCAGGTGTTGGCCACCACTTTGAAGGGGACTTCCTGCTTCAAGCGTTCGGGGTTGGAGCTGACCTCAAGCTTGCCGGCATTGCCGCGCAGGCAGATCAGGTAGCGCTGGTTGATGAGGCCGATGTCGGACTTCGCACGGGCGCTGCCTTCCGTCATGACGTCGGCCTGCATGGTGTAGTTCGACAGATGAGATGGGGCGACGAAGACCGTGGCGCGCTGGAACAGCAGACGGTCGAAGGTCTTGGCAAACACCTTGTTGCCGTTGAGTTCACGCACGTCGAATTTGAAACGTGCGCCGATCCAGGGCAGGGGAGGGTAGGAGAACTTCACCCCTTCGGTGGGCTGGGTTTCGGTGAGATTGTATTTTTCGAAGTCTTCGATCAGCGGCAGGTTGCGCAAAGCACGTCCCCGGATTGTGCCGGAGATGCCATCGGCGGAGGTGGCTTTGAAAGCACCAGCGCTGGACTTGGCGTCGGCGGCGACTTCGAGCTCTCCGGCGTCGTTGAACTTGCCGTCCATCGTGGCTTTCACTTTGGCGGTTGGCGGGATGAAGGTCTCCCACTTCACGCCTTTGACGTTTTTGCTGACAACGAAGCCGCTGGCATCGATGCTGCGGATGCGGAACTTCTGCTTCTCGCCGGTCATGATGACCGTCTCAGCAGGAATGATTTGCAGGGCCACGGCCTTGCCTGCCTTGGGGATTTCCACGGCCGGTGCTGCGTCCACCTTGATGCCCTTGTTCGGAATGGCGAAGGCATACAGATGCTTCGTGGTGGTCACGTAGAGCATGCCATTGCAGACGCTGGGTGAGCCAAGGCAGTTGCCATCGAGCGTGAGTTCCTGGACGATTTCACCATCCTTCTCGCCCGGCTTCACCACGACGAGTTTGCCTTCCATCAGGGGGCAGTAGAGCAGGCCGTCCACATACAGCGGGGAGGAGTGCAGGTTGGCATTGCTGAGCTTCTTTTTCCACAGGTCGGCGCCGGTGTTGGCATCGATGGCGTAGAGTTCAGCGCCGTCAGTGAGCTGATAGATCACGTCACCGACCACCACCGGGGAGCTGCTGGTGGCGCCGATGGGATTGCGCCACAGTTCAACGCTGGGCTCCAGCGTGGTGGTTTCGGTGGATGGTGGCACGGCTGCGGTGAGCTTCTCCGGCAGCTTGATGCAGGTCATGCGGCCCTTCTCGGAATTGTCGACGTTTTCGTCCCCATGGATGGAGATGAGCTTGTTGCCTTTGTGAATCACCACCGAGGAATTGATGCCGTTTTTGCAGGTCTGCATCTTCCAGTAGGGTTTGCCGCTACGCGCATTGAGGCAGACGATGTTGCCGCAGCCGGTGGTGAAATACATCACACGCTTGCCGTCGCGGGTTTCCAGCACCGGCGTTGAGTAAGAGCTGTCCACTGGCGGGCTGACGCCCGGCAGCGACCACCAGACGAGTTCGCCGGTCTTTTTGTCAAAAGCATAAACACGGTCTGCGGCCGGGCCGTCGGCACCCCAGTTCGAAAAGATGAAGTGGGTGATCACATAGTCACCTTCGATCACAGGACTGCCCACACGTGCGTTGGGGAAGGTCATGCGGCCAAAGTCTTCCATCAGCGGAATCTCAAAGACCTTCGTGCCATCGAGTTCATAGCAGAGGAAACGTCCGGCATTGCTGACAAGATAGATGCGCTTCGTTTCAGGATCGACCGTCGGTGCGCCGATGGTGTAGCGGTTGTAGATCGAATCGCTGAGATAATCGCTGAACTCATGCTCCCACAGCTTCTTGCCCGTCTTGGCATCCATGCAGGTGAGCATTTCGATGAGATCCGTCGTCTCACCCTTGTAGCCCCAGAGGAGGACCTTGCCATCCACCACCACCGGGATGCCACGGCTGCGGATGTCCACAGTCCACGTCGGCTTTTCATCCAGTTTTCCAGCCTTGGTGTAATGTTCCAGACTCACGCCGTTTTGCAGCGGCCCGCGCCAGTTCGTCCAGTCATTCGCTTGGGTGATTCCGGTCAGAGCCAGAGTGGCGGCAAACAAACAGCCGAAGGAGGGTCGGGGACGGTGGTGCATGGAATGGGGTGGGAGGGTGGAAATAAAACATCGTGAGCACACGACGCGCTTCAATGCGATTTTCATACCTTTCGCAAGGGAGGCGCCGCTAGCTGACAATGGGGGGATGATGGCAACGCATCATACGCCCTCCATCTTGCAGGCGGACGGGCACAGGAGCGCTCGAAAACGCGAAATCCTATTTGTCTGCCGCTTCAAATGCTCCCGTGTTTCCATGCGTCGCTTCGCCGGCAGGGGAATGCAGGGCCGGACAATCTCATGGGCCGACTGCAAGAATAGCTCATGAATGAACAGTTCCGATGCTTCGAATGGGGTGGATTTTGTGGGCATTCAAAACTATCGACATCCATGACTCCGCCCGGTACCCCCACTGGCTCCACCAGTGCCTCTGTCGTTCCACCAGTCTCACCCGCTGTTACAGAGGCCGCGCCAACGGTTCCGCCTCCAGCCAAGGCTGGTTCGTCCTTGTTGAAAAAGTACGGGTGGCTGGCCGCCATTGCAGGCGCCGTGGTCCTGCTGGTGATCGTGGTTGGGCTTGAATTCAAACATGCCGGACCTGGCCCAGGGTTTGTCAGCGGAAACGGGCGCGTGGAAGCCACGGAGATCGACATCGCCACCAAGCTGGCCGGGCGTGTGCAGAATATTCTGGTGGATGAGGGCGATTTTGTGCAGTCGGGGCAGTTGCTGGCGCAGATGCAGGTGGATGTGCTGAATGCGCAGCACGATGCGGCCAAGGCCCAGCTGCAGCAGGCCATCACCGCCGTGGCCAGTGCCGAGGCTCAGGTGGCCGCACGGAAGAGTGACGTGGCTGCCGCGCAGGCCGTGACCGTTCAGCGTCAGGCTGAACTCGAAGCCGCCAAGAGCCGGTACGCCCGCACCAAAGCGCTGTCTGCCAGCGGGGCGATCTCCATGCAGGACCACGATGATGACCTCGCCAGACTGCATGGGGCGGAGGCTGCGGTGACGGCGGCGCAAGCCCAGGTGGCCGCCGCCCAGGCTGCGATCAAGGCCGCAGAAGCCCAGGTCATCGGCGCCAATTCCGCGGTCAATGCGAGCAAGGCGACCGCCGCCAGCATCGAGGCGGACATCTTGGACTGCCAGCTCAAGTCGCCGCGAGATGGTCGCGTGCAATACCGAGTGACACAGCCCGGCGAAGTTCTGGCGCCCGGTGGCAAGGTTCTGAACCTGGTGGATCTCGGCGATGTGTATCTGACCTTTTTCCTGCCCGAGGCGGCGGTGGGAAAGGTGGCGCTGGGCAGCGAAGTGCGCGTCATCCTCGATGCAGCTTCGCAGTATGTGATCCCGGCGCAGATATCCTATGTGGCCAGCGTCGCCCAGTTCACGCCCAAGACAGTGGAGACGGCGAACGAACGGCAGAAGCTGATGTTTCGCGTCAAGGCGCAGTTTGGCCGCCCACTGCTGCAGAAGAATCTGAAGCTGGTCAAGACGGGGCTGCCCGGGGTGGCATGGCTCAAGCTCGATGCAAAAGCTGAGTGGCCGGAGAGCCTGGCGATCAAGCTGCCGCAATGAACCCGGTGCAGTCCAGTTCCGAGTCCGTTGCCCGCTTGACGGATGTCAGCCTGAGCTACGGCAAAAACATCGCGCTGGCCGGCGTCACGCTGGAGATTTCTGCGGGCCGGATGGTGGGGTTGATCGGGCCGGATGGCGTGGGAAAATCCAGCCTGCTGGCGCTGGTGGCCGGGGCGCGCAAAGTGCAGCAAGGACGCGTCGAAGTCCTCGGGGGAGATATGACGGAAGTGGGGCATCGCAAGCAGGTCTGCCCGCACATCGCCTACATGCCGCAGGGGCTTGGCAAAAACCTTTATCCGACGCTCTCGGTGGAGGAGAATCTGCAGTTCTTTGGACGGCTCTTCGGCCACGATGCCGCCGAGCGCCGCCGCCGCATTGACGAGCTGACGCGCAGCACCGGGCTGCTTCCATTCCTGTCGCGTCCGGCGGGCAAGCTGTCAGGCGGCATGAAGCAAAAGCTGGGTTTGTGCTGTGCGCTGATCCATGATCCCGATCTGTTGATTCTCGATGAGCCGACCACCGGTGTGGATCCGCTGGCCCGGTCGCAGTTTTGGGATCTGATCCAACGCATCCGCGACAGCCGCCCCGGCATGAGCGTCATCGTCGCCACGGCATACATGGAGGAGGCGCAGCGCTTTGACTGGCTGGTGGCGATGAATGCCGGCCAGGTGCTGGCCACCGGTTCGCCTGCGGAGCTGCTGGCCCGCTCCCAGAGGGAGTCGCTCGATGATGCCTTCATCGCCCTGCTGCCAGAGGAGCAGCAGCGTGGCCACCGTGCGGTTTCGATTCCACCGCTCGCCGCCGAAGCCAATGCCGGGATTGCCATCGAGGCCACAGATCTGACCCGGCGGTTCGGTGCTTTCACGGCGGTTGACCATGTCAGCTTTCGTATTCTGCGGGGTGAAATCTTTGGATTCATCGGGTCGAATGGCTGCGGCAAGTCCACCACGATGAAGATGCTCACCGGCCTGCTGCCGACGAGCGAGGGGCGCGCGATGCTGCTCGGTCATGAAGTCGATCCGAAGGACATCACCACGCGCCGTCGTGTCGGGTACATGTCGCAGGGATTCTCGCTGTACTCGGAGCTCTCGGTGCAGCAAAACCTGGTGCTGCATGCGCGGCTGTTTTCAGTGCCCGAGGCCGAAATCGACGCGCGCGTCGCCGAGATGGCCCAGCGCTTTGGTCTGGCCTCGCTGCTCGATGCCATGCCGGACAGCCTGCCGCTGGGCATGCGCCAACGCCTGTCGCTGGCGGTGGCGATGGTGCACAAGCCGGAGCTGCTGATCTTGGATGAGCCCACTTCAGGGGTGGACCCCATCGCTCGGGACATCCTCTGGCAGTTGATGATTGATCTCTCGCGCAATGATCGGGTCACCATTTTCATCTCCACCCACTTCATGAATGAGGCCGGGCGCTGCGACCGCATCTCGCTGATGAATGCGGGCAAAGTGCTGGTCACCGACGCACCTGCCGAACTCGTCCGCAAGCGTGGCGCGGCTTCGCTGGAAGAGGCGTTCATCGGCTATCTGAAAGAAAGCGCTCCGCCGGAGAGCCTGCCGCCCGATGTGGCAGCGGAGGCTGCAGCGCCTCTGACGCCGCCGGTGGCACGCGCGGGTCGGAAAGCGTTCAGCTGGCAGCGTGCGTGGAGCTACACCTTGCGGGAAGCTCTGGAACTCAAGCGCGATCCGGTCCGCGCCACCATGGCCTTGCTCGGGTCGGTCATCCTGATGTTTGTCTTTGGCTATGGCATGAGCCTGGACGTGGAAAATCTGACCTATGCCGTGCTGGATCGTGACCAAACCGGCTTGAGCCAGAACTATGCGCTCAATTTGTCCGGATCGCGTTACTTTATCGAACGTCCGGCCATCACCGACTACGCGGATCTGGATCAGCGGATGCGTTCTGGCGAGCTCGCGCTGGCCATTGAGATCCCGCCGAACTTTGCCAGGAATCTGGGGCGTGGAACTCCCGTGCAAATCGCAGCCTGGGTGGACGGCTCCATGCCCGCCCGTGCCGAGACGGTGCAGGCCTACGTGCATGGCATGCATCAAAACTGGCTGCTGGATGTTTCGCAGCGAAGGCTGGGCCAGAATGCCGGAAGCGGCCCCGCCATCATCGAGACGCGCTACCGTTACAACCCCGATGTCGCCAGCCTGCCATCCATGGTGCCGGCGGTGATCCCGATGCTTCTGCTGATGATTCCGGCCATGCTCGCCGCGCTGTCGGTCGTGCGTGAAAAGGAGCTGGGATCGATCATCAATCTCTACGTCACCCCGGTGACGCGCAGTGAGTTTCTGCTCGGCAAACAACTGCCCTATGTGCTGCTGGCGATGCTGAACTTCGGGCTGCTCACCCTGCTGGCCGTCACGGTTTTTGGCGTGCCGCTCAAAGGCAGTTTTCCGGCCTTCGCCCTGGCCGCGCTTTTGTTTGTGATGTTTTCGACCGGCCTGGGCCTGTTCTGCTCCACCTTTACCCGCAGCCAGATTGCGGCCATTTTCGTGACCCTCGTGGGCACGATCATCCCGGTGGTGCAGTTTGCCGGGCTGCTGAATCCTGTTTCTTCCCTGGAGGGGACTGGCTTGTTCATCGGCCGGATCCAGCCGGCCACCTATTTCCTCAACATCAGCCGTGGCGTGTTCAACAAGGCCCTGGGCTTCTCCGGCCAGTACCATTTCTTCGTGCCCATGCTGCTGGGGGTGCTGTTCATCGTTGGCCTGTCCATTGCGCTGCAGAAAAAGCAGGATTCATGACCATGTCGTTTGCCATCAACATCTACCGGCTGGGGATCAAGGAGCTCTGGAGCCTGGCGCGCGACCCGGTCATGCTCGTGTTGATCGCCTACACCTTTACGGTTTCGATCTACGTGGCCGCCACGGCCATGCCGGACACGCTGCACAAGGCGCCCATCGCCATCGTGGATGAGGATGGCTCGCCGCTTTCGGCGCGCATCGCCTCGGCTTTTTCCATGCCACGCTTCAACCCCCCGGTCATGATTACCCTGCCGGAGATGGATGCGGGCATGGACAATGGCGACTACACCTTTGTGATCGACATACCGCCGGATTTTCAGCGCGACGTGCTGGCGGGCAAGTCGCCGCGTCTCCAGCTCAATGTGGACGCCACCCGCATGTCGCAGGCCTTCACCGGGAGCAGCTATGTCCAGCAAATGATCTCCGACGAGGTCAACGAATTCGTCGCGCACTACCGCAGCAGCGCCACACCGAGGGTGGATCTGGTCCTGCGTGAGCGCTTCAATCCCAATCTAGAGCAGTCCTGGTTTGGCGCCTTGATGGAGGTCATCAACAACGTGACCATGCTCTCCATCATCCTGACAGGGGCGGCGCTGATTCGAGAGCGTGAGCATGGGACCATCGAGCACCTGCTGGTGATGCCCGTCACGCCGTTTGAAATCATGGTCGCCAAAATCTGGTCCATGGGGCTGGTGGTGCTGGTGGCGGCCACCATCGCCCTGCTGGTGGTGGTGCAGGGGGCTTTGCACGTGCCGGTGGAGGGCTCTGTGGTGCTCTTTCTGCTGGGGACGGCGCTGCATCTTTTTGCCACCACCTCCCTGGGGATTTTCATGGCCACGCTGGCGCGCTCCATGCCGCAGTTTGGGCTGCTTGCGGTGCTGTTCCTGCTGCCGATGGAGCTGCTTTCCGGCGGCTTCACCCCGCGCGAAAGCATGCCGGCTATCGTGCAGCATCTGATGCTCTTCGCGCCGACGACGCATTTCGTGTCGCTCGGCAAGGCGGTGCTGTTTCGTGGTGCGGGCCTCAGTGTGGTGTGGCCGCAGTTTCTGGTGCTGGTCGCCATCGGCGCGGCATTCTTCTTCATCGCCCTGGGGCGCTTTCGCAAGACCATCAATGAAATGGCCTGAGGCCTTCCCATCGCCGGAACTGCAGGGCGGTCCTACTTCTCCACAGCGGCCTGATGCAGCGCAGCGGCCGGTCCGGCGGGGAAGGTGTCGGACTGCTTCTGCCAGCGGCGCATCAGTTTGATGAACTTGATGGTGTCCTGCACGGGGCGGATCTTGGTCTTCTCGGCCCCGTAGATGGTGCTCACTGGAACACTCTGGATGGTGAATCCGGCGCGGCTGGCCAGCAGCAGCATTTCCGTTTCAAAGTCAAAGTGGTCGCTGCTGCCCATGATGTACGTCACCAGAGAGGAGCGGATGAGGCGGAAGCCGCACTGGGTGTCCGGGATGCGGACGCCGCAGGCATTGCTTATGATGCGGGACATCAGGCTGTTCACAAAGCGGCGCACGATGGGCATGCCCTTGACGTTTTCAAAGCGGTTTCCCAGCACCACATGGGCTGCTCCTGCGCGGGCCACGGCGGTGAAGCGGGAGACTTCTTCCGGTGCGTGCTGGCCATCTCCGTCCAGCAGCATGATGTAGTCAAAGCCGCGTTCGGTCAGGATTTTCATGCCCGTCTTCATGGCGGCACCTTTGCCCTGATTGACCGAGTGAACGATAACTTCAGCTCCGGCCTTCCTGGCAAGCTCCGCCGTGTCGTCAGGCGAGCCGTCGTCCACCACCAGCACGAGATCCACGTGGGGAATCGTCCGCTGCACCACATCGGCAATGGCCATCGCTTCTCGGTAGGCCGGAATGAGTGCGGCGATCTTGCACGTGGAGGGGGGAATCTGGCTGGCGGCCTGCATGAATTAAGTGGGTAAGCAATCTTCCACGGTTTCCCTAACCCTGTCCAACCAGAATATGCCGCCGCAAAGAATTCATCTGGCACGCTGAAAGAAGCCGGGTATGGAAAGCCGCCACCCCGGCCACCCTCAGGCTCCCTCATTCCCCGACCCACCCCCGATGCCTTCCTCCTTCACGCTTTCACCCCAGGATCGCGTGCTGGTCTTTGCCCCTCATCCGGATGACGAGGCCCTGGGCTGCGGCGGGCTGATCCAGCAGGCCGTGGCGCTGGGAGCGCAGGTGCGGGTCGTCTTCCAGACCGATGGCGACAACAATCCCTGGCCGCAGCGCTACGTCGAGCAGCGCTGGACCATCGACGCGTCCTGCCGCCAGCGCTGGGGCGCACGGCGGCGGCTTGAGGCGGTGCGTTCCTTGCAGACTCTCGGCCTGCCGGCGGAGGCGGCCTCCTTTTTCGGCCTGCCTGATCAGGGGCTGACCCGCCTTTCTCAGCAGAAAGACGCACGCACCCTGGAGCTGCATGTGTCCGAATTTCAGACCTTCCGCCCCACGCTTCTCGTGGTGCCCTCCCAGGATGACAACCACCCGGACCATGTAGGATCCTACGACCTCATTCAGGAGGCCATGCATCGTGCCGGGATGGACCTGCCGCAGTGGGCCTATCTCATCCACCGCCGCTGGTTCTGCCCTGAGGCAGCCGGGCTCACCCTGCAGCTCACGCTGAGGCAAAAGGCCCGCAAACTCGCGGCGATCGAGTGCCACGAAACCCAACTTTTCCTTAGCAGCTCCCGCTTTTGCGGGTATGCACGCGATCAAGAAATCTTCATTCCCTCCAACCCTGCCTGATGTCCACGCGCTCCCAATTACTCACCCTTCTCGCTCTTTGCACAGTCATGTTCTGGTGGCGTCTCGGGCATCTGCCCCTGATCGACCCCGATGAACCGTTCTACGCGGAAACCACCAAGGAAATGGTGCAAGGGAACGAATGGCTGACCCCCACTATCTTTGGCGAGCGGCAGTTTGAGAAGCCGATCTTCTTCTACTGGCAGTCGATGATCGCCATGAAGCTATTTGGCGACAACCCCTTTGCCTGCCGTGCCCCCTCCGCTGCTGCGGCCACGCTGCTGGTCTTTCTCACCTGGTGGTTTGGCCGGCGCATGTTCTCACCGCGCGCCGGTTTCTGTGCTGCCGTGGTGCTGGCCACCGGGGTGGAGTATGTGCTCATGTCGCGGCTGATGCTGACGGACATCTGTCTGGCGCTTTGCATCAGCGCCTCGGTGTTCTGCTTCTGGCTGGCCACGGAGGAGGAAGACAAACGTGACCGCTGGATGATCCTGCACTTTGTCGCCTCGGCATTTGCCATGCTGACGAAGGGGCCTGTCGGCCTGCTGGTGCCTACGATTGGCTCGATTGGCTACATCTGGCTCACGGGCAAACGCTCCCCATGGCGCGGCAAAGGTCTGTGGCTTGGCATTCTGGCCTGGCTGGCGATCGCCGGACCGTGGTATGCCGTCATGTTTCAGAAGTATGGCATGGAGTACTGGCACCGCTTCTTTGTGCATGAAAACTGGGAGCGCCTCACCAGCGCGGAGCACAAGCACAGCAACCACTGGTACTACTACCTCATGATCCTCGTCGCGGGTTCGCTGCCCTGGATTCCCCTGCTGATCGCCGCCGTGGTGCGTGCGGTGAAAGGGCTCAAAACAGACAATCGCATGCTGTTCATGGCCTGCTGGTTTGTGCCGAACCTGATCTTCTTCACCATCTGCAACAGCAAGCTGCCGACCTACACGTTCTTCTTTTTTGTGACCATCGCGCTGCTGATGGGCCACACGATGGATCAATGGATCAGCAACGGCTTCCGCAGCAAAGGGGAGCGCATTCTGGCTTCCTTCCTGGCGGTGCTGCAGACGGTGCTGGTGCTGGGCGCAGCTGCTGTGGTGTCCATGATCCTGCCGCCGAAGGAGAGCAATGTCTTCATCAAAGACCTCGTGCCGGTCATCTACACGCTGGCTGCTGTCATCAGCGTCCCGATGGTGCTCCTGCTGATGCGCCGCACGGTCGCCTGGGCGGGCTTCACCGTCATGGTGACCGCCGTCATCGTGATTGTGATGCAGTACGGTGTGGATGACAAGATCCCGATCTACACCTCCACGCGGGACATCGCCGCCAAGGCGGTGGAAGTGCGTCAGCCCGGCGAGCCGCTCGTCACTTCGAGCTTCATCGCCCGTGCGGTGACCTACTACACCGGCAAGATGCCTGAAGGCGTCATCTTCTTCCCGTCAGGTCCGGAGCATGTGCAGCCCTACTTCACCCCGCATCCTCCGCTCAAGATGGTGCGCGGCACCGATGGGCTGAACGAACTGGCCAGCAAGCAGCACAGCGTGCTTTGCATCCTCCTCTCCCACGATCTGGCTCATCTGCAGATTCCTGAATCCCCGCTCTTTGGCCGCATTGAGAAGCTGCACACGCAGGGCTCGCGGATTTTGGTGCGGATCAAGGGGGGGATTTGACGGAGGGGCGTCGGAGGAGCGGGAAGCGCATAGGCGCTGGCCCCCCATGGGCTGTGGCTGCCGGTGCCACAGCCCCGCATTTCTCCACTTCACAACTCGACAAGCAGGCGCGGTTGCGGTGTAATTCCGCTATTCCAACCTCCTGCATGCAGTCCAAGTCACGAACAGCGCCCGATATTCGCGATCACGAGACCCTACGTATCATCGGCCAAGGGGCGTTTGGGGAGGTCTGGCTGGCGCGCAGTGTCACCGGCGTGCTGCGCGCGGTGAAGGTGGTGTGGCGGGAGGACTATGACCGGCCCGACTCCTTTGAGCGCGAGTTTGAAGCGATCAAGCGCTTCGAGCCCATCTCCCGCCGCCATGAGGCCCTGGTGCCCATCCTGCAGGTGGGCCGCAATGATAACGAGGGCTTCTATTACTATGTGATGGAGCTGGCGGATGATCTGGAGACCGGTCGCGACATCCATGCCGACACCTACAAGCCCCACACGCTGGGCTTGCAGATGAAGCGGGACAAATGCGTGTCAGCCGAGCTGTGCATCAAGCTGGGCGCGACCATCGCCGAGGGGCTGGACTACCTGCACCGCAATCAGCTCATCCACCGCGACGTGAAGCCGTCGAACCTCATCTTCATCGACGGCATCTGCCGGCTGGCCGACATCGGGCTGGTGGCCCTGCTGGGACAGCGCAGTTTTGTGGGCACGGAGGGCTTTGTGGCTCCCGAAGGGCCGGGCACGGCGGCCTCGGATATTTTCTCCCTGGGCATGGTGCTGTATGAGGCGAGCACCGGGAAGGACCGCCTGGATTTTCCCGACCTGCCCTCCTGTGCGGAAACGGGCTCCAGCTTGGAGGTCTGGCGCAGACTTCAGGATGTGGTGTGCACAGCCTGTGCGCCGAAGGCGAAAGGGCGCTTTGTCAGTGCGCGGGAGATGGCGCTGGCGCTGCGCGGCGAGCCGCTGCCCTCCTCCCGCCGTTTGATGTGGTCATGGATCGCCGTCGGTTCCGTGGCGCTCCTGCTGGCGGTAGGATTTGGCATGTGGCTGGCGCAGAACCACCGGACGCGCACGCTCATGGCGGTGAACAACAGCGTGCCGCGCCTCAAGATCGTGACGACGCCGCCCGGGGCCGTGGTCTTTGCCGGTGAAGAAAAGCTGGGCGTGACGCCGCTGGAACTCAACCCCGCTGAAGGCGTGCCAGTGATCTATCAGCTGCGCCTGCCGGGCTACAAGCAGATCGAGATCGATCACATCGCGCTGGATGAAAAGCCGGCGATGTTTGACCTGAAACTGGAGCCTTCCAAGCTGCCGCAAAAGGGCGAGCGCTGGCTGAACAGTCTCGGCATGGTGTTCAAGCCCGGCCCGGGCGGGCACATGAGCGCGGAGCCGGTGGAGATGAAGTTTTTCAAGCGCTTCCTGGAGGCCACGGGGAGATCGTTTGAAGGGAAGGTGGTGCGTTTTCAGCGCGGCAAAGATCAGGAGTCGGCCTACCTCGTCGTCGTTCCTGACGGTGATGCGGAAGCCTTCCGCTACTGGCTGACGGACCGCGACCGCAGCGAGGCCTTTCTAAGCCAGGAACACCGTTATGAAGTGGAGCCGTTCTACTTTGTGGAAAGCGGGCAGGCCGCCGCCGATGACATGCCGGATGGCCGGGACATGGACAAAGGGGAGCAGAGTGAGGAAAAGAACTGGCGTGCGTTTCACCTGCGCGTGGAGCGCCAGACCTACGGCAGCGTGGTGGTGCACAGCCAGCCGGAGAAGGTACGCGTGTTTCAGCACGACCAGTTTCTGGGCGAGACGCCGCTGGAGCTGCCCCGCGTGCGCACCGGCCCCGTGGAGTTTGAATTGCGCGAGGAGGGCTTCGCGGATGTGGTGCTGGAAGGCGAGGTGCGGGAAGGGGAGCAGGCGGAACTCATCGCCGACATGCAGACGCGCAAGGCCGTTACCTTTGGCCGCCAGTGGAAGGCGAACAGCCTCGGGATGAATCTGGTGCCGCTGGGGGACGTGATGCTCTCCGCGTGGGAAACCCGCCATCGCGATTATTTGGAATTTTGCAAAGCCACCCAGTCGCGCCGCCCTGCCAGGCTGGACGGGACCATCAAGGGCGGGGGCACCATGCCCGTGGCAGGGGTGGACCGCACTGAGGCGCGGGCCTTCTGCGCCTGGCTGACGGAGCGTGAGCGCAACGCCGGGCTGATCGGCGCGAAGGATCTGTACCGCCTGCCCACGGATGAAGAATGGAGCCGTGCGGTGGGCCTGCCGCTGGAGCGCGGCTCATCCCCTGAGGAGCGCAACGGACGCATCCGCGGCATCTACCCCTGGGGCTTTGAGTGGCCGCCGCCAGAGGATGTGGACAATCTCGCCGACATGAGTGGCGCACGTAAAGCCAGCCTCGACAGCGCGATTCCTGGCTACAGCGACAAATTTCCCTTCCTCGCCCCGGTGACGGCGCTGCGCCCGAATGATCGTGGCATTTCAGGACTGGCGGGCAATGTCTCCGAATGGGTGGAAACGGATTACACACTGCAGCCACCCGCCAAACCAGGCGAGCCCGCGAAACCCGTCCTGGGCACTACACGCGGCGGCAACTGGCGCTCCGCCTCTCAGGACGAACTCCTGGCCTCAGCACGCATGCCCGTGCCGCCGGAGACACGCCGGAACACCATCGGCTTCCGCGTCGTGCTGGCGCATGGGAAGTGACGGGGGAAAGATGGGCAGAAGCCTTTGGCTCAAAATATCCAGCCATCTCTTTATGCGGGGTCCCTTCCTCAGGGAGAAAATCATCCCTTCGTCTCGCTTCGCGCATATTTTGCTCGTAGAACTTCCCGTAGCAGCCGTTATTCTTTTACCCCATCATGCAAACCGCTCTCGAAACTCCCGCTCCGGAGAAAAAGGTCGAACAGACCGAGGCTGGAAACTACTTTGTCTCCAATTATCCGCCGTTCTCATTCTGGAAGCCTGACCAGGTTCCGGTGGTGGAGGAGGTGCTGAAGCAGCCCGCCCCGGCCAACATCCCGCTGGGTGTTTATTTCCACATCCCGTTCTGCCGCAAACGCTGCCACTTCTGCTATTTCAAGGTCTACACCGACAAGAATGCGCAGGAGGTGAAGGCCTACATCGACGCCGGCATGCGCGAGATGGAGCGCTTCACCAGCCAGCCCTATCTCAAGGGGCGCAAGGCGCACTTCGTCTACTTCGGCGGCGGCACCCCCAGCTACCTGTCCGTGCCGCAGCTCAAGGATCTGACCAACCGCATGAAGGACATGATCCCCTGGGACGAGGCGGAGGAAGTGGCCTTCGAAGCTGAACCCGGCACGCTCAATGAAGTCAAGCTCACCGGCATCCGTGACATTGGCGTCACACGCCTGAGCCTCGGCGTGGAAAACTTCGACGATCATATCCTCGAATCCAACGGCCGCGCGCATCGCAGCGGCGAGATCGAGAAGGCCTACCGCTTTGCCCGCACGCTCGGCTTTGAGCACATCAACATCGACCTCATCGCGGGGATGATGAACGAGACCTGGGAGAACTGGAAGGACACCGTCAGGAAGGCCATCGCCCTGCAGCCGGATGCCGTGACGATCTACCAGATGGAGGTGCCCTACAACACCACCATGTATCAGCAGATGAAGGCCGAGGGCAAGGTCACCGCCCCTGTGGCCGACTGGCAGACCAAGCGCGACTGGGTCAGCTACGCCTTCGATGAATTCCAAAAAGACGGCTACACCGTGACCAGCGCCTACACCGTGGTGAAGGACCCCAAGCGCATCAAATTCGTCTATCGCGATTCCCTCTGGGAAGGTGCCGATCTCCTGAGCTGCGGCGTGGCCTCCTTCGGCCATCTCGGCGGGGTGCATTATCAAAATCAGGCCGATGTGGGCCCCTACATGCAGGCGGTGGATGCCGGCAAGCTGCCCATCTTCCGCGCCTACCAGACCACGGCGGAGGATCGCTTCGTGCGCGAGTTCATCCTCAAGCTCAAGCTGGGCCGCAGCGAGTTCGACTACTACGTCAAAAAGTTCGGTGAAGATCCGCGCCAGCACTTCGGGCCGCAGCTCGACTACCTGGCCAAGGAAGGCTTTGCCACGCTGGATGCGGCGGGCGTCACGCTCTCGCGCGACGGCCTGCTGCAGGTGGACCGCCTGCTGCATGATTTCTTCCTGCCGCAGCACCGCCAGTACGCCCGCTACACCTGAAGCCCTCCGACGCAACCGAACGACAACGACGGCGATGAACGAGGCACCCCGGCAGGACGAGGACATCCTGGCACCTCTCATATTCTTTTACGGCATCGGCAGCGTGCGTCCGCGCGTCACCTTTGTGGATGGCAGCGACCTCGCCGAGCAGGAGCGCGCCCTGCTGGTGCATGACAAGGACATGACCCCGCGCCTGCGGGAGTTTCATGCCAGCGAGATCGATCTGGACGTGGCCGCCCGTGCCCGCATCGGCAACTACCTCGTGCGCGCCTCCGTGCTGCACCGGCACACGGACGGCATGCCCGTGGAGTTTGGCGCCATCGGCATTCACCTGGATCTCCTGCCCGAGGAAGCGCAGAAGCTCGTCCTCGAAGGCCTCGTGCCCTTCGGGGCCATCCTGGAGCGTTACCAGGTGCCTCATTCCAGCCACCCGCGCGGCTACTTCCGCATCTCGGTGGATCAGCGCCTCGCCGACCTCCTCGGTGCCACCAGCGGCCAGATCCTCTTTGGCCGCTGCAATGAGTTGCGCCACGGCAGCGGCAGGGTGCTCGCGGATGTGGTCGAGGTGCTGCCGCGGATGGGGTAGGGCAGGGTTTCAGCGGGCTTGCGCGAGGTGTGGCAAACACCATGACGTGCGAGCGTTCTGTGCCCTCCTCACTCTTCCTCTCCACGCCGAAAAGACGTGGCTCCGTACGGTTGGTGGTCAAACCATTTGCGATTTGAGGGTAATGGGGTTGAGTTGGTCAGACCCGATTTGCGCTCTTACCCTGGTTATTTTTTGTCATGAAACGCTCCCTGTTCATTCGCCCCACCCTGACTGCCGCTTTGCTTCTGGCTGGCATTCTGCCTCTCACCGCCGCCCCCAAGGGCACCAAGGGGGTGGAGGAGTTCGACCCGCTCGCTTTCCCGGGCAAGGTCGTGGATGACGTGATCGTCCCGGTCCCGAGCGAAGTTTTCTCCGTGCTCGACAAGCTCGGCGAGCCCAACTGGAACGCGGAACTGCGCAAGCAGGACATGCCGACCACGAGCGACCGCACCAAGCTCTCCCTCCTCTTTGGCTACACCGTGGCCGAGGGCTTCGTGGCTGTGCAGGCCGAGGACAAGGAAGCCGTGAAGGACATCGGCCATGACGTCATCTCCCTGGCCAAGAGCCTCGGCCTCAGCAAATCCGTGCTGCCTCACGCCCAGGCCATCCTGGACGCGGCGGACAAGGGGAACTGGAGCGCCATCCGCAAGGAATTTGACCAGACCCAGAAGACCGTGCGCGACACGATGGAGCAGATGAAGGACATGGACCTCTCGCAGTGCGTCAGCCTCGGTGGCTGGCTGCGTGGCACGGCCTCCGTGACCTCCGTGGTGAAGAAGAGTTTTTCGGCCGACCGCGCCGAGCTGCTGAACCAGCCGATGCTGGTGGAGCACTTCGTCAACAGCATCGCCAAAATGCCCGTCAGCACCCGTGACCACGATGTGGTGAGGTCCATCCAAAAGGGCCTGGCCTCCGTGCTCGATCAGATGGAAGGCGCCGTGGATGGTTTCTCCAAGGATGCGGTCACTGACATCGGCAAAACCTGCGACAGCCTGCTGACGGAAATCCTCGCGAAAAAGTAGTCGGTGCCCTCCACCTGCATGACCTCCTCCATGGAAAGATCCCCCCAAATGAACCGCCCCTGGTCCCGCTTTCAAGTTCTCGCCGCCGCCTGCCTGCTGGTGCTGGGAGCCACGTGCGTCTATGCGACCGTGGATGAGTCCCATGACTTTGCCATGGAGGCCGCGATGCCATTTGTGGAGCAGGGCTTCATCGTGCGTGAAGACTACTGGAACGGCGAGGTGAAGAGCGGGCAGAAGCTGCAGATCACCCACCAGCTTTTCAAGGGCAACGAATACGCCTTCTGGCTCGGTACGAGCCAGGAAGGAGTCACGCTCGACATGAAGGTGTACGATGAGAAGAACCAGCCGGTGCAGATCAATGCGAAGGCGGACAAGTTCTTCATGAGCGTGCGCGTCAATCCGCCGAAGACCGGCACTTACAAGATCGTCTTTGAACTGAAGTCGAAGACGGATGCCGGCGTGCTCTGGGCGCTGGCCTATGGCTACCGCTGATGCCTGTCGAAACGCTCACGTACGAGACGCCGCAGTTCCTGCAAAAACTGATCGGCAATGACCTCGGCAGTCTGCGGCTGATCGGTGAGTCGTTTGGCGTGAACGTGACCAGCCGCGAAGGCTGGGTGCGTCTGGAGGGCGAGGCGGCCCCCATCGCGTCAGTGCGCGAGGTTTTCACCCAACTCGAAAAAGTGCGCCGCAACGGTGGCGATGTGTCTGCCGGCATGGTGCGCCTGGTGGTCGAAAGCGTGCAGCGTGAGACGGGCGATGCCCCGGCGGATGCCATCATGCAGCTCAAGCTGCTCGGCTCCGGCAAGCGCCCCCCCGTTCTGGCCAAGACGCGCGGACAGATCGCCTACGTGCAGGCCATGAGGGAAAGCGAGGTCGTCTTCGGCGTGGGGCCTGCGGGCACCGGCAAGACCTATCTCGCGATGGCCCAGGGCCTGCATTACTTGAAGGAAAAGCTCGTGCAGCGCCTGGTGCTCACCCGTCCCGCCGTGGAGGCTGGCGAGGCGCTGGGCTTTCTGCCGGGAGATCTGAAGGAGAAGATTTTCCCCTACCTGCGTCCGCTCTATGACGCCCTCTATGACATGCTGGAGCCGGAGGAGGCGGAGCGCCTCATCGAGCGCGGCAGCATCGAGATCGCGCCGCTGGCCTACATGCGCGGGCGCACGCTTAAAAATGCCTTCATCATCCTCGATGAAGCGCAGAACACGACCACCGAGCAAATGCTGATGTTCCTGACCCGTCTGGGGGAGGGGGCGCGCTGCGTGGTCACGGGAGACCCTTCCCAGATTGACCTGCGCCGCCATGTGAAGTCGGGTCTGAAGGAGGCCGTGGAGCTGCTGCAGGATGTGGAAGGCGTGCGTTTCGTGGCTTTTGCCCCGAAAGACATCGTTCGTCTGCCGGTCGTGCAGCGTATCATTGAAGCCTACCAAACGGGGCGGAGTCGTAAAAATGAGACACAATGGCCCAAACAGGCTGAAGGTGGGGGGAAAGATTCTTGTCCGAACCCCGATGTATGATAGCTTCATAGCCGTCCCCCCTATTTTTTTAACCCATGTTTGAGTCCATTCGTCGTGCCCGCTTGCAACGCGAAGGGCTTTCCTGCGGCAAAACCCGCCGAAAGCACCAGGAGGGGGATCTGCTTGATGAGATGCGCACGCATCCTGCGGGCACGGTCGGAGCCTACGTGCTGTTTTTCATTGGCATCGGCATCCTGATGCGCCTCGGCACCCAGGTGGAGGCCGGGCTGCCCGCCGTCACCTGGCTGCACATGCTCTATGCTGCGGCCATTGGTTTTGCCATGGTGGTGCATGAGCGCGTGGCGCTGCGGCATGAGATCTGTGACAACGGTGTGCTGCTGCTGGTGCTGGGCACCATCGTCACCCACCTCGCGCTGGTGGTGCTCATGCTGGATCTGTCCTTCAGCCAGAGCTGGGGCAAGACGCTCAAGGCCATCGTACTGCCGCATGCCTTTGGGCCGGTGGTGCTCTCGGTGATTCTCGGCCGGCGCATCGGCCTGTTTGGGGCCATTTACGCCACCCTCTTTGGTGTGCTGGTCTGCATTTCCATTTCAGCGCCCACTTACATGGCCACTTCGGCCCTGCTCGGCTTCACCGGAGTTCTTCTCACGAAGCGTGTGCGCCGCCGCAACCGGCTCTTCATGGCGGGGCTTTACGTCGGGCTGGTGGCCATGGCTTATTCGCTCCTGCTGCATGAGGCCGCTGGAGTGATCATGGAGGAAAAAATCGGCCGCATGGTGGGCCTGCCGCTGCTCATTGGCATCGTTACCGGCATGGCCGTGGGCGGGCTGCTGCCGGTGATGGAAAGCGTCTTCGGTGTCACCACGGATGTGTCCTGGCTGGAGCTCGGAGATTTGAACCACCCGCTCATGCGCCGCCTCAGCATCGAAGCGCCCGGCACCTACCATCACAGCCTCGTCGTTGCCAATCTCTCCGAAGCCGCAGCAGAAGCCATCGGTGCCAGCGCCAGCATGTGCCGTGTGTGCGCCTACTTCCATGACATCGGCAAGCTCAGCAAGCCGGAGTACTTCATCGAGAACATGGACCCTTCGGACAATCCGCATGAGGACCTCACCCCGCGCATGAGTGCGCTGGTCATCATCGCGCACGTCAAAGACGGCGTGGATCTGGCCATCAAGCACAACCTCAATGCACGCATCATCGACGTCATCGAGCAGCACCACGGCAACTCCCTCGCGTGGTTCTTCTACCGTCAGGCGCTGGATCAGAAAGCCGAGGTAGAGCGTCTGGTGAAAGGCGGCAAGGCCAAGGAGGACGACGTGCCGCAGGTGAGCGAGGAAACCTTCCGCTACCCAGGACCGCGTCCGCAGTTCAAGGAATCCGCCATCATCTCCCTGGCAGACGCCGTGGAGAGCGCCTCCCGCACGCTGGAAAAACCCAATGCCTCACGCATTGAGACCATGATCAACGACATCGTGCAGGCGCGCATGATGGACGGCCAGCTGGATGAGTGTGATCTCACCATCGCCGAGCTCGCCAGGATCAAGGCCAGCTTTGCCAAGACCCTGCTCAGCATGATGCACGGCCGCATCAAATATCAGAAGGCCGTTGAAGCCAGGCCTTCATCACAGCAGGCTCATGTGCGGGATGAAGCCAGACCCGTCGAGGCAAAGCCCGTGCTGGTGGGCGATGAAGAAACCGAAGCCTCGGCAAAAATCGTCGAAGCCTCCTTTTCCAGCCCTGCAGCCGAGGCCTCCGTCAAGAAGCCCCGCAGCCGTAAATCTCCCCCAGCCTCCGCCGCCTGATGCCGCTGCCGAAGCTCCGCATTTACAACCGGCAGAAAGCCCACGCCATCCCGCTGCCCTGGCTGCGGCGCATCGGCAAAGCCGCGCTGCCCGGGTGCCTCAAAGAGCTGAAATCTCCCGATGCCCCGCTGGCTTCGCTTGAAGAAATCGAGATCACGATCGTGGACGATGCCGATATCGCCCGCGTACACGCCGATTTCCTCGATGACCCCACACCCACAGACGTCATCACCTTCCACCACGGTGAGATCCTCATCAGCGCCGACACCGCTCTGCGCCAGGGCACTGAGCATGGTCAGCCCCTCGACCACGAAGTCGCCCTCTACCTTGTGCATGGCCTGATGCACCTCGCGGGCTGGGACGACCACGAGCCGGAGGAAGCGCGTGAGATGGCGCAGCGGCAGGAGGCTGTTTTGAAGGAAGCATTGGCCGCAAAGAGCCACAAAAAGGAGTGAAAATTCAGAACAGATTCTGAATCTGTTTTTTGTGAATCTTTGCGTCTTTTTGCGGCCAACGAACGCCTTACTGCTCCAGCACCTTCAGCGCATTGCGCAGCAGCGTGAGTCCGGCTTCCTGGCTCTTCTCCGGGTGGAACTGCACGGCCACGAGGTTCTTCTTCGCGATGCCGCTGATGAAGCTCACGCCGTAGTCGGTGCGGCAGAGGGCGAGCGATTCATCCTGCACGTCCGGGTAGTAGGAGTGCACAAAGTACACGTACGTGGGGTTGGGCAGACCCGACCACACGGCGGCCTGCGCGGGCTCCCACTGGGCGACGTTCCAGCCCATGTGCGGGATCTTGAGGCCGCTTGCAGGATCGAACTTTCTGACCTGGCCTTTGGCCACGCAGAGGCCTTCGACGCCGGGGGATTCCTCGCTGCTTTCAAACAGGAGCTGATAGCCGAGGCAGATGCCGAGGTAGGGCTTCTCCGCCTTCAGCCAGGCCTGCAGGGGCACCCAGAGGCCGGTCTCCTTGAGGATACGGATGGAGTCGCCAAAGGCGCCCTGGCCAGGGAAGACGAGGACATCGATGGACTCGAAGTCTTCCGGCTTGGTGACGAGGTCAGCATGGGCGCCGATGGCATCGAACGCATTCAGCACGCTGCGGAGGTTTCCGCCGCCGTAATCAAGCACTCCGAGTTTCATCACAGGATGTCTTTCGTGCTAGGGATGCCGGTGACGCGGGGATCGTGCTTCGTGGCGGCATCCAGTGCGCGGGCCAAGCCTTTGAAGATGGCTTCGGCCATGTGGTGGGCATCGCGACCACGGCGGATTTCGACGTGAAGAGTCGCCAGCAGGCTGGAGGAAAAGGCGCGGAGAAACTCCTCCACGAGCTGGTAGCTGAAACGGTTCACGCCGCCGATGGCTTCGACGCGCTCAGGCGCATGGTAGCTCAGGAAGGCGCGGCCGCTGAGGTCCATCGCCACTTCGGCCAAGGTTTCGTCCATGGGCAGAAGGAAGAAGCCGTAGCGCGTGATGCCAGCCTTGTTGCCGAGGGCTTCGCGGAAGCAGTTGCCCAGGACGATGCCGGTGTCTTCGACGGTGTGGTGGTAGTCCACCTCGATGTCGCCCACGACTTTGACCTTGAGGTCGAAGAGGCCGTGCTTGGTAAACAGCGTCAGCATGTGGTCAAAGAACGGCACTCCGGTGTCGATCTGCGATTTGCCGGACCCATCGACATTGAGCTCGATCTCAATATCCGTCTCGGCGGTTTTGCGGTGCTGCTTGGCGGTGCGGGTTTGGCTCATGAAAGGGGATGGGCAATGAACACGCGTTTCCCTGTAGTGCAACCGTCTCAGTTGCACATCAACGTGTCACGCCAGCAGGCCCCTGACCAGCTTGCCTTGAATGTCGGTGAGCCGGTAGCGGCGGCCTTGAAACTTGTAGGTGAGGCGTTCGTGATCGATGCCGAGCAGATGCATCAGCGTGGCGTGGAAGTCGTGAATGTGGAGGCCGTCTTTGACGGTGTTGTAGCCGAAGTCGTCGGTCTCGCCATAGACGGAGCCTGCCTTGATGCCGCCGCCGGCAAACCAGGCGCTGAAACAGCGGGGGTGGTGGTCGCGGCCGAAGTTGGTGCTGATTTTGCCCTGGCAGTAGGCGGTGCGGCCGAATTCGCCGCCCCAGACGACGAGGGTGTCGTCCAGCAGGCCGCGTTGTTTGAGGTCTTTGACCAACGCTGCGGCAGGTTGGTCGGTTTCTTTGCAGAGCCTGGGCAGGGCGCCGGGCAGGCCGCCGTGGTGGTCCCAGTCCTGATGGTAGAGCTGGATGAAGCGCACGCCTTTTTCGGCAAGACGCCGCGCCTGGAGGCAGTTCGCGGCAAAGGTGCCGGGGGTTTTCACATCGGGGCCGTAGCTGTCGAGAATGTGCTGCGGCTCGTCGCTGAGGTCGGTGACTTCGGGGATGCTGGTCTGCATGCGGAAGGCCATCTCGTAGTGGTCGATGCGGTTTTGGATTTCGGCATCGGGTGTTCCGGCGAACTGGTGCTCATGCAGTTCCTTGAGGCGGTCGAGCATGAGGCGGCGGCTGTCGGCGCTGACGCCTGCGGGATTGCCGAGGTAGAGCACGGGATCTTTGGCGGCGCGGAAGAGCACGCCCTGATGCTTCGTGGGCAGGAAGCCGCTGCCCCAGAGGTGAGAGCCGAGCGGCTGGCCGCCTTTGCCCTTGGTGATGAGAACGGTGAAGGAGGGCAGGTTCGCATTCTCTGCACCCAGACCGTAGCTGAGCCATGAGCCGAAGCTGGGGCGACCTGCGATCTGGGAGCCGGTTTGGAAAAACGTCACGCCGGGGCCGTGATTGATCGACTCGGTGTACATTGAGCGCACCACGCAGAGATCATTCGCGATGCTCGCGGTGTGTGGCAGAAGCTCGCTGAACCAGCCGCCCGCCTGACCATGCTGCGAGAATTTGAAGGGTGACCCCACCATGGGGATGGACGACTGATTTCCCGACATGCCGGTCAGGCGCTGGCCGCCGCGCACGGAGTCGGGAAGCTGCTCGCCGTGGCGTTTGTTGAGGAGCGGCTTGTAGTCGAAGAGGTCCAGGTGCGAAGGGCCGCCTGACATGAAGAGGTAAATGATGCGCTTGGCCTTGGGCGCGAAGTGCGTGCCGCCGAGCACGCCGTGGTCGGCGGGTTCGGAGCCCTGAGCGAGCAGCTCATTGAGCGCGATGCCGCCCAGGCCCATGCCAAAGCGATTGAGGAGAGTGCGGCGGTTTAGACTTCCTGAATAATCAGAAATTGGAACCACTGACTGACACTGACTGGCACTGATGGGATTCATGATCGGATGACTCTTGAATTATAGAACAAATCTTTTCCACTCTACGCCTTCAAGTGGCGCGAAATTGAGGAGATAACCGACGGGCATCTTGGTTAGCCGCATGTAGTTGAGAAGCTGTGCAGAATGTTCGGGCTGGAGTGCTGCCACGGCTTTCAATTCCACCACAATGGCATCGTGGGCGTAGAGATCGGGGATGTAGCGCTTCTTCAGTTCGCGACCTTTGTAAAAGATCGCGATTTCTTGTTTGGGACGAAACGGAATGCCTCGCATCTCCAGCTCGCTTTCAAAGCTCTCCTGATAAACCTCCTCCGCCAGCCCTCCTCCCGTCTCGTCATGCACTGCAAATGCTGCGCCAACGAGCAGAAAACCCTCCTTTTTATACAGCTCTTTATTCATATCTGTAAATTAGTGTCAGTCAGTGCAAGTCAGTGGTTCAAATCTCACCGCTTCACCACGCAAGCATCGTGATTTAACAAAGCCTGCGCCAGCACGGCTGCTGCAGCGGCTTCGGGTAGCGCGATGGAAGCATCACGCTTGGCATTCCCGGTTTTGAGGAGTTCTTCGGCTGCGTTGGGGGTGGCTTTGAAATGGGTGAGCTGTTCCTGGTAGAGCTGGGTGCAGATGCTGACTTCTTTGGCGTCGGGTTTGCGGCTGAGGCAGCGGAGGAAGGCGAGTTCGATCATCTTGGGGAGGTCGCTTTTCGTTTCGAGGTGGAGCTTTTCGCCGAGGACGCGGGCGGCTTCGACATACTGCACGCCGTTGAGGAGGATGAGGGCCTGGAGGGGGGAGTCGGTGCGTTCGCGTTTGGAAATGCACACGGCACGGCGTGGGGCGTCGAAGGCGACCATGGCGGGCGGAGGGCTGGTGCGGCGCCAGTTGGTGTAGAGGCTGCGGCGATAGACGGCATCGCCTGCGCTGGGGCCCATGGGCTTGAAAGCTTCGGTCATCTCATAGGGATACACGGGAGCGCCACCCATGGTGAGCTTGAGCAGGCCCGAAGCGGCGAGCGCGTTGTCGCGGATCATCTCGGCGGGCAGGCGGAAGTGCGGGCCGCGTGCGAGCCACTGATTCTCGGGATCGTCGGCCATGGTCTTTGCATCGGCGATGCTCTGCTGGAGGTACACCTTGCTCGTCACGATCTCCTGAACCAGCGCCTTCACGTTCCAGCCGTTTTGGATGAACTTCATGGCGAGGTAGTCGAGCAGCTCGGGATACAAGGGGCGCTCGCCCTGGCTGCCGAAGTCTTCGGCGGTCTTCACCAAGCCGCGTCCGAACAGGCTCTGCCAGATGCGATTGACGGTGACGCGCGCGGTGAGGGGATGATCCGGCGCGGTGAGCCACTGCGCGTAGCCGAGACGGTTCTTGGGTGCGTCTTTGGGGAAGGGGGGCAGGAAGGCGGGCGTGGCAGGGCCGACTTCGTCACCGCGTTTATCATACTCGCCACGGGTGAGGATGTAGGCCTTCTTGGGCTGCGGCAGCTCCTGCATGACCATGATTTCCTTCTGCGCATCGGCAAAGGCGGTGACTTCGGCGCGGGCGGCTTTGAGTTCAGCCAGCAGCGGTTCCCGCTTGGCGTCAAAGGGCAGGGAGAGATCGCGATTGAAGATGCGCAGGTCATCGACGAGCCCGCTTTTAAAGCCGCGATCGCGCATGCGCTCGCCGAGGCTGATGTTGTCGTGGCCACCTCCAGTGATGTTCTTGGTGAGGTGGTCCTTGATGATGTCCACCGGCGCGATTTTTCCATTGATGTAAATCTTCAGGCCGGAGGCGCGGCTGCTGCCGTCATTCGTCACGATGACCTGCGTCCACTCATTGAGCGGCACTTTGGCCTGGGTGCGGATGGAGATGGCATTGCCGGGCCAGAAGTGAATGAGGGACCACTTGATGCGGCCGTTTTCGATGAGGAGTTCGTAGCCACGGCTGGCAGCATCTGTCCATGCCTGAGAGCGATGCAGGACCACGGCGCGATCTTTGTCATCGGGTGTCTGCAGCCAGAGCGAGATGCTGAAAGGATCGTGGCGCTGGAAGTTTCCGAGCGGTGTGTCCACGGCGTCATCGCCGGTGAACTGGATGGCGTTGCCGAGCTTTCCAGAGACGAGTTTGTTTTCGCCTTTGAGGATCGCCTCGGGGCCGGGAGGCGGAGCCTTGGCGTCTTTCTTTTTCTGCGCGGGTGTTTTGTCTTTTGCGTCTGCGGCGACCTTGGGCTGCGGAGGTGCGGGCGGTGGAGCAGGATGGAGGGAGTCGGCGAGTTTGTTGCCTTTGAGTTCATCAAAGGTGAAGTGGGCGATCTGGCCTTCAAGGGATGTGGGGACGCCATCGCGGAGTTCCAAAGCGGTGGCGGGAATGCCGGCGTTGCTCAGTTTCTTTTCCAGTGCGGTGACCTTCGCATTCAGCGCGGCCAGCTTCTCTTTCGCAGGCGCATCCATCATCATCATGGCCGGAGTGGGCGGCGAGGGCGTGAAGTAGGAGTAGAGGCCCGCTTCGTCGATGTTTTGCAGCATGGAGAAGAGGCCGTAATAATCCTTCTGCGTCACGGGGTCATACTTATGATCGTGACAGCGTGAGCATTCAAAGGTGAGGCCGAGGAAGGCGGTGGCCACGGTCTGCGCGCGGTCCACCACATACTCCACGCGGTACTCCTCCTCCACGCTGCCGCCTTCGCTTTCCTGCTGGTGCAGGCGGTTGAATGCGGTGGCGAGGATTTGCTCGTCGGTGGGATTGGGGAGCAGATCGCCTGCGAGCTGCCAGGTGATGAATTGATTGAAGGGGAGGTTTTCGTTGTAGGCTTTCACGACCCAGTCGCGCCAGGGCCAGACGTCGCGTTCGCGATCGACTTGGAAGCCGTAGCTGTCGGCGTAGCGTGCCTGATCGAGCCAGTCCACGGCCATGCGTTCGCCGTAATGCGGTGACGCCAGCAGGCGGGTGACTAGATGCTGGATGGCTGATGCTGGATCAAACTGATGCGCGGTGACGAAGGCGCTGATTTCTTCGGGGGAGGGCGGCAGGCCGGTGAGGTCGAAGCTCAGACGGCGGATGAGGGTTTCGGGAGCGGCCTCGGGCTGGAGTTTCAGACTGCGCTCTGCGAGTTCGGCGCTGACGATTTTGTCGATGCTTTGGTTTTGGGTGGCCTCGGGTTTGAGAGGAATGAAGGACCAGTGGGCTTCATACTCGGCGCCTTCATTGATCCATTGCTTCAAGATGGCGACCTCATCCGGCGTCAGATCGGCGAGCTTGGACTTGGCTGGTGGCATGTGGTCATCGGCATCGGTGGTGAGGATGCGCTGGATCATCTCGCTCACTTCCGCTTTGCCGGGCAGGAAGGCTTTGGCTTCGACAGCGGCATCGCGCACATCAAGGCGCAGATCGCCTTCACGCTTCTTGGGGTCGGGGCCGTGGCAGAAGAAGCACTTGTCCGAGAGGATGGGGCGCACATCGCGATTGAACTTCACCTTGGCGGGGGCTGCCGGGAGCAGGGCGGGGAAGGTGAGAAGGATGAGGAGGAGACGGTGCATGAGGGAGATGGGAAAACTTTGAACGTTCAACATTGAACATTGAATTCCAGAGGGCAGGCAGGGGCGTGGTAGGGTGGAATAACAAACGCGGTGGGTCTGTGCCTCTTTATGGATGAATTGTATCTTATTCTGCGGAGGCGGTGTGAATAGCTGGTAAATGTGACGTGGATCGGCGTATCTGATTTCAGATAGAGTATGTCGAGTCGTCGCAAATACCTGAACTACACCACGCCGTGGGGCGTGGATCTTGCGCGTGTGGCGCAGTCAGGATGGACGCCGTTTTTGATTCATGAAAGCGGGTATCAGCCGGCGCTGGAGAACTGGAATCACACGGGAGTCGATTCACCGTTCTGGCGTTTCTATTACAACTCAAAGCCGGGCTGCCATCTGATGTTTGAAGGGAGCAAGATCCCCCTGGGGCCGAAGTGCGCGGTGCTGATTCCGGCGGACACGGTCTTTGACTGCTGCGGCCCGGTGAAGGCGAGCCACTTCTGGCTGCACTTTACGACGGCGCGGCCGGGTGTGTCCATGCCGGCCAGGCCGATGGTGATCGCGGTGGATGACATGCTGCGTGCGATGCTGGGGCATTTGATTGAGACGCATCGGGAGGCAGCCGGAGAGCTGCGGGATCATCGCCTGCACCATCTCAGCGCTGCCCTGCTGCATACGGTCTTCGCTGCCCTGGAAACGGAAGCCCCGCCGGTGATGCCGGAGCGGCTGGTGGAGGTGCTGGCACTCATCGCGCGTGCGCCGCATTGGAAGCTGACGAATCCCTTTCTGGCGGAGCGTGCGGGGATGAGCGTGGAGCGCTTCATCCGGGCTTTTCGTGAGCACACCGGGCAGACGCCGGCGGTGCATGTGCTGCGGACGCGGGTGCGTTTGGCGGGGGAGGCGCTGGCGCTGACGGACAAGACGATCGACCAGATCGCCGTGGAGTTTGGGTTTCCGAACCGGCACTACTTCAGCCGGATGTTTGCGCGGCAGGTGGGGTGTGGACCGGGGGAGTTTCGAGCGCGGCAGAGAGTGCGGAAGGATGGGTGAACTGAGCTGAAGTCTGAAACCCCGACAGAGGAACGCCGATGCGGTGAGCGAACTGGAGCGTGTGGCGGGACTGTGAGATCGAGGACGAGTTCGAGTAGGAGGACGAGAAGTGAGTGCTCGAAGTTTTGCAGGCTCTTAGTGCTTCCGAGAGGAGGAGTATGAGTAGGAGGAAGAGGAGGATGTGACTACGCCAGCACACCCTTCACCACATTCCCGGCGATGCCGGTGAGGCGCATGTCGAGTCCCTGGAACTTGTAGTTGAGGCGCTCGTGGTTGATGCCGAGGAGGTGCATGAGGGTGGCGTTGAGATCGTGCACATGCACGGGGTCGCGGACGATGTTGTAGCTGTAGTCGTCGGTTTCGCCGTAGGTGGTGCCTTTCTTCACGCCGCCTCCGGCCATGAAAAGGGAGTAGCAGCGCGGGTGGTGGTCACGGCCGTAGTTCGTGGCGGTGAGGGTGCCCTGGGAGTAGATGGTGCGGCCAAATTCTCCGCCCCAGACGATGAGGGTGTCATCGAGCAGGCCGCGCTGTTTCAAATCTTTGATCAGGGCGGTGGTGGGCTGGTCGGTGTCGCGGCACTGGCCGCGGATGGCAGCGGGCAGGCCGCCGTGATGATCCCAGCCCATGTGGAAGAGCTGGATGCAGCGCACATCACGCTCGGCGAGCCGGCGTGCGAGCAGGCAGTTCGCGGCGAAGGTGCCGGGCTTTTTGACGTCGGGGCCGTAGCTGTCGATGATGTGCTGCGGCTCTTTGGAGGTGTCCACCAGATCGGGCACGCTCATCTGCATACGAAATGCCATTTCATACTGGGAGATGCGTGTGGCGGTTTCGGGATCGCCGAAGGATTCGAAGTCGCGCTGATTCAGAGCGGCGAGTTCATCGAGCATCTGGCGGCGCATGGGGCGGTCCACGCCGGCGGGATTGGAGAGGTAGAGGACGGGGTCGCCGGCATTGCGGAAGCGCACGCCCTGATGCTGCGTGGGCAGGAAGCCGCTGCCCCAGAGACGGTCGTAGAGCGGCTGGTCATCGCGACGGCCCGTGCCGAAGGAGGTCATGACCACGTAGGCGGGCAGATCGCGATTCGCACTCCCGAGGCCGTAGCTGAGCCAGGCTCCGATGCTGGGCCTGCCTGCGAGCTGCGAGCCCGTCTGGCAGAAGGTGATGGCGGGGTCGTGATTGATCGCCTCCGTGAACATGGAGCGAATCACGCACATCTCGTCCGCCACGGTGGAGAGATGCGGGAAGAGCTCGCTAAGCCAGATGCCGCCCTGGCCGTGCTGCGCGAATTTGAAAATCGATGGCGCAACCGGGAAGGCCTTCTGGCCTGAGGTCATGGTGGTGAGGCGCTGCCCTTGCCGGATGCTGGCGGGCAGATCCTCGGCGCGGTGCTTTTCCATCTGCGGCTTGGGATCGAAGAGATCCATCTGCGAGGGCGCGCCGGATTGGAAGAGGTAGATGATGCGCTTGGCCTTGGGCGCGAAGTTGGGGAAGTAACGCGCGGGCTGTGCAGCGGCAGCTTCGTCCTGAAGGAGTGAACCGAGAGCGGCAGCACCGATGGCGGCGGAGGAGTTCTTGAGGAAGATGCGGCGGTTGAGCCGGTCCTGAAGTTGAAGAGAAGGATTCATATCAGTCACGGGTGATGACGCGGTCGAGGTTGAGAAGCACGGATGCCGTGGTGGTATAAGCGGCGAGTTCGGTGGGATTGAGAGAGGCGTCGGCCTTGGTGGCGCCCTGGGTGATGAGGGCGGTGGCTTCGGCGGGCTTCGCCTGGAATTCCGTGATGCGTTTCTGCACACCGGCCACGAGCTGCTTGAGCGCGGCAGGCTCGATGTTGCGGGAGGTGGCGCGCTGGTAGCCGTAGGCGATACGCTGCTCCGGCGTGGCGCCGCCGTGCTGCATCATCTGCTGCGCGAGGCCGCGTGCGGCTTCGACGAAGGTGACTTCATTGAGCAATGAGAGCGCCTGCAGCGGGGTGTTGGTGCGGCTGCGTTTCACCGTGCAGATTTCGCGCGTGGGCGCATCAAAGAGCAGCATGGTGGGCGGTGCGGCGGTGCGTTTCCAGATGGTGTAGAAGCTGCGGCGGTACAGGCCTTCGCCGGTATCCGCCTTGTAGCCGCGCAGGTCGCCATATTTGCTGGTATCATCCCACACACCATCGGGCATGTAGGGCTTCACGCTGGGGCCGCCGATTTTGGGCACCAGCAATCCGGCGACGGCGAGTGCCTGATCACGCACGACCTCGCCGGGAAGGCGAAAGCGCGGGCCACGTGCGAGGAGTCGGTTCTCAGGATCTTTTTCGAGCAGCGCGGGCGTGAGCTTGGAAGACTGCCGATAGGTGGCGCTCATGACGATGAGCTTCTGCATGGCCTTCATGTCCCAGCCGCAGCGGATGAACTCGGTGGCGAGCCAGTCGAGCAGCTCCGGATGCACAGGATACTCCGACTGCGTGCCGAGATTCTCGGTGGATTTGGACAAGCCGTAGCCGAAGAATTTTTCCCACGCGCGATTTACCCACACGCGGGCGGTCAGAGGATTTTCAGGCGAGACGATCCACTGCGCGAGGCCGAGGCGATTGCCTGGCGCATTCTTCGGCATGGGAGGAAGCACGGCGGGGGTGACCATGCTGACCTTGTCGCCGGGCTTGTCATACTCGCCGCGTTTGAGGACGAAGGCATCGCGCACGGGGCCTTCTTTCATGACCATCACGGAGGGGACGGTGCGCTCGTATTTCTCCAGCTCCGCCTTGGCTGCGGCGAGTGCGTAGTCGGCATCACGCAGGGGGCTGTCCACACTGGCGCGGAAGTATTTCTCCAGTTCGCTGCGCTGCTGGGGCGTGCGGTTTTCAGTGGGTATCTTCATCACGGCCAGCACGGCGGCAGGTGGGCCGCCGGTGCCGTCGAGGCTGGCGAGCGCGGGCTCTGCATCGGTGGTGGAAAGGCGGAAGCGCCCCACATTGTGTCCGGCAAAAGTGGACTGATGCAGCATGCGGACGGTCAGCGTTGCACCGGCGGGAACGTGCACGGCTTTGTCCACGATGAACATGGCATTGCGCTCCACGCGTTTCTTGGGGTCGTTGCCGTCGATGGCCCAGCCATTCTTGGGATTATTGTCGAGCAGCAGCTTCACATCGTAGCCTTTTTGCGAGTAGTCCGCTTCAGCGCGGGCAAAGGTGATTTTCACCGGCTGCTTCAAACTGGGCGCGCTGATTTCGCCCTCGATGCCGGTGAGCACGAAGTTGCCGTTGGAGGCGCGGCCCAGGCTTTGATTGGGCAGCGCAGGGTCTGGCAGCGCCTCCAGCAGCACGCCGGTGAAGCTGCCCTCGGCGAGCGGCGCGGTGATGGTGTAGGTGTCGGAGTTGGGATTACGCCCTCCCGCGATCCAGGAGGCATCCTCCAGCTTTCGCAAGGATGCACCGCCCTGAGACCTGGCTTCTGTGATGGGCAGAACTTCCCACATCGGCTTCTTCGCGGTGTCGGGGTTTTCCATGTCAGCCTCCCAGCTGGCCACGAGGTTGGGAAGCTGGAGCTGGGTCTCGGTGACTTTGGACTGGGCGGTCTCGATCTTTTTGCGAAGCAGGGCGAGCTGCTTTTCCTCCTCGGCGTCCGGCACGGAGATGACAGGATCGGAATTGCCGCCGCTGCGGTTTGAGCTGCCCTGAATGGTGCCGCTCTCGGTGATGTTGTTGAAGAAGGCGAAGAAGGAATAGAAGTCCTTTTGCGAGAAGGGATCATACTTGTGGTCGTGACAACGGCAGCAGTTCAGCGTGAGGCCAAGCCAGGTGAAGCTGGTCGTTTCCACGCGGTCGATGATGTTTTCGATGCGCCATTCCTCCGCGATGATGCCGCCTTCGCCATTGAGGCGGTGATTGCGATTGAAGCCGGTGGCGACGATTTGATCACGCGTGGCATTGGGCAGCAGATCGCCGCCGATTTGTTCGAGAGTGAACTGGTCGAAAGGCTTGTTGTCGTTGAAGGCCTTGATGACCCAGTCGCGCCAGGGCCACATGGAGCGGCTGCTGTCCGTCTGGAAGCCGTGGCTGTCGGCGAAGCGTGCGAAGTCGAGCCACTGCATGGCCATGCGCTCGCCGTAGTGCTCGGATTTGAGCAGGCGATCCACCACCTTTTCATAGGCCTGCGGAGATGTGTCTTTTTCAAACGCGGCGATCTCTTCGGGGGTGGGTGGCAGGCCGGTGAGATCGAGTGTGACTCGGCGCAGCAGTGTGGCGGGATCTGCCTCGGGTGAGGTGTGGAGCTTTTCTTCCTGCAGGCGCGCGGCGATGAAGGAATCAATGGGATTGCGAATGGTGAACGTGGGATCCGTGATTTTTGGCTCAGGTGCGCGCTCGGGTTTGAGGAAGGCCCAGTGGCCCTGATACTCGGCGCCTTCGCTAATCCATTGGCGGAGGATGGCTTTCTCCTCGGCGGTGAGAGGCTTGCCGTCTTTGTCGGGTGGCATCACGTCGTCATCGTCGTGCGGCAATTCGACGCGTGCGATGAGCTGGCTCAGCTCGGGCTTGCCGGGGACGAGGGCGATGTCGCCAGACTTGGCGGGCTTGATGGCGGAGTCGCGCAGATCAAGGCGGAGGTCGCCTTTGCGATGGCCGGCATCCGTGCCGTGGCAATGAAAGCACTTCTCATTGAGGATGGGCCGCACATCACGGTTGTATTTCAGTTTGGCGGAATCCGCCGCGTGCAATGCAGGGAGGGCCAGGAGGAAGAGAAGAGCGCGGCACATGGGTTGGACGATAGTGTTGATGCTAACGTCCGTGGGGCCATGCCTTTTAGTGGGTTTGTTATGCCCAATTCTGCTCAGCCCGCCATCTGGTCCGCGATCTCCTCCGCCGGATATGTCCAGATTTCACTCAGCGTCGGGTGGTAGTGCGGGATGGCCATGAACTGCTGCACGGTGGATTTGAAGTTCATGGCGATGACGACTTCATGGATCAACTCGGTGGCTTCGGGGCCGACGACGCAGGCACCGAGGATCTCGCCGGTTTCTTTGTGGGCGAGCATCTTCACGAAGCCGGCGGTTTCGCCCATGACCATGGATTTGCCGTGGTCGTTGAAGGGATAGCAGGCTTCGAGGAAGGGGATCTTTTTCCCCTTGAGTTTCTCGGTGGTGGCACCGACCACGGCGACCTGCGGGTGCGAAAACACGCCGAAGAGCGTGAGCCGGTAGTCGATGGCTTCATCGGCGGTTTTGCCTTGGATGAGCTTCGCGGCATTGCGTGCGGCGATCTCGCCCTGCTGGATGGCGATGTGCACGACATCGAGCGGGCTGCACACATCGCCAGCGGCGAAGATGTTCGGCTGGGAGGTCTGCAGGCGGTCGTTGACGATGACCTTGGATTTGTGCAGGGCGACTTTGGCGGCATCCAGCGCGAGGCTCTTCGTGGCGGGCACGCGGCCCATGGCAAGGAGGATTTCATCGACGAGGATGGCGTGCGTGTGGCCGGACTCGGTGAACGAGATGCGCTTGCGGCCTTCGTGGGTGGAGACGGCGCTGAGGTGGGTGCCGAGGTGGACCTTCATGCCGCGCTCGGTGTAAGCTTTGGCAATCACATCGCTGCATTCGCGATCGAGGCCGGTGAGGAGTTGGGTGTTGCGCTGGATGAGCGTGACGCCGCAGCCCATGGCTTCGAGGTAGTGCGCCATTTCGAGGGCGATGGCACCGCCACCGAGGACGGCGATGGTTTTGGGAAGTGTGTCGGCATCGAGTACGTCATCGCTGGTCCAGAAGCCGGTTTCGGCAAGGCCGGGGACGTTTGGCACCATGACTTCAGAACCCGTGGCGATGCAGAAGCTGCGGGCGGTGGCTTGGAAGGAGGCGGAGCCATCGCGCGGGAGGACTTCCACGGTGTGGGCGTCGATGAAGCGGGCGTGGCCGCGATAGAGAGTGAAGCGCCCGTCTTCGAGCTGGCCTTGCCGATACCCGGCGAAGTCGGCGATGAGGGTGCGCTTGCGATCGCGGATGGTGCGGACATTCACGCCGTGAGACGTGGCCTTCAGACCGAACTCCTCCGCGTGGCGGATGTGAAGCTGGCGGTTGGCGGATTCGATGAGCGTCTTGCTGGGCATGCAGCCGCGCAGGATGCATAGGCCGCCGAGTTCCTCTGCGCCGTCGATGACGGCAACACGGAGGCCGGCGCTGTGGGCGGTGCGGGCCGCTGCGTAGCCGCCGCTGCCGCCGCCGATGACGATGAAATCGAAAGAGTGTTCTGACATGAGGAGAAGTGCAGGGGGGGAGGTGATGTGCAAGCTGGGGACTTGGTACGTTTACGAATGATGAAGCGGCGAATACGCTCGTTAACGCGACAGTTTCGTGGGGACAAAACGAAGATGCCCCATGAAGCATGACTGTTGTGTTGCTCTGCTTTGACGTGGTTTGCTTCAGAACCGGCTGAGGCCGAACTACGAATTCTGGAAGGCTACCTTCGTTGCCTCACCGCCTCAAACAAGATGGCGGCACCGGCGGCGGCGACGTTGAGGGATTCGACGGGGGAGTGCAGGGGGATGCGGACGCGGGCGTCGCAGGCGGCCATGATTTCGGGGCTCGCGCCACGGCCTTCGTTGCCGAGGATGAGGAGCGTGGGCTGGCTCCAGTCGTAGTCGTAATGCAGTAGGTCGGCTTCGCCGGTGGCGACGACTGTTTTGATACCACGGCTGCGGCAGGTCTCGATGGTGCCGAGGCCGGAGACATCCGGCAGAATGGGCAGGCGGAAGGCGGAGCCCATGGAACTGCGGAGGGTCTTGGGAGAGAAGGCGTCCGCCGAGCCGGCGAAGGAGAACAGGCCGCTGACACCGGCGGATTCGGCGGTGCGCACAAGCGTGCCGAGATTGCCGGGGTCTTGGATGCGGTCGAGGCCGAGGATGAGGGGGGCGGGGCTGGCAAAGAGGGCATCCAGCGTGGGCCAGGGGCGCTCTGCAATGACGATGATGCCCTGGGTGGAGGTGGTGTCGCTCAGCGATTCGAGGACAGATTCTGAAAGCTGGAAGACGGGGCAGGAAAGGCGCTCCAGCAAGGCGAGCTGGGAGGCCGAAGGCGCTGCGGCGGTGAAGCACGCGTGGAGGTTGAGGCCGGATGAAACGCACTCGGCCACGAGGCGTTCACCTTCGACGAAGATCAGGTCGCGCTCACGGCCTTCGCGGACTCTGCGGGCGTGTTTGATGCGTTCGTTGGAGGAGCTGGTGATGAGCATGCGGAGGATGGGCGGGGCTGACCATCTCTCGTCTAATCCTGTTGTAAATCCATTTGCCGAATGAACGTGGGCGTTTATTATCACAGCCCCTCACGAATGTGCCTGCATAGCTCAGTGGTAGAGCAGCGGTTTTGTAAACCGCAGGTCGTCGGTTCGACCCCGACTGCTGGCTCCATTTGAAAATTTCCAAAACATCTGGTGTCAATGGTTTGGTGGGCAAGGAGGAGCCAAACGCCCTCTCTCAAACGGGCAAAAGTCCCGGCATTCCAGGTCAGAATGCGGCGAATGTGCCACTTTCCAGCAGCAATGACTGCCAGAGACCGACGAATTCTCTCATCTTAGGCCTTTCATGCCGGTGATGAGAAATCTCGGCGAGTGGTGCCGTAATTCTCCAGTCCCGGGGTCTGCACGGGGCAATGTGGCCTGCGGCTGCATTCCATTTGTCACGAACAGCCACTGTTTATGAACCTCCTCCCGACCTCGCGCCGCCGGTTTCTTCAAGCCGGTGGCATCGGCGCCCTGAACCTCGCTATCCCGGGACTGGTCGTCGGGAAGGACAAGCTGGACGCTTCAGGCAAAGCAGTGGCTTCGAAGAAGCGCTGCATCTTTCTGCTGCTCTGCGGCGGCCCGAGCCAGCTCGACACCTGGGATCTAAAACCGGACGCACCGTCCGAGATCCGCGGCCCATATAAACCCATCCGCACCAAGGTGCCGGGCATGCACTTGAGCGAACTGCACCCGATGCTGGCGAAGGTGACCGATCAGTTTTGCCTCATCCGCTCGATGACGCACCCGGGGCCGATCAACAACCACTTCGATGCGATGCACAACCTGCTCAGCGGGCAGTTGATCGAGCGTGTGAAGCAGGGCGAGCCCGACGGCCTGCCCTATCTCGGCTCCGTGGTGGCCAAGCATCTGCCGAGTGAGGAGAACCTCGTCTCCAACGCCTGGCTCATCAAATGCGTGGGGCAGCCGGTCTTCTGCGCGCCGAATATCGGCTCCGGCGGCTACCTGGGCTCTGCGCACGCGCCGGTGTTCGTCGGCTCCGAGAGCAACCATCCCGCGATGCCCAATTTCAAGCCGCCGGAGATCTATGACATGGGCGATCCCGCGCGCCTGTGGGAACGGCGCAAGCTGCTGGCCGATCTGGAATCCAAGCTCCTAGCGGACAATCCGCAGGGCAAGGACTGGAACGAACTCCGCGAGAAAGCCTACGACTCCATGACCCGCCCGGAAGGCCGGCAGGCGTTTGATTTGAAGAGCGAGCCGCTGGCCGTGCGCGAACGCTATGGCATGCACCCGCTCGGCCAGAATCTCCTGCTCGCCCGGCGCATGGTCGAGGCCGGGGTCCGCTTCATCACCGTCAATGGCTGGGTCGGTGCCGCGCCGGATGAAAAAGGTGGCGGCCCGCCCAGCTCCAGCTGGGACATGCATGGTGGCAACATGGGCATGGGCAACGCCTTCGGCGGGGGCTCCTATGGCATGAACTTCTGCCTGCCGCGCCTTGATCAGGCGCTCTCCGCGCTCCTCACCGATCTCAAGCAGCGCGGCCTGCTGGAAGACACGCTGGTCGTTGCCGTGGGCGAATTCGGACGCACACCCATCATCCTGACGCAGGGGCCTCCGGGGCGCCAGCACTGGCCCAAGTGCTTCTCCGCCATCGTCGCCGGTTGCGGCATTCGCGGCGGCGCGATTTACGGCGAATCCGACAAGACAGCCTCCGCTCCGGTGAGCGATCCCGTCACCGTCCAGGATCTCCACGCCACCGTGCTTCATGCCTTGGGGGTGCCCTTGAACGATCTCACCATGAACACCGGCCTCTCTCGTCCGCCTTTCTCCACCGGCAAGCCCGTCATGGGGCTGTTTGGATAGTGTGGTGCAGGCACGGCGGCATCCTGCACTTGAGTCCCATGGATCAAGGGCTGCCTGACATGGAATTGATCCAGTGGCGCAGCATTTCGAGTTCTTGAGGAGTGATGTGGGCGCCCTTCTTTTTGGGCGGCATCTCCTTGTAGTGGATCAGCTCGATGAGGAGGCTTTTTTTGGCGTTGCCGGGTTTGAAGGCGGGGCCGGTGTCGCCGCCTTCGAGCATGGCTTCCATTGTGCGCATGTCGAGCTTGCCCCCTTTGCGTTTCGCGCCGTGGCAGTGGATGCACTTCTCTTCAAAGACGGGCAGCACGTCCTTTTTGAAATCAGGCGTGGCGGGGTCCGCCGCTCCAGCAAGGCTGCCGAGGAGCAGCCCGCTGAAGAGAAGGGGAAGGAGGGCGCGCATCACCGCAGTGGATCTCAGGCCTGACCGACGACGTTCACGAAGCAGTGGACGTGCGGGAGGACGCGGTAGTTCCAGACAAAGCCGGGGCCTTCGATGCGCCAGGCGTCCCAGCGGTCGTTGCCTTTTTCCGCGTTGTCCTTGTAGAAGGCGAGGCGCAGTTTTTCCATGCCACCGTTGGTTTTGATGAGCTGCATCACTTCGTCGCCGTCTTCCTGGCGGAAGGGGTTGAGGAGCTTGCGCATCACATCGGCGACCAGTTTGCGCTGGGATTCCTCGAGATCGCCGTAGCCGACGCCGGTGGCGGGTTTTTCGACCAGCTTGGGCTTGAGCGCGCCGACGCCGTCTCCGGGGGAGCCGACGATGACGGCCTGCTTGCGCTGGGGCTCGCTGAGCATGTCGAAGACGCTCATGACTTCCCGGGTCTGGTCGTTGTAAACGTTCATGTCGCTGTGGCCGTTGGCGGAATGGCCGTAGTACATGGGGCCACCGAAGGCGGTGTTGGGCTGGGAATTGCCATCGCAGCGCAGGGTGAGGTGGTGGCCGGCAAAGACCCAGGAGAAGGGATCCTTGCCGGAAGGATCGCCGAAGATGGCGATGCCGTTGCCTTCAAAGGAGCCGCTGCTGTCCCACTTGCCATGGCGGCTGATGCGGTCGTAGGCCTCGTCGCCGGAGAGGATGGATTTGAAAGTCTGCTTGATGAGATCCTGCTGCGGTGCGGTGAACTGCTCGCTGAGTTTTTTGCCCAAGGGCGCGGCGTTGTGGGTCTTGAGGCGTGTGGGGATGCCGCCTGCCTCTGCGCCATGGTCCCAAGGGCGCACCATGGCTGTTTTCTGCTCGGCGGTCAGGGTGGCAAAGAGTTCGCGGATGAGTTCTTCAGCGGGCTTGGCAGTGCGCGGAGTGTCTGCCGGGGCGGCGAAGCCGGAGTTCAATGAGGAGGCTCCCATGACTCCAAGGGCACTGCCGGAAAGCACCCTGATGAAGTCACGACGTCCTCGGTGCGGGGAAGAGCTGTCGTGCCCGGCACACTCTGGGCAGACCGGTGGATTCAAATCAGGAGAGGACGGCGTTGGGTTGGGATTCATGGCGGGATCTTATACAGCCTGGGCTTTGGGCATCTTGCTGGTGACAGGGAGGAAGATCGCTTGCGTAGCGAGGGGAGGATTGCGGGAACGAGTACACCCTCCGGGTTTCGATCCGCGTGAAGCTGGTTCGTAAAGAGCTGGAATTCAGCAGGTCCGATAGCTTGTAGTTGATACTGTTCCAAAGAACAGTATCAGGTAGGCATGATCAATCCCTGCCAAACTCGCGCTTTGAATCTCCTTTGGTTGTCCGAAGGCCGTTCTTGGATCCGGCATCAGGTGCCGTTTCTTGGCAGCATCATCGCGGGCAGGCCGGAGATTCAGGACGGGCGGGTGGATGGGTGCATCGAGATCGACCCCTCCACTCTGCGGCTGCCGAAGAATGCGCGGACTTTTGCGCTGAAGGTGAGGGGGGATTCCATGCGCAATGCGGCCATTTTGGAGGGGGACATTGTCATCATGGAGTTTCGTGAGGCGAAGCATGGGGACATCGTGGCGGCGCTGATCGACGGGGAGACGACGCTGAAGCGCTTCATTGTACAGGGAGGCGTGCCGTATCTGCGGGCCTCAAATCCGAAATACCCTGACCTCATTCCGGCTCGGGAACTGGTGATCCAGGGGGTGCAGATCGCGCTGCTGCGGCTGTCGGAAAGGTGATGTGCCATGATTCTTCATTTTGATGCGGATGCGTTTTTCGCCTCGGTGGAGCAGGCTGCGGACGTCAAGCTGCGCGGGCGGCCGGTGGCGGTGGGTGGGGAGCGGCGGGGCATCATCGCCTCAGCCAGCTATGAGGCGCGCAAGCTGGGGATCTACACGCCCATGCCGACGGCAAGGGCACGAAAGCTGTGCCCGAGCCTGATCGTGCTGCCCTGCGATTTTGAGAAGTATGAGCGCTTCTCGCGGCTGATGTTTTCGTATGCGTATGACTTTTCGCCGTTGGTCGAGCAGGCGTCGATCGATGAGTGCTACCTGGATCTCTACGGAGCCAAGCGTACCCGGGCGGGGGAGGCTGCTGCGACGATTCAGAAAGCCATCGCCCAGAGCCTGAAGCTGTCGGTTTCGGTCGGGGTGGGCGCGAACAAGCTGGTGTCCCAGATCGCCAGCAAGCTGAGGAAACCGCATTGCTTCATTGAGGTGGAAAGAGGAAGTGAGCAGGGATTTCTGTGGCCGCTGGAAAACCGGTGGCTGCCCACGGTCGGGCCGCAGCTGACCGCCAGGCTGAACACTGCCGGACTGCGCCAGATCGAGCACATTGCCCGAACGCCGGTGGACGAGTTGTCGCTGCTGGTGGGGCAGGGGGCGCCGGTTCTGCATGAGTATGCCATGGGGCTCGACACCCGCCCCGTGGTCTGCGATGCCCCGGAAGCGAAGAGCTACGGTGAGCAGGACACCTTCAGTCAAGACACCACGGACCAGGCTTTCATCATCGCACGTCTGCGAGCCATGGCGGACACGCTGATGCGGCGGGTGCGGCAGGATGGGAAAAGTATTCGGACGGTGTTACTGCGATTGCGTTACAATGATATGGATGAGGTGACGCGCTCGACCAGTCTGGATGAGCCGACAGATCTGGAGCACGATGTCTATCCGCTGATCACGGGCCTGCTGAAGCGGGCCTGGGAGCGGCGTGTGAGTGTGAGGCTGGTGGGGCTGCGCTTTACCAAAGTGTATGAGACTGGAGGACATGCGCTGCTGCCGCTGGAGCAGTTTGATGTTACGAGAGAGAAGTTACAGAAAATCGCGGGGGTGGTGGATGCGCTGCGGCATGAAAACCGCAGCATCATGCGGGGGCATGACCTGTGGCTGTCAAACCACAGGCATGCGCCCCGGCAGACATTGCCCAAGGCGCAGCTTGTCTCTGATGTAACGCCACAGGCGTCGAGTCGGACATTGAAAGAACGGCCGGGTGTAGGTGTTCAAATAATAACTAATAAATCGTTACATTTCGGAGTGCCTGCATTGAATGTGAAAAGCTGCTACAGCTTCTTGGATTCCACGCTCACCATCCCGGCGATGATCGATGCTGCTGTTGAGAGGGGCATGCCTGCCATGGCTATCACCGACCCGAACCTGCATGCTGCGGTGCCCTTTTTCCAAGCAGCCAAGACGAAGGGTATCAAGCCCATCATTGGGGCGGAATTACGCTGTGACCAGAAGCCGCTGCTGGCCTATGTGAAGAACCAGCGAGGCTACCAGAACCTCTGTCGGCTACTCTCATTTAGTGGCGTTGGTGTCGTTACATCAGGGCAAATGCATGATCATGAGGAAGGTTTGATTGTTGTGCCGGAAGTTGAGAATTATGTAACGTTTAAATCAATACGTTATCGAAGCAAAAAGGACCGAGTATTCTTCGATGTCCTGCAAAGCGTGAAGACGTTAACGCTTTTGCACGAAGCGCATCCGGACAAAAGGAAAGGGGATTATTCTTTTCACGATTATAGCGTGTTATCGAGTATCATTTCTACTGATGAGATGAAGATTATCGAGACTATTCACGCAGAATGTGAATTTGAATTCGACTTTAAAACGTTACGATTTCCACGTTATTTACCAGCGGATGGGAGCACACCTGCGGCAATGCTGCACCGGCTGGCGCATGAGGGACTGAGGCGGCGGTATGGGAAGCGGTGGAGGCAGCATGAAGCGCAGCTGATGGAAGAGCTTTCGATTATTGCCGAGGTGGGGTACGAAGAGTACTTCCTCATGGTCTGGCAGTTGCTGCAGGAGTGTGAACAACTCGGCATCGGCTGGATCACACGAGGCAGTGCGGCGGACTCGTTAGTATGTTACGCTTTGGGCGTTAGTAATGTTTGTCCGGTTCGGTTCGATCTTTACTTCAAACGCTTCTTGAACCGCGACCGCATGGCGCTGCAAAAGCTGCCGGATATTGACATCGACTTTGCGCATGACCGCAAAGATGATGTGGTGAAGTTACTGCTGAATCGTTACGGATCTGAGCATGCGGCCATCGTTGGAGGGTTCAATACTTTCCAGGCTCGCTCCGCTTTTGGGGATGTGGCCAAGGTGCTGGGAGTGGCCGAGAACGAGATCCGGCGGCTGACCGAGCACATGCCATGGACCGATGCGCGGCATGCGGCGGATGCGGTGGCGCTTTCGCGTGAGTGTGATCCTTCGGCCTGGCAGGAGGAGCCAATACGCACCGCCCTGCTCATGGCCGGAATGATGGATGGACTGCCCCGGTATGCAAAAATGCACCCCTGCGGGGTGGTGCTGTCCCGCGATCCGATTCGGGATCTAACGCCCACCTTCATCAGTGGCAAGGGGTGGCCGACCACGCACTTTGATATGGATGCGGTGGAGGCCGTGGGGCTGATCAAGCTGGATATTTTGGCGCAGGGGGGACTGGCGGTGCTCAGAGACACTCAGATCACGCTCCGATCTCAGGATCAGGCTTTGGATCTTTTGGCGCTGGAAGTCGGTGCGGCGGGTGGCTCGGAGGAGCCGCCCCGGGAGGTGGAAGTGGAGCCGTGGAGTGATCCGGGCATTTGGCAGATGATCGCCAGCGGCAATGCGCGGGGCGTGCATCACATCGAGAGTCCCGCCATGATCGGCCTTTCCTGCATGGCCGATGTGCGGGACATCGACCGACTGGTGGCCATCGTGTCCGTGATTCGCCCTGGTGCGGCCAATGGCCTCAAAAAAGCTCAGTTTGCGCGACGGGCACAGGGGCTGGAAAAGGTGGATTACCTCCACGAAAGCCTGGCCCCGGTGCTGAGATCCACTTTCGGCGTGATCGCCTATGAAGAGCACGTTTTGCAGATTTGCGAGGCCTTTGCGGGGCTGGCACCGGGCCGGGCGGACGTGCTGCGCCGTGCGCTGGTGAAGCAGGACGCGGCCAAGATAGCAGAAATTCGGGTGGAATTCATCGCTGCAGCGCGGGCGCTGGCGCGGGAGGAGGGGACCATCGGCAAGGTCTGGGAGCTTTTGGCGAGGTTCGAGGGGTATGCCTTCTGCCGTGCGCATAGCACCGCCTATGCGGTCGAGGCGTATCAAGGAGCCTACGCCAAATATTATCACGCTGCCGAGTTCATGGCGGCCGTGCTGACGAATGGGAAAGGATTCTACTCAGCGCTGGTTTACACCCTGGAGTGCCGCCGGCTTGGCATTGGATTCCTTTCGCCGTGTGTGAATGTGCTGAGTGAGTCGTTTGGGGTTGAGCCGGTGAGTGTCGAGCACGGTACTCCTGCGCCGTCCGTGGGCAAGGCCATCCGCGTGCCGCTGCGGTGCATCAAAGACCTCAGCGCGGCCATGCTGGAGCGCTGGCGCATTGAGCTTGGGCGTTCTCCCTTTGTGAGCGTGAGGGATTTTTGCCAGCGGGTGCGGCCTGCGGGCGCCGAGATTTTAAATCTCATCCGAGCCGGAGCTTTTGACCGGCTGGGGGACACGCGTACGGGGCAGTTCTGGCATTGCCTGCACGCGGCCAGCGACAGTGCCGCCGGTGCGGACTGGTTGTTTCGAAACAGTGAGCCGGCGGTTTTGCGCGCTACCTGCCGCGAGGAGCCGACGCTGCTGCAGAAGCTTCACGATGAAGCCGAGCTGTTTGGCTACACGATCAGCGGCCATCCGCTGGATCGCTTTCCTGAGGTGGACTGGCGTACGTATTGCCCCATTGCTGAACTGCACCGCTACCCGAATCAGCGTGTCACGGTCTGTGGTCTGATCGTCGTTACGCGCTCGCATGTGCAGCAGAACGGGCAACCGATGAAGTTCATCTCGATCTGCGACCGCACAGGCATCGTCGAGTGTGAGATTTTCGCCGCCGCCTATCGTGCCTACGGTCTTAATACCGCGCGCTATCCTGTGGTGCAGATCACGGCGGAGGTGAAGCCGTTTGAGAGCGGGCAGGGGTTGACGCTGGAGGTGCGGCGGGTGGAAAAGGCGAGGCTGCGCTGAAAAAAGGGGGGCTGCGGAGGGCGTCCCATCGCACCGGGCGGGTTTGATCCTGACGCAGGCGCCCTCCCCTGACTCTTATTCGTCGTCCTCTTCCCACTCCTGCATGAGGCGGGCGAGTTTGCGCTTGATGCTGACTTTGGCGACGGCATTCAGGCGGTCGATGAAGAGGATGCCGTTGAGGTGGTCGATCTCGTGCTGGAAGGCGCGGGCGAGCAGGCCGTCGGTTTCCACGGTGACGGTTTTGCCGTCGAGGTCGGTGTAGGAGACTTTGATCTGGCTGGAGCGGCGGATGTCGCCCCGGAGGCGGGGGAAGCTGAGGCAGCCCTCTTCGCCGATCTCCTTGGCACTGCCGAGATCGAGCTGGGGATTCATGAGCACAATAGGCATGTGCTGGGGCATTTCGACTTTCTCGCCGTTGATCTTCATGAAGGTGATGCAGTCGGGGTTGTGGGAGACGTCGATGACGGCGAGCTGCACATCCACGGCGACCTGCGGGGCGGCGAGGCCGACGCCATTGGCCTCGCGCATCGTTTCCAGCATGTCGGCGGCCAGGGCGCGGATTTCGGGCGTGACTTCAGTCACGGGGCGGCATTTGGCACGGAGCACGGGTTCTGGATAGCGGACGATTTTACGGACCATATCCCTCTTTAATATCACCGGGTTTTCACCGGCTCAAGCCGGGAGTGGTTTTGTCCTTGCCAAGATGTGGCGGTCTCCCTAGCCTCGCGGCCACTTATGAAGTCACCCGCCGCCAAGAAGCTGTTTGTCATGATGATCCTCGAATTTTTCATTTGGGGAGCATGGCTGCCGCTTATTTGGGGCTACATGGGAAAGGACGGTCTCAACTTTACTGATACGCAGGTGGCACTGGTGGGGACTGCGTTTGCCATCGCTTCCGTCATTGGAATCTTTTTCAGCAACCAGTTCGCAGATCGTAGTTTTGCTGCTGAAAAGTTTATGTCGTTTAGCCACTTGGTCGGTGGTCTTGCGATCCTGGCAATGTACTGGGTGAAGGATTTTCCGACCTTTTTTGGCCTGATGCTGCTGCATTCGCTTTTCTATGTGCCGACGATTTCGGTGGCGAATTCGCTGGCTTTCACCCATCTGAAAAATGCGCAGAAGGAGTTTGGTCTGGTTCGCATGGGTGGGACTGTCGGCTGGATTCTCGCTGCGTGGCCGTTGTATTTCATCTTGCAGGGCAAGTCAGGCATTGAAGCAGTGAGCGCCAGCCGGAACATCTTTCTCGTTTCCGGTGTCTCATCGCTGGTGCTGGCCTTCTTCAGTCTGAGCCTGCCGCATACTCCGCCAAAACCAGCGGCCGTGGGTGAAAGCAAACTGGCCTGGCTCAGTGCCTTCAAGTTTCTCGGCAAGCCGTATCTGCTGGTGCTGTTCATTGTCACCTTCATCGACTCAACCATCCACAACGGCTACTTTTTGATGGCTGGCGGGTTTTTGGGCAGCAAGATGGTGGGTATCAAGCCGGAGTGGATCATGCCTGTGATGAGCATCGGGCAGATTGCAGAAATTTTGACCATGGCGGTTTTGGGGGCTGTGTTGGCACGGCTTGGATGGAAGACCACCATGACCTTGGGCATCTTGGGACACGCGGCGCGATTTGGCATTTTTGCCTTCATGCCGGAGAGCCAGGTGATGATCATCGCCGTGCAAGTCCTCCATGGCATCTGCTATGCTTTCTTCTTTGCCACGCTTTACATCTTTATTGATGCCGCCTTTCCCAAGGATGTGCGAGCAAGTGCGCAGGGACTATTTAACCTGCTGGTGCTGGGGCTTGGAGATCTGGCGGCCAAATGGATATTTATCCCTCTTCAGGGCAGCCTGACTGCTGCGGATGGCACCGTCAAATATCGTGAGTTGTTTCTTTGGCCAACTGGCCTGGCTCTGGCTGCAACACTGCTTCTGCTTGCCGCCTTCTGGCCGCCGAAAGAACTGTCTTGCGATGTGGAAGTGAAGCATTGATCACCTTTTGAAGCCCTCATGAAACGCATCGCGCTTCTTTGTTTCGCCCTGGCTGCCACGCTGCAGGCGGCGGACAAGAAACCGAAGGCGATGCGTTTGAAGGGGGAGGTCGTCTTCGCGGATGACTTCAAGGCGGAGAAGCTGGATGAAAAGTGGGTGTATGCCAAAGGTGCGGAGGCGGCGAAATTTGAGATCGCTGATGGCGCGCTGCTCATGGATCAGGCGGCGGGCAAAGGGGCGGTGATCTGGCGGGCGTTTGAGGCGCCGGCGACGGATGTCTCAGTGCAGCTGCTGGTGAAGCCCTGGGCCTGCAGCTGGATTGCCTTGGGTTTCTATGCTCCGGGGGATCGACCTGGGGCGCAGCGGAAGATCAATGTGGCCGTGACCCCGAAGGGGACGGTGGTGGTGCGTGATGTGGAAAATCAGAAGGTTCTGAAGTCTGCGAACACGCGCATTGAACCCACCGAATGGCAGCGGGTGGCGTTTGAGTCGAAGGGCGAAAAGATCACCGTGCTGGTGAATAACCAGGTGGTTCTGGAGCTTAAGACGGAGCTGACCCAGGGAGAGAAAGCGGGGCTGCTGCTGAATCTTTATGGCGGCAAGGGGAGTGTGGATGAGATCGAGGTGAAGAAGTTGAAGTGAGGGGGGGGCAGATCGAGGCTCGACTCATGAGCGTGCTTGACCGTTGACCGCGAACTCCATGTCGCTTTCATCCTTGGAGTTTCGCTATTCATTCCTCATTCTTTTTTATGAACCCTCCCGGCCTCGACAACCTTCTCACCTGCCTTCGCTTTCCCTCTGTCTCCACGGACTCCACCCGGCGTGCCGACACACGTGCCTGTGCGGAATGGCTGCTGAGCAAGGTACGTGAAATGGGGCTGGCGGGAGATCTGCACGAAACGCCGGGGCATCCGGTGCTGGTGGCGAAGAACAAGCACATCGCCGGACGCCGCACGGTGCTGCTGTATGGGCATTACGATGTGCAGCCGGCGGAGCCGCTAGGGGAGTGGGAGTCACCCGCGTTTGAGCCGACGATCCGGGACGGGCGCATTTTTTGCCGGGGGGCCACGGACAACAAAGGGCAGCTCATGGCGCACATGCAGGGGGTGGCGGAAACGCTGGAGAAGCATGCGGATCTGCCGGTGAACCTGACGCTGCTGTTTGAAGGTGAGGAAGAGATCGGAAGTCCGAATTTGAAGCCGTTTTTGGAGCAGCATCGGGAGATGCTGAAGTGTGATGTGGTGGCGATTTCGGACACGGGAATGGTGGCTCCGGGCGTGGGGACTTTCACGTATGGGCTGCGCGGGATCGCGTGCATGGAGGCCAAGATTTATGGACCATCGATTGATCTGCACAGCGGTATTTTTGGCGGGGCGATTGCCAATCCAGTCACGGCCGCTGCACGCCTGACGGCGACGCTGCACGATGCGGAAGGGCGGGTGATGATTGATGGGTTTTACGATGGGGTGCGTCCCATCGCCGAGTGGGAGCGCAAGGCCTGGGCGGAGCTTGGGGATGGTGATGCGGAGATGCTGGAGCTGACCGGATCTCCGGCGTTGTTTGGCGAGCCGGGCTACACGGAACGTGAGCGCCGCTGGGCACGACCCACGGCGGAGGTGAACGGCATCGGCGGTGGTTATCAGGGGGAGGGATCGAAGACGGTGATCGGGCGTGAAGCCTTTGTGAAGCTGTCTTTCCGGCTGGTGCCGGACCAGCATCCGGACCTTGTGCTGCAGCGTGCGGCAGAGCATTTGCGGGCGCATCTGCCCAAGGGGGTGCGGCTGGAGATCACGCCCGGCCATACCGGCATGCCTTATTTGATGGACCCGCATTCGGCGCTGGGCACCGCTGCGCAACGCGCTTTGAAAAAGGTGTTTGGCGACAAGACCGCGCTCATTCGTGAAGGTGGAAGCATTCCCATTGTGCAGGCGTTTAAAGACGTGCTGAATGCGGACACACTGCTGCTGGGACTGGCGCTGCCGGACTGTCAGGCCCATGCGCCGAATGAGAACTTTCCCATCGAAAATTTCGTGGCGGGTGTGCGACTGAACCAGGCGCTGCTGGCGGAACTGGCGTGAAGTTTTTTCCGCAAACTTTGCAACCAATCCAGCAGGAGTCTGTTTGAGCCGTCGTGCTTTACTAACCAAACACACGCACGACATGAAACTCAAAAAAACACTTCTCTACGGGTTCAGCATCTTGAGCCTGACCTGCCTCTCCACCGCTCAAGACGCACCCAAAGGACCTCCGCCAGACGGTGCTCCGCCTCCTGGCGGACCCCAGGGTGGTCGCCCTCCTGGCGGCCCTCAAGGTGGTCCCGGTGGTGGCGATCCTTCTGAACGCATCGCCGCATTCATCAAGAGTGCTGATACCGACAACGATGGCAAGATCAGCAAAGATGAGTTCATCAACATGAGCAAGAAGGGGAGTGAAGACCGCTTTGGCCACATGGATGCCAACAGCGATGGTTTTGTGGATAAAGAAGAAGTCGCCAAGATGGCGCAGTCCGGAGGACGTGGCGGCCAAGGACAGGGTGGCCAGGGCATGCGCCGTCCCGAAGGCGGTGGTCCTCCCGGCGGTGAGGGCGGCGGTTTCCGTCGTCCGCCTGGCGGCGAGGGTGGCCCCCCCGGAGGATCTCCCGGTGGACCGCCGCAAGGTCAGGGCCAGGGCATGCGCCCGGGTGGTGAAGGCGGCCGTGGCCGCGGCATGTTTGGTGACCCGAAGGAAAACTTCAAGCGCATGGATACCGATGGCAACGGCAGCGTCTCCGAAGAGGAGTACCTCAAGGCCATGGAAAAAATGCGCGAGATGTTCCGTGGTGGCCAGGGTGGTCCCGGCATGAATCGTCCCGGTGAAGGTCGTGGCCCTGGCGGTCCTCCTCCCGGTGAAGGCGGCTTCCGTCGTCCACCCGCCGAAGGCGATGCGCCGAAGGCACCTGAGGCTCCCGCTCCGGCTCCTGACAAACCGAAGGATCCAGCGTAGTCGCGGAGTTTGATTTCAACCAATCACAGAGCGGGATGGCTTTTCGGCCATCCCGCTTTTTTGATGCTGGCGCTGGTTGCAAAGAGCGCGCTGATCGACGGGCATGAGGGCCCATCGTACTTTGATTAGAGGCCCATCACCTGCTTCAGGTATTGAATGCTCTGGCGGGCAATGGTTGGCGCATCGGGGGTGTAATCGAAGACTTCGACCGAGAGGTAACCGTCGTAGTTGGTCTCGCGCAGGGCGGCGATGATGGGTTCGTATTTGACCTCGCCCTGGCCGGGGCCGCGAAGGTTAGGATCGTTGGTGTGGAAGTGGACGGTCCACTCCTTGCTGTCGCGGATGATGTCCGGGATGGGTTTGGATTCATCGCTCATGGCCTTTACATCGAGGTGCAGCTTGCAGGAGGGGTGGTCCACCAGTTTGCAGAGGCGGATGGTCTCTTCGGCGGTGTTGAGGAAGTTGGTTTCCTTGCGGCCCAGGGGCTCCATGGCGATGACGACGCCGTATTTGCCACATTCTTCCGCCACTTCACGAACGCAGTCGGCGGCGCGTTTGAAGGCGTCTTCGTAGTTCCATTCCGGCAGGATGTTGCGGGCCTTGGGGCTGCCCCAGACCATGATGCGACCGCCGGTGGCACCGCAGAATTGAGCGAGGTGGCGGCCAAACTTGGCGGTTTCCTTGCGCTGGAGGGCGTCGGGCGTGGTGATGTGAAACCAGGAGGGCTTGGTCAGGAGCCAGTGGAGGCCGAGGATTTCCAGGCCGAAGGATTTGGCTTTGGCGCAGAGGGTGAGGGCCTCCTCCACGGTTAGTTCGCGGGGATCTTCCTTCAGGGTGAAGGGGGCCAGTTCGATGGCGTGATACCCCGCTGCTGCGGCGTCTTCACACATTTTTTCAAAGGTCCAGTTCTGGTAGGTCTCGTTGCAAATCGCGAAGCGCATAGGCGGGCAGAGTGCGCGGCTGCCCGGGCGCGTCAAGATGCCTTGCATTCGGGGGGGCGGGATGTGCTATATTTCACGATGCCAGCCGCCCGACTTACCCTTCTCCTGTTTGCGCTTGCCGCTTCGGTGCATGCCGAGCTGTCTCTCGACGTGCCTGCGATCGAGCTGAAGCCGAAGCCGGAGGACGAGGAGGTGGAGACTACTTTCAAGTTCCGCAACAAGGGCGACAAGACGGTCAAGATCCTCGGTCTTGAAAGCGCCTGCAGCTGTCTGAGCGCTGAACTCGACAAGGCTGAGTACAAACCGGGTGAGGTGGGGGCCGGCCACGCTTCGTTCAAGGTTTCCACTTTTGTGGGAAGGCATGAGAAATTTGTCACGGTCAATACCGACGACCCGAAGCAGCCTGACTGGCAGATCAACTTCATCCTTGATGTGCCTGCGGTCGTGGACATCAAGCCCAAGAATCTCCAGTGGTCGATTGGTGATGCTCCGGTACCCAAGGCCTGCCAGGTCAAATTCGTGGGCAACGAGCCGATGAAGATCCTCAAGATCACCGCGACCCGTGAAAATGTGGAGTTCGACTGGAAGGAGATCAAGGAAGGGCGGGAGTATCTCATCACAGTGAAGCCCAAATCCACCGAAGAGGTCACGATGGGGGCGCTCAAGATTGAGACCAACAGCACCATCGCCAAATACCGGTATCAGCTCGCCTTTTTCACGATCACCCGGAAGCCGGAGGCGCAGCCTGCTGCCGCCACGGCAGAGACCAAGCCCTGATCTGCTGCTGTATGTTCTCCATGCTTCGTCAGACCACGTTTCTCATCCTGCTCGCCGCCACGGCGGCCTGGGCCACCCGTGAGTGGCACCCGCGTGCCCCGGCGCTGTATCTGGTGGAGGAGCCGCTGCGGAATGACGAGGTCTCCATGCAGGTCATTCAAGAGCGCTGGCAGGGCAGGGTGCTGTGGATCGACGCCCGCATCCAGGAGCAGTATGACGCCGGGCACATTCCGGGTGCGGTGCTGCTGAACGAGCAGCATTTTGAGGAGCAGCTCTTTGGTTTGCTGGACACGCTGCAGACCAACACCAAGCCCATCATTATCTACTGCAATGCTGTGAAGTGCGATGCCAGCCGCAAGATTCTCGAACGTCTCAAGCAGACACTGCCCATTGAGAACGCCTTTGTGCTGAAGGGTGGCTGGAAAGCATGGCGGCTGGTTGCAAAGAAGGAGTAGGAATGGAATTGACGGGACAGGGAGTGACTCCGTAGCATGGCGGCCTTATGACACTCCAAGGACTTCTTATCTGGTCGGCGCTCGGGCTGGTCGCTGGCATTCTGGCAAAACTCATCATGCCCGGCAGGCAGGGCATGAACCCCATCACCACAGTGCTGCTGGGAATCATAGGCAGCATCATCGGCGGCAAGGTGGGGAGCCTTTTCCAATGGGGCGTCGTGGGCGAATTCAGCATCAAAGGCATCGCCACAGCGGTGGGCGGGGCGCTGATTCTGATGTATGTCTGGCGGCTGCTGTTCGGCAAAAAAGGCTGACGCAGTGCTGGTTGCGGTGCGGACGACATCCTCGTAGTCTTGAGCATGCAAATCCTACGTCTTCTTCTGCTGGCCAGCCTGACGGTGCTTTCTGCCACAGGCTTCGGAGCATCACTGACCGGGCAGATGGCCCGCGTGGGTATCACCGATTCAGACATCGAGGACGTGCGTCGCTGGCGCGAGCTGCGGCAGTGGATGGATGAAGCCATCAAACAAGGGGCGGCGGGGCTGATCCTCGACATCAACGTCACGCAGAGTCATGCCCAGGCTGCGCTGTCTCTGGCGGAGGAGGTTGCGCGCTTGAAGATTAAAACGAAGGCTTATGTGAACACTTCGGCCATCGGTGGTGGGGCTTTGCTGGCGCTGGCCTGTGATGAGATATGGATGGCTCCCGGTTCCCGCATCGGCGCGGCTCCGCCCAAGGTGCAGACGGGGGAAGAGCTTTCGCAGAAAGCGCAGGACACGCTGCTGGCGGAGTCTTTGGCCGTGCTGAAGGCAGGGGCGCGCAGCCTGTGCAAACTCAAGGGGCACCGCCCGGAGATCGCGGATGCCTTTGTGGATCGTGACAAGGGGTTGGTGCTGGGCACCCTGAAGCTGGCGGATAAAGGAGAGCTGCTGCTGCTGGACGCCGACACCGCCGTGCAGGCCGTGGATGGCAAGCCGCTGCTGGCACGTGCGATCATTTCTGACGTGGAGGCTCTGGCGAAAGCCGCCGAGCCCAAGGGGAAGCTGGTCATCCTCAACGGAGTCTGGTATGACCAGATTCTCAAAAAAGCGGTGGCAGCCAAGCCTGCGCCTGAGGCGGAAGCCAGGACGAAGAATAGTGAAGCCCCAGCCTTTACCAACAGCCAAAGCTATGCGGGCAAAGTCGTCGTCATTCCCGTGGGGCAGGATGATCTGATCCTGCCAGCGCGCTTTGAGTTCATGAAGCGCACGCTCACCCGCTGCAACAACGATGGCGCGGAGGCGGTGATCTTTGAACTCGACACGCCGGGTGGTCTGGCCTGGGATACGATCAGCCTGATGATGCAGGACCTGCAGAATCTCAAGGCGCGCAGCTTTGCCTTTGTGAACACCCGGGCCATCTCCGCCGGGGCCATGATCGCGATGGCGACAAACACCATCTACATGGCGCCTGCCAGCGCCATCGGCGCCTCCACTCCAGTTTCAGGTGATGGCACGCCGCTGGCCCAGGCGGAGCGTGCGAAGAATAACTCCGCCTTCATGGGGATGGCTCGCACGGTGGTGCGTGAGAAGGGGCACGATGTCCGCATCATCGAAGGGATGATCGACATGGACCGAGGTCTCAGCATCAACGGGCAGGTGATCATTCCGAAAGGGGAGATCGTGACGCTGGATTCCGCGCAGGCGACGATGCAGATCGATGGCAAGCCCCTGCTGGCCAAGGGGATTGTCAAATCGATCGAGGAGATCAAGCAGCTTGAATCCCTGAAGGGGGAGGTCATCACCGCCGAGCCCACGGGCTTTGAAATGATCGCCATTTGGGTCACACGCTATGCGGCGATTTTGATCCTGATTGGCCTCGCGGGGGGGTATCTGGAAATGCAGACGCCCGGTTTTGGTCTGCCGGGTTTCGTTTCGGTGGCGGCGTTTGCGCTGTTTTTCTTTGGGCACTACGTGGCCGGGAGTCTGGCCGGGCAGGAGACGATGGTCGTGGCGGCTATTTTTGTGGCGGGCATCGTTTTGATAGGCGTGGAACTGCTGGCGGCACCTGGGACGATTCTGCCGGGGATTGCGGGCTTTATCTGTGTGATGGTGGCGCTGGTGTATGCGATGTCCGGCTGGGAGGTGCTGCCGCCGAGTGGTGCCAGCGCGGGCAGTTTTAACCTTGCTGCGTATGCCACCGGGTTCCGCAATTTTGCGCTCGGAGTGACGGGGGCGGCGGTGATCATCACGCTGGTGTGTATCTGGCTCCCGGACCTGCGTCCGTTTCGCTCTCTAATCCTGCAAACTTCCGCCGGTGGGACCTTGAATGATGCCCCGGCGATGCGGGACGCCATCCGGGCGCAAGTGGGAGACAGCGGCACCGCCCGGAGCGCCCTGCGGCCCTACGGGACTATCGACATCGGCGGACGGCTTATCGAGGCGATGGTGGAAGGGGGCTACGTGCAAAGCGGCACCCTTGTACGCGTGCGGGAGATCCGAGGCGAAAAGATCATCGTGGAAGCGGTTTAATCTCAATTTTTGAGCATGCATTCGCAGGTTTTGGTCGTTAATCTTCCCGAACAACCGCATGTCTAAAAATCTCAGTGCCCTCTCTTTCCGCAAAGGTGTCGAAAAAAACGTCTTTGAACGCATGGTCGATGCCGCCGCCAAGGCGGGGACCGCAGAGAAAAACGACATCGTGCATCAGATGGGGCAGGACCACCTGTTTGGGGATGCGCTCACGCTTGGTGCGGTGTCCTTCTACGATTTCCTGAAAAAGGAGAATGAGGGCAAGAAGGTGTTTGTCTGCAACGGCAGCGCCTGCCTGTGCGCGGGAACGCAGGACAAGCTGCACCACACGCTGGAGACGCATTTTAAACCGGAGGAGATCGGGCACATCTGCTGCCTGGGCCGCTGCCATGAGGGCGGGGCGCTGCAGTATCAGGGTAAAAATTACTCAGGCCAGAGCGATGAGGCGCTGGCTGAACTCGTGAAGACAGGGAAGGGGGATGCGGAAGATCGCTATGTGGTGGTGTCGCATCTCCAGCCGCCTCAGCTCACGGCTGAGTTTCCTGGGATTGACGCCTACTACGAGCCGTTCAAAAAGCTCATCGCGGGCGGGGATCGTGACGCGCTGGGCGTGGAACTGAAGGAGAGCGGATTGCGTGGCCGAGGTGGTGCGGGTTTCCCGCTGCATTTCAAATGGTCCTCCTGCCGCGCTGCTGAAGGCAAGGACAAATACATCGTCTGCAATGCGGACGAAGGAGATCCGGGCGCCTACATCGACAAATACCTCATGGAGAAGCAGCCGCACAGCGTGCTGCTGGGCATGATGGTGGCGGGTTGGTTTGCGGGTGCGGATAACGGCATCCTTTACATTCGCGCTGAGTATCCGGATTCGGTCACGATCATCAATGAAGCCATCGAAGACCTGCGTGCTGCGGGGCTGCTGGGGAAGAACATCCTGGGCAGCGGCTTCAACTTCATGCTGAAGTCCATCAAAGGTGCGGGCGCCTACATCTGCGGTGAAGAAACCGCTCTTTTGGCGAGCCTCGAAGGCCAGCGCCCGGAAGTGCGCACGCGGCCGCCGTTTCCAACGATTGAAGGTCTTTTCCGCAAGCCGACGATCGTTAACAACGTTGAGACTCTGGCGAACATCCACGCGATTCTCACGCTGGGCGGCAAAGGGTACGCGCAGATTGGCACACCGAAGTCCACCGGGCCGAAGCTGCTCTCGCTGGATTCCCATTTCGTAAGACCCGGGATTTATGAGGTTGCCATGGGCACGCCGTTGCAGACGGTGATCGACCTGGCAGGCGGCTTTAAAACGAAGGTCAAGGCTCTTCAAATTGGCGGGCCGCTCGGCGGCATCGTGCCGATGAGCCACGTCGGCAAACTCACAATCGATTTCGAGTCGTTCAAGTATGAGGGGTTCATGAAAGGCCATGCCGGCGTCGTCAGCATTCCAGAGTCGATGCCGATGATCGAATACATCCAGCATCTCTTCCAGTTCACCGCCGACGAGAGCTGCGGCAAATGCTTCCCCTGCCGTCTGGGCAGCACGCGTGGCAAGGAGCTCATTGCCAAAGCGCGCAGCGACAGCAGCTACAAGATCGACCGCGAGTTGATCACGGATTTGCTCGAAACGATGGAGCAGACTTCCTTATGTGCTCTCGGTGGCGGTGTGCCGCTGCCCATCAAGAATGCCATGGAGCATTTTGGTGCCGAACTCAGTCCTTATTTCAAAGCCTAGTCTTCATCCCAAAACCACCCCTGTTATGGTCAAGGATCTCTCCACTCTCACCGCTTTCATTGATGGCGATGCCTGTCAGTTCAATGAAGGCGACACGCTCTTAAACTTTATCGACCGTCATCGCGGGCGCGGGCATGTGCCGACGCTGTGTGATGCTCCGCAGCTGGAGCCGTATGGTGCCTGCCGTGTGTGCTCGGTGGAAGTCGCGCTGCAGGCGGACGGGCCGCGCCGTGTGGTGGCCTCCTGCCACACGCCTTTGACGGCGGGCATGCATGTTTTCACGGAATCGCCGAAGGTGCGGAAGCTGCGCAAGAACATCGTGGAGCTGGTGCTGACGGACCATCCGCTGGACTGCCTGACCTGTGAGGTGAGCGGGAACTGCGAACTGCAAACCGTGGCGGCAAAGGTGGGCATCCGTGGGGTGCGCTATCCTGCGGGGGCGAATCATCTGGACCGCAAGAAGGATCATTCGCACGCCTACATGACGTCCGAGCTTTCGAAGTGCATCAACTGCTCGCGCTGCGTGCGTGCGTGTGACGAAATCCAGGGGCAGCATGTGCTCTCCATGCATGGGCGCGGTTTCAATGCGAAGATCATCAAGGGGCTGGATGAATCGTTTGCGGACTCCGAGTGCGTCTCGTGCGGCGCGTGCTCCCAGGCCTGCCCGACTTCGGCGATCAGCGATGTGTTCTTTTCCAAGTCCATCGAGGCGACGAAGAAGACGCGCACCATCTGCACCTACTGTGGTGTGGGCTGCAATCTGAACGTGGCGACGAAGGGTGATCAGGTGCTGAGCATTCAGGCTCCGGTGGATGCTGAAGTGAACCATGCGCACACCTGCCTGAAGGGGCGCTATGCCTTCAAATTCTACAACCACAAGGACCGCCTGCGCACTCCGCTGATCAAGCAGCCGGACGGCCAGTTCAAGGAGGCGACGTGGAATGAGGCTTACGATCATATCTTTGCCAATCTGACGCGCATCAAGAACGATCATGGAGGGCAGGCGGTGGCGGGGATTTCCTCTGCACGCTGCACCAATGAGGAAAACTACCTCATGCAGAAGTTCATTCGTGGCGTCATGGGCACGAACAACATCGACTGCTGCGCCCGTGTCTGCCATTCGCCCACAGCGTGGGGCATGCAGAAGAGCTTTGGCACGGGTGCGGCCACGAACTCGTATGAGGACATCGAGCACACGCGCTGCGTGATGGTCATCGGTGCGAATCCGACGGAGGGCCACCCTGTGACGGGGGCTCGCTTGAAGCAGCACATCATGAAGGGCACGCCGCTGATCGTGATCGATCCGCGCAAGATCGAGCTGGTGCCGTATGCGAAGCATCACCTGCAACTGCGCCCCGGCACGAATGTGGCGCTGCTGAACATGTTTGCCCGCTGCATCCTCGATGCGGGTCTGGTGAAGACCGAGTTCGTGAAGAAGCGCTGTGAGAACTGGGATGAGTTTGAGAACGGCCTGCGTGTGCTGGACCTGCCGGCGCTGGAAAAAATCACCGGCGTGAGTTTGGAACTCGTGCGCGCCGCCGCCATCGAATACGCCTCCGCCGAGGCTGCGATGAGCTTTCATGGACTCGGTGTCACCGAGCATGAGCAGGGCGCGAAGACCGTCATGCTTATTTCGAACCTCGCGATGATGACCGGAAATATTGGTCGTCCGGGCGTCGGTGTGAATCCGCTGCGCGGCCAGAACAACGTGCAGGGTGCTGCGGACATGGGCTGCCAGCCGCACCAAGGTGCCGGTTATTTCGAGATGGCCGACGTGGAGGTGCAGAAGCGCTACGCCGATTTCTACGGTGTGCCGAGCCCGAGCGAACCCGGCTGGAAAATTCCGCAGATGTTCGACGCTGCAGTTGAAGGCAGGCTGAAGGCCCTCTGGCTGATGGGGGAAGATGTGGTGCAGACTGATCCGGATGCGCACCATGTGCGCCATGCGATGGAGAGCCTCGAGTTCCTTGTGGTGCAGGAAATTTTCATGACCGAAACGGCGAAGTATGCCGATGTGATTCTGCCTGCTTCTTCCTTCTTGGAAAAGAGCGGTACCTTCACCAATGCCGAGCGCCGTATGCAGCGTGTGAACGCCGCCGTGAAGCCTCTCCCCGGCACCAAGCCGGACGGCCAGATCATGTGCGAAATCCTGCAGCGCTTTGGCTTCCCGCAGGCTGACTACACCCCGGATGGCGTGCTGGCGGAGATCGCGCAGATTGTGCCCTTCTTCAAAGGCGCCACCTGGGAAAACCTGGGCAGCAATGGCAAGCAGTGGCCGGTCAAAGAAGGCGGCGTGGACACACAGATCATGCATCAGGAGCAGTTCTCCCGTGGCAAAGGCCACTTCCATTTTTTCCCATGGGTGGAGTCCAACGAGCTGAAGACGAATGGTCAGGAGTTTCCCTTCATCCTCACGACGGGACGTATTTTGGAGCACTACAACTGCGGCACCATGACGCGCCGCACGGGCAACAGCGAAATCGTGACGCAGGACCTGCTCTCCATCAATCCCGAGGACGCGAAGCGCAAAGGCATCCGCACGGGTGACATCACGCGGCTTTCCAGCGCGCGCGGTGAGGTGGAGTTGGAAGCCCGCGTCACCGATGAGGTGAAGCCCGGCGTTCTTTACACCACCTTCCACTTCCCTGAAGCCATGGTGAACAATGTCACCGGCCAGGGCTGCGATGGCGACACCCTTTGTCCTGAGTACAAGGTGGTGGCGGCGGATGTGGAATTCGTCCGCATGGGCAAGCTGAAGAAGAGGCAGAAGGATGGCTTTGCTCCTGCGATGGTGTGATCAATCCCCCAAGGTTTTCGAAGACATGAGGCGTGTCATCACAGGGCTGCTGGTCAGTGTGCTTGGTAGCGCAGTCCTGCATGCCGAAGTCCTGACCATCCCCGTGGTGGGGCAGGGCTGGCAGATTAAGTTTGAGGGGCCGGTGCTTGCGGTGGAAAGCCAGGAGTATCAGGCCGATGGGCTGACCTACCGGGGCAATGCGGGGCGGTTCAATGTATCCGCTTTTGTGGGAGCGCCGGCCGGCAAGGGCGGGGACAGCAAAGCCTGCCGCGATCACTTCTGGAAGCAGTCCTGCGAGAACCCGATGATTCAGAAGGACAGCGTCAAGCAATGGAGCACCCCCATGTGCGAATGTGTTGAGTCTGTGACCAAGGGTGAGAGCCTGGGGGAGGAATCCACCCTGGCACACATCAACTGCTACTTCGAGTTGCTGGGCAAATGGGTGGATGTACACGCATCAGTCATCTCACCGACGGACGACGACAAGAAGATGCTGAAGACACTGGCGGAGTCTCTCTTCTACTGCACGTTTTCCAGATTCAAGGGGCCCGGGCAGCAGTTTGTTTTGGGCAGCATGGGACGGGTTCAGATGGATGTTCCTGCGGCATGGCGTGCCGGAAACCATTGTGTGACCCAAGGCATCGGAACCGGGGAGCAGCATACGCTGTCGTTTTTTTCCATCACTGACCCCCATAAGAGTTGGAAGATGACCTTTTTCAACAGCGAGGTGCGCTACAAGACCCTGAACGACATCCAGCAAACGGCACAGCGGTTTGCCGCAGCCGGTTCGGTGGAAGGGGAGGGGCAGATGCAGGAAATCAAGCTCAAGCAGGGCGTTGGGTGCCACGCTGAAAACACCGACACCTCTCCCGCTGACGAGCCCGCTCAAGCTAGCAAAGCCAAAGTGATCTCAACAGCTTTCGTGGCACCCGTGCCGGATGTTCTCAGCACGATCAGCATCGTTGCCGAAGATGCGAAAGACCCTGAATTCCTTGCGGCGATTCATGCGCTGGGAACGATGGAGTGGAGCTCGAACAAGGCGGCAAAGGGCAAAGAATAATGGCTTGAGCGGCTGGGGCCGCGACTGGCACACATGACCTTGGCTGGGCACATCACGGTCATTTCACATGGCGATGCGAATGCTTACTCCGGCAGATCTTCCCCCTGTGTCTCCGGCAGGCAAGAAAGGAAAAGCAGGCCAAGCAGGAAAAAGCCACCGAGACAGGTGATGGCGGTGCGCAGGTCCATCGTGGATTTCATCCAGGCACTGAGCCAGATGAGCACGGGGGCTGCGAGCAGGCGACCCGTGTTGAAACAGAAGCCGGAACCCGTGGCGCGCAGATGGGTGGGAAACAGCGCGGGGAAAAACGCTGCATAGCCTGCATGGATGCCCTGGGCAAAGAAGCCGAACACCGGCAGCAGCACGAGAAGCAGCGTGTAGCTGCCGATATAGGAGGGAAGCCAGCAGACGATGGGAGTCATGGCCAGTGCGGCGAGGTGCATGATGACAAAGGTCTTCTTGCAGCCCCAGCGTGCGCTTAGCGGCCCAAAGGCCAGCATGCCTGCGCCTGCGCCTGCGGTTTGAATGAAACCAAAGGCGATCTTGGATTTGCTGGCCCAGTCGGGATCGCCTGTACGCTTGAGGAAATCGGCGGCAATGTCCTGGCCTGCGACCACCACGCCCCAGAAGGTGGCGAGGCCAACCATGGCGAGCAATGCGCCGAAGACCGCGCGTGAGCGCCAGCGCGGAGTGCCCAGCAGTTCGCTGAAACTGCCCATTCGTTTCGGCTTGGACTGCCGCGCCTCCTTCCATGCATCAGGCTCCTTGATGCTAAGCCTCACCCACAGCACAAGCAGCGCAGGGACGACGCCGAGCATGTAGGCGGTGCGCCATTGCGTGCCGACCCAGAGACCGGCTGCGGCCGCGAGCCACAGGCCTGCCACACTGGTCGCGTGGAAGATGCCGCCGGCGCGTTCGCGTGCTTCTTTGGGAAAGACTTCGGCCACCAGCGCTGCGCCCACGGCCCATTCGCCGCCCACGCCCATGGCTACTAGGAATCGCAGGACACCCACTTCCCAGATTTCACCGGCAAAGGCGGTGATGCCGGAGAACACCGAGTAGAACAGGATCGTCAGCGCCATCACGGGATTGCGCCCCCATTTGTCAGCCAGTGAGCTGAAGAGCAGTCCGCCAAAGGTGCCGCCGAGCAGGAAGATGCCGAGAAAGCGCTCTCCCCATACTTTGACGAGTGGATCATCTGCTTTCACATGCAGCAGTTCCGGCAGCATGTCTGCCCGCGTCAGATTGTAGATCTGTCCTTCAAAGGCATCAAAGACCCAGCCGAGTGAAGCGACGAGCAACACCAGCCACTGGTAGCGGGTGACGGTGGAATACCATTTGGGGCACGCGGAGGACATGATTAAGGGAATGAGTCAATCTGAAGGCGGAAGAAATGTCGAAGCTGAAATACGGAAAAGTGTTGTGGGAGGGACTCCTGCCATGAACCTTCACCCTGTCAGAGCTGCGGGGCCTGCTGCGCGCAGTACCGCGTCTCATTCTACTGGCAGGAGGCGGTGCAGCGTGGTCTGGATGAAGACCTGCTGGTGCAGGTAAGTCCGTGGCAGGTGTGTTTTCGTGGCACGGAAGCGAAGCTGGTGCGCTGTGTGAATCTCGCGGGTCAGGTGGGGCGTGTGTTTCATGCCGGATCTATGAGCAGTGCACGACGCCGTGCCGCAGTGTGGAGATGGGTGATGACAAGTGCCTGCAGGCCCGGGCTGCGCATGGTCTGATGGGTGATGTCACCGTTTAAACAGGCATCGTTGTCCCAGGAATGGCCACCGGGTACCAGCCATCCGCATCCGGCTTCACGGGTGGTTCGGTGGCCCAGGTGATGTTGTCTGGCACGAGTGTTTCCTGTGAATTCAAGGCCTGCTCCCAGGTGATGACCTGACCGGTGTAGCTGGCCATGCGACCCATGACACCCATCAGCGTGCTGTGTGCCGCGTAGTCGGCGTCGTTGCGGACTTTGCCGGTGCGGATGTTTTCGAACAGCGCATCGTGTTCGAGTTGATAGGGGTCCTCCTTGTTGCGCACACGCTTGCCGCCTGGGGGCTGGCCGTTGATGAGGAATTTGCCGCCGTTGGCAAGATCGGCCACGCCCTTGGTGCCGTGGAAATGTTCGCTCACATCCCGTGCGCATTTGCCGCCGATCTGGCAGCACTGGCTGAGGATGCGCATGCCGCTCGCGTATTCGAATTCGACGGTATGGTGGTCGAAGATGGTGCCGTTTTCCCGGGCTCGGCGCACCTGCCGTCCGCCCTGGCCCACAGCTTTGATGGGCATGACGCCTTTCATCACCCAGTTTGCCACGTCCAGATTGTGGCAGTGCTGCTCCAGGATGTGATCCCCGCTCATCCAGGTGAAGAAGTACCAGTTGCGGATCTGGTAGTGCATCTCGCTTTCACCGGGCTCGCGCACGAAACCGGGGCGTGAGGTGCCGTTCCAATACACACGGCCCACGACAAGGTCGCCGATCTCACCGGCATGAATGCGGTCGATCATGTCGATGTAGCTGGGCTGGTAACGGCGCTGAAAGCCCACGCAGACATTGAGATTTTTCTTCCTGGCCTCCTCCGAGGCGGCGAGCACGCGGCGTACGCCAGGGGCATCCACCGCGACGGGTTTCTCCATGAAGACGTGCTTCCCGGCCTTCACAGCCTGCTCAAAGAGAAAGGGACGCGGGCCGGGAGGCGTGGTGATGAGCACGACGTCGGCGAGTGCGAAGGCCTTGGTGTAGTCTTCGAAGTTGGTGAAGACCTGATCCGGCGGCACATCGACCTGGCCCTCATGCTTGGCCTTGAGAATATCCAGCGCGGCCTGCGCCTTTCCTTCCAGGGGATCGACCACAGCGACGAGCTTGATGGTGGAGCCCGCGCTCAGCGCTTGATTGCAGGCTCCGGTGCCGCGCCCTCCGCAGCCGATGAGGGCGATCTTGATGTCGTTGTCTTTCGGCGCCGCAAACGCATGCGTGGCGGCAGTCAGTGCAGTGGTGGCAAGGAAGGTGCGGCGGTTGGTCATGGCGCTTGGGTGGGACGCAGATGTGAACCGTCCCTGCCAGATCAACCTTTCATCGGTTCGTTACTCCTGCCTGCAACGGATGTCCGGGAACGCCCATCCTGCGGGCAGAAGTGACCGCATCACTTGTGGGCCGCTCAATGAACCAATGCAGCCCAGGCCTTGCGTTCGGCCCAGAGCAGAAAGACGGCGAGCAGACAGATGACGATGAGCATGGGATTGAGCAGGCCTACGCCCTGCATGACGAAACCATGATAGGCGAGGATGTTTACAAGGATGGGGCCGAGGCAGAGCAGGCCGAGGTTTCGTGTCTTGGGAACCATCACAAGAATGCCGCCGAGCAGCTCAAACACCTTCACGAACTTCATGTAACCGGTGGGACCAAAAGCGGCCATGAAGTGATAGGGTGGCGTGTCCTTGGTGATCTCAGGCATGGGCACGAGATTGAACAGGACAACGACGGAGGACATCACAAACAGAAGTCCGAGAACGATGGAGGTGACGAGCGGTGCGTATTTCATAAGAGCAGAGTGGGAATGACAAACATGTGGCGGGCTTAGCCGAGGAAGGCTGTGAGGCGGTCGAAATTTTCTTCATTGGCCGGGACACAGATCGGCTTGAAGCGCTCGCAGACCTCAGCGCTTTCGAAGCCCATGCACCAGATCATGTGCGTGCCAGTTCCGGCGTCGGCGAGCGTGATGGTCATGCGGAAGTGAGGGGTGATGTGTTCATAAACGATGCGCTCGGCAGGCACGATTTCGATGAAGCGGGCATGATTGGCGTAGTCCTTGCCATCGGGGCCGTGCATGGTGAATTTCCAGTCGCCACCAGGACGGAAGTCGAACTCATCGAAGGTGTTGGTGAAGCCCTTGGGGCCCCACCATTGGGCGAGTTGTGAGGGATCGCTGAAGGCGGCGAAAAGCCTGTCTCGACTCACATCGAAAACACGCGTGCTGATGATCTCGGAGGCTGGATCTTGAGAATGAATCGTTGAATGGGACTGCGCCGCCTGCTGGAGGGCGGCGATGTCGAGCTTGACCATCTTCAGCATGGCCTGGGTGACGCGTGAGCACACGGCGGGATCAGACGAAGCAACGCTGTCCGTCAGCATTGTGGGAACGACTTGCCAGGAGACGCCAAATTTGTCCTTCAGCCAGCCGCATTGCACAGGCGTGCCGCCATCGGCCAGGAGGGCATCCCAGTAACCATCCAGCTCCTCCTGGGTCTCGCAGGAGACCACGAAGGAAATGGATTCATTGAAGGTGAATATGGGGCCGCCATTCAGAGCGGTGTAATGCTGGCCGAAGAGCTCAAACTCCACCGTCATCACCGTGCCCGCAGGCGGGCATGGTGGCCTCTCTTCCTGGGGCACCTCCGCGTAGCGGGTTTTGCGCAGGATTTTGCCGTCTTTGAAAACGGAGATGTAAAAGTCCACGGCCTCCTCGGCCTTGTCATGGAACCACAGAAAAGGGCTGATTTTTTGCATGGGATGGACGTGGGAATTTAAGCAGGCCTGGCATCTGCGGCGGGAGCCACGGTGACCATCCAGCCCATGCCAAACTTGTCCTGCAGCATGCCGAAGCGTGAGGACCAGAAGGTCTTGCCCAGAGGCATGTTGATGGCGCCTCCTTCAGCCAGGGCTTGGAAGGCACGCTCCGTCTCGGCTTCCGTAGGCAGAGCGAGCGAGAGCGAGAAGCCGCGAAAGCCCTTGCTCTCCTCACCACCACAACCGTCGGAGGCCAGAATCACGCTGCCCCCGACCTTGAAGCTGGCATGCATGACTTTGCTTTCATAGCCCTCAGGCAGGGTGTCGGGTGGCATGGGGTCGGGGCTGTCGCTGTAGTGCAGGAGCATCTGCACTTCGGCACCGATGGCGGATTTGTAAAATTCGAGGGCTTCCTCGCAGCGGCCGCCGAAGAAGAGATAGGGCTGAATGTAGGACTGGGACATAAGGGTGGTCAGGCTTTGGGTTGAGTGCAGTTGATCATCCAGTGGATGCCGAACTTGTCGGAGAAGGAGCCGAAGTAGGACCCCCAGAACATGTCCTGGATGGGCATCTCGACTTTGCCGCCTGCGGAGAGAGCGGTGAAAAGATGGTCGGCTTCTTCGCGAGTGTCGGGTTCGAGGTTGATGTGCACGTTGTTGCCCGGCTTGCAGTCAAAGCCCATCGACTCCGGGGAATCGGTGCCCATGAGGAGGTGATCACCCAGGGTGGGGAGGGCGATGTGCATGATGAGGTTCTTGTCGGCTTTGGCGGGAGGCGGACAGTCAGGGCTGGCGGGAATATCGCCAAAGCGGGCGATGTGACCGACATACTCGGTTTTAAAAACCGACTTGTAGAAGGCAAAGGCTTCTTCGGTGCTGCGGGGGAAATTGAGGTAAGTGCTGACGCGGGCCATGGTGGTGCAGCAGTGTGAAGTGTTACTTGCTCATGAGTTCGACGAGCTGATCGAACGCTTTGCCCCAGCCATCCGTGAAGCCCATGGCGGCGTGCTTTTCAAAGGCTTCCTTGGTCCAGTGGCGGGCGCGGGCGGTGTAGCGTGTTTTGCCGCTGGGCAGAGTTTCCCAGGTAAGGATGGCAGTGAAGAAGAGATTGGGGTTGGGCTCCCAGTTTGGCAGATAACCGTCGGTGAAGACGATTTTTTCGTTTGGCACGACTTCGAGATAAACGCCGACATTGGGAAACTCCTGGCCTTCAGGGCTGCGCATGGTGGTTTTGCAAGTGCCGCCGGGGCGCAGATCAATCTCGCAGGCGGTGGTGGTCCAAGGCTTGGGAGTGAACCATTGAACGACGAGATCGGGCTGCGTCCAGCCCGCATAGAGTTTGGCCGCGGGGATGTCGGTTTCACGAACGAGAACGAGTTCGCGTTCGGAAAGCGGGGATTCGATGGGGGCGGGAAGTGGCATGGTGCGCTGGATGTTATGAGATTCGCGAATGACGATGCCGACAGATGTGGCGGACGAGACAAATGACGCAGAAAAGCAGGCTGAAGATCCCGATGGAGCAATGGCAGGCTGTGGTATTCATGCGGCGTTGGCAGTAGCGCCGCAGCCGCAGCTTTCTTTGCCGGTGCTGCGTCCGTCGTTTTCATAGCGGTCGTGGCGTTTCACCCAGTCCATGAGATTCCCATTCACGTTTTCCATGCGGCCTTTGGGCGTCTGGTCAATGAACTGATAAGCGCCGATCAGGGCTTCGCCGCCACGGCTGAAGGAGGAGTAGGTGTGATAGACCTGCCCGTCTTCGTCCTTGAAGAAGACGCTGAAGCCGGGGAGCTCTTCTGAATCTGCACTGTAATCTTGCGTGGTGAAATTGTAGGTGATCTTGCCGTCCTTCACGCTCTCCGGCGGAAAGGAGACGTGGAAGTCCTGGTTGAAGTCGGTATGCGCAGCGGACACCCAGCGAAACTTCCAGCCCATGCGTTTGCGGTAGGCCTCCAGTTTGTCGATGGGACCGCGAGACACGGCCACGAACGAGAGATCATGATGTTCGAAGTGCTGGCGTGCGCCGTCCACGTGATCGCAGAGGAAGGAGCAGCCGGTGCAGCCTTCTTCCCAGTCCGGACCAAACATGAAGTGATAGAGGAACAACTGGCTGCGGCCGTCGAACAGATCGGCGAGCGATGCCCGGCCGGTGGGAGTGTCAAAGACGTAGGGCTTGGTGATTTTTACCCAGGGCAGCTCGCGACGCAGGCGTGCCACTTCGTCACTGGCTTGCATCTGGGCTTTTTCCTTGGCCAGCAGCGCACGGCGCGCCTCCAGCCATTCTTCTTGGGAGACGATGGGATGGGGATTCATGAGACGATGATGGTTTGATTGAGTTCGGTGCGGAAGGTGGAGGAGTCTCCACCTCTTTCGGGGCCGGAGAGATAGCGCTCCCAAAGATTCGGCCCGAGCTTGTGCCCCTGAGATTCGACGATGTCCTGGAAGTCGCCCCAGGCCTGGCCGAGTCCTTCATACGGGCCGGTGTAAACGGTGCGCACGAGGGTGGTGCCGGGGATTACCCCGGGCTTCACGCGCCCCACCGGCTGCACTGCGCCGGACACGGGCACACCCACTTCAAAATTGAAGATGCCGGGCTTCATCCCGAAGTGGTGCGCAAAGACGGGGCCTTTTGGCCCTATGTTCTGAGCTTGGGCGGCCCCGATGACTTCCTGAATGGCGGGCCCCATCACTTCCTGAATGTGATTCCGTGGCACGGTGATGTGAATCACTGCGGCGGGCTGAGCCGTGGTGGTCAGAGGTGCTGATGGCGCGTCGAGCATGGCGCTGAAGTATTGAAGTGACAGATCAGGCCTTCGGAGCGGCTTCGGCGATTTTCTTCAAGTTGGCGAGACCCGCGAGAAACTGGTCGCCGCACATTTTTTCGCAGTCCATGAACATGCCCATGATTTTGCCGATGAAGGGTTTCTTGCTCTGCATGGCCCAGGTGATCTTGGTGCCGGTGCCTTCAGGGGTGAAGGTGAACTGGACATCGCTGGTGCCGGCGAAGGGGCGCACAAAGGCCAGCTTCATGCCGACTTTTTCATTCGGCTTGCTCTCCACCAAGGTGGTGCTGCCTTCGCCCACTTCATTGTTGCCGGACCACTTGTAGATGGCACCCACGCCTTCGGGCGGACCTTCGAGGGACTTCTTCATGCCGGGGTCAAGCTTGGACCAAGGGGACCACGAGTCCCACTGGCGGAAATCGTTCACGATTTTGAAAGCCGCCTCAGGGCTGGCGGTGGTGGTGGCGGAGCGGGTGACGCTCATGTCATCGGACTGGAAAGAGGCGGTGACGCAGATGATTGCGATGAGGAGAACGAGGCCGAGGAGGATTTTTTTGATCATGGCGTGTGCGTGGTGAGTTGGATTTTGAAAGCGGATTACTGGGCGGCCTCCTTGGAGGGCTGGCATTTTCCGAGCATGGCGCTCCAGCGCTTCTGCATCTCTTCGGGAGATACTTTTTCGATTTCGTGCTGAAGCATCCATTCGTGTCCGAAGGGATCGCGCACGGAGCCGCTGCGGAAGCCGTAGAACTGATCTCCTGCGGGCATGAGCGGGGTGGCACCAGCGGCGATGGCTTTCGCAATGGCGGCATCGGCGTTTTCAACCATGAGGCAGAATTTCACCGGGGTGCCGCCGAGTGTCTGGGGGGACTTGTTCCATGCGGGGTTTTCATCAGAGAGCATGAGGAGGCTGCCTTGGAGATCGAGTTCGGCGTGGCCGATTTTGCCGGACGATTCATCGGCGAGGCGAAAGCGCTCGGTGGCGCCAAAGGCCGCGTGATAAAAAGCGATGGCCTGAGTGGCATCATGGACCGTGATGTAAGGACTGAAGGATGGGTATGCGAGTGTGCTCATGGTGGTTGAATGATGAATGCAGTGTCAGTGCTGGGAGGCGGATTTGACTTCGGCCATGGGGCGGCAGAGGTCGGCAATGGGGCGGACTTCAATGGTGGCTCCGTATTGGAGGATGGGGCATTCCTGGGCGATGCGTACGGCTTCATCCATGCTGCCCACCGCGATGCGGAAATACCCGGCGATGGCTTCCTTGGACTCGGCAAAGACGCCATCGGTCACGGTGCCTCCTCTGGGACCGGAGACCAGCCTGCCCTCCTCCATCAAGGGCTGTGCACCGCGATGGATGCCTGCTTTGCCAAGGCTGTCCACCCAGGCATAGAAGTCAGTCATGACATGCTGGAGTTCAGAGGGGGACATGCCGTGGTTCCAGTGAGTGCCTCGAATGAGCAGCAGGTATTCATCGGTTGGGTTTTGGGGATTCATGCGGGCGGGGTTTCGTTGGTGATGTCAGAGGCGGTGCAGCGTTCGGGATCAAGCGGACGGACTTCATAGTGCAGGCCGCAGGGAAGGGTGGGGCTGCGGGACAGCAGGTCGGCGGCTTCACGCAGGCTGCCTGCGCTGACGAACCAGTAGCCGCCCACGACTTCCTTGGCCTCACCGAAGGGGCCATCGGTGGTGACGCCCGCTTTGGAGACGCTGACGCGGTCTGTGCCGAGCCGGCTGCCGGGGCGCATCCTGCCTGCCTCGATGTGGCGGTTGAGCCAGGCGTAGAATTCCGTGATGGCCGTGTCGATCTGCTCCTTCGTCTTGTCTTGGTCCCAGTGTCCGCGCGAGATGACGAGGTAGTCATGGAGGGGAGTCTCAGTGTTCATGGCGGGAATGCGGGGTGTTTTGTGTGGGAATTGTGTCGGGTTCAAAAGGACGACGAACGGCCCGGACGAAAAAGGACATCGGAACAAAGATTTTTTTGAGCGGGTCCTATTTGATTGGCGCGGCGGTTTCGCATTCGGAGATCAGGCGCTCAAAAAAGCTGCGCTCAGAGGGCAGGGCCGCTAGCGCCAGCGCTTTGTGATAATGGGCGGCGGCAGCCTGAGTCTGGCCGAGTTCAGAGGCAAACGTACCACGAGCTGCGTGAAGGTGAAGATAGGCATCCAGGCCCTGCACAGCAGTCAGCGCCTCCAGTCCGCTCTGTGCGCCATGAACGCGTCCTACGGCGATCGCTCGATTCAGGGCCACCACGGAGGAGGATGTAAGCAGCACTAGCTGATCATACAGCGAGAGAATGCGTGGCCAGTCCGTGGTTCCGTGACTGGCAGCCGTGCTGTGGCATGCTGCGATGCCCGCTTCTAGATGATACTCCGTGAGGGTGTCTCCACGGGCGGAAAGCTGCAGATGCTGCAGGCCGCGCTGGATGAGGGATGGATCCCAGAGGCTGCGGTCCTGTTCATGCAGTCGCAGAATTTCGCCTGCCTCATCGGTGCGGGCAGGCAGGCGTGCGGCACTCAGCAGCATGAGCGCCAGCAAGGCGTGGCACTGCGGCAGGCCGGTATGCTGATGGGTGGCCAGCAGTTCGGTGAGACGGATCGCCTCATGGCAGAGGTCGGAGCGCACGAGGTGCTCGCCACTGCTGGCTTTGTAGCCTTCGTTAAAAAGCAGGTAGAGGGAGGCCAGCACGGCATCCAGGCGCTGCGGCAGATCGTGTACCTCAGGCAGTTCAAAGGGCAGCTTCAGCTCACGGATGTGCTGCCTTGCGCGCACGAGCCGCTTAGAAATGGCTGCCTCGCTGGTGACGAATGCCGCCGCGATCTCCGCTGGGCTGAGGCCGCAGAGAGTTCGCAGTGCGAGGGCGATCTGGGCCTCGGCGGACAGCTGCGGGTGGCAGCAGACAAACATCAGCCGCAGGGTGTCATCTTGCAGGTTTGCATCATCCGGTGCTGCTTCCAGTGGTACAGCCATCCAGCGTGCCTGCTCTGTGGAGATGCCGTCCTCACGTTCGTTCCAGCGCTGTTCGCGCCGCAGTTGATCCAGCGCCAGATGGCGTGCGGTTTGGGTCAGCCAAGCGGCGGGATTGTCAGGTACACCTCGATACGGCCACGTCTGCAGCGCGCGCACGAGGGCCTCCTGCACGACATCTTCCACCCACTGGAGCCGCTGCGCACCAAACTGGCCCACCAACGTGGCGACAAGACGCGCTGACTCATGCCGAAAGAAGTGATTCGTGGCAAACTGGGTGCTGGAAGGTGCGTCAGGCATCGCCGGTTTGTTTATAGAGAGTCATCCACTGGGGTTAATTCGCCTGAAACAGGCCGTCCACATAGTCGCGGGCGAGTTTGAGATTGTGACGAATCAGTTTCTGAGAGCGGCAGGTTTTGCCGATGACCATGGAGCCCTGCCAGAGGCTGTTGAGGAACCACGCCACTTGAATCGGATCAAATCGGGTCTTTGGCTTGTGCCGTTTCCTGGCGGCGGTGAGGAGCTTGGCAACGTTTTCGGTCCAGAGATTGAGTTCCCTCTCGCATGCTGCCTGAAACGCCGGATTTGTGGCGGACATCTCCTGGGACATCATGCCCACCATGCAGACGACGGCATCGTCATTGCGCCTCGAGAAGCCGACCATGATGTCAAACATGCGGTGCAGTTGTTCCAGGGGATCGAGCGTGGAGTCCTTCCAGGCTTCGGCATAGAGGGCTGTGCCCATGCGGCCCCACCATTCGATGGCAGCGATGCCGAGGGCTTCCTTGTTTTCGAAGTGATGGAAAAAGCCGCCCTTCGTCATGCCCGCCTCTTTGCAGATCTGATCGACCGAAGTGGCGGAGAAACCCTGCTGCAGCATGAGGCGCACGGTGGCGTCGATTAATCGCTGCCGGGTGGCGGCAGGATCACGTTCACGCTTGGTGCTGGCGGCTTTTTTTGACATACAAACCGGTCGGTATGTAGTGTTATAATGACGAAAGACAAACTTTTTTGCCGTGCTTGTCAGGTGATCACTTTCCTGGCTCGCCTACGCACCACAGATATTCCTGGCGAGCGGGGCCAGTCTTGGCGGAGCGGAGGTAGAGGCGGTTGTCGCAGATGGCAGGAGTACTGAAGGATTCGTCTCCAAGCTGATTTTGCGACAGCAGGGTGAACTTCTCCGGCGTGGCTTCGAAGACGGAGGTGACGCCGCCTTTGCTCGTCACATAGATGCGCGAATCGGCCATGACGGGAGAGCCGTAGAATTCGCGGTCCACTTTCTCCGACCATAGCTCTTCGCCGGTGGCGGATTTCCAGCACGCAGCGCGGCCACCATCTCCCACGGCAAAGACATGGCCGCTCTTCACGATCATGGAAGGCACGTAGGTGCGGGTGATATTTTCCCAGGCGATTTTGCCGGAGCCATCGGCCTCAACGGCCATCGTATGACTTTTGGGATAACCACCGCCGAGGAAGATGCGGCTGCCATCGGTCACCGCCGTAACGACGGTCTCCTCGGTGCTGCCGTCAATGCTCCAGAGTTTTTTTCCGGTGAGAGGATCAAAGCTTTCCACCTTGTTGCAGCCTGCCAGCACAGCCTGCGTTTTGCCTGCGGCCATGATGACTGCGGGGGAGGCGTAATTGGCCACGGGCGGGCGGTCCTGCTGCCAGATGATCTCACCGGTGAGTTTGTTGAGGCCGGACATCTTGCCGCCGCCGCGATGATCTGCGGACACGAGCACGACTGACTGATAAACAACCGGCGAGGAGCCAAAGCCCTGATGCACCTGAAAGTCGCACACACGGCGCTGCCAGAGCTGCTTGCCGGAGAAATCGAGCGCGGTGGTGAAGATGGTGCCGTTGTTGAGGAAGTTGACGAACAGGCGCTCGCCATCGCTCACTACATCGGACGAGGCTTGAGAGGAGATTTTATGGCCTTTGGTGTTGAGGTTGCCGCGATGCACCACCGCCTCCCACTTCTTTTTTCCTGTGGCGCGGTCATAGCAGAGCACGAGCTGTTCTTCGGTCTCCATGTCGGCTGTGGCAAGATAGACCTGGTCTGCCACGACAGTTGGTGAGCCATGTCCGCGACCGCGCACCTCGGCTTTCCACAGGACGTTTTCGCCTTCATTCCATTTTAGCGGAAGCTTTTGTCCGGTTGCCGCATGGCCATCCATCGTGGGGCCACGCCAGGCCGGCCAGTCGGCGGCGGTGAGATGAGAGGCGAGGAACGCGGAGGCAAGCAGCAGGGAGGGGATTTTCATGCAGACTTTGCATAACGCCGCGAAAGGAGGTGTGCTGTCAAAAGCACTGTGGGCGGCACTATTTGGCAGCGACGGGCTTTATCAGGCCGGTGAGGGGATGATGAGTGACGGTATCCCAGGCGATTTCCTGCAGCAGCTTGTTGAGCTTCGCTTTGTCTTCATCGCTCATGTCTTTGAGGGCTTTGAAGGCATTCGGCACCGGCAGGCCTGCGGGGCTGCGGCGGTAGATGACGGCGAAGTGGCAGTAGCTGGAAAGGATCTGAAGCGGCGCCAGCGCGTGGCCCCAGTTGTCGCGGAAGAGTTCGGCCTGGGTTTTCAAACCGGGCGCTTCGCCTTGGATGATTTTTTCGCGGAGGGTGACGGCGGCCATGCCCACCGGGACGACGACAACGGAGTCTTTGCCCAAGCGCTGATTCATGCCGCGCACGAGGTCTTCGATGTCCTTGGCGTAGCGCATGGTCGCATCGCGGAGCTTGGCGAGGTCGGTGGCGTTGTGGTCCACCTTCTTCTTGTTGGCTTCCAGCGGGTAGACGGGCTTGTATTCGTCATTCGGCATCCAGTATTCCTGAACGAGAATGCGCAGCGCGGGATTGTGCTCGATGCCGAGTTTGACGAACTGCTCGATGGCGTCATCCGGGAGCCAGATGGGAGACAGGGTGAGCACGTCTGCTTTTCCTGTTTTCAACACCTGCTTCACGGCGCTTTTTTCTTCAGGAACGTCCCAATGCTTCTGCACTGTGGAGCCGCCGATGCTCGATAGTCCGACCAGTTGATGATCAAGGCCGGCTGCCTTCGCGATCTCATCGACCTGCTTGTAGGTGAAGACATGAAAGCTATGCCCGCAGGTGGCGACACGCTGCCCCTGAGTGATCGGCGGCATCAGATCGTCCGCATGAACGATGGACGTGGTGAGGCAAAGGAGGGTGAGAAGGAGCGAGGTTTTCATGGGGATGGAGAACGACCAAGCCCCCTCAATCTAGCCTCCTAAAACTTCAGCAACTCACCCACTGGCAGCGGCTTGTTCTGGCGGATGGATTCTTCGGCGACGAGACAGAGGCCGGCGGACCAGAGCCCGTCAAGACCGGTGGCGATGGGTTTTTTGCCGGTGCGGACCATGTCGATGCACTGGGCGATTTCTTCGCGGAGTTCGAAGACTTCACCGCTGTGCTTTTCGAGCTTCACGGTTTCAAGGTTTTCGCCGTCGAAGACTTTGAGGAAGTAGTCGGGTTCGAGGGTGCGATCAAGGGCACCGCTCCATGCGGCCCACAGGGCGCCTTTGGTGCCGCTGACTTTGACGGTTTGATGGTGCTCGAAGGCAGCGAGTGTTTGCGACACCACGGCGTAGCTGCCGTTGGCGTATTTGAACATGGCGCTGAAGTTGTCGAACAACGTGGGGCGCTGCGGATCGCGGGAGTTCGCGTAGGCGTGGAGTTCCACGGGATCTCCGTTGCTTTCGAGGTACCAGCGGGCGAGGTCGAAGAAATGGATGGGCTCTTCGAGGACCCAGCTGCCGACACGACTCTGATCATAACGCCAGCCGCTCGCGCCCTGGCGGTAGGGTTTGCGGGAGAGTTCGACGAGGACGTATTGAGGATCGCCGATGGTGCCTGAGTCGATGATTTCTTTGATGCGGCCCCACTGGCTGGAGAGGCGGAGTTCGTGACCGACGGCGAGATGAACGGCGTGTTCCCGAGCTGCGGCGACGATGGCTTTGCAATCATCGAGGGTGATGGCCATGGGCTTCTCCAGCAGCACGTGTTTGCCTTTGGCCATGGCGGCGAGGGCGATCTCGCGGTGCGTGTGGCTGGGGGTGACGATGTCGATGATGTCGAACTCGGACTGAGCGATCATTTCGAGGCTGTCCACAAAGATCAGCGCCTCGGGGTAGAGTTTGCGGGCTTCCTCCCGCGAAGCTTCTGAAGGTGCAGTGATGGCGACGAGTCGGGCGTCGGGATGGCCTGCGATGGATTGGGCATGGAATTTGCCCCAGGCACCGAAGCCGGCGAGGGCGAAACGAACAGGCGAAGACATGTCAGTGACGTGGTGCGGTGGTGAGCGGGGTGACGGGATCTGGAACGCGCCTGCCCTGCACTTCATTCAGGCGGCAGGAGGGGAGGTGAGGCAGGACGTGTCTGGCAAAGAGATCACATTCTTCGAGATGCGGATAGCCGCTGAGAATGAAGGCACGCATGCCCATGTCCATGTAGCGGTTGAGCTTGGCGAGCACTTGATCCGGATCACCCACGATGGCGCTGGCGCAGCCGCTGCGTGCGAGGCCGATGCCGCTCCACAGATGGGGTTCAAGGTAAAGGTCGGTGCTCTGCGCACGGAGTTCATCCTGACGTTTCACGCCGGCGCTCTGGCTGTCCTGAGAGCGTGCTTTGATTTCGGCACCTTTTTCAGCCGTGAGTTTGGAGATGAGGCGGTCGGCGGCGGCACGGGCTTCGGCTTCGGTTTCGCGCACGATGACATGCGCACGGAAGCCGAAGTCGATCTTGCGCCCGTAAGAGGCGGCTTTTTCGGACATGACGCGCATGGTTTCGGCGATGCGGTCTTCCGTCTCCGGCCACATGAGGAAAACGTCGCAGTGCTTGGCGCACAAATCCTGCGCAGCAGGCGAGATGCCACCAAAGTAGAGCAGGGGGCCGCCGTTTTGCTGGTAGGGCTTGGCGGGCTCGGTGGTGGGCAGGCTGATGTTGTAGAAGTCGCCTTTCCATTCAAACGGGCCGTCGGTGCGCCATAACCCCTTCAGGATCTGAATGATTTCTCCAGCACGGGCGTAGCGGACTTCATTGCTCTCCTTCATGCCGGGCATGTCTGAGGAGATGATGTTGATGCACAGACGGCCTTTGGCGATGTGATCGACGGTGGCGAGCGCCCGTGCGAGCATGGGGGGCCAGACTTCACCCATGCGCAGGGCGACAAGTTGATTGATCTGCGACGTCAGAGGAGCCATGGCGGCAGCAAAGGCCAGAGCGTCCTGCCCGGCGATCCAGCCTGAGGGCAGCAGAATATTCTGATAGCCGAGAGTGTCGGCTTTTTTCACAATATCGCTGCAATGCTCGAAATTGGAGCGGATGGAGCCATCTGGGATGCCGAGGAATTCGTAGTCGTCTGAACAGAGAGCCGAAAACCAAGCGACTTCACACTTGCGATCAGGGGTGCGAATGGGTAAATCACTCATGAGAAGATTTTTGACGGGAGTGTATTGATCCTGCCGGACAGTAAGAGATCAACAGGCTTTTTATTCGAATGCGAAAAAACCCAATTGTCCAACGTGAAACGCTCGGGGCTGCTGTGCTGCAGATCCGCAGTGGGCGTGCGACCTCGCGCACGACTCTGGCGAAGGCATTGGGAATATCGCCTTCGACGACCGGATTGTATGTAGATCATTTGATCGCCGAAAAATATCTGAATGAATCGGGCTTGAACCAAGGACCGATGGGCCGCCCCAGGCGCATTTTGAGCACGCAAGCGGAGGCGGGCTGGTTCGCTGGCTTGGAATTCAATGCCCAGCGTATTCAGGCCGTGGGAGTGGATTTTTCCGGCAGCCTGAAGATGACGGTCGAACTGCCGCTGCCAGCAGATGTGATGGCAGATCAGGTGCTCAAGTCGATTCTCTCCTGCGTGACAAAGATGGCCGAGATGATGCATGGGCCGCTGCTCTCGGTAGGTCTGGGCGTTCCCGGCCTTGTGGATGCGCATGCAGGCCTGGGGTTGTACTATGCATTCATCCCTGATTGGAATCAGGTGCCGGTGGCTGATAAGATCGGATCCAAATTGAAAGTCCCTGTCATTTTGCAGAACAACCTGAGGGCGATTGCACTGGCGGAGCGTTGGTTCGGTTTAGGACATGGTTTGAATGATTATGTGATCCTCGGGCCGCGGAGTGGTTTTGGCGTTGCCATGGTTCAGGACGGCAGATTGATCGAAGGATCCCATCATGTCGCCGGGGAAATTGGGCGCTGGCCTTGGCCATTGATGGCCGGGCTGGGTGACGGCAAAGAATTGCATCATGCGCTGAGCGCCCCCTCGACGTGGCGGCGGCTGGCTGGAGTGGATGAGCGTGCAAAGCTGCCCGAAGATCTGCGAGCTGGTCTTGCGGCTGTTGCTGATTCGGCAGGGCCGGAATGGGATGCCGTGTGTGCCGACTACGCACGCGTGATCGGCTTGCTGCACATGATCATCGACACCGGAGTCTTCATACTTCACGGGCCCCTGACGATGCTGGGCGAGCGTTTTTGCCAATCCATTGCAGATACCGCATGCGCACTGATGCCTGCTTTGCGCGAAGGAGGGCTGAAAGTCGTGCCTTCGAAGCTGGGTGATAACGCAGGTGCCCTCGGTGCGGCTAGCCTTGCCATGGAGGCCTGGTCTCCGGTCTGAGCATTCTGGCTTTCTGGCTGCGGGCACAAAAAAACCGGGTGGCAGGAATGGTTCCCGCACACCCGGTGGGTGGAGTCTCTTGAAGTATTACTTCTCCAGAGGCTCTTTGGCGGCCTTCCAGCCGGAGATGCCGGCGGAGAGGTGCTTGACGTTGGTGTAGCCGAGCTGGCTGGCGGCATTGGCTGCGGCCTTGTAGGCGCTGCAGGCCGGACCACCGCAATAGGCGACGACGAGTGCACCCTTGTCAGCAGGCAGGGAGCTGGCGAGGCTGGAGCCCTGAGTTGCGAAGTCGATGGCGGTTGGCACATGGCCGGCCTTGTAGGAGGCGGCGCCATTCACGTCGATGACGGTGACCTTCTTCTCAGCGATGGCCTTCTTGAGATCGGCAATGCTGATGTCCGGGAACTCGGCGGCGAAACCGGCGGAGGCGACGAGGGCGAAGACGAGTGCGATGAGTTTCTTCATGATTGGATCTGGATGGGTTGAGTTAAGTGGTGCGCGTTGGGCTGTGCGCGGCAGCGGCCCCGTCTGCCGGGGCAAAGGTTCAGGAGTATGAGCACATTGTGGGTGCAAGTGAGATGCTGCAGCCTGTGGGTTTATTCCCGGCAAAGACGATTTTTCCCCTGCCGCAGCAGCGACTGGAGCAGGAAAGGCATGGTGAAAACCCGGGAGGTATCATGGAGGCTGTAGAGTACAACGTTCCTAGATACGGTTGGTTTTGCCAAAAGATTCAAAAGTTCTTAGAGTGCAGGAATGAAGAGACGCGCAATGCCGTTGCGCAAGCGGTGCAATACCGGCGCATTTTCCAGCATCTCGCATGTGATTTCACGGCTGAGGGCCAGTTTGGCATCCATCTCCGCAGCGAGCCGCCGGCAGAGTTCAGCGTCATGGCAGGCGAGGTTGAATTCAAAGTTCAGACGCAGGCTGCGGGGATCCCAGTTGGTGGAACCAAGGAATGACCAGACGCCGTCGATAATGAACAATTTGGAGTGATCAAAAGGGGGCGGGGATTCAAAGATACGGCAGCCTATCGACAGCAGGTCGGGATACAAGGTCTGCGCGGCCCATCCTACAAACGGGATGTTGTTCTCTGCTGGAGTTAGGATCGTCACCTTCACGCCGCGCACAGCACACAGACGCAGCGCCGCCATGAGGACTGGATTGGGAAGAAAGTAGGGGGTGATGATCTTCACCTCCTCGCGTGCGGCATTGAGTGCGGCAAAGAATGCCGCTGGCATCACCTCCATGTCCTCGTCGGGGCCATCGACGATGCCGATGGCGGTCGTGCTGCCCGTGGCTTCCAGTTCTGGGAACCACGCAGGCCCCTCCAGGATTTCTCCGGTGCAAAAGGCCCAGTCTTCAGCAAACACACGCTGGATTTGCGCCACGCATGGGCCGGTGACTGCAAAGTGCAGATCATGCACTGCGTGTTTCGGCTTGCGGGCGATCATGTTTCCCTCGCGGATATTCATTCCACCGGTGAAGGCCGTCTTACCGTCAACCACCATGATCTTGCGATGATTGCGCAGGTTCATCGTGATGAGACGCAGGACCATACGGCTGGGCATGAATCGGCATGCTGTCACTCCGGCCTGTGTCAGGGCCTCAACCACGGGCGGCCAGGAGTAGCGTGTACCTGCATCATCCACCATGACACGCGCCTGCACGCCCCGCTTCACTGCCAGCGAGAGCTCGGTCACGAAGTCTGCGCCAATGCCGCTGGCCTCAAATATGTAGCTGGCAAGCGTGATGCTTTGCCGCGCACTACGGATCGCCTCCAGCATGCGTGGCATCGCCTCGTCACCATTGCGCAGGATTTCCAGGTGGTTTCCCTGCATGTGGCTGAAGCGTGAAATGCGGTCCAGCGTGCGTGCCAGCTGCTGGTGCTCCTGCATGGTACAGCTTTCAGTGGCAGTGATGGGCAGGGGATGATCCGGCACCGGATCGTGCCAGGGTTCATTGATGCCGCTGCGGTAGCGCCGGCCGCTGCGGCGCAGAATATTGATGCCCAGCAAAAGGTACAGCAGCGGCCCGATCAGCGGTGCGAAGACCACCAGTGCCGTCCAAAATGCAGCGGAACGGTAGTCGCGGTGCCACAGAAGCAGATGGATCAGCGCAATAACGGAACCGGAGATCGACGCAATCGCCAGCGCCACCGCCCAGAAATTGTGTTCAAACCAAGTCATGGCGCAGCATGCGCGAATCATGACGAAGTGCAAAGCACAACCCTGTCCTGCGAGGTTTCACGCATTCTCAAACTTCCGCCAATACAGCAGTGCAATCGGGACCATGCTGAGGCATTCCTGACCCGCCTTGGCGACGCCCGCCATGGTATGCGTGGTCCATGCGCCAAGGATGAGGGAGATGGCGATCAAAATGGCGGACCCAAAAGTGAAGACAGCCCGTGGTGCGATGGTGAGATGCACAGGACGGGTTTCCTCACCGAGGAGGTCGATGAAGCGTGCGGCGCAGAGAATGAGCACAATGACGGACAACCAGCCGTTGTCGTCAAGCTTCCCGGGAGAGAGGTAGTCGTAGGCACCGTGAGCTATGACTGCCAGCAGGAAGGTGGCGATGAATTCATCAGCACGAGCGAAGCGGGTGAGCAGCATGCGGTAGAGGCTGTGTGAGCAGATGCCGGTGAGCGAGATATGCAGGAAGTTGGCGGAGAGGAATCGCGTCCAGGCGATGCTGCCGCCAAAATTCTGGTAGTAGCCGATGTTTTCCTCCAGCGAAAAACCCAGCCCAACAAAAGCACCCGTGAGCAGTGCCAGACCCGGAGTGCGACGCCACATCAACCATGGCAGGAACAGTGCAAAGAGCAGCAGCTTGCAGCCTTCCTCACGCAGTCCGACTCCCACGATGTAGTAGATCAAATCATGAGGAAAGGGCGCTGCAGCGGACATGCCCTGATGAAACTCCTGATAGGCGAGGATGGTGAGCGTGGGCCACACGCTGGCCACTCCAGCCATGAGGGCGACGATGGGACGCGCCCAGCGCCAGCGTTCGTGGTCACTGTGCTGCACCAGGATGAAGTACCACAGGGCGGCAACGAAGAAAGCGAGGCCGAGCATGCCATAGGGGATTTCATCGAGGCGGTGACGAATGAGACCATGCCATTGCATCCAGATGTCGCCCAGAAGAGAGCCTGCATGGTGCTGGAGCAGCGGGGGGCAATGCTCGATCCAGCCGGGCTGGGCGGCGATGGCGCGCAGGAACTTAATGTCATGCAGTGTCACAGCCAGGTGAAGTGCTTCTTCACGCGAGGTGGTGGCATCCGCAAAGTGAAGGCCCTCGGTGTAAAAAGCCTCCATGGCCGCCGGGATGTTGTTCCGGCGCTTTTGAACGCTGCCCAGCAGCTCTGCGGCGAGCATTTCAGGCGGCAATGCCCCGGCATTTTGCTCGAGCTGCTGCTGTGCTGCCGGATCTCCGGCGAGGGCTGCGGCAAGAAAACCCCGGAACAAACCAGCTGGGGCATCCGTGGTGGCATGCTGCTGGATGAGTTGATTCACCTCATAGGCGCCAAGTTTTCCTGTCTGAGTGAACATTGGAAACACCGCTTCTTCGTTTTCCTCCACGATCTGAGGGAGTTGGGCGAGAAGCATGCGCAGCCAGAGGGCCAGCTGGCGCGGCTGCGGGCTGGTTTCATGCCGCAGGCGGTGAAACTCTTCATGCAGTCGGCTCAAGGCGGAGAGTTCGGCTTGACTCTGCTGGGGCGCTCCCTGGCGGACACTGCCGATCACGATCACACAGGCGATGATCATGCCTGTGGCGGTGATGCTGGCGGCGGTGCGCAGCAGAAAGCGACGATTGCGCGTGAGGTGGTGGGTGCGCGCACGCCAGCCATGAAAAAGAGAACGCTCCTTGCTCATGCCGTGTCTAAGGGGCCTCTTTCCTCCACCAGTCGGGGGGCTGCTCCCAAGGTGCCCGCATTTCAGGCTCTACCTCTGGCATGGTGGTGCGGGCTTCGACTGCGGATTCTTCCTCCAATTCCATGAGCAGCTTGATATGCGGCTCCGGCTTTGTGGTGCGCCGCCAAATGAGCCAGGCCCATATGGCAAATGCGCCCAGCAGAAACAGCAGTGTGCCCAGGGTGAAAAGAACAAACCAGTCTGAGGCCTCCACCCACTCACGTGAAACCTTGATCGTGCCGCCTTCGGGCCGAGGGAGGAAGGCGAGAAACGCATGCATAACGAGCAGCCGGTTTAGGGTTCGTTAAAGACGAGGCGCATCGGGATCATCTTGGAAAACTGGAACCCGTGTTGCTGAAAGAAGGACTGCGAGTCGGCACTGATGCGGTCAGTCAGCAGGGTGATGCGGCGGAAGTGTTTTTCCCGTGCGAATTCGATGGCATGATCCAGCAGGCGTCCGCCATATCCCTGACGACGGTGCTGCGGATGCACAATGACATCCTCCATGATGAGGACCAGACCACCTTCCGCCGTGCTGATGGTGAAGAGCAGGTTGATCATGCCGATGACCTTGTGTTCCGTGCGCAGCACAAAGATGCGGCCGCGGTTGGGCTGCTCCAAAATGAGGCGCAGGCCGTGCTCCTGCTTGGAGCGGTCCGGCTTGAAATCCTCTTCTTCACTGAACAAGGCGAGAAGCAGTTCCACCAATTGAGGCAGGTCTTCGATGGTTGCCGGTTCGATATGTGGCTCGATGTCGGTGGCGGGCATAGTTAACAGAATAACGGGCTCGTGGACAAAGGCAATGCGTTCGATGCATCGAGTTCGGCAAGTTGCGCAATCCGCCCCAAAATGAAGCAGATTTTATCCAACGCCTTCACTCTGCCCATGCTATGCTTTTTGCATCGCCTCACGCAGGTTTTCCCAGGCGCGGCGGAAATCCTGTTTCATCATGTACAGGGTGGCAATTTCCTGGCGGACGTACGCAGGGGCATTGGGGAATGCGGCCACTTTTTCCAGAGTGCGCAGCGCTCCGTCGATGTCGCCCTGGGTCTTCTGCGCCTGGAATAAATCGATGCCACTTCTGACATCGGTGGGGTTGTAAAGCAGGGCACGCTCCAAGGCGGCGATGTTGGTGCTGGTTCCTGGTGAGGTGCGAACGACCGAGGTGAGATAGGGGATGGCTGTCTGACACGCGCGCTGGAAATCGGAATTGCGAGCGTAGTGTTCCGCGAGAGTGCGCCAGCCGTCCTCCTGCCATTTGCGGTTGGTTTCCAACGCCGTGATGAGCGCCTCTTGATTGCCATGCTGATACCACATGCTGAAAAGGTTTTTCCGATGCGCTGAATCCAAACCTCTCAGGTCAGGTTGTTGAACCAGCAGACTTTTCAAACAGCGGTCAAATTCATCCCGGGTCTGCACACTCCTCAGGAACTCGAATTTCAACTCCGAGGTTGTGGCCAGTGTCCAGAGCGGCTCACGCAGTTCGGGATGCTGGTGGGAGTAATTGAGCATTTGGCGGTAGTAGCCATAGTCACCGGGTGCTGCCTCCGGATAGCGGCGCAGGAATTCGCGCCAGCCGACGACTGCATACTGAGGGTCGAAATCGAGCCAGAACACCCCTTCTGTGTAACAGGTCAAAGCGTAAGTCGGATCAAGCGCGCGTGAGCGGGAAAAATCCAGCAAAGCCTCTTCTTTCGGCTGGCCGAGACGAAGGCGCAGACAGGCCCTTTCGTAGTAGTAACGAAAATCCATGGGGGCCATCGCAATGGCTTGATCCATGAGCGGCAGTGCGCCTGCAGGAGAGCCGGAGTCTGCCAGTTTACCCGCCCGGCTTCGCAATGCATTTGCCGCGCTGGTGCCCGGCAAAACCGGATGTCCCAGCCCTATGGCCGTCCAAGCTGCACCAAGCGCCAGCAGCAGGATTCCCCCAAGACGGAAGACCAGGCGTTGAGGCATGCCGGCTTGGTTGGGCAGTCTGCGTGGTCGAATCGCGATTCCCGCAAGCAGGGCCATGAAGAGGGCATAACCGAGGCCATGATTGGGGACATCAACCAGGCCATGGATGGCGCCCAGACCGAAGACAATGGCGGCGGCATTGCGGAGACGACGATCCTGCATGCCTGATTTGCGCTTCTTTTTTTTGCCATACCAGGGGCCGGTGGACAAAAAGATCCAAAACAGCACCAGCAGGGCGGGCAGCAGTGTTAGCAATCCGCCCTCAGCCAGGAGCCAGAGCAGGTCACTCTCAGGATGGATGATGCGGCGTATGTGCTCGGACATGCCGGAAAATTGTGGGAACAAAGCATCAAAATTTCCCAGGCCGATGCCTGTCCAGGGGGAATCCAGGGACATCTTGAGGCTTTCAACAAACAGGGAGCCGCGACTGCTGTCTGAAACAAAATCTACAAGGCCTCCTTCTGTTAGCCGTTTGGAGACATTCCCTCCGGACATGACCAGCAATGTAGAAATAATGAAGATGAGAGATGTGGAAACGGCCAGTTTCTGAAAAAAACCACGCCGCATGGCAATGGTGCCAAACCAGGCTGTCATGCCAAGAAACAGCAAAATCAGGCCGGCACGCGAGCTGTTCATGTAAAGGCAGATGACGGGAGGGATGAACCCCAGCAAACACGGGATCCACAAACGTGATTTACGCCGATGCGCATCAAAGCCTGTTGCCGCACAGAGCACGCACGTCATGGCTGCGAGGCTGCTGATGTGATTGCGATTGGCAAAGGGGCCAAAGGAATCTCCCCATTCCAAGGGATTGCGCGGCCACCAGGGAATGGTGATCGACTTCATTCCTTCTAGGATGGAGAGGAAACAAAGCAGGATTCCACCCAAGGTGAGGGTTTGGATCATCGCCCGACGTTGGAGGTCTGAAAACCCCCGGGTCAGACACCACGCCAGCCACGCAAGGCAGGTGGCAAAAAAGAGCCATGCCTCCATCGTTACGGCGGCCTGAGGAGTCAGGGTTTTGGACAGATGGATGTCCCAGTCCTGGACCAAGGAGGTCTGCCATGCAGGAGCCTTGAACAACCAGTTTGCCGGCAGAAAGGAAAGCAACGGAGAGAGGGCGGCCCCCAGCAGGCCGAACAACGCCATCGGCGGTAGTTTGCGCTTGGGCGCAAAGCAGATCAAAACCAAGGCCAGAAGGAGGGTGATGCCTCCTTTGGACCAAGCCTCGCGCCCCGCACCGAGCAGGCAGGCCACAACGGGCAGTGCGGCAAAAAAATAGCCTTGCCATGCGGGACCGGGGACATCGTAGGTCCGCTCCTGAGCCGTGGTGCCGTCGTCCTCAAAGTCATCTTCCTGAAAGTCGCCCTTCAGAGCTGTTGAATCCACCACTTCAGCTTCATCCCCGGCAAGCATGGGAATCTGTTGCACTGGCTCTTCAAACTGGTCGGACTCGTTTTTCATGCCGTGATTGAAAGCGGAAGATGGGGCGGGATCGCAGATTCGATTTGATTGCTGGACGGCAGAGACTTCCATTTCTCCAGACAGCGTTCGAGTGCAGGCAGCAGCACATCAAGACGTAGATGCCATTCAGCGAGATCGGTGTCATCCATAGGACGATGGATGGTAAAATGCCAGCCCCCGCCCAGAACCAAAATTTCTGGCTGACTGCCGGTCTGAGGATGCATGCTCAAGCCCATGCGTTTCAGCCCGTGCTGAAACAATGTGGCAAAGCTTGGCAGGTCTGTGCACCGCTCCACTTCAAAATCCAGCACGCGCCCGTAGGCACGAAAAAATTCCCGCTGTCTGCGCCGCTCCATCGTCTCGTTGATCTGAGCGCGGAAATTGGACCAGCTTCGAATGTATCCCAGATAGCGGGCAGCACCCAGGGCGAGCAAAAATAAAAGGGCGCCGACCACTGGCAGAGCGCTGCCCTTGATCATCAGAATGCTCAATCCCACCAAGCTCAGAGCCAGGCAGACGGCGTACATGGCGGCAAGCGCCCCCCCCTTGCTGTAACCAAGAAGAATCAACCGATGATGGATGTGTTCAGCATCCGCGTTGAAAATGGGAACTCCCCGGATAGCCCTTCGAATGATGGCAAACAGCGTGTCCAAAATGGGCACCCCCAGGGCTATAACGATGACCAGCAGCGCGCCGATGATCGATCCTTTGTTCGATGTGAACAGGGAGACTGAGGCGATGAAAAAACCGATCAAATAAGCTCCGCCATCACCCAAAAAAATCTTGGCTGGAGGGAGGTTGAAGATCAGGAATCCCGCCAGTGCGCCTGCCATTGCGAGCGAGACAACCAGGACATCCGGCTGGCCGCTGTAGTAGCCTAGGAACGCCAGGGTCAGGCTTAAGAATAGGCCGAAACCTCCCGCCAGACCGTCCATACCATCGATTAGATTGACGATGTTTGGAATGCTCACCAGCCAGAGCAGTGTCAGTGGCAGGCTCCACCATCCCAGAGCAACAGCTCCCTCTCCGAACGGATTGCTGAGATTGTCGATAGAAACCCCCAAGGAATACAAAATCAACGCCGTGCCGATCTGGCCAATCAACTTCACTCTTGCACCGAGTGGTTTCAGGTCGTCCACAAAGCCCACACTGAAAATCAAAGCATTGCACACCGCCACTGGCAGCCAGCGAGTCCAGCCAAGTCCGCCAATATAGCCTGCCACCAGCGAGGCCACACCCACCGCCAGGAAAATGGGGGCACCACCAAGCCGTGAGATCGCCTTCTCATGCAGTTTGCGACGGGTGTCTGGTTCATCCAGCCCGATTCGCCCACCGCGATTCAGTATCCACCAGGTGCCCAGTGCGGCAATCACCAGGGCACCGCAAAAATAACAGGCCATTTCCACCCATGAAACATGCCGCGGCGCCCATGGGCCCATGGCGGTGTATTGAATGGCAGGTTCAAACATGCGTGACTGGTAATTCTAGTTGGAAAGCCGTCAGCATAACCGTTGCCCAATCAGGGATCAAGACTTCAGCACTGAAGAAGTCTTTTGTTGCAACTTCCTGGAACGCTTCTTGAACTTCTGCCGCGCACCCCTCACCATCGACAATGATCAACGACACCATCGCCGCCATTTCCACTGCCTTGGGAGAGGCTGCCATCAGTGTGGTGCGCGTATCCGGCCCACAGGCGCTGCAAATCGCTGCCCGGGTCGCCCGGTTGCCTGCAAAGGTTATGCCCAGGATGGCGCATCTTGTTCCGATCGTGGACGAGAAGGGAGGTGCGCTGGATCATGGGTTGCTGCTCTACTTCAAGGGGCCGGCAAGTTACACGGGTGAAGACGTCATCGAATTCCACGGCCACGGTGGCGTTCTCGTCACCCAGCGTGTTCTGGAGCGCTGGCTTGCGTGCGGGGTAAGAGCTGCTGATCCGGGTGAGTTTACCCAGCGTGCCTTTTTGAATGGCAAAATGGACCTTACGCAGGCCGAGGCGGTGATGGATTTGATCCATGCACAAAGCACGCTCGCGCTCCGTGCTGCCAATGAGCAATTGGGCGGTGCCATCGGTCGCGAAGCTGCAGCCATGCAGCAGGACATCATTCCCGTGCTCGCCCATGTCGAGGCCTACATCGATTTTCCCGAAGAAGACATCTCGCCTGAAACGGGGGCCGATCTGCTGCGTCGTATCGATGCCGTTCTTGGGCGCGCGCAAAAACTCATCGCCACGTCCGAGCAGGGGCGCATCCTGCGCCATGGCGCGCGGACGGTGATCTCAGGCGCTCCCAATGTCGGAAAAAGCAGCCTGCTGAATGTCCTGCTCGGGTTTGAGCGTGCCATCGTCAGTCCCACGGCGGGAACGACCCGTGACACCATTGAGGAAATCATCCAGGTCCATGGCATTCCGCTGCGCCTTGTGGATACCGCAGGTCTGCGTGAGGCTGGTGATGACATCGAGCGCGTTGGCATTCAGCGTACTGAGCGTGAATTGGAGCGCGCCGACCTTGTGATTGAAGTGGTTGATGGCAGTCGTGCAGCAGGTGAGTCCCGGCTGGCCCTCTCGCCCGAAATTGCCCGCCGCCGCATTCTCATTCTCAACAAAAGCGATCTGGGCATTCATGCCGATTGGAGCGGCGAGTCCGGGGCCATCCCGCTCTCCTGTCTTTCCGGTGACGGCATCGAACCGCTGCGCGACGCCATCCGTGATGTCATTGCCACGGCCGGGCCGCTCGCTGCGGATCATCCCATCGCCATTAATGCACGGCACAAGGCTGCCTTCGAACGCTGTGCCGAGCGTCTCCTGGCCGCCAGGGCAGCTTTGGAACAAAATGAGGCTCCCGAATTCATTGCCCTCGAGATTCGTGAGGCGCTCCAAGCTTTAGGCGACGTCATTGGCCAGGTCGATGTCGAGCGCATCCTGGATGTCATCTTCTCCACCTTCTGCATAGGAAAGTGATCCTGGCACCGTTTGACTTCTACAACCATGAACCGCCGCCATTTCTTCGCCTCAGCTCTTGCTGCCACTGCTGCTTCACGTCTCAGTGCTCAATCCATCGATAAAGCTGCGGCTGATCCTGCCTACGTCATCAAAAACCACGGCATCAAGCACACCGTCATGGGCTGGTGCTTCAAACCCATGGACACGATGGTCCTGGCCAGGCACTGCAAAGACATCGGACTCGTCGGCATGGAGGGCATCGACAGCAAATACTACCCCGATGTGAAGGCGCTCGGTCTCGACATCTCCCTCGTCGGCAGCCACGGCTTCGCCAAAGGCCCATGCAATCCCGAATTCCGCGATGAGGTGGTCACCAAGTTGACCGCTTCCATCAACCTCGCCGCCGATGTCGGCAGCAAAAAGGTCATCACCTTCACGGGCATGAAGTTTGAGGGAATGGACCGCGACAAGGCCATCCATTCATGTCTTGATGTCTGGAAGCAGGTGCTGCCGCTTGCTGAAAAGAAAGGCATCACGCTGGTTTTGGAGCACCTGAACTCACGTGACAGCTCCCATCCGATGAAGGGGCACCCCGGCTACTTCGGCGATGACGTGGACTTCTGCGTCGATCTTATCAAGCAGGTCGGCAGCCCCAATTTCAAGCTGCTCTTCGACATCTACCACGTCAGCATCATGAACGGTGACATCATTCGCCGCCTGCGTATTCACAAGGATTACATCGGCCACATCCACACGGCTGGAAATCCCGGCCGCTGCGAGCTCGACGAGCACCAGGAGATCAATTACCCCGCCGTCATGCAGGCGCTGCTGGAGATCGGCTACCACGACTTCGTCGCCCACGAATTCATCCCCACTTGGGACGATCCGATTCTGGCCCTGCGCCACGCCGCGATGGTTTGTGATGTCTGAGTCCTTGGCAGCCTGTGAAAGCTGCCAGTTGAGAACAAACAAAAAAACCCCACCGAGTGAAACTCGGCGGGGTTGGAAATAGATTAACGAGAAGGGATCAGGCTTCGCCAGCGACCTTGCTGATCACCTGACGACCACGGTAGTAACCGCAGGAAGGGCAGGCAACGTGGCCGGGGACTGAGGTGCCACATTCTGGGCAGCTCTTGAGGGTGGGTGCCTTCCAGCGGTTTGCGCCTTGACGCATGCGTTGGCGGCTCTTGGATTGTCTGCGCTTCGGATTGGCCATGAGAGTATCGAGGTGGGGTCTGTTCTTCTAATTTAACTTGTTCAAAGCTTCCCATACACCCGGACCCGCACTTTGAGGCTCGTCTGGAGTTGTTTCCAACTCCGGTTCAAACCTGCCTTCGGCGGGACACTGACGAGGATGGACATTGCCAGCATCGCAGCGTGGGTAGCTCGGAAGGGCAAGCAGAGTATCTTCCCGTACGGTATCCGTCAAGTTGATCGTTTCATCCTTTGCAATCTCGACTTCGGAATTGTAGTCGGCCAGATCGACATGGTAGTCGAAGCGTTCCATGCAGGCACCGCATTCCAGGCTGAAAGTGGCTTCCAGCCGACCGCTGATGAGGAGCTCGCTGCCGTCACGCTCGACGTGGAGATCGTATTTCAACGGGGAAACGGCCTGGATCGAGTCTTTGGGGTCGAGGTCAAAGAACGCCGGCAGCTCCTGCCCGGAGATGTCCTTGCCGCCATCGGGCAGGGAGCGAAGGTCAATGAAAAAGGGACGGTGCATGGGGGGGGAAGGGGGGAATCAGGCCTTATGAAGTTTGCGGCGGAGGGCGTCGACGACGTTGGGCGGTACAAACTGCTCGATGTGGCCGCCGAGCCGACAGATTTCCTTCACCAGCCGACTGCTGATGTAGGTGTATTCTTCGCGGGGCATGAGGAAGAGTGTTTCGAGGTTCGGCTCTAACTTACGATTCATGAGGGCAAGTTGGAACTCGAATTCAAAGTCCGACACCGCACGCAGGCCACGGACGAGGGCGCAGGCCTGATGCTTGCGGGCGAAATTCACCAGCAGACCGTCGAAAGGCATGACCTCGATGCCAGGAATCTCGGCGGCGGCGTTGCGGATGAGTTCGACACGTTCTTCGACGGTGAAGAGGCTCTCTTTGGCATTGTCGCGGGCGACGGCAATGATGAGATTGTCAAAAATTCCGGCTGCACGCTGCAAGACGTCGAGGTGGCCGTTGGTGATGGGGTCAAAGCTGCCCGGATAGATCGCGCGTCGCATGTGAGTGGAGGCCGACTGTAGCGGCTGGGGTGGGGCCTGAAAAGTAAAAGCTCACGCCAGCAGCACCTGCGCCATGGCCAGCTCGCGTGTATGGGTGAGGCTGACGAGGCAGGTGGCTTCACCGGCATGCTGTCCGGCAGCGCCGTGCAGGAGGATGGAAGGTTTGCCATTGTCCGCACGCACGACTTCGATGTCGGTCCAGTTCACGCCTTCCGCCCAAATGCCGGTGCCAAGCGCTTTGGCCACCGCTTCTTTGGCGGCAAAGCGTGCGGCATAATTCATGGCGGGCTCGGCGCAGGCGTCACAGTAGGCTATTTCGCCAGCGGTGAAGGTGCGCTCTTTGAAGCGCTGGCCGTGCCTCTCCAGCATCTCGCGGATGCGGGACACTTCCACGAGATCGATGCCGATGCCGGTGGCTTTCATGGGATCAATTGCGATAGGTCGCCATGACGGCGAGCATTTCACGCACCGCACCATGCAGGCCGATGAAAACGGCGCGTGAAACAAGGTGATGGCCGATGTTCAGTTCCGCGAGGTGAGGCACGGGCCAGAGGGAAGGGAGGTTTTCCGTGGTCAGGCCATGTCCGGCATTAATCTGGAGACCAAGGGCGTGGCCTAGCTCCGCTGCGGCGCAGAGGCGCTCGACCTCGGCGGCACGTTCCGCGCCGGTGTGATTCGCAAAGGTGCCGGTGTGGAGTTCAATCATGGCCGCGCCGATTTCTGCACTGGCTCGAATCTGTTCGAGGTCCGGATCAACAAACATGCTGACGCGGGTGCCGTTGTCGCTGAGCGCTTTCACGGTGCGGCGAAGCGCCTCGCGCTGACCGGCCACATCGAGCCCGCCTTCGGTCGTGACCTCCTCGCGGTTTTCCGGCACCATGCAGACGAAGTCTGGGCGAACCTGAAGCGCGATGTCCAAAATTTCCTGGGTGTTGCCCATTTCCAGATTCAGCTTGGTACCGATGCTTTTGCGGAGCAAATACACGTCTGCGTCCTGAATGTGGCGGCGGTCAGCCCGCAAATGAACGGTGATCGAATCAGCACCCGCCGCCTCCGCCGCCTGTGCGGCAGACAGCACTGAAGGCTCCGCATTGGGAGAATCCGGCATGGCGCGGTAACGTGCCTGACGTAAAGTCACGACATGATCGATGTTAACTCCAAGGAGCAGGTTGGTTTGGGGCATAAGGGCTATGTAGCGCAGCCCATTCCACCCGCAAGCTTCCGGTCTATGAGTCTTTTGACGCAAAGTTTACAGAAAAATGTAACTGCGTTACCAAGAAATTGAAGTACTCAATCGCTGTATCACGTGAAAGCGCGTGAGTATTTATCTATAAACCCTACCATGAAATCTTTATTTTATACAATCCTCATCATTGGCGGTGCCTTCCTGGCATACGACTATTTCGGAGCACCTCCCGGCAAGAAGCTCGTCTTCAAAAGTCTCAATCCACCCGTGAGGCCGAAGACTGTGACTGCAAGGCCTGCTGAAGAGGAGAAACCCGTTGTGATTGTCAAGGAAAGCACCCCTGTTCCTGCGAAACCTGTTGAGGTGGAGAAACCGCTGGAAAAAGCCCCTGCGCCAGTGGCTGCAGCGGCTTCATCAGGCCCGAAGTTTGAACCCATCGAAGCCTTGACCGGCAACTGGTTGAAGATTCCCGCATCTGCCTTTCCTCGTGAGGTGAAGCTGGTGCAGGACGCGATGTTCAAAATGAGCGTGGGATCGAGCAAGATTGCCGCAGGAGGCAAGGCCTATGCATTGGCTGCGGAGAACGGGGTGCTCACCCTTGCGCCGACCGCCTCTTCGCCGGCACGTGCGCAATTGCCCATTGATGGCACTGACTTGAAGGCGCAGCTCAATGAGTCCTATGAAAAGTGGAAGATCACACGTGCGGAGGAACTCAAGGCCATTGCCGCGAACAAACGCCAGAGCCAGCCCGAGACGTCAGCGGCTGATTCCAGCCCTTCCAGCAGTGAAGTGGAAGCTGACGGCAAGCCGGTTAGAGATTCCACCAGCGGTTATCCACTGCTGATCGCCAGCATGAAGCGCGGGCAGATCACCGAAATCAAGCCGGAGAATGTCACCAGCTGGCAGGACCCGCAGCCCACCGTGGTTCAAGGCAAGCCAGGCTGGGCGGTGAAAGTAGGCTGCAATGTGAAGACGGTGTTTGGGCTGCAACCAACCGAAGCGCAGGCATTGGTGCTCAATGGCAAGGTCATCGGCTGGTATTACACCGGCTCAGGCGAAGAGGTGCCGTGATGATTTTTTACACCACAATGTAAGTTTCCGTTTGCCAGCATGCGATGAGCGTTTACTATCGCGACCCCAAACGGCAAAGGAGCGGTAGTTCAGTTGGTTAGAACGCCAGCCTGTCACGTTGGAGGTCGCGGGTTCGAGCCCCGTCCGCTCCGCCAGTTGGGTTATATAGGCCGCCTTGCATTTCGCAGGCGGCCTTTTTTCTTGCTGTCAGTTTCATCGGTCCTGCACCCCGGGGATTTCGAGTTGTGCACAATGCTTCAGCTTCCAACCATGGAGCATCCTGACATCTGCTGATGTACGCAGGCCCCTTACTTTTTGACTAAAACGCTCTCAAAACAGCGCTGTTCTTCCGGCAGCATGCTGGCCTTGGGATTGATGGCCTTGATCACACCCAGTGCTTCGTCATGAAATCCACCGCTGTTTGCGATGGCTGCAAAAACGGCCCGCTGTCCCTCAGTGAGCGGATTGAGATCAATGTATTGTAGATTTTGTACTGCCTGCTGAGTGTCTCTCAGCCGCCAGCGAGCCAGGGCTACGGTGAGCTTGCGCTGATTGTCCGCAGGCTGAATTTTGAGCAAGTTGACTGCATTGCGCAGGGCGAGCTCGATGTTTCTGCCAGCCAGCAGGCTGACATAGAGATAGGTCTCGACGAAATTGGTGTCGTCCGGCCAGCGTGTCACTGCCTCCTGAGAGGCTTGGATCAGAGATTCAGTGCTGCGGTTGGCCAGGCACGCTTTGATCAGGCCGGTGAAGGCATCTCGCTCGATGCGGGGCGAGGCTGAGGCGCGCTTCGCCGCCTTGATGGCAAGGCGGTAGGCATCCTCGGCAATGTCAAAATGGCCGCGTTCCTCGCCATACCTGGCGATTTGCAGCAGGGCATCATATCGTCCATTGAACTGGGCAGCGTCCTTGGCGGTAATCAGTTTGGATCGCAGTTCTTCAGCAGGCTTTTTCAGAATGTAAGCCAGGTGTGCACGAAACATCGCCACCGTCGTGGGATCGAGTATTTCTGCGACCTTGGGATCGTTGACGAGGCGCTCCAAGTCATCAAAACGCTGCAGCATCGTGAGCGCGTTGAGATAGTTTTCCAGCAGGCGCGGATGGGCTTTGGCTTCGTTCTCAGGCAGGACGGACAGCACCTGGCGGAATTCTCCTTCTTCCACCAGCCAGCGTATGAAAGGCAGCAATTCGTCACGTTTTTTGTCCCGGTACCTGGCTGTGGCTGCCATGACGATTTCTTTTTTATGCCCCGGCGACTGCTGAACTTCGCGCTTCAATGCATGTACGTAGTGAATATCGTCCGCCTTGGGATGCTTTTTGAGTCGTTCGATCAACCGTGTGATGTCTTCAGGAGTCAAACTAGGCAGGCTGTCGATGTACTCCAGGGTTTGCAGCCCGATCGCGTCATCTTCGGAGGCCAGCTTCCAGAGTGATTCCATGCCGAGTCCCGCTTCGGTCGAATTTCCGGAGGCTAGCTGTACCTTGGCGAATCGCAGGGCACCTTCTTTGTCATCTGGATGTGCCAGAGTGTAGCTGCGCAGCACATTGAGCAGCGGTTTGTTCTGTTCACGCTGACCCCAGACTTCTTCGGCCAGCTTTATCAGCGCTTCACTGGGCTTCTCCACTCGCATCAATTGCTCCAGCGCCTGGGAGGCTTCCTTCGGCTTTCCCAGATTGAGGAGGCTGCGCACATGGAGCTGCTCATCGGCTGGGGTCAGAACGTCAAGGTTCTTCAGCTTGTCATAAAAGTACAGAGCTGTGTCACGCTTCATGAGCGTGAAATACTCAAAGTTCAGCCGGATGGCCTCCTCGCTCTCGGGGGCTTTCGTGTAGGCTTCCTGGGCTTTCATCACCGCATTGACGCCCTGGCCGTTTTCCATCATCTGCCGCGCTTCTTTCACCATGCTTGTAGCGCGCATGTTCTTGTATGAGTTTTTCAGCGGCCGCGCATAGATGATGCCGAGGATAAGCAGGGTGGTGCAGATGCTCAGGATCACAATGGCCGCGATCCAGCGCGCCAGCGGCGACTGCCGGTCCCGGTGCGCCACCGTCGGAGGCACCAGCCACTCCCAGGCGGCAATGAAAGGCCGCCACAAAACGAATGGTTTGTGCGTGAGATCTTTGGTGGGATCAATGTTTTGGTTCCAAAGCATGAGGATTCGCGACTGGGGTGTTGAATGTAGGTGTGCTGGATGCGCCGTCACGTTGAAATTTATTCTGCAACCTGATTGTAAAATTTGGTGTTGAAGGCATCCCTCAACCCAAGAAAATTCAGTTGAAAAGCCCCTTGTACCTCCTAAAGCAGCACTCCGCGATTGAACGTCCGGAGGGGGCGAACAACCAGAACCGCCTCCCTGTGGCGTTCCGTTTTCCCAACCAACCGATCCAACGACGTTATGATCCAAGTTAAGAACCTCATCAAGGTGTTCGGCACCAAAGTGGCTGTCGATGATGTCTCCTTCTCCGTGGAAAAAGGGGAAGTGCTGGGCTTTCTCGGACCAAATGGTGCCGGCAAGTCCACCACCATGCGCATGGTCACCGGCTATTTCCGTCCCACCAGCGGCAGCGTGAATCTTTGCGGGATCGACATGCTTGAAGATCCTGAGCTGGCCAAGCAACGCCTCGGGTATCTCCCTGAAAATGCACCGCTTTATTCCGACATGACGGTTGCCAGTTTCCTCGGCTTCTGCGCCGAACTGCGCGGCCTGCATGGCTCGGCGCGCACCAAGGCCATCGACCGTGTCCTCGACATGTGCTTTCTCGACAGCGTGCGCAATCAGAGCGTGGACACGCTGTCCAAAGGCTACCGCCACCGCACCTGCTTCGCACAGAGCATTATTCATGACCCGGATGTGCTCATTCTCGACGAACCCACCGACGGCCTCGACCCGAATCAGAAGCATGAAGTGCGCAGCATGATCAAGCGCATGGGCAAGGACAAGGCGATCATCTTTTCCACCCACATCCTGGAAGAAGTCGAAGCCGCCTGCTCCCGCGCCATCATCATTGATCGTGGCAAGGTGGTGGCCGACGGCACACCAGAGAGCCTGAAGAAGCTCGTTCCCGGAGCGAACTCGCTCGACGAGGTATTCCGCAGCATCACCAAATCTGACGCAGTTGCCAAAAAAGCAGCCTGAGATCCTTTAGTTTTTTCACCCCCAATCCGACCAACGCATGAGCAATCGAGCAATCCAAAACACTCTGGCCGTCTTTAAGCGGGAGTTTATGGCCTACTTCAACTCTCCCGTGTTTTACGTCATCGTCGTCATCTTCCTGCTGGCGACGAATGGCTTCACCTTCTTTTTCTCCCGGCTGCTGGACAGTGACGACGTTTCACTGGCCACCCGTTTCTTTGTCTGGCATCCGTGGATTTACACGGTGCTGGCTCCTGCCGTAGGCATGCGCCTCTGGTCGGAGGAGCACCGTCTGGGAACCATTGAACTGCTCATGACGATGCCTGTCTCCCCATGGCAGGCCATTGTGGGCAAGTTTCTGGCGGCGGCAGTGATCTGGCTCATTGGTCTGGCCCTGACCTTTTTGATCGTTGGGACCGTGTCCTATCTGGGTGACCCTGACAGTGGCCCTATCATCAGCGGTTATGTGGCCAGCTACCTCTATGCCATGGCCTGCCTGGCGGTGACCTCTGCCATCAGCGCCTTCACGCGCAGTCAGGTCGTGTGTTTCATCATCAGCGTCGCCTTCTGTCTGGTCATCGCCCTCATCGGCGATCCTGGTCTGACACAGACGGTCGTGAACGCTGTCCCGAATGGGATGGAAGGAATCGTGCGATTCATCAGCTACTTCAGCTTCATGGATCACTTTTTTGAAATGACCAAGGGCATCTTCGTTCTGCGTGATGTGCTCTACTTCCTTTCAGTCATCGTTGTGGCGCTGCTGGTGACGGACCTGGGGCTCCGCTCCAAGCGCGCTTGATTTCCCGCCGAGCTTTCCTTTTCATCCAACCTTTTTTCTCATCATGAGTGCTACCAACAAGAACGCCGCAGCCGGCGTCACCACACTGTTGATCATTGCTGTCATTTTTGCCCTCAACTTCCTCGTTGGCGGCGTTGGATTTGGCAATCTCCGCCTCGATCTCACCGAGGACGGTTTGTTTACCCTCTCGCAGGGGACAAAGAACATTCTCAGCAGGATCAACGTCGACGAGCCGGTGACGATCAAATTCTATGCCACGAACGATGACCGGGTGATGCCGAACATCCTCAAGCCTCACGCACGTTCCATCGAGGACCTGCTGCTGGAATATGAAAAGCAGAGCAACGGCAGCGTTTCCCTGGAGGTCGTCCATCCGAATCCGGACACGGATGATGAAGACAAGGCCAAGGATGATGAAATCCGTGGCATGCAGGTCAATCAGGAAGGCGACCAGATTTATCTGGGACTCACCGTCCAGTGTCTCGACCGCAAGGAAGTCCTGCCTTTCCTCAATCCAGAGGATGCCACGGCATTCGAATACGATGTGTCCCGTGCCATCGCTAAAGTCATCAAGCCCACGAAGACGGTCATCGGTCTCATGAGCGCCATGCCCATCGGCGGGGTGCCTTCCATGCCCTTCCAGCAGCAGCGCGGACCTGAAGCCTGGGCCATCGTCCAGCAGCTTCGTGCTGACTATGAGGTGCGCGAGGTGCCGATGACGACTGATAAAATCGACGGCGACATCACCGTCCTCCTTGTGGTGCATCCTGCAGATGTCACCAAGACGGCTGAATTTGCCATCGACCAGTACCTCCTCGGCGGCGGCAACGTGGTCGCCTTTGTGGATCCGCAGAGCCTGCTCGCTCAGGCCATGAGCAGCCAGCCCAATCCGATGACCGGCCAGCCGGGCAACATGATCACCACTTCCTCCGACCTGCCGAATCTGTTCAAGGCCTGGGGGATCAGCTACCAGAAAGACATGGTTCTGGTGGACATGAACTACAAAGGCAACCTGCAAGGACGCCTCATGCCGACGGCTCTGCAGCTCCCCGGCAAAGCCATCAATCAAGACGACCGTGTGACTTCCGGCCTGCAGGCCTTCACCCTCATCAACGCCGGTGCCTTGAACATCGAGCGCAAGGAAGGGCTTGATGTGATCACCCTCGCCAGCAGTTCGGAGGCTTCGGAACTCATCGACACAGCTGCGGCTGACAAGCTGCGTCGTGAACCCATGGTGAACTTTACCGCCAGTGGTAAAAAGCAGGTGCTCGGTGTGCGCATCGCCGGCAAATTCAAGACGGCTTTCCCTGATGGCAAGCCTGCGGCGGCTGCTGGATCCAAAGAGACTGGCGGGCCTGAGCAGGATGCCAGCGCTCCCGGCGCAGCCGCGGCAGCAGCGAAGACCCCGGAAAAGAAAGCGGACAACTCACTCAAAGAGTCCAAAGACAGCGAACGCAATGTCATCCTCTTCTCTGATGCGGACATGCTCTATGACGCCTTCTGTCTGAAGCAGGGGGATCTCGGAGTCGGCCTCGTCACCAATGGCGGCAACCTGCCCATGCTGCTCAATGCCATTGAAGTGCTCGTCGGCGGTGGCGACCTTATTCAGGTCCGCAATCGCAAGTCCCCGGTCCGCCCCTTCATCAAGCTGAAGGAGATGCGTGAGACGGTCGAAGAAAAATACCGCCCGCAGCTGATCGAGCTGGAGAAGGAACGTCAGGAACTGGCGGAAAAACTCAGCAAAGCCCGGCCTCAGCTCGACTTGAAGAAAGGTGCCTTGATCGTGGACCAGGGCACCATGAACAACATCAAGGAGATGGAGAAAAATTCGAAGACCATCGACAAGGAGGTTCGGAACATCCGTAAAGAGGTCAACAAGGAGGTGGAGTTCCGCAAGACCCTGATCAAGACCCTCAATGTCCTCGTCGTGCCTCTTTTGGTGGGCGTGGTGGGCCTTGTTTTCGCCATGCAACGCCGCACCCGCACAGCGGCGGCCTGATTTTCATTCAAAACTCGTAAGCACCTGTTCTTTTCCTCAACGCCATGAAGAAGATCGTCATCCTTTTGGTTCTGCTCGTTGCCATCGTTGGCACCGCCTATTTTCAGTCCAACAAGCGCAACTCGCGTCTGAATCGTTCCGTCATGAACGTGAAGCTGCGGGAGCTGTTGTTCCCGGAATTCGACATCAACGGCATCAAAAAAATCCGAATTAAGGAGGACAAGTCTGAGACTACCCTCGCTGTCCAGAACGATACCTGGGTCGTCCTTGAACGTGCGGGATATCCGGTGGAGAAAGAGAAGCTCCAGACCGCGCTGCTGAGCCTCAAGTATGAAAAGGTGAAGGATGGGCGGCGCATCGGCAAGGACTCGTGGGGCAAGGTGGGAGTGAATGCTCCAGGCAGTGCCAGCGGCGGTGGAACACTCGTGGAGCTGTTCGACGACAAGGACAAGCTGATGCACTCCTTGGTGCTGGGCGGGCAGGTGAATAGCTCGGGCGGGTCCAACAACGACCAGATGCAGATGTTTGGCGGCCCCAAGGGCCCACGCTTTGTGCGTGTGCCAGGGGAGGAGACCATCTGGGAGATCAATGACCAGCTGCCAGATCTGGTGACCAAGCCAGACGCCTGGCTGGCGAAAGGCTTTTTTGATGTGCAGAGGTTGAAGTCGGTCGAAGTCACCGCTGCAAAACCGGCTGACTCATGGAAGGCCTCCCGTGCAGATGACAAGGCAGATTTCACTCTCGATGGCGCCGGCCCTGGTGAAAGCCTCGACGCTGGCAAGGTCTCGCTGGGCTCCCTGCTCTCCAGCTCCACCTTCAATGACGTGCTCAGCAAAGATAAAGCCGCAGCCACCATGAAGGACGCAGTGAAGGCAAAGCTCGTCACCTTTGACGGCTTCACCTACAACATCCAGACGGTGAAACAGGCCGGGCAGGGCGAGGGGGACAAATACTACCTCACCATGAGTGTCACTGCCGACCTTCCCAAGGAGCGCGCCGCCGTGAAGGACGAAAAACCCGAAGACAAAAAGAAAAACGACGAAGCTTTCGCCGAAGAAAAGAAGAAGCTGGAAGAGAAGCTGGCCAACGAGAAGAGATTCGAAGGCTGGGTCTATGAGGTCACGGAATACACCGTCAGCAGCCTGTTGAAAAAGAAGTCTGAAATCCTCGCCGCGCCTTCACCGGCGAAGCAGCCGCCTCCTGCCGCAGATGGCAATGCCAGTCCGTCTGGGCTGCCTGATATCAAGAAGATGATTCCCGGCCTGAACATGGTCCAGCCTCCAGCCGGTCCCGGCAGCTCTGCCGCTCCCGCGGCGAATCCCTCCCCCCCTATCAGCACGACAACTCCTGCCGTTCCACTGCCGGCCGCTCCGAAACCCGAGATCAAACCGGCCCCGGCTCCTGACGCCAATCCCGTCACGGGGGAGAAACCCGCACCGCCAGCGACGGATAAACCCGCCGAACCCGCCAAGCCTGCGGCTGACGCGCCGAAATGAGCTGAAGCAGCAGACTGTTCCGCCACGGAGTGATGCCATGCATCACTCCGTTTTTTTTGCCTGCCAGCAGCCTGGCTGAGCATGCTGATTCAAAGTTGTCAGAAGTCTCTACATCCTCAGGATGGAGAGGCCATTTGTTCCTCCCATCGTGCCAGCAGCCACAGCACATCTGACAGACGGTTGAGGAAGCGGATGAGTTCCTCATTGGGCACATGATCGGCCGTGCCTTGCAGGTCGATGACATTGCGCTCGGCTCGGCGACAGGCCACTCGGGCGAGATCGGCATAGGCACCGCTCATCACACCGGCTTCACCGGGTAGCGCCCAGCCTTTGAACTTGAGCGCGCCACCAGCCTCCAGCTTTGCCACCCACTCATCCAGCCAGTCGACGTTGGGGGTGGAAATGCGGTCGGGATGGCTGGCTGCGTAGCGGCTTTCATCGCCGGGCGGTGTGGCCAGCTCTCCCATCAGCTCAATGAGCCAGCGCTGCACCTTGGGTACAATTTGTTGCGTCTCCTCGCGCACAGCAGCAATGCGCAAGGGACCGAGGGCGGCATTCAATTCATCCACCGCACCAAGTGCATGGACTCGAGGATGGGATTTGGCGAGACGGCAGCCAAACAGCAGATCAGTCTGGCCTTGGTCTCCTTTGCGGGTGGCGATGGACATGGGAAGACAGTTACGAATTCAGAAGAGAAAAAGATGGCTGAAAGCGATCACTCATCAGGAAAGCTGCTGGGCGGCGGTTCGTGAGTCGGTACTGCTGTGGCGGGGGCTGGCGGCGGAAGGCTGGTTGTTTTTCCTTTGCGGCAGGAGCGTACGGTCCAGCCAAGCAGCAAGGCCAGCAAGAGCAAGGCGGCCAGGCGTGAGGAACGTGTGGAAAGCATGTGATGCGGTGCTGTTTCAGCTCCCTTTGGCCTGTCTGCGGCGATCCACTTCCCGGCTGGCACGTTCCAAGGTCAGCAGTTCCTCCGACGTGAGGCTGTTTTTGCCGTACAAGTTCATTTTATCCAGCAGAGGATTCACCACCTCCTCCATCCAGGCTTCCACGGAGTCCGGCTGCCGCTTTGTGGTCAGGGGTGCCGTGTCGATGTCGAGTTCGTTTGTCGGCCGTGCACGTGTGCGTGCCATGGCGGGTTTGCGCGGCTGCTGGTACTGGGCCGGCTGCCACTGGCTGGCGTAGGTAAGTGGTCTGCCGCCATATCCGAGACTGCGTGCATAAAACCAGCCCACTGCAGCACCGCCGAGATGGGCAAAGTAGGCGATCTGCATGCCTTCAGGCAGGATATGGAACAGGATGCCTGCCAGACCAAAGACCAGCTGGATGATGAACAGACCCTTCGCCAGTGTCCAGAGGCGTAGCTGCACGGGAATGATGAAGTAGATGAAAGCCGTGATTTTTTCATCCGGCATCACCACCGCCAGCGCCATGAGAAGACCAAAAACCGCCGCCGAGGCGCCCACGAGCGGTGTTCTTACGTCGCCTAGCACCAAGCCATTCACCGCCATCTCCGTAACTGCCCCCACGACACCGGACAAAAGATAGATCCGGGTGAAATGGCGGCTGCCAAATCGCTGCTGCACCCCGCGCCCTGCAAACCACAGCATCATCATGTTCAGGGCAAAGTGCATCACACTGCCATGCACAAACATGTAGGTGAACAGTGTCCAGAAATTGCCACGCATCAGTTCGTGCACGCTTACGCCGCCCAGCGGCATGTACATCTCCCCCGTCCGTGGTTCCGTCACCCAGCCGGTCTCAAGCACGAACTGCATGACGAATACCGCGATATTGATCCCCAGGATGACGTGGAATGCTGTAAACTCCCGCACCATTCCGGCAACGGAACGTGGCGGTCCTTCACGCATGTAGTCGCGGTCATACAGGGACATGGGCTGAATGTGCTCGTCTGTACGTCCTGCGCGAGGTTTTTTTCGCGTAGGCGATGACAAGCGCCCGCGGTTCGGTTACGCTCTCTTCGCAGTATGAAATCATCTTCTGAATCCCTGCTCGACGCCGTGTCCCAAAGCGGTGCGCATGACGCCGCTGATCTGCTGGAGAAAGCCTCGGGCGAGGACGCCGCCAAGGTGCTGCAGCAGCTGAACCCCATGGTTGCTCAGCACGTGCTTGAGGAAATGCAGGAAGAGCCGCGCACTGCCGCCATGACGTTTGTCCCGCTGCGACAGGCAAAGCAGTGGGCCAGCAACCGCGAACACCCTGAAGACAGTGTCGGCTGGTTGATGGAGGAGCCGGTGGCAGTCTTCCGCCCTGACGCAAGCGCGCGCGACACCATTGAAGAAGTGCGCAAGCTCGCGAAAAAGGCCTTTATCACCTACGGCTACATCACGGATGAACAGGGCCGCCTGCTCGGCCTGCTGGTGATGCGCGATCTCATGCTTGCCGAGCCGGACGCCAGACTTGAGGACGTGATGGTGAGGAACCCCTTCAAGCTCGACCCTGATATGGAGCTTACCGAGGCGATGAAGCTGGTCGTGAACAAGCACTATCCCGTCTATCCTGTCTGCAGCCAGGACGGCATCCTGCTGGGCCTGGTGCGCGGGCAGACCTTGTTCGAAGCGCGGGCGATCGAAATCAGTGCTCAGGTCGGCTCGATGGTGGGTGTGGAAAAGGAGGAGCGGCTTTCCACACCGCTGCTGCGCAGCCTGCGTTTCCGCCATCCGTGGCTCCAGATCAATCTCGTCACCTGCTTCATCGCTGCGACAGTAGTCGGGGTGTTTGAGGGGACGCTGGGCCGCCTCGTGCTGCTGGCCGCGTTTCTGCCGGTGCTGGCCGGGCAGTCCGGCAATACGGGATGCCAGGCGCTTGCGGTGACTTTGCGCGGCATGACTTTGGGAGATCTGAAACCGGGAGATGAACGCCGGCTCGTGATCAAGGAGGGGCTGCTCGGTTTGTACAACGGCATGCTCGTGGGTATCTCCGCAGGCCTCGGCATGGGGATCTATGCACGCATGAATCACAATCCCAACGCTCTCATGCTGGCGTTTGTGGTCTGGGTGGCGATGACTTTCAGCTGCGTTGTCAGCGGTTTGAGCGGGGCTTTGATTCCACTGCTGCTGAGGAAATTTGGCGCTGATCCAGCCACTGCGTCCAGCATCTTCCTCACCACCGCCACGGATGTGATCAGCATGGGCACCTTCCTCGGACTCGCGACCCTGCTGGTGCCATGATCGTCTGGGGCAGGGAAGAATGGCTGCAGCGCAAGCATGAGCATGAGATGCGAGTCTCTGCGCACGCGGATGCCTTCGTGGACCGCCGCAGCCGCAATGCGAAACATCCAGTGCATGATTTTCTCTTCACCTACTACAGCTTTGCGCCGGCGAAGCTCAATCAGTGGGTGCCGCCATACGGCGTGGGCCTGGAAGTCACCAGTGCTGATCTCGAAGCGTACCCTTGGTTGCAAAGCGAACGGTTCGTTTGTGAAAAGGGACTGCTGCATGTGGATGCGAGGCGCTTCATGCAGCGGGAGCGCGAATTCGCCGCCTGGGTGGCCATGCTTTGCACGCGCATCCTCGGCAGGGCAGGGAGGTTCACCTGCTTCGGGCTGCATGAGTGGGCCATGGTGTACCATCAGTCGGTGCAGCAGGTGCGGCACCAGGGCTATGAACTGCGGCTGCCGCCGGATGAACTCGCCGCCTTCGTGGAGTCCCTTCCTGTGTGCTGCTCACACTATGATGCGTTTCGTTTTTTTACGCCGGATGCGCGGCCATTGAATGTCCTGCAGCCCTCGCTCGACTCACGCCATGATCTCGAACAGGCGGCCTGCCTGCATGCAAACATGGATTTGTACAAATGGTCTTCCAAGCTCTGGCCCTGGACCGGCTCCGATTTGATTGGCGAGTGTTTTGAACTGGCGCTCAAGGGGCGCGATCTCGACATGCGCGCAAGCCCTTATGACCTGAGCTCTCTCGGCTACGAACCGGTAAAAATCGAAACGGCGGAAGGCCGTGTTCAATATGAGCGTGAGCAGCGTGAACTGGCGGCGCAGGCTGTGGAGCTTAGGCGGGGATTGCTCAATGTCTGCTCGGCGCTTTCACAGATGGTCGTTGCTCATCCGCCGACCCACTTCCTCGCAAAGACCGATGAACGTGCGCTCGGGCAGGTTTAGCGGGCGGTTCTTGAGGGTGGAGACAATCCAGCGGCGTTTGAGTTTGGCTTTCGGCAGCGGCAGCGCGATCAACTGTCCGGCTTCGATTTCGGTGCGCGCAATCCAGCGTGCGGCTATCGCCACGCCGATGCCCAGCTTGGCCAGTTCCACCGTGGCCTCGGAGCTTCCCAGCTCGATGAACGAGCTCAGACGCACGCCGTTCTTGAGAAAGTACTCCTGAATCATCGAGAAGTTCAGGCTGTTGCGGCTCGCCACAATGAAGGTCTCGTTCGCCGCATCCTTCAGCTTGGGCCGTGTTTGAGCCCAGCGGTGCAGTGGAGAGACGAGAAACTCCAGTTCGTCATCAAAGATGGCGTGGCAGTTCATGCGTGAAACATCAAGCGGACGCAGGCTGACCGCGAGGTCGATCTCATTGCTCACCAGCCGCTCGATCGTGTCCGGGGTTTCACCACACGTGACCTTGATTTCATACAGCGGGAAAGACTCTTTGAACTCGCGCAGCACCGTGGGCAGAATGAACTGCGCTGCCGCCGTGGTGCAGCCGATTTTCAATTTGCCACGCGGCATTTGGTCCAGCGTTCCCAGCACCGCCCGTGCGTGGCTCATCGACTGTAGAATCGTTTCTGCATGGGGCAGCAGTTCGCGCCCTGCATGCGTGAGGTGCACGTGCTTGCCCTGACGGTGAAACAGCCGGCTGCCGAGATCTGTCTCCAGGGACTTGATGGCGTGGCTGACAGCGCTCTGCGTGAGGTGCAGTTCGCGTCCGGCCTGCGTGAAGCTGCCGCTGCGTGCCAGGCGGACGAAGGCGCGCAGCTGTCGGGTGTCGATGGCTTGTTCCATGAATGCCATTCATACATCAATTGAATAACATTGCGCATTGTTTCTGGCGAATTTATCGCGGCTGGCTCGTCTGATGCTGATATGTCCGGGCATGAAGCAGCTTTCCACAGTTTCAAAATCCACTCTTGCCGGGGTCGTCAAGCCGGTCCGCATTGGCTTCATTCCTCTCGTTGACTGCGCTCCGCTGTTGGTGGCCAGGAAGATGGACTTGTTCCGCAAACACGGGGTGCATGTCGAGCTGAGCTGTGAGGTTGGCTGGGCCACCATCCGTGAGAAGCTGCTCTATGGCCAGCTCGATGCCGTGCACGCCATTGCCGGCCTGGCGTTGGCGATGCGCCTGGGGATCAGCGGTCCGCCCTGCCCGGTGGTGGCGCCCTTCGTGTTCAATTTGCATGGTAATGCCATCACCCTCAGCCGGGATCTGTGGAACCGCGGCGTGCGTGATGCCGCCAGTTTGAAAAAGCTCATCCGCAGCGCCTTCAGCCGCCGCTTCACTTTTGGCATGGTGTCACGCTACTCCTCCCACAATTTTCTCCTGCGCCAGTGGCTGCAGGCAGGTGGTATTGATATTGAAAAGGATGTGCGCATCGTGGCGCTGCCGCCGACGCAGATGGCTTCCAGTCTGGCGGCGGGTCTCATTGATGGTTACTGCGTCGGTGAGCCTTGGAATTCTTATGCCGTGGAGCAAGGCATCGGCTGGATCGCTGCCACAAGCGAACAGCTTGCGCCTGGGCATCCTGAAAAGGTTCTGCTCACCACCGAGCGCTTTGTCGGTGCGCATGCCGGAGAGTCTCAGGCCATCATCAATGCTCTGAAAGAGGCCTGCGAATTCTGCGACGCCAGGGAAAATCGGCCTGAAGTCGCCCACGTGCTTGCCGACAGCGGTTATTTTTCCGGCTCTGAGAAAATTCTAAAACGCTCGCTGGTTGGGCCTCTGGATCTCGGCTTCGACAAATCCGTGGCCGTGACGGATTTCCACATTTTTCACCGGCGTGACACCAACTCGCCCGTGAGTGAGCGCGGTCGCTGGCTGCTCGATCAGTTCATCGCCCATGGTCTGCTGACCACCAGTCAATACACGGAGGCCGCCACTGCTTTGCGCGAAGCGTGGACTGCCGAACCCCAACTTCCCAAAGCTAAAGCCGCCGCAAACACAAACGCCAAATCCAACAAACGCTCCACACTCGTTCAAGCATGAATCCCACCTCTCCACTCACTCGTCGTTCCATCTTGCGCACCGGTGCCACTGCCGGTCTCGGCGCTCTCTTCTCTGGCCTTCCTCAGGGCTGGGTCGGCTCCGCCTACGCCGATGACTCTCCGGAATCACCCGACATGAAGTTCGGCATGATCGCCCTGACCGACTGCTCCAGCATCGTGGTGGCTCATGAAAAAGGCCTCTTCAAAAAATACGGTGTGAATTCCGTCGTCAGCAAAGGCGCCAGTTGGGCCGCCATCCGGGACTCCCTCACAAATGGCGATATCCAGGCCACCCACATGCTCCTCGGCATGCCCATCGCCAGCACCATGGGACTCGGCGGTGCGCCGAAGAAGCCGATGATCGTGCCGTGGATCATCAACCGTAATGGTCAGGCCATCACCCTTTCCAACACCTTCAAAGGCAAAGTGGCTGATGACCCCAAGGCGCTGAAGCCCTTCGTGGATGAAGCCAAGGCCAAGGGCAATCCGCTCTCCTTTGCGATGACCTTCCCGCCAGGAACTCACGCCATGTGGATGCGCTATTATCTCGCTGCCGGTGGCATCAATCCCGGCGACGCCGCAGGTGCGGGCGCGGATGTCTCCCTCATCACCGTGCCACCTCCGCAGATGGTCGCGAACATGAAGGTCGGCAAGATGGACGGCTTCTGTGTGGGCGAACCCTGGAACGCCAAAACCATCGCCGAAGAAATCGGCTACACCTCCATCGCCACTCAGGGCATCTGGAAAGATCACCCCGAAAAAGTCTGCGCCTTCACCGAGGAATTCGCCGCGAAGAATCCGAAGACTGTGAAAGCCGTCCTCAAAGCACTGCATGAGGCCAGCGTCTGGCTCGACAAAATGGAAAACCGCGAAGAGCAGGCCGGCATCGTCAGCGCAGCCACCTACATCAACTGCCCGCCGGAAACCATCCTCGGTCGCCTCCAAGGCAAGTACAACATGGGCGACGGCCGCAAGATCAAAGATCCTAACTACATGATCTTCAGCGATCGCAACTGCAACTACCCGCAGGCTAAATACGCCAAGTGGTGGCTCACGCAGCTCCGCCGGTGGGGCTTCACCGCAGGCGCTCCCGACTATGAAGGCGTGGCCAGGCAGGTCATGCGCTCAGACATCTACGAGGAGGCCATGAAGGAGATCGGCTACGTCCACGGCGGTGTCGATGAAAAGCCCGAAACCCTCTTCGACGGCGTCACCTTCGACCCCAAGGCCGACCTCGAAGCCTACGCTGCGTCCTTCGCTGTCAAAACGCTCAAAGCCTAACCCTCAAACCGCATGGCCGCATTATGCACCTGATCCAACGCTTCAAACTCGATTCCATCCTTCTGCCGTTGAGCGCAATATTAGTTTGTGTTCTTCTGTGGTATGCGATCGCCGGAAAATCCGTCACCCTTGAAAAGGTGGATGATTTTGGCGACAAAATCAAAGTCACGAAACGTGAAGGACTCTCCGCCGATCTCCCGACTCCGGTCGAGACGTGGACGGCGAGCAAGCTCTACGTTACGGAGCCCTTTGCGAAGCGTGGAGAGCTGGATCAGGGCATCTTGCGGTTTACGTGGATGTCTCTGGTGCTGGTGGCGGAGGGATACTTCATCGCCCTCCTCATCGGCACCCCCATCGGCTTCTTCCTCGGTCTGTCGAAGAAGTTTACCACCGCCTTTGACCCCATCATTCAGGTGCTGCGCCCAGTTTCACCGCTGGCATGGCTGCCCTTGGGCATGATCCTCTTCAGCGGTGTGAAAATCGTGAATGGGGACGGCCGCACCACTTTCGGTGCTTCAGACGCCGCCGCGCTCTTCACCATCGCCATCTGCGCCATGTGGCCCACGGTCATGAATACGGCTGTCGGCGTGCGCGCTGTGCCGCAGGATTACCTGAATGTGGCCAAAGTGCTCAAGCTTTCGAAGAGCAAAACGCTGTGGAAGGTTCTCGTGCCCGCCACGCTGCCCTACATGTTCACCGGCTTTCGGCTGAGTCTCGGCATCGCATGGCTCGTCATTGTTGCTGTGGAGATGCTGACCGGCAGGCCAGGTGTAGGCGGCTTTCTCTGGCAGCAATACAACGCCAACAGCTACGCCCACATCATCCTCTGTATCCTCACCATTGGTGTTGTCGGCTATGTGCTGGACCGTCTGATGAGCGTCATCGAATCGCGCTTCAAAACCGCTTAACCTCAACCCTGATCCAGATATGCCGCTTATCGAAATCAAAGGCGCCGCCAAAGGCTTCGGCCTTCCAGGAAGTCGCACGGAAGTTCTCAAGGACATCAATCTCGCCATGGAAGAAGGGGAGTTCGTCGTCATCGTCGGATACTCCGGATCTGGCAAAAGCACGCTGATCAATCTGATCTCAGGTCTGGTGAAGCCTGACGCAGGCGTGGCCAAGATCTCCGGTGAGGCCATCACCGGGCCGGGGCCAGACCGGGGCCTGGTCTTTCAAAACTACTCCCTGCTGCCCTGGCTGACGGTGGAGGAAAATATCGCGCTGGCCGTGGATGAGGTCTTCAAAGACTGGACTGCTGCGCAGCGCAAAGAGCATGTGTGGAAGTACATCGAAATGGTGAAGCTGAAGCCTGCAGCGCACAAGCTGCCCAAGGAACTCTCTGGAGGCATGCGGCAGCGCGTGGCTGTGGCCCGCACCCTGTCCATGAATCCCAAGGTGCTGCTGCTGGACGAGCCGTTGAGCGCCCTGGATGCGCTCACTCGTGCCACGATTCAGGATGAGATCAGCGAGATCTGGCGCCAGAATCTCACCACGGTGCTGTGGATCACGAATGATCCTGATGAGGCCCTGCTGCTTGCGGACCGTGTCATCCCGCTGCTGCCCACAGCCCCCGCCACACTCGGGGAACCGATCATGGTTGATCTTGATCGACCACGTGACCGCAAGACGCTCAACCACGATCCCAAATTCAAAAGGCTGCGGACCGAGCTCATCAATACCCTGCTGGACGCCAAGGGGCGTATGAAGCCGAAGACGAGCGTGAAACTCAGCCTGCCAGACATTCTGCCTGAAGATCTCACCACCGTGAACTCGCTGCAGTTTCTCAACCGCACCGGGCCGAAGCGCCGCTCTGACAACAAGCGTGAAGAAGTGGAGGTGGCCGCGTGAGCTCCTCTTCTCCCATGCTGGAACTGGATCGTCTGTGGAAGACATATGACACTCCGAAAGGGCCGGCAACCATCGTCAAAAACTTCAATCTCAAATTGAAGGAGGGCGAGTTTGCCACACTCATCGGCCACAGCGGCTGTGGCAAAAGCACCGTGCTCATGATGGTCGCCGGTTTGAGTGATCTCAGCCAGGGCAACATGATTCTTGCGGGACGTGAGGCAAGTGGACCGGGCCCGGATCGTGGCATCGTGTTTCAATCCCCCTGCCTGCTGCCGTGGATGACGGCTTTTGAAAACGTCATGCTCGGTGCAAGCCAGGTCTATTATACCGCCAGCAAGGAAGAGCGGCGTCAAATGGTGGAGTACTACCTCACCATCGTAGGGCTTGGCGATGCGATGCATAAATATCCCGGTGAGCTTTCCCAGGGAATGCGTCAGCGCGTGGGTATTGCCCGTGCATTTGTCCTGCAGCCGAAGATGCTTCTTCTCGACGAGCCCTTTGGCATGCTGGATTCACTCACGAGGTATGAACTGCAGGAGGTTCTGCTCGAACTGTGGCGTCGCAACCGCATCACCACTCTCATGGTCACGCATGATGTGGATGAAGCCATCTTTCTCTCTGATCGCGTCGTGATGATGACGGACGGTCCTGAGGCCGAAGTAGGTGATATTTTGCAGATTCCTTTCGAGCGTCCTCGCAACCGCAAACAGATCATGGAAGACTCGCGTTACTATGAACTGCGCGAGCGGCTGATCACCTTTCTCAACGACAAGTCACACATCCGCCCCAGCCGTGATCCCAAGTTTGTTCCTTCTCCAGACATGGCCGCCGAACTGGCCACCCATGCCCCCAATTTCCCTGCAGCCGCCGCTTAGCCGAATCAACAACACACCCACCCACCACACCCCATGAAAAGGCTACTCCCGCTTTTGCTGGCGACTACCTCGCTGGCATTCGCCCAAACTCCCGCTCCTAAATCCACCTCGCCTGCACCGGCCCCTGTGCCAGGCTTTACGCTGGCGCCTCCGCCTCCCACCTACGCACCCATGAAGATGGGAAAGCTGACTGTCGATGTGCAGGAAAAAATGCGCTATGAAGTCAGAGACAACAACTTTGACTTCAACAGCGCGATCAACAGCCCGCAGGATGCCGCCTGGCTGCTCCAGCGCTTCCGTCTCGGGCTCGGGTATGATTTGAACCCGTGGATCAAGCTCTACGTGCAGGGGCAGGACGTGCGGGAAATCGGCGGAAGCCGGGCGCGCCAGATTGGCGTGAACGGTGCCGAGGGCGATGACGTTTTCGATGTGCTCAAGGCTTACATCCAGCTCGGGAATCTCAAAAAAGGGTTCAGCGCCGTTCTTGGCCGCCAGTTCCTCTCCTTCGGGGATCAGCGCCTGATCGGTCCGCTGGAGTGGGCGAACCAGGCGCGCACCTTTGATGCGTTCCGGTTCCGCTACACCGACACAAAGTGGTCGCTGGATGCCTTCACCGCCAGCCCGGTGGGTTTCGCCAATAACAAATGGAACAAGTCGGACCTCCTGGATCAAGCGGATCATCGCAATGCCTTCATCAGCGGCCTGTATCTCAGCACGCTCTTCGTCCCCTTCAACACCACCACCGACTTCTACGCCTTCCACTATCGCGACGATGGCCAGGCCAGCTTTGGCGCGCCCATTGGCTCGACCAGCTTCGTCACCCTCGGCACTCTGTGGAAGGGTGATCCCAAAAAGATGCACGGCTTCGACTATGACACGGAGATGGCCTTCCAGACTGGCAAGGTCGGCGGGCGCTCTCTCACCGCCTATGCGGGTCACTGGGGCGCCGGTTACAACTGGCTCAAGCATTCCTGGAAGCCACGCTTTGGCCTGCAATACAATTATGCCAGCGGTGATGGTGATCCAAGCGATGGCAAGGTGGGCACCTTCCAGAACCTCTTTCCCACGAACCACATGTTCTACGGCTACATGGACACCACGGCGTGGATGAACGTGCACAATCCCCAGGTCAACTTCAGCTTCATGCCAACACCCAAGCTGAAAGTCATGCTGGACTACCACCTCTACTGGAATGCCAGCAACGCAGACGCCTGGTATCGTGCCAATGGCAGCACCAAAGTGCGGCCGCTCAGCGCCGCCGCCAACAATGCCAGCAGCTTTCGCGGCCAGGAGTTTGACATTACCCTTAACTACAAGCTCAACCCACACGTCGCTTTCCTGACGGGGTACAGCTACTTCATCGCAGGTGATTACCTGCGGCAGACTGGTGCGGCGAGCAACGCCCAGTTCGGTTACGTGCAGGTGCAGATCGACTTTTGATCTGCCCGACCCGCCGCCTGCCGCGGCTCCTCTATCAAATGCGGCAGGCGTCTGGGGTTTTATACATGAACGAAATTCATCAATTATATAAAAAACATTCAAGACGTTGGTGGATTGCTTTAGCGCACTTGGCACGGGGAAAGCTCATGGAGAGAGCAGAACTTCCACACGCCCCTTCATGAAACTAGCCGACCTCAAAACCTCCGGACACTGGCCCACGCTCTTAACCTCGTTTCTGTACTTTGATGTCAGTTTCATGGTCTGGACCATCCTGGGCGCCCTCGGGGCGCAGATCGGGGCCTCCCTCGGCCTCACTCCTCAGGAGAAGGGGCTGATGGTGGCGGTGCCCTACCTCTCGGGCGCATTCATTCGTATTTTCCTCGGCATGCTGGTGGACCGCATCGGAGCCAAGAACACGGGCATCATGGCGCAGCTCATCGTCATCGCAGGCATGACCACGGCGTGGCTCACAGGCTTGCACCAGTTTTCCCACACGCTCATGCTGGGCGTGGTGCTGGGGGTTGCAGGCGCCAGCTTTGCCGTGGCGCTGCCTCAGGCTGGCCGCTGGTACCCGCCTCACATGCAGGGGCTGGTGCTGGGCCTCGCGGGTGCGGGGAATGTCGGCGTGGTCATTGATGCGATCCTGGCGCCTCGGCTGGCCGTCATCTATGGCTGGAATACCGTTTTTGGCCTGGCGCTCATCCCGCTGGTCCTGGTGCTCGTCATCTACATCGTCTTCTCCAAAGAGGCGCAGGTGAAGGTGAAGAAGAAGACGCTCAAGGATTATGTGAATCTGCTGAAGGAAAAAGACGCGCACTGGTTCTGCTTCTTCTACACCATCAGCTTCGGCGGTTTTTCCGGACTGGCCGCATCGCTCATCATCTACTTCACCTCTGAGTTTCATCTCATGCCTGTCGAAGCCGGCACCTGGGCGGCTCTATGCACGCTGGTGGGCGCTCTGGGAAGACCGGTGGGCGGGGCTCTGGCTGACCGCCTCGGTGGCATTCGTGCCCTGCATGTCTTTTTCCTTGTGGCGGCACTGGCCCTGGTGCTGGCGGCTTGTGCGGGAACGATCGGGCTCTGCGCCTTTGGTTTCTTCCTGGCTTCCTGCGCCTTCGGCATGGCCAATGGTTCCGTATTTCAGCTGCTCCCGCAGCGCTTTGCCAGGGACATCGGTGTGATGACCGGCCTCGTGGGCTGCGGTGGTGGACTGGGCGGCTTCATGCTCGCCAGTTCATTGGGCTACTCCAAAGGGCTCACGGGCAGCTATCTCGCAGGTTTGCTCGCATTTTCCGCGCTGTGCATTCTGGCCCTCATTGGCCTCAATTTCGTCAAGCTCCGCTGGCGCACCACCTGGGGCGCTCTGGCTGAGGCACGCATTTAATCCGCACTTTGTTTTCCGAAGCGATGAAAGTACTCACCACCAGTCACGGCATGGCCAGAGAAGAGGGGATTCCTTCTTCCGATGCCTTTGCCGTGCGCTCGTGGGATCAAACGGTCATCGCCGTGCTTAGCGATGGCGCGGGCAGCGGCGAACCTGCGCGCGAGGCCGCGCAGCGCGCAGTGAGCTCTCTCATTGAGCATTACAGCGCACGTCCGCGCACCTGGTCGCCCCAGCAGGCGCTCACCACCTTTGCCCGTATCCTCAACCTGGCGCTGTATCAGGAGTCGCAGGTGCGCTATGAACGCACAGAAATGGTGGCCACGCTGGCCGCAGTGGTGATCGAGGGAGACACGCTGCACGGCATCAATCTAGGAGACTCCTCGATCTGTCTCTGGCGCGAGGGAAAGCTGAACACGCTCTCCACCACACACGTGGAAACGGCGCGCTCCCACATTCTCACGCGTGCGCTCGGCATGAGCGCGGAGATCGAGCCCTCCTGCTTCACGCTCACACTGCAGGATGGTGACGTGGCTTTTCTCTGTTCTGACGGTGTGTCCAACCATGTGTCCATGGATGAAATCGCCCTGGCGCTCTCTCGCCACAGCTCCGCCCGGGGCATCGTGCAGACTGCGCGCCAGAAGGCGAAGGATGAAACGCTGGATGACATGAGCGCCCTGGTCCTGGACATCCATCAAACCGGCAGACTTCACGCCATGAATGCACGCGCTCTCACCATTCCGGCAGTTTTGAAAAAGGGGGACGTGATCGACGGGTATGAACTCATGCGCTCGTTTCATGGCACCAGCCGCGTGTGGCTGGCGGAAAAGGACGGCCATCGTGTCGTCATGAAATTTGCGCCGGTGGAGGCGGTTGACAGTCCGCAGCATCTCGAAGCCTTCACGCACGAGACATGGAACGCCACCCGTGCCCAGTCCGCGCACTTCGTCCGCTCATACGAGCCGCCGGGGCAGACCATGCGCTACTATCTCATGGAGTTTGCGGATGCGCCCAGCCTTGCCGCCGTGCTGCGTGAGCGCATGCTCTCAGTGGACTCTGCGATCGCGCTGGGGAAGTTTCTCGCGGAAGCCGCACAGACGCTTCTGCGCCTGGAACTCGCCCATGGCGACATCAAGCCGGAGAACATCCTCTGCATCGGTGATTACACGCGTCTCACCTTCAAGCTTGTCGATCTCGGCAGCGCTGCCGCCATCTTCTCCGTCTCGTCACGTGCCGGCACCGCCAGCTACCTCGCGCCGGAGCGTTTTCAAAATGTCCCCATCAGCGAGCGCACTGAGATCTTTGCCATCGGCGTCACGCTGTATCAGGCGCTCACGGGCAGGCTGCCCTACGGTCAGATCGAGCGCTTCCAGACGCCTGTTTTCCATCCGGCGAAGCGGCTGTCCAAGATCAATCCGAACATCCCATCATGGCTGGAGGCCGTCATTCACCGTGCCATCGCCATCAAGCCCGCGCGTCGCTACCAGCACTACTCCGAGCTGGCGCATGACCTCAGTCATCCTGATCGCGTGCAGCCTTTCTATGAAGCGGACACACCGCTGATCGAGCGCAACCCCGTCGCCTTCTACAAGACCGGCTTTTTTGTCTTTTTGCTCACCACGATCTGGCTGGCTTTCAGGCTCCTGTCCCAGAAGTGACGCCCTTCAATTCCCCCCACCGCCGCTAACATGAACTCAGTCCCCGTCATTCCTGACAACGCACCCTTCTCCACCGAGCAGCGAGCCTGGCTCAATGGCTTCCTCGCCGGTGTTCTCAATCGCGGCTCCGCAGCCGCCGTGTCTTCGCCGCAAAAGGCGGCCACCCCGCTCCTCATCGCCTTCGGCAGCCAGAGCGGCAATGCGGAAAGTTTGGCCAAGCGGCTGGCCAGGGAAGCATCGGGTCGGGGCTTCGCAGCGCGCGCTGCGGGCCTCGACTCGCTGCAACCCGCCGATCTCATCAAAGAGCAAAACGTCCTTCTCATCACCAGCACCTGGGGGGAGGGGGACATGCCAGACAACGCCGTGTCTTTCTGGGACAGCCTCAATCAAAATGGCAGCAGCCCGAAGCTGGATGGCGTGCAATACAGCATTCTCGCTCTGGGGGATAAAAATTACGGGGATACTTTCTGCCTGGCTGGCAAGAAGCTCGACACACGCCTCGCCGAACTGGGAGCGAAGCGCATTGTGGACCGCGTCGATTGTGATGTGGAGTTTGACGAGCTGGCGAAGAAATGGAGCACCAATGCTTTCACGGTCTTGAGCGGAGATTCGGCAGCGGCATCGGCCGCATTCGTTGCGCCCGCAGAGGAGGCGGACGCAGAGGAGGCGGACGCAGAGGAGGCGGACGCAGGCTACAGCAAAAAGAGGCCGTTCCCAGCCAAGCTCATTGCCAACGTGCCTCTGAATAGTCGAGGCAGCAGCAAAGACACCCGGCACATTGCATTCTCGCTCGCGGGCAGCGACCTGACCTATGAGGTCGGAGATGCGCTGGGCGTATTTGTGCAAAACTGCCCGGAAGTGGTTGATGCGGTCATCGCTGCGCACGCCTTTGATCCGCAGGCGGTGGTGGCGCTTCCTGACGGCGGCAGTGCTCCGCTGAGGGAGGCGCTCATCAAGCACTACGAAGTGAGAAGCCTCTATGGAAAGAGCGAGGAAGCCAGTCTGTCGCTCGCGGTGTTCGTGGAAAATCTGCGCAAGCTGCAGCCTCGCCTCTACTCCATCGCATCCAGCATTAAGAAGCATGAGAATGAAGTCCATCTCTGCATCGCGGCGGTCCGCTACAGCACCGATGGCGTGGCTCACAAAGGCGTGGCTTCCACCTTCCTTGCGGATCGTCTGCCACTCGAGGAGACCACGGGCATCTACTTCCACGCGGCCAATCATTTCCGTCTGCCGGCAGATCTCACGAGACCCGTCATCATGGTCGGGCCGGGCACCGGCATCGCGCCATTCCGTGCCTTCCTCGAAGAGCGCGAGGCAACGCAGGCTTCGGGAAAAAACTGGCTGTTCTTTGGCGATCAAAAGCGCGCCAGCGACTTCCTCTACCACGACCAGATCATTGACTGGGTGCAAAGAGGGCACCTCACACGGCTGGACACCGCATTCAGCCGCGATCAGGAAGAAAAGATCTACGTGCAGACCCGCATGCTGCAGGCCGCCGCGGAACTCTGGCAATGGCTGGAGGAGGGCGCTCACTTCTATGTGTGTGGTGATGCCAAACGCATGGCCAAAGATGTCGATGATGCGCTGCACAGCATCATCCAAACCGCTGGTGGCAAAACGGCCGAGGAGGCCGCCGCCTACGTCAACCAAATGAAAAAGGAGAAACGCTATGCGCGCGATGTCTATTGAACCACCTCCAGCCGCACTGCCGGTGAACACCGATTTTTCCAGCGAGCAGAAGCGCTACCTCGAAGGATTTTTTGCCGGCATTGCCGCGGGCGGAGTCTCCTTTGGCGACCTCGCACCTGCGCCCGCAGCTGCGTCTTCCGGAGCAGCCTTGGACGACCTGACCAAGGAGGAGCGCATCAAGCGGGAACTGCATCCCTTTGATGCCATCGAGCAGCTCGTCATGGATGCCCGGTGGAATTCCAAGCCCGAGCCGGAGTCGGTATTTCGCTACAAGTGGAATGGTCTCTTCTGGCTCAATCCCGTGAAGGACGGCTACATGTGCCGGCTGCGCATTCCCGGCGGCATCGTGAAGAGCTACCAATTGCGCGAACTGGCCGCCATCGCCCGGGAGCTCACCACAGGGTACATTCAGATCACCACGCGGAACAATTTTCAGATTCGCCTCATCGAGCCGAAAAACTGTCCCGAAGTGCTGCGCCGCATCCAGGGCTGCGGCCTGCACTCCAAAGGTGCGGGTGCGGACAACATCCGCAACATCACCATGAACCCATGCGCGGGCTATGATCCGTATGAGCTCATCGATGTGCGTCCGCTGGTCAATGAACTCGCCACTCTCATCATCGCCTCCAAGGAGTTTTACGATCTGCCGCGCAAGTTCAACATCGCCTATGACGGCGGTGGACTCATCTCGGCGGTGGAAGACACCAACGACATCGGTGCCAGCGCGGTGAAGATCGGTGAGAACAGTGAAGGCATCGAGCCCGGTGTGTATTTCCGCATCGCTCTCGGCGGTGTCACCGGGCATCAGACTTTTGCCAGTGACTGGGGTGTCATCGTAAAGCCCGAGCAGCTCAATGACGTCATGGTCGCGCTGCTGCGGGTCTTCATCCAGTTCGGTGATCGGACGAACCGCAAGAAGGCACGCTTCAAGTATGTCATTGAGGACAAAGGATTGGATGGTGTGCTGGTCGAAGCTGAGAAACTTCTGAAGTTCAAACTCACCCGTCTTGCGCCCACGGCGCCGTGCCAGGCGAAGCGGGAGTTTTCCCAGCAGGGCCATTCACATGTCGGCACGTTTCCACAGAAGCAGGACGGCCTGGTTTACATCGGTGCCAGCGTTCCTGTCGGTCAAATGACTGCGAAGCAGCTCGATCGCATTGCGGATCTGGCGGACAGCTATGGCTCAGGAGAAATCCGGCTCACCGTCTGGCAGAACTTCATCATTCCGAACGTGCAGACGGCCTATGCCGCCACTGTGGCAAAGTCCTTGAAGAAGCTGGGCTTTCCAAGTGAGCAGTCGAATCTCAAGAGCGGCTTTGTGGCCTGCACCGGCAACAAGTACTGCAAGTTCGCTGCCAGCGACACCAAGGGGCACGCCATTGCGATGATGGAGTATCTCGACAAGCGCGTGAAGCTCGACAAGCCCGTGAACATTCACTTCACCGGCTGCGCCCACTCCTGCGCCCAGCATTTCATGGGGGACATCGGCCTGCTCGGCACCAAGGTGAAATCCGAAAGCGGGGAGGGGTACCACATCACCGTGGGCGGTGGGTTTGGTGAGAATCGCAAGATTGGCCGTCAGATCTTCAGCGGCGTGGCTTTTGAATCTCTCGGCTCCACCCTGGAGGCGATGCTCAAAGGCTATCTGGACAAGCGTGCCGCTGAAGAAACTTTTCATGCCTTCTGCAATCGGCACACGGTGGGTCAGCTGCAGGAGGTGTTCAGCTCTGAGTCATGATTTGCGACCTGGAGCGTTCGATCTCAGCTGGCGGCTCTGCCGTCAGCATCATCGACGCGGCGCTCCGCGATCAGCAGACGCTGCGCACGCCTGTCGCTCTCTTCTCCGACGAATACGATGCCAGATCAGTGCGCGAGCGCTTCACGCATCTCATTCCTCTGAGCAAACCGAATCCCGGGGAGCAGTATGCGTTTGAGGTCAACCTGGACGCCTGCACCGGCTGCAAAGCCTGCGTGGCGGCCTGTCATTCCCTGAACGGACTTGATGACGGCGAAAGCTGGCGCGACATGGGCCTGCTCGTTGGCACACGGAAGCAGCCGTATCTGCAAACCGTCACCACCGCCTGCCATCACTGCGCGGAGCCCGCCTGTGCGGAAGGCTGCCCGGTGCTGGCCTATGACAAGGACGCCGTCACAGGCATCGTGAGGCATCTGGATGACCAGTGCATCGGCTGCAGCTATTGCATTTTGAAGTGCCCGTATGAGGTGCCAAAGTTCAATCTGAAGCGCGGCATCGTGCGGAAATGCGACATGTGCCAGGGCCGCCTCGCGGAAGGTGAGGCACCTGCCTGCGTCCAGTCCTGCCCCAATGAAGCCATTCAAATCAAGGTCGTGAAACTCGATGCCGTGCCAGATCGTGGCAGCATCATCACGGGTGCGTTTGATTCCAGCTACACGCGGCCCACGACGACCTACGTTTCCTCCCAGCCTGTGCCCGCAACCGCCAGACCTGCGGATGCCGGGCGGCTGGATCTGGATCATGGGCATGATCCGCTCTCATGGATGCTCGTGCTCACACAAATGAGTGCCGGTGGTTTCATAGGCTGCGCCATCGCCATGTGGATGAATTTGATGACCTTGCAACAGGCCGCCTTGACCAGCGGAGCAGCCCTCGGTGTGGGTTTGGCGGGGGTGGCTTTGAGCACGCTGCACCTCGGGCAGCCACTGAAGGCCTGGAGAGCCTTTCTTGGCTGGCGCAAATCCTGGCTCTCACGCGAGATCATGGCCTTCGGAGCATTGCCCGTGGGCGGTCAGGCCATCTTTGCAACTTGGTGGCTGGGCAGCATGGAGTGGATGCGGCTGGCGGTGGCGGGGACTGCGGCGGCGGCCGCGGTCGCCGTGTGGTGCTCGGTGATGGTCTATGTGGACACGCGCAGGCCGTTCTGGTCTCTGACGAATGTGACGGTCAAGTTCCTCGGCACCATGCTGCTGCTGGGTTCCTCCATGTGCGCTGTCATTTGGAGCTGGTGCGGCATGACTCATGCCGGATGGGCCATAGCGTCCACTCTGCTGTGTCGGTGGGTTTTGTCGCTCTGGGAAATTTCGGGATACCGGCGGGCATTGGCTGATGAGAACTGCGCCTGGCACAAATCAGCGCGCGTGTTGCAGAAACATCTCTCGAAGCAAATCGAGGCACGGGGGCTGCTGCTTATCGCCACCGGTTTGCTGATCCCTGTCATGATCGCCGCCGGGGCCTCGGCGCTTTGGATGTTGAGCTTGTCGCTGCTGCTGACCTTTGGCAGCCAGTTGATCGAACGCCTTTATTTTTTTACCGCTGCGGCAGGCTCTAAAATGCCGGGGAACTGACCATGAAAAAACTGCCTGCCATGACTCTGCGCGAATGGGACGGTCCGCTCACGGCCGATCTTGTGCGTGAGCCCGCCAGATTTGGTCTGGGGCAGGTGCCATCCCATCTGCTGCCGGATGCGACGACAACCGCGATCTGTGGCTTTTGCTCCACCGGCTGCGGGCTTAAAGTCCACCTGAAGGACGGTGCAGCGGTCAATCTCACACCGGACCCCGACTATCCGGTCAACCTCGGTGCCGCCTGTCCCAAGGGCTGGGAGGCGCTGAGTGTGCTGGACTCGCCGGATCGTGCCAAAATGCCTCTGCTGCATGGCAAGGAGGTCGATTGGGACACGGCTCTTCGCTACTTCTGCGACAAGATGCGCGGGATTCTCGATCAGCATGGGCCCGAAGCGGCTGCGTTTCTCAGCACCGGTCAGATCATGTTTGAGGAGATGGCCTTTCTCGGCGCTCTGGCAAAGTTTGGCATGGGCATGATCCATGGAGATGGCAACACGCGCCAGTGCATGGCCACTGCTGTTACCGCCTACAAGGAGAGCTTTGGCTTTGATGCGCCGCCGTTCACGTATGCCGACTTTGAAGAAAGCGATGTGCTCGTCTTCATCGGGGCAAACCCGTGCATCGCGCATCCCATCATGTGGCAGCGCGTGCTGCGGAACAAACGCCAGCCGGAGATCATCGTCGTTGATCCCCGCACCACGGAGACAGCCATGGCCGCCACTCAGCATTATGCCATCAAACCCAAAAGCGATCTCACGCTGCTCTACGGACTCGCCCATCTCATCATCCGCGACGGCGGCGTGGACACTTCCTTCGTGGAGCAGCACACCAGCAGATTCGAGGACTTCCAGAGCTTTCTCTCGGACTTCCATCCGGCGCGCGTCTCGCAGGAGACGGGCATTAGCGTGCATCGCCTCGTTCATTTTGCCCAGACCATCATCTCCGGAACACCGCGTGTTTCATTCTGGTGGACGATGGGAGTGAACCAAGGGCATCAAGCCACTCGCACTGCGCAGGCGATCATCAATCTGGCCTTGATGACGGGGAACATAGGCAAGCCCGGCACCGGGGCCAATTCGATCACGGGCCAGTGCAATGCCATGGGCTCACGCCTGTTCTCCAACACCACAAGCCTGCTGGGAGGGCATGATTTTCGCAATCCACGGCATCGCGAGAAAGTCGCCGCGGCTGCTGGCATTCCCTTGGAGCGCATTCCTGACCGGCCAAGCCTGGCGTATGATCAGATCCTCAAGGCGGCTGACGAAGGCAAGGTGAAGGCGCTGTGGTTTGTGGCCACCAATCCCAGCCACTCGTGGATTGATCAAAACGAGATCAACCGCATTCTCGACAAGCTGGACTTCGTGGTGGTGCAGGACATGTACTGCACGACTGAAACGGCGAAGCGTGCGCATCTGGTGCTGCCAGCCGCAGGCTGGGGGGAAAAAGAGGGCTGCTTCATCAACAGTGAGCGCCGCATCGGCTACAGTCCCAAAGTCTATCGTGCGCCGGGGCAGGCGCTGGCGGATTTCCACATCTTTCGCCTCATCGCCCATTATTGGGGCTGTGATGATTTGTTTCGTGGCTGGAGCAGCCCGGAGGCGGTCTTTCGCGTGCTGCAGCGCTGCACGGAAGACCAGCCCTGTGACATCACGGGCATCAATGGGCATGAGATGCTGCGTAAATCCGGCGGTGTGCAGTGGCCGCTTCCCAGAGCTCAAAGCTCCAAGTTTGAAGCTTCAAGCTGGAAGGAGAGGCGGTTGTTTGAGGACGGCCAGTTTTTCAACCCGGACAAGAGGGCGAAGTTTGTCTTTGATGCGCCGGAGGCCGCGTCGGAACAGCGCAGCAACGAGTATCCGTTGATTCTCATCACCGGGCGCGGCACCAGCGCGCAGTGGCATACGGAGACACGCACCGGGAAGTCTGCCGTGCTGGCGAAGATGATTCCTGAAGAGCTCATGCTGGATCTGAATCCGCTGGATGCGACCCGGCTCGGCATCCGTGATGGCATGCACGTGCGTGTGATTTCGAAGCGCGCTGAACTCACCGCCAAGGCACGCCTGACGAACTGTGTCTCCCCTGGTGAGGTGTTTCTGCCCATGCATGACAACCGGGTGAATCAGCTCACGCATGCTTCGTTTGATCCGCATAGCCGCCAGCCGAGTTACAAGCACTCGGCGGTGCGGGTGGAAAAGTAGTCCCAAGTGATGCGGGCACTCTTGCCTGCAACGAACGTCCTAGGTTGCTCGAATTGCGGGCAAGAGTGCCCACATCACTTATCACTCAATCTTTCTGATCTTCGTCAGCACCAACGCAGGCTTTCCGTTCTCCCGTGCCTGCGCCAGATCGACAGTAAACTCTGCCTGCCAGTCGTTGAGTTCTTCCGGATCAATCAGCACCTGGCAGACGCGCCAGGAGGCATTGTCCTCACTCGGTTCCACGTAGGTGTGGCGGCCGTTGCGGGCTTCATTGTCGAGGCGGATGCGCTCATGCTCGGTGTAATACGGTTCCATGAGGGCGGCCAATGAATCAGCGGTCCATGCTCCGCTGACGGTGCTGACTGCCGCGGCGTAGTTTTCCACGGAAAGAGGGCGCAGGAAGCGGAAGATCTCGGTGCGAATGAGCGCGGTGAATTCGCGTTTGTTGCGCGTGATGTCCGGGGCTTCGGCGGGCTTTTCCTCCTGTTCATCAGGCTTGAAGTTAGGGTCGCGCATGCGCTCCCATTCATCCAGCAGGCTGGAATCCGTGCCGCGCAGTACCCCGGCGATCCATGCCTCCATTTCCTGCACGGGCTCGGTTTTGAAGTTCTCAGGCACGGTCTGTGCCAGCACCTTGTGCACGCCGGAGAGATGCCGCAGCAGCACGCCTTCGGCGCGGTGCAGGTCGTAGTCGTTGATGTAGTCGCTGAAGGTGCGGAAGTTCTCGAACATCTCGCGGGCGATGCTCTTGGGGCGGATGTTCTCCTGGCCAATCCATGGATGCGCGTCGCTGAAGGCGTTGAAGGTGCTGTAGATGAAGTCGCGGCAGGGTTTCGGGTATTCGAGTTCTTCGAGCTTGGCGATGCGTTCTTCAAACGGCACGCCTTCGTTCTTCATCGCCACCATGGCCTCGTCCTTCACCTGATCGAGCTGACGGCGCAGGATGATGTCCGGATTTTCGAGGATGGATTCGCACAGCGTCATGACATCCGCCGCATACGTGGGCGAGGCGGGATCAATGAGCGCGAGCGTGTCGATGAGGTAGAGCGAGAGCGTGTAGTTCAGCGAGAAATCCTCCTGCAGCTCCACATTGAGCCGCAGCTTGGTGCCGTCCTCGGGTCGCTGCGCGGTGGGGATGATCTCGATGATCTTGCGCTGCACGAGCGCGCGGAACAACTGCCACGCGCGCTTCTCGTGCTGCTTCTTGGCATTGGTGGTTTCATGCGAGTCGGCAATGAGCTGGCGCATTGCGGCACAGGCATCGCCCTTGCGGCTGAGCACCTGCAGCAGCATGCCATGCGAAACTTGAAAACGCGAGGCCAGCGGCTCGGGCGCGGCGGTTTGCAGCTTTTTGAAGGTGTCTTCATTCCAGCCTACAAAACCCTCGGGGGGCTTCTTCTTCACCATCTTGCGCATCTTCTTCACATCGCCGGCGGCCTTGGCCTCCATCTTCGCATTCTCCACCACGTGCTCCGGAGCCTGGCAGACGACGTAGCCCACGTCGTCATACCCACGACGTCCGGCACGCCCGGTGATCTGGTGGAAATCGCGCGCGCTCAGCGTCGCCACCTTCTCGCCGCCATACTTGCTCAGGCGCGTTAGCAGCACGGTGCGGATGGGTACATTCACGCCGACGCCCAGAGTGTCAGTGCCGCTGATGACCTTCAGCAATCCGCGCTGCGCCAGCTTCTCCACCAGCACACGATACTTGGGCAGCAGGCCGGCATGATGAATGCCGATGCCATGGCTGAGATACTTCTTCACTTCCTTGCCATAGGGACTGGTGAACTTCGCGCCTTGCAGCGCCTCCTTGATCGCTGCCTTTTCTGCCGTGGTGCTGAAGTTCAGGCTCATCAAATCCTGCGCTGCCTGCGCGGCTTCGTTCTGCGTGAAGTGCACCAGATAGACCGGCGCTTTGTTGGCCGCCACGAGATCCTGCAGCGTCACATCCACGGACGTCTGCGCGTAGCTGAACTCCAGCGGCACGGGGCGCTCATAGGCGGCCACCACGGTAGTCTCCGCCTTGGTCAGGTTGGTGAGCTTCTCTTTGAAAAAGTCGGAGCCACCCATCGTGGCGGACATCAGCAGAAAGCGCGAGTCGCTCATCGTCAGAAGCGGCACCTGCCAGGCCACGCCGCGCTCACGGTCCGAGTAGTAGTGAAACTCGTCCATGATCACCTCGCGGAAGGGAGCCTTGCCGCCATCTCGCAGCGCGTAGTTGGACAGGATCTCCGCTGTGCAGCAGAGGATGGGCGCGCTGCGGTTCACCGTGGCATCACCCGTCGCCATGCCCACGTTGTCAGGGCCAAAGTCTCGGCACAGCGCCAGAAATTTCTCATTCACCAGCGCCTTGATCGGGCAGGTGTAAACGGAGCGCCGCCCCTTGGCCAGGGAGCGGAAGTGCATGGCCAGTGCCACCAGCGATTTGCCCGAGCCGGTGGGGGTGTTGAGGATCACATTGCGATCATCAAACAACTCCAGAATCGCCTCCTCCTGCGCGGGGTAGAGTTCCAGCTTTTTCTCCGCCACATAGTCGAGAAATCCCGCCAGCAACTCGTCATTGGAGCAGTCGGTGGATTTGGGCAGTCGGCGCAGCAGCGGGTGGTCGGTCATTTCTTGCACATCGCCTGTGACCCTCACGCATGCAACCGCCTGACGAGATCAAAACGGGGGCGGGCCGAAACCGGGAGGTGGGCGCATGCCGGGGCGGCCTCCCGGGCCACCACGCCTGCCGCGTCCGGGCGGACCGAAACCGCCGCCGGGTGGGCCACGCCGTGCGAAACTGGCATCCGGCGTGCCGGCAAACTGGCGTGGCACGTAGGGATACTCATTCGTGAGCACGTAATAGTAGGTGCCCTTGGGAAATTCGGGAGTCACTCCAAAGCGGCCGTTGCTGGCATCCAGGTCGCCGCTGCCTTCGATGTATTCATAGTCCTGCACAAAGGCTCCGTCATACTTGCCGCCGGGAGAGCCTGCGGGGCGGGTGCCTGCCTTGATGGCATAGCTGGAATCAAGCTTCTTCAAAGCGCTGTCGCCATCCTGCGCCGTGCTGTAGCCCCAGGGGCCATAAATGGGGAAACCATCCGCCGCCCAGCCGACGAGCACCACCTGCGGCTTGTCGCCTGCGATCTTTTCGATCATGCCATTGGGGATGCCATGGTAGTGATAGGCCCCGTTGGGCTGCACATGCGCATTGCTGGAATCAAGCCCGAGATCAATCGCTCCGCCATGAGGCTCGTATTGCCAGCCGCTCGCCGGATTGCCCTGCCACCACTCAGCGGCAAAGGGATCAAACACGACGCCGTTCACCGCGATGCCGAAGGGCTGCATGTGAAAAGGCACCGGCTTTTCCGCGAGCTTCGGATGCAGCGGCACCTTGTAGTCGTAGCTCTGCGGCGCGATCACATTCGGATTGTGCCGGTTGGGGAACTGGCCAGGCGTGTGATCGGGAATGCCATTGGCCTGGATGCGGCGATAGTTGTCATCCGTGGTGATTTTCACCTCGTTCGGCGGCAGCTTTGATGAAGCTGCGAGGCTGGCGGTCACAACTACGGTGCTGATCACTTTGATCAGCATGGCAGGAGAGGCTGAGAGGCGGGAAAATCTCATGTTGGGGAGATAACCTCACAGGCGCGGTTTCGTTACAAAAATAATCTGCCACGGGTTCTCTCGATTCCCGCTTGCGTCCTGCCACGGATTCCGGTTTGCATCCTGTCATGCCAAAGGCTCCTCGTTCCAACCCCGCCCGCATCCCGCAGGTCGCCGTTCTCGTCGATACCTCGCGGTCCTATGGGCGTGACATCGTGCGCGGCATCCGGCGTTATGTGGCGGAGCACGGCCCCTGGTCGCTGTATCTGGAGCCGCGCGATCTGCACAGCCGTTTCCCTGACTGGCTCAAAGACTGGCCCGGAGACGGCATTCTCTCCCGTACCGTCGATGCCGCGATGCTGCGCCAGCTCAAGGCCACGAAGCTGCCCGTGATCGAGCTCCGCACCACGGTGCTGCCGCATTCGTTTCCCTTCGTGGGAATGGACAACCGCATCGTCGGCACGCGGGTGGCTGAGCATCTGCGCAATCGAGGTTTCCAGCGCTTCGCCTGCTACCTGGACACCGCCGAGGCCTTCTTCGAGGAGCGCTGCGAGTTCTTTGTGCAAACGCTGCGTGCTCATGGCTTCGACTGCGCCGTGTTCAAATCCAGCCGCCGCCTGCGCTGGGACGAGCACCAGCGCGCTTTGTCCGAATGGCTCACGTCTTTGGAGAAGCCCGTGGGCGTCTTTGCCGTGAACGACCAGCTCGGCTTCTGGCTGCTGGATGCCGCGCGGCGGGCAGGCATCGCCGTCCCGGAGGAGGTGGCGGTGGTCGGAGCGGAAAATGACAACATGCTCTGCGACACCGCATCCCCACCGCTTTCCAGCGTGCGCCTGCGCGGGCAGGCCGTGGGGTATGAAGCCGCACGCATTCTCGATGAGTGGATGTCCAAAGAGCGCGTCCCCAAGCCCGCTGAAAAGCATTTGCTGGCTCCGGGAGACATCGTCGTGCGCCAGTCCAGCGACATCGTCGCCGTGGAAGATCCGCGCATCTCCGCCGCGCTGCGCTTCATCCGCCAGCATGCCACGGAGCAGATTGATGTGACTCGGGTTGCACGTGAGACGGCGCTCTCACGCAGTGTGCTGGAACGCCGCATGAAGGCGCTTATTGGTCGAAGTCCCGGGGAGGAGATCAACCGCATCCGCTTTGGAGCGGTGGAGAAACTGCTCACCCAGACCGATCTCACGCTCGATGCCATCGCCGTCCGTTGCGGCTTCACGCATCCGCAGTACATGGCCGAGGCCTTTCGGAAGCGCGCGGGCATGACGCCGGGAGAGTTTCGTCGGCAGCGCGCTGTGTGAGGTGCAAAGTACTTATGAGCCTTGTTGCTTCGCCTGAAACAGCTTCACGGTCTTGAGAATCATCGCGGCACGGGGGCCGAAGACGAAGTGATCAAAGTCCGGACGCAGTTCCATGATGTGCAGGCACATCGCCTGCAGGATCATCAGATCAGCCCCCATGAAGGAGATGGGTTTCTGGCTGGCAAAGTAAAACTTCGCACCGCTGCCCACGGCAATTTCCACTTTCGTCAGATCTTCCACGCGGCCTTCAGCGAGCTTCCTGCGGCGGCAGAGCCAGTGGGAGATGATGCCGTCTTCGATGCGAATGGAAAAGAGCAGGGTTGGCAGCACAAACAGGGGAATCACCAGAGCGATGCTCAGAAAGAGCACCATCAGCATTTTCAGATCCAGCGGCCTGCCCTGATGGTAGTTCATGCCGCCCACCGCCGCAGCGATCACCAGCCCAATGATCAGACCGGCGATCAGCGCGCCCCGGACTTCCTTCCATGTATTGCCAAATTCTTTGCTCATGAGAGAAGGCCTGCTTATCAGAACGCGGGTTGCGAGGGCAAGAAAAAAGGCGCGCCCGAAGGATCGGACGCGCCTTGAGGAATTCAGTGCCGGGTTAAGGAACGGACTTCACGCTGGAGAAGATCTTGCCCAGGGTTTCCAGGCTCTTCTCGCTGTCTTTCTTGGAGATCCAGTAGGTGATGGTCAGCACCTTGCCGTCTCCCACTTCGGTGAAGAGGAAGCCGATCACGGCCGGGCCCCACTCCTTGCTTTCGCCACTCCAGGAGATTCGGCTCCACTTGCGGCCGGAGTCTTCAAAATCTTTCGTTTCCTTGGTGTCGGCGGCCACCTTCACTTCATGATCTTCGGTCAGCCATTTGAGGCTTTCTTCGATCACGCTGTCCATCTGCTTCTCGTCGGCCACCACTTCGAGGTAGATCGTGGCCACATTGTCAGGGGATTCAGCGAGGATGCCGTCATCCGATTCCTCAGGCTCCCAGGAGTCAGGAATGCTCACAGTCATCGCCGGCTTGTCCTCCGGAAGTTTGACCGTGCCGGCAGGAGCCAGGGCAGGGAAAAGGGTGAGCAAGAGGATGGCGGCGATGAGGGTGTTTTTCATGGGTTGGAATGTGGCGCACGGCGCGACAGGCTGCACAGGTGTGTGCTGGTGATTTGCTAGCAAGCGGAATCCCTTATCTTTTTGAATTTGAGTGAGAAAGCGCAAAAAAACGGGGTGGATCACTCGATCCACCCCGGTTCTTTGAAGTGCGTACCAACAGCCATGCAGGAACCACTATCTGAAAATTGAGACTGGCGGTCTTGCTCCGCTCTCGTTGTCTGGTGTGAGATTCCCACATCTTGAAGAAGATGTGTCAGAACGATGTAAAACATTCGCAAGAAAGACGGCTTTCCTTCAATAATAAGGAGGGCTGCCCGCTTATTGTGTCTGCTTTGTTTTACGCTTTTGCAGCAGGACCTTGGCCACCAGCAGCACGATCACCAGATTGACCACCAGAGCGGACACATGGATGACGGTGGCTTTCTGATAGATCGCATAAGCCTCGGGAGGCAGGTAGATGCAGCCGCCCACCAGGGCCAGCCATTCGGCCCAGATTTTTTGCTTCCACAGCCCGTAGGCCTCCGCAAAACGAATGGTGGAATAGAGCAGCGCCATGCCGGCCATCAGCCACAGGCGGCGGTCATTGAGGGAGGACATCAGATCAATGAAGATGTGGGGATACTTCCGGGCTGGATTGAGATGCAGATGTTCCACGATCTCGCTGCTCCAAACGTGCAGATCCCGGTGCAGCAGGCCCAGCAGCCCAAAACCCGCCAGCAGCACGATCGTTCCTTTGGCCGCTTCGATGGCAGCCACCACATCGAGACTTTTGCGCAGGCCGGAGGAGGTCATGCTGGAGGATGTTCGGATGCCGGGGCGCGGCAATGGGAAAGCACCCTTATTGTGGCCTCAGCGGTTCATCTCAGCGTGCCTGCTCCGCAAACCGCGTGGTCACACCCTTCACCTGCGCCGCCGCTTTCTCTCCACGCTCCCGGCCCAGCACGCACATGGCCGTGGCCAGCGCATCGCTGGTGGTGCAGTCGGGTGCAATGACTGAGCAGGCGATGCGCTCCCTGAGCCCCATGCCGGTTTTGGGGGAAACGATGTGGGAGTAGCGTTTGCCGTCGATCTCGGTGAACTGGTAGAGATCCCCGGAGGTCGAGACGCCGCAGTTGTGGAGGTGCACCGTCACCAAGTCTTCTTCAGGCGTGGCATGGGTGAACTGCCGCAGCTTGATGTCCCACGCATCCTCCCCGGGTGGCGGATCGCCGATGGCGATGTCTCCCCCTGCCATGACGAGGGCGCGCGTGAGGCCGCGCTCACGCAGCACCTTCAGTCCGGCATCCGCGGCGTAACCCTTGGCGATGCCGCCGAGATCGAGCAGCATGCCGGACTTCAGGAGCGTGAGGGTTTGCGCTTTGGCATCCAGCTGCACGGCACGCCAGTCGGTGGCGGCGAGCGCCTGCTGCAGCCGGTCGGCGGGCGGGAGTTTGTGGGTGCGTTTGGTGCGGCGCCAGAGGTGGGAGAGATTGCCGCAGGTGATGTCGAAGGCCCCTTCCGTGAGGCGGGAAAGTTCAAGGGCGCGTGAGACGACGTCTAAGAGATCGGCGCTGGCTTTGAAGGGCTTGCTGGGGCCGGTGTTGCAGAGCTGCATGAGCTCGCTGTTGGGCTCGTAGTCGGAGAAGACGGCGTTGAGCGCGGCGATGCGCTTAAAGGCGGCGTCGGCGGCCGCTTCTGCTTCTGCTTTCGTATCCGCATGCACGGAGATGCGGAAGGTGGTGAACATCAGCGGCGCGGAGAAATCGAAGCGCTCCAAGGCCTGCGCGGGGATGGCACAGAGAAGCAGGCAAAGGGCGAGGATGGAATACACGGAACTCACGGCAGGAGGATCGTATCGACGAAAAATCCGGCCTTGGAAAGTCCGGGCCGAGACGGGAGCCGCCAATTCCTTGTTACCAGTCAGGCTCTGCATGCAACGCATCCGCCAGATTCAATGCAGGCGCAGAAACGGGCCGGATGCGGGTCGTGATGGGCTTTGCCAGCCTCTCACAGGCGGTGCGGATGAGAGGGATGATGTCAGTGCTTTGACAGCGGGCGAGCAGCATGCGGCGCTGCGGCAGGCCGTGGAGGTAAATCACGCCGCCGTCGTGCTGCTGGACGATTTCCAGACAGTCGCCGCTGCCAGAGCGGCGGCCCAGTTCGGAGGCCGCAGACAAGGTGGCATGCGCCAGCACCAGGATGGCGGTCGTGGGTGGCTCGCCATCACCCGCGCAATCGAGCAAACGCCCGGCGTCATCAGCAATGGCGATCTGAATGACTTCAGGAATGGAGGCAAGGGCGGTGAGTTCCATGGTCAAATCACAAGGCGGTTTTACGCGGCGAGGGCATGGGTGGGAAGCTCATGCGGCGTGGTCGAGGTGCTGTCCTCAGGTGCAGTGCGCAGGCGGAACTGATGCAGCACGGCCTGGGAGATGGCATTCAGCGTGGCCAGCACGTTGCGACCGCTGCGGGCGTCCGACTCGAAGCTGAGAAAAGGCGTGGGCCGGTTGTTGAAGAGGTATTCCAGGTACTCCACCGGCGCAGCATTGGGCAGGTCACGCTTGTTGTATTGAATGACGATGGGCAGCCGATCCAGCGCGCTGCCGTTCATGCGCAGGTTGGCTTCCAGGCTTTGCAGAGAGTGCAGGTTGTCACGCTGGCGGTCCATCTGGGAATCCGCCACAAAGACCACACCGTCGGCCTGCCTCAGCACGAGCTGCAGCGTGGCATTGTAGGTGATCTGCCCGGGGACAGTGTAGAGATGAAAGGTGGTCTTGTAACCGGGAAGGGCATCCGCCTCCACTGCGAGGAAGTCGAAGAAGAGGGTCCGGTCCTGGGCGGTCGACAGCGAGACTAGGTCGCTGCAGCCATTCGGGTCCAGCTTGGCGTGGATCTGCTGGAGATTGGACGTTTTTCCGCTGAGCGGAGTGCCGCAATAGACGATCTTGAAGCTGACGGTGCGGTCGTCGTGATTGATGCTGGGCATGGCAGAGGGGAATGACGAATGGAATGGAATGAATGCCGCAGCCTGTCGCTGAATGCCGGGCTTTTAGTCCAGCATGCGGGCGAGTTCGCGGGCGATGAGAGTGATCTTGTCGCGCATGCCGGTGGAGGGTTCGTCATCATGCAGCACGCCGATGATGGAGTCTCCTGGAAAGCAGAACGTGAGCAAACGACCGCCCGCATTGAGCGTGAAGGTTTCAGCACCTTCAATGCCAATGAGCGGAGCAAGACCGCGCAACTGACGGGCGATGTCCGGCGCCTGGCGCTGGAATTCCACGGCATCAATCTTGGATAAATCCGCATGGCTGAGCACCTGGGAGCCGTGCAGGCAGACGCAGGCGCTCAGACCCGGCTGCAGGGCCAGCAGTTCGACGACTCGTGGCGCGGTCAGTTTCTCCTCGGTGCCCAGCAGCGCGCGTAGCAGGAGCTGATCCGTCTGGGTATCGAGCGGGGAAAGACCGAGGAAGGAATGCTTGACCTCGGCCATTTTAGCCGGAGGTGCAGCGGACGGCGTGGCCTGCGCTGCAGGTGGTTTGAACGCTGCGGGTGTGGCCGGAGCGAATTTAGACTCTGGCTTGGACTGCGGTGCCGCTGTCTCTGAAAACAGCGGTACATTCAGCGATGAGGTGCTGAACAATCCACGTGGGGCAGGCTGTGGCGCAGGAGACGCAGGCGTGGAGAAAGAAGGAATTTCTTCCAAGGCTGGAGCGAAGGAAGGTGTGGGCTGGAAGAGAGCAGGGGCCGGGGCGGCAAACAAGCTGGGAACTGGCTTGACCTCGGGCGCGGGTGCAAAAGCAGAGGCGGAATGTTGTGGCGCGGGAGCCTGACCCAGCAACTGGGCGCTGCTAAACCCTGATTCCGCAGGCCCTTTGCCTGACAGCGGACCTGTGGAGGAAGAGGCGAAAGGATCGAACGGTTTCGCCGTTCCGAGCAGAGGTGCATTCGGCGGAGCCGCTGATTGAGCCCCAGGTGACGAGGGGGATGCACCGAGTGTGTGAAACGCTCCGGCAAGGGGTTGCTGAGGTTGCGGGGAAAAAGATGCCGTTGGCTGTGCCGGGGCGGGGGCGAATGCTGCTGGAACTGGAGGCGGCGCAGATTCGGCGGATGCTGAGGGAGAAGAAAATCCAAATGGCGCTGGACCACCGGATGGCTGAGGAGAGCCAAAGGCTGACACCGGCGCAGTACCTGCCGCAGGCTGGCTTTGGGTAAATGGAGCCAATGCCGCGGCGAACATCGGTGTTGGCGGCTTCTGTTCTGCGGGGCCAGGTATGGAAGAAGCCCCGAACATGGGCTGCAAATTCTGAACTGGCTGCTGCGCAGGATTCGGCTGCACCGAAAGTCGGGTGGGGGGCGTTGCCGGGCTGGAACTACCAAAGGAGGTGGGTGCCGCAGGTGCCGCCGACATGTTGGTGAGCGAATGAAACACCTCGTTCTGCGGCAGCTTGATCTTGAAATCACGCTTCGCGTTGGTGAGGGTGTTGCGGAAACCGAGATCGGAAATGCCATCAATGAGCAGGCCGAGTTCCACAACAACGTTGCCGGAGGAGATCTGTTCATGCAGCACGCTGCCCTGAACGCTGGTGCTGATCCACGCCGGTAGTGTGGTCGGATTGAATCCCAGTTCTTCAACACTGTAACCGCTAAGAACGGCAGCGAATCCTAATTTCACCATGCCTGATGAGCCAGGGGCATGGCCGGGTGCTGCTGAGGGTGGCTGCGAAGCAAAGGCGTTGGGCGCGGGTGATTGCGGCTGAGAAGCGAAGACGCTCGGCGCAGGTGATTCTGCCGCTGGTGATGCATCCTTCATCGCAGAGAGGAAAGAGGAGCCAAAGGGCATTGCAGGAGCAGGGGCCACATCCGAAGGCACGGCGGCACGTTGCTGCGCTGCTGGTGTGAACAAAGTGGAAATGGATGCCCCGGAATTTGCTCCGGCAGGAGTCGCAGCTGACCAACTTTCCGCCGGTGCCGGAGCGAAAGCTGAGGAGGATGGAGCAGGCTGCTGCGGACTGCCGAAGGGCGAACCATTCAGGCTGCCCCCTAACAAAAAGGGTGATCCTGATGAGGCCGGGGCAGGTGCCGCATGTGGTTGCGACGTGCCGAAAGGGGAACCGTTCGAGCTGGCCCCCATCGAGAAGGGAGATCCTGATGATGGGGTGGGGGCAGGTGCCGCATGTGGTTGCGATGTGCCGAAAGGGGAACCGTTCGTGCTGGCTCCCATCGAGAAGGGAGACCCCGGTGGTGTAGCCGGGGCAGGTGCCGCATGTGGTTGCGATGTGCCGAAGGGCGAGCTATTCGAGCTGGCCCCCATCGAGAAAGGAGATCCTGATGATGGGGCGGGGGCAGGTGCCGCAGGTTGTTGCGATGTGCCGAAGGGGGAACCGTTCGTGCTGGTCCCCATCGAGAAGGGAGATCCCGGCAGTGGGGAGTGCTCCGCTGCTGTGGATTGCTGCGGCATTCCGAAGGGCGAGCCATTCGTGCCACCACCCATCGAGAAAGGAGATCCGCTGCTGGCGGCGGGCGCCGGTGCTGCGGGCTGCTGCGGCATGCCGAAAGGGGAGCCATGGGTACTCGCGCCAAATGACAAAGGAGACCCCGGTGGCTGCTGCGCCGGCTCTGCGGCCGGTTGGCTCATCGGGAATGGGGAGCCGACGGACGATGCAGGCTGGCCGAAAGAAAACGGTGCTGGCGCGGCGGCGGCAGCAGCCGGGGCCGCCCCGTGTCCTTCGCGGGCCTGCGCGATCAGCCCCGGCAGCTTTGCCGCAGGCAGTGCTACAAGACGTGGATCTTGAGGGGAGATGGGCACCTGGAAAAGCGCCGGGCAGACGCGATACAATTCAAAGACTGGCAGTGCGGCCTGACCGCTGCGCAATGCGTTTTCCAGCAGGGCAGGTGGCAGGGAAAGCGGCTGCTCCGCAGGCAGCGCCCCCATGCGCACGACTTCGGCGGGAAGCTGATTGATCACATCCCCTACGGTCAGAGGTGAATTCGTGGGAGTTGCTCCAATGACGCTGAACGGTGACATCCCTGTGGCTGAATTGATGTGCGGGGCTGCAATAGGTTCGTTACCAGCTGTTTTAAAAAGGGGACTGCCCCCGACCTGAAAAGGGGAAGCACCTGATGAAAACTGTAAAGGGGGAGACGCTTGCATGGATGAGAGGCTGTTTGTGCCCGAGCCAGTCACTCTCTGAAGAGGTGTTTCCGCCACGGAGTGCTCAGCGCCTTGAGCCGGTTCTTTAGAACCGACTCCGCGCTGGAACAAACCTCGTAACGAAAAACTCATCGGCGGATGAAGCGACCTGATTCAGGTGAAAGAATAGCAAGCCTGTGTGAAAAATCTAGTAATTATAAACAAATACCTCAGCATTTGCGTTATTTAATTGAGGTTAAGTATTTTGCCTTGGAGTTCAAGACTTTTTCACCGTTTTCGCCGGACTGAACCGTTGTTCACAGGGCATGGCGACCATCTCTCCATCCGTTCGCGGCGGACTCGATCAATCCTGTCGCCGAATGGAAATTGCGCTGCAACCGCAGACCTCACTCAACGGCGCTCTTTCGGGCGGGGCCATCGGTGTTTGTTTACGCGGATAAGAGCGAACAACGATGAGTGATTGGCGACCTGCGGAGAGGTGAATGAGGGGGGACGGAAAAATGAATTTCACGAATGATGAATTTTCTCTTGCGCAATTCTGCTTTGAAAGCAATATCCCGGCCCGCTCAATCCGAGCAAACGACCCCTTCGTCTAGCGGTTAGGACACATCCCTTTCACGGATGCGACACGAGTTCGATTCTCGTAGGGGTCGCCACTCTCTTCAAGAGAGTGGCGGCCGAGGAAAATCAGCCACGACTGACCACCGGCAAAACTGCTTCACAATGGTGCCATATGTCATGCCATGGTAGCGCCGGTCGGAGATCAGGCCGCTCCGTCATTGTCGCTGGGAAATGAAGCTTTGCTGGACACCGCAGGCGCATCCGCTAGGCATGCAGGCATGTCTTCCTCAGGCGGCAAACTTTTCATCACCGGTCATCAGGGTCTCGTCGGACGCGCGCTGCTGCGCCATTACGCCGGCAAGCCCGAATGGCAGATCATCACCCGCACCAAGGCCGAGCTGGATCTGCGCGATCCGCATGCCACGGACGCCTTCTTTGCGGCAGAGCGGCCGGACCAGGTCATCCTCGCGGCGGCCACCGTGGGCGGCATCAAGGCCAGCTACACCCAGCCGGTGGATTTCCTGCTCAACAATCTGCAGATCCAAAACAGCGTGCTCTCTGCGGCGCACCGCTTTGACACGAAGAAGCTGCTCTTCCTTGGCAGCACCTGCATTTACCCGAAGGTCGTGGAGATGCCCATCCGTGAAGACAGCCTCATGACCGGCCCCATGGAGGAGACCAATGCGCCATACGGCGTCGCCAAGATCGCGGGCATCAAGCTCTGCCAGGGCTACCGGCACCAGTATGGCCGTGATTTTATCTGCGGCATGCCGGCGAATCTGTACGGCCCCTTTGACAACTTTGACCCCGAACACTCGCACGTGCTGCCCTCGCTGATCCGCCGTTTTCACGAGGCCAAGCTGCACAACAAGCCCACCGTCACCCTCTGGGGCAGTGGCAAGCCGACGCGCGAGTTCCTCTTTGTGGACGATCTGGCCTCCGCCTGCGCCTTCCTGCTGGAGAACTACAGCAGCCCTGAGATCATCAACATCGGCACCGGTGCCGAGATCAGCATCCGCGATGCCGCAGAAGCCATCAAAACCATCATCGGCTACACCGGCGAGATCCTGTGGGACACCACGCAGCCGGACGGCAATCCGCGCCGCCTGCTGGATGTCAGCCGCATGGCAAAACTCGGCTGGAAGGCCAGCACCGACTTCCGCGAAGGCGTGGCCCGCACCTACCAGTGGTTTCTTGAAAACCGCGCCACCGCCCGCGTCTGAACCTGCCCATCAAGTCTAGCTGGACACACCAGCACAACAATGCCAATTGAACCCATGGCCATCCAAGCTTTCCGCCCCGTCCTCATCACCCGCAACACCTGCCGTATTTGCGGCTCCCGCAGCCTCACTCCGGTCGTCAGCCTTGGGGATCAATTCATTGGCGGTGTGCTTGCCAGCGCGGATGGCAGTGCGCTCATCAAGCGCAAAGTGCCTCTTGATCTCGTGCGCTGCGATCCTTCGCAGGATGAAAACGCCTGCGGTCTGGTGCAGATGCGCCACTCGGTGCCGCCGAAGGTTCTGTATCATCGCTATTACTATGAGTCTGGCATCAACCAGTCCATGATCGACAACCTCTCGGGCATCACCCAGCTCGTCGAGCAGACCGTCACGCTGAAGGCCAAGGACATCGTGCTCGACATCGGCTGCAACGACGGCACCCTCCTTTCCAGCTACAAAACCCAGGGGCTGCGCCACATCGGCATTGACCCATCGGACGTGGCCCTCAAGGCCCGCGCCAAGGGCTTCACGGTGGTGAATGATTTCTTCTCCGCCCGCGCTTTCAAGAGCGTGCATGCCACGGAGAAAGCCCGCGTGGTGACCAGCATCTCCATGTTCTATGATTTGGAAAACCCGCACGCTTTTGTGCAGGACATCGCCGATGTGCTCGCCACGGACGGCATCTGGATTCTGGAGCAGAGCTACCTGCCTGCGATGCTGGACATTAACAGCTTCGACACCATCTGCCATGAGCACTTGGAATACTACTCCCTCGCCGTGCTGGAGCGCCTCTTCGGTGATCACGGCCTCGAAGTCATCGACGTGCATCTCAACGATGTGAACGGTGGCAGCTTCCGCCTTGTGGTGGCCAATGCCGGACAGGTCAAGCCTTCCGCTGAAGCCGCCGCCCGCGTGCAGGATCTGCGCGTCCGCGAGTTCGAAATGGCGCTGGATTCCGACGCCCCCTACGCCCTCTTCCGCGACAACATCGAGCGCATCCGCACCGACCTCACCGCCTTCCTGCAGAAGGCCAAGGCCGAGGGCAAAGTGGTGCACGGCTACGGCGCCTCCACCAAGGGCAGCACCACGCTGCAGTTCTGCAATGTGACGAATGACCTCGTGACTGCCATCGCCGACCGCAATCCGGTCAAGTGGGGCAGCTACACCATCGGCACCCAGATCAAGATCATCTCCGAAGAGGAATCCCGCGCCGCCAAGCCCGACTACTACCTCGTGCTGCCATGGCACTTCATGCCTGAGTTCCTCAAGCGTGAGACCGACTTCCTGGCACGCGGTGGCAAGTTTGTGGTGCCAATGCCGCAGGTGCATCTGGTGGGGTGAGTTGCGCTTCGAGCTTTTCAAATCAGCTCCGGTGCCGCAAGGGCCGGAGCTTTTTTGTGTCTGCCTGCCCAAGGACCGTGGAGCGAGGCCAGTGCTGCGCCGCGAAGAAGGCTTTGGAGCGCGGACTTTAGTCCGCAGAAGGTCTTTGCACGAAGCGGATGGCACTGGGTCTTGAGCGACGCAAGCACCGTGGCGTTGGGGGTGCGATGGTGATAGCGAAAGCGAGATAAGGCTGGGTGTGGGGGCGCATTGTGGGGGAGAAGCGCTCTGTGCGCGGCGGAGAGCTGCGGACTGAAGTCCGCGCTCCTGAGCGCTGGGCGTAGGGCAGTGCCATGCAGCGTTCGCAAGCGCAAGGCCCTCCCACATTCGGTTTGAATCTGGCGCCGTGCTCGCTCGTCTAGCCACACACCCATGGACGACAAGCCCGAGCCGATGACCAACAGCGCCGCGCTGCGCCGCCTGCTCGTGTTTGCACGCGGGCACTGGCGCATCGCCGCGTGGCAGTTCGCGCTGGCCGTGGCGGGCACCTCGCTCATCTTTGTGTTTCCCGGCGTGGTGCGCTGGTTCATGGATGAAATCATCCCGCAGAAGCGCAGCGATCTCATCTGGCGTGCCGGCGGACTGGCGCTGCTGGCCTTTGCGCTGCGGGAGGGCCTCTTCTACTTCCGCACCCGGGTGAACTGCACCTTTGAGCAGCGCATGATCACCGATCTGCGCAGCCAGTTGCACCGCAAGATCGAGCTGCTGCCGCTGCACTGGTTTGATCATCAAAGCACCGGCGATATCCTCACCAAGCTGGCCGACGACGTGCCGGCCACGCAGCGCGTCATCCTCGAAGGCATCGAGCAGGGCAGCACTGCGGTTCTGCAGATCCTTATCACCGCCATCGTCATGCTGGTGGCGGATGCGAAGCTCGCGCTCATTGTCCTGGCCCCCACGCCGTTCATTGCCGCTGGGGGGTGGATCTACTCGCACTGGGTCTCCCCGCGCGCCACCGCCGCACGTGAGGCCACCAGCGCGCTCAATGCCACGCTGCACGACACCATCACCGGCATCCGCCAGATCAAGAGCTTCACTGCGGAGGAGATGCGGCAGGGAAAGTTTCTCACCGCCAGCCATCGCCTCAAAGACAAGCAGACACGCCTCATGGCCGCTTGGGCCTTCTACGCGCCCTCCATGACGCTGCTTGGAAACGGCGGACTCGTTCTTCTGCTCATGGCCGGGTCCTGGTGGTGCGTGCAGGGCAGCATGACACCCGGCCAGTTGATGGATTTTCTGCTGCTCGTCGGCTTCCTCTACGAACCCATCGCCCGGCTGCACGGCGTGAATCAAACCCTGCTCAACGGCCTCTCCGCCGCCAAGCGAGTCTTTGCCATCCTCGACAATGAAACCGAGGAAGACCTCGATGCCGGGCGGTCGCTCGACTCCATCCGTGGGGAGGTCGAATTCAGCGCCGTCACCTTCAGCTACCGCGCCGACAAGCCCGTGCTGCATGAGATCTCGCTGCGCGCCGCGCGACATCAAACCATCGCCATCGTCGGCGCCACCGGTTCCGGCAAAAGCACGCTCTTCCAACTTCTCACCCGCTTCTACGATCCGCAGAGCGGTGCCATCACGCTCGACGGCGTGCCCATCCAAAACCTCAGCAAGCGTTTCCTGCGCCAGTCCCTCGCCTACGTCACGCAGGAGGCCTTCCTCTTCGCAGGCACCGTACGTGACAACCTCCTCATCGGCAAACCCGGTGCCACCGATGACGAACTCTGGGCCGCCCTGCGCGACGCCTGCGCCGAAGACTTCGTGCAGCGCATCCCCGAAGGCCTCGATGCCGAAGTCGGCGAGCGCGGCGTCCTCCTCAGCGGCGGCGAGCGCCAGCGCCTCGCCCTCGCCCGCGCCTTCCTCAAAGACGCCCCCATCCTCCTCCTCGATGAAGCAACCTCCGCCGTCGATGTGAAATCCGAGCAGCTCATCCAGGCCGCGCTCGCCAAACTCCGCGCCAATCGCACCAGCCTCATCATCGCCCACCGCCTCAGCACCATCGTGGAGGCAGACCTCATCTACGTCCTGCACCTCGGCCGCATCCTCGCCCGCGGCACACATGAGGAGCTGCTGCAAACGTCCTCGTATTACCGCGAGATGGCCGCGCTGGCGTTTGATGGCGGAGAGGGATCATCCTGATTCCTCAGATTTCGAGGTGCCCGTCTCAGCCCGCTCACGGACAGAATTTTGTCAGGCATGCGCTACAAATTTTGCCTTGTGGTAAAGAATGGCTCTGTTGTAATCAAAAGGAATATGCACCACAAAACGGTTTTTCTGGGAATGCTGTTCCTGACGCACGGCGCGATGGTCACTGCTGCCGATGCGGATCTTGAACGCTTGAAGCAATCGTACCAGGAAGCCACCAGCCGCGCCCTGGCACCGCTCAATGCCACGTATGAAAAGGAGTTGCTGAAGCTTTTGGAGCAGCGCACCAAGGCTGGTCAGCTTGCGGAAGCCATCGAGGTGAAGGAGGAGATCGAGCGTATCACCGGCAGGGCCATCAAGGACACCTCGGGTACGCCTGCGCAGCCTGGCAGGCCGCCTCTGGAAAAGCTCTTTGTCGGCAAATCATGGCGCACGTCCCTCGGCACCGTGTTTGAGTTCAAAAAGGACGGATCAGGCTCCCGGCAGCTGGGCTCTGACAAAAAAGCCATCGTCTCTGGAAGGTGGCCGGACCTGATTTGGTGGAGGCCAGCGGTCAGAAGAACGACTCCGGTGTTGTCGAGACCTGGTTTTTCAAATTCCTCGACAAAGATGAAGGTTACATCGGAGGCAGCAGGGATAAAATCGATGGCAAGCTCAAGCGCGATTAGCCCTGCTCCCGGACAGAGCCTCAAGCCCGACGCTGGAGGCTGAATCGTAGGACGAGTGTGGCGACAGCCCTCCCGTCTGTGAGCGTGTCGCGAGCTCTGTGGCGTAGGGGCGTTCTCGCAGTCGAGCGGTTCGGCGCAAAGTTCTACGCGTGGTTGAGGTGGCGATATTCGCCAAACACCCGGCCTATATTCCCAAAAAACAAAAACGCCTGAGCGTTTTCACACTCAGGCGTTTTGCAATTCAATGAACTCAGCTCAAACTCAGTTCGAGCGGCCCAGGTAGGTGCCGTCTTCGGTCTTCACGCTGATCTTGTCGCCAGGGCCGATGAAGAGGGGGACCTGCACGCGCATGCCGGACTCCGTGGTGGCTTCCTTGTACACGTTGTTGGCGGAGTCGCCCTTCACACCGGCAGGGCTGTCGGTGATGGTCATGATGATGTTCGCAGGAAGTTCGATGCCGGCGACGACGTCATCCGCGAAGACGACGAGGTACTTCTGGCCTTCGATGAGGTAGCCGCGGGTCTTGGCGTCCAGCTTGTCTTCACCGATGAGCACGTCTTCAAACGTTTCAGGGTGGATGAAGTGGTAGCCGTCGCCGTCCTTGTAGCTGAATTCGTGGTTGTCTTTGACGAGGTTCACGGACTCGAGCGACTCATTGGAAGTCATGCGCAGGTTGTACATCTTGCCGATGGTGATGCTGCGGACGGACATCTGCACGAACGAGGCCATGCGCGGTGGCGTCTTGAGTTCGGTGTCGGTGACGACGCAAACGTCGTTGTTGTAACGGACGGCGTGTCCCTTGCGGAGATTGATAACTGGGGTGGCTGGCATAAGAGCGTGTTTCCTTGGCGAGTTTGGCGTGCTTTGCAAGCGCCGGTTCGAGGCCCATGGCACGCCGGACGGGCGGGGAAGGGGGATTCTGGCGGGTCTACGCTCTCCGCTGAGGCGGCGAGAGCGAGTGTAAACCGTGCTTTCTGGGATGACCAATCGCAAAACTCGCCACGATGGCAGGCCAAAGCGCTTGTGGAGCGCGGACTTTAGTCCGCAGAAGGTTGCGGACTCGTGGCAGGTGGAGCTGGGTCTTGAGTTCCGCAAACACGGTGGCGCTGGGAAGTGTTGGCGGAGGCGAAAGGACGGCGGCGCTGGATGTGGAGGTGCGCAGGGTTGGACAAGAGGTCTGCGCGGAGCGGTGTGCTGCGGACTGAAGTCCGCGCTCCTAGGCGCTGGGATGTGCCGAGGGCGCTGGGGGGGGGCAGGACGTTGCGTGAGCGTGAGGGATCAAGATGATCCCTCTTCTGCAAGACACACGGCCTTAGCTCAGCGCCAGCGCGCCGCCTTCGCAGAGCTCCTTCTTGCCAAAGGTCTGCAGGTTGTGCCCCATGCCCTGGGCCACGGACATCCAGAGACGGTTGTGGGCGGCTTTGTCAAACTTCAGGCTGCGGCCCATTTTGAACCCGCAGCCGCCGCCGATCATGATGTAAGGGATGTTGTCGAGCGTGTGGCTGTTGCCCTTGCCGAGTTCATTGGTCCAGACGAGCAGGGTGTTGTCCAGCATGCTGCCGCCGCCGGTGGCTTCGGGTGTTTCCCGCAGCCGCTTGGCCAGGTAGGCAAACTCACCGGCAAACCACGTGTTGATCTTCATCAGCTTTTCGTAGCTGTCCTTCTTGTCATCCGGATCGTGCGAGAGCGAGTGGTGGCCCTCCTGGATGCCGAGCCAGCGCATCTGCGCCATGCCCACGCTGCGCATGTACTGCAGCGTGCCGATGCGCGCCATGTCATTGGCCAGGGAGTTGACCAGCAGGTCGATCTGGATGCGGCTGATTTGAGGGGTGTTGTCGTTCACCAGCTCGATGCTGGGGTCCACCTGCGGCACGGGGTGGATCAGCTTGCCCTGCTTGTCGGCATCGGCCAGATCCTGCTCCATGCTGCGCACCAGCGTCATGTGCTGGTCCAGCAGCGCCTTGTCGCGTGCGCTTAGCTTGGAGGACACCTTTTTCAAAGTCCAGGGGTCCGCGCGCTCCGGCACGGCCACGCCAAACTCCAGCGAGCCAAAGCGCGTCTTCGTTTCCGCGCGGCTTTGCAGGAAGTTTTTCAGCTCCTGGTCGATGGAGATATTGCTGGCCCAGCCTGCGGGATTGCCACCGCCGCCCATGATGTTGCCTTTGAGCAGTTCGTCGCAGGTGAGCAGGCAGCTCATGCCGCGCATGTGGCTGTCGCCATCGCCCTTCACCTTGTTGGCGATGCCGTGCAGCACGAGCATCTGCTTTTTGAAGGGCTCCAGCGGCTTGAGGATGGATTTGAAGCTGAAATCCGCCCCCTCCTGGTCCGGCCAGAACTCATTCGGCAGCGTGCCATTTGGCGAGAACATGATGATGAGCCTCTGCTTGCGCTGCGGCGTTGGCGCACCGGTCAGGCTGGGCAGCCCGGCAAGGAACGGCAGCGCACTGGCGGAGATGCCGAGATCGCGGAGGAATTGGCGGCGATAGAGGTTTTTCATTCTGGAAGCAAAAGGGGGGGTATGAAAGCTACGCCACGCAGGCGCGCATCTTGCGCCCACCTGATGGCGGCACGGTGGCGAAACTCAAGCGGAATGCGGGTGGCGAGCGCAGACAGCCAAAGGGGAAACGCCTGCGCTTCAGGCACGGCTGCATCACTCCTCCTCTGTCAACGGGCCCGGGCCGAGCATGGAGAGAAAGGCTGGCAGAGAGTCGGCAATCTTGAGCGTGCATTCATCCACAGCCCCTGTGTGGGCAGGATCGACGCGGCAGTCGTAGTCCCAGAAATGAATGCCTCCGTCTGGGGACATCAGCAGATAGTTGCCATCGCCATCGTTTGCAAAAGGCACGAATTTTGGAGGAAAGGCAGGTTCGAGGATGTCCAGCGTTTCCCCCATCTCTACCAAGGACATCATATACTCCACTCCTACGCTGCAGGGCAGGCCATCCATGTTCTCCATGGGCAGGAAGTAATTGTCTCTGTCCAGCATCGCGCCGCTATGTTGCGCCAGCCATGCCCTGAGTGCTGGAGGCAATGAGGCTTCCCAGTTCTTCCGCCGAAGCCTGGCTGCCGGAGTCGAGAAACTTCAATTCGGGAAATGGCAAGCTCATGAACCAATATGTGTGATGACACCCGGCTCGGGAACTTATTTCCAGCAGCGAACACCTACCTTTACCCCGCCCCTCACCCGACCTCTCCCCGAAGGAATCGTGGAGCACTGATGCGGTGGGCGGGGAGAGGGGATTCGCTTTCTGACGATTTCACAATGACTGGGAATCCCCGCGCAGTTCAAACCTCCTACTTCAGCTCCTTGAGCTGGATATGCCGGTACTCCATCACGCCGCGGTCACCTTCGAGACCGATGGGGCCTGTCGGGGGCATGGGCATCACGGCGGGGAGGACTTCGCCGTTGCAGGTGCAGACCGTGACGCCGTCTTTCACGGTCACTTCGATCTGGTTCCACTCCTGCGGCTTGTAGGCCTTCAGGTCGGTGAAGGGACCGGCGACGAGGTAGTCGCGGCACTGGAGCTGCGGCTTGCGCACAAAGATGCCGCTGTCCGCATTCACCCCGGCGCGGAATTCGAGCTTGAGCACGAAGTTCGTCGGAAACTCCGCCACGGTGTAGATCTGCCCCGTGAGCTTGTCCATCTCGGTGGGGAAGTTCACGGTGAAGATGCCGTCCTTCACGAAGTACTGGCCCGCATCCTTCGCCTCGGTCTTGCCGTCGTGCTTTGCGGTGATGGCGCCGGGATTCGGATCGTCCTTCTTGGTCTTTTCGCGGAAGCACCAGCCGGTGAGGTCCTTGCCATTGAAGAGGGAGGTGAAGCCCGCCTCCGGCTGCCAGTCCTCCGCATGCAGGGTGGAGAGCGAGAGTGCGGCGAGGAGCAGGGCGGCGGTGCGTTTCATGGTTGGGAGGGAGGATGGAATGAGAGAGCAGATAAACGCAGCTTTTTCCCCGGCCCTGCCGAAAAAAGCAAAACAAAACGAGTTAGAGAAAGGGGGGCGGAGGGGGATCATCTTGATCCCCACACGAAACGCGGGTTTGCGGATGCCTCCGGAAGGGAGCGCGGACTTCAGTCCGCAGCACTCTGCTGACACGCGGGGTTCTTATCCCACGCCACACCCGCTCCAAACCGAAGATCTTTGCTCATTCGTGCCAAGCGTACAGGTGCTTTCGCAGCGCCAAACCCAGCTCCACCCGGCTGTGTGCAGACGAACTGCTGCGGACTGAAGTCCGCGCTCCGGGGGCGCTGCGGCGGCTTCAACTTGATGCCCACACGAGACCCGGGTTTGCAGAGATGCGTAGTCTCTGGTCTATGCGTGAGCGTTGAGGGATCAGGATGATCCCTCTCCTCCCATCACTTCGGCACCACCGTAAAGCCTTCCTTGCTGTCCTTGATCAGCCAGCCGGCGGCTTCGAGTTCTTTTCTCAGCGTGTCTGCGGCGGCCCAATCCTTCGCCTGCTTGGCGTCCCAGCGCTGCTGCGCCTTGGCCTGAATGTCGGCGGGCACATCGGCCACGGCGTCTTCGGCCACGGGGGGCAGCACGATGCCCATCGCGCTGAGCATAAAGTGCAGGCCGTTGCGCGCCGCTGCCGCTTCCTCCGCAGACAGCGCGGCGGGCTTGAGCTTGTTGAGCACGCCAAAGATGCCGCCCATGGCTCCGGGGACGTTGAGGTCATTGAGCAGCGTGGTCCAGGCGTCTTCGAAAGGACCTGCCGATTTCGCCTCGGGCAGGGCAGGGGAGAGGGCGGCCAGTGCCTTGTCCGCCTTCGCCAGTTTTTGCAGCGCCTGGCGTGCGGAGTCCAGGCTGTGCATGGTGAAATTCAGCGGCGCGCGGTAGTGTCCGGAGATCAACACGTAGCGCACCTCCGCAGGCGTGTAGCCACGCGCGGCCAGATCCGCCAGCGTGTAGAGATTACCGATGCTCTTGCTCATCTTGCCGCCGTCCACCATCAGGTGGGCCACGTGCATCCAGTGATGCGCGAAGTGCCCGTGCGTGCTGCAGCAGCTCTGGGCGATCTCATTTTCGTGATGCGGGAAGATCAAATCCACGCCGCCGCTGTGCAGATCGAAATCCTCGCCGAGGTATTCCAGAATCATGGCGCTGCATTCCAGGTGCCAGCCGGGGCGGCCTTCGCCCCAGGGGCTGGGCCAGAAGTTCTCGCCGTCCTCCGGCTTGCGCGCCTTCCAGAGGGCAAAGTCGGTGAGGGAATCCTTCGTGTACTCGTCGCTGTCGGTGGCGCTGGCGGCCTCGCTGGCACCCAGGCGCAGCTCGCGATCTTCCAGGTGGCTGAGTCTGCCGTAGTCTTTGAAGGAGGACACGCGGAAGTACACGCTGCCATCGGCGGCGGCGTAGGCATGCCCGCCGGAGACGAGCTTCTCGATCATCGCCACCTGCTGCGGGATGTGCGCCACGGCGCTGGGCTCAATGTGCGGGGGCAGGAGGTTCAGCGCGGCGCAGTCGGCGTGAAACTTCTGCGTCCAACCCTGAGTGAAGTCGATGAGCGTCTGCCCCGCCTTTTGGGAGTCGCGAATCGTTTTGTCGTCCACATCCGTGATATTGCGCACGTGCAGGGTGGGCGTGCCGGAGGCCTCCACCACGCGGCGCATCACATCCTGCGCCACGAAGGTGCGGAAGTTGCCGATGTGCGCCGGACCGTAGACCGTGGGACCGCAGCAGTAAAAGCGCAGCGTCTTGCCATCCAGCGGCGTGGTTTCGCGATCAGTGCGGGTCAGGGTGTCGTGGATCTTCAGGGCGGGCATGGGGGCGGGGAAAATGAATGGTGAATGCGGAATGTCGAGCGCGGGAATCTGGATGCTGGATTGGCGGTGTTTTACAAGCGAAGTCGAATTCGGTACCTTGAGAGCGTCCCATGATCTAGGATCTAGCATCCAGTATCGAGCTTGACCCCGCCCCGGCATGGGGTATTCTAAGTCCTCTCCAAAACGGGGGCGTACTGGTTTCGACGGGTCGTCTTAGTTCGGAGCTGCATGCCGAGGATGATTCGTTGGCCTCGTTAAACACCGGATCAAAAACACAAATGCAAACTCTAACGAGCTAGCACTCGCAGCTTAAGCACTGCGACATCCTTCAGGCAATGTCTGGTAGCCTGAACGATGCCACTACCAGGCTGGTTTGTTGGCCGGGCGACCGGGTCACAAACGAGATCAAACAGGACGCTGGGTGAAGAGTAGGCTGTCTCAAGCCGCCTCCCACCGAGACCAAAGATGAGACTGAGCATGGAGACGCTACGGGCAACGGTGATTCGGACAGGGGTTCAACTCCCCTCGCCTCCACTTTCTTGAAGTCCAAGAGAGTGCATCGGTTTCAAGGGGGCTTCCCTGAACTTTGGCCAGCACGTCTGGCGAAATCGGATTTGGAAACGATCGGCCTGATCTCTCACGCTCCCGCCGCGCCCAGCGCACTCGCTCCATCCACACCCGCAGGACAAGAGGATACCCTCCGCCAATCATGGCGATCTGCCAAAAAAATGAGAGGCCGTCCTTTTTCGCCATGAAGTTCTAAGCATGCTATAAACTTTCCCCATGCGTGCCCCTCGACGCGAGATCCAGAACACCCACCCTGCGGAAGCACCCGCGGCGTTCGCTTCCTCGTCTGCGCGTGCGCCTGCATCTGCGCGTGCGCCTGCATCTGCGCGTGCGCCTGCATCTGCGCGTGCGCCTGCATCTGCGCGCCCTATTCTTACCGAGGGCGAACTGAAGAAGCTCATTGCGGGAAAAGGCAAAGCAGACACCACTCAGGCGGCAGCGGTCCTCGGGCGGATCAGCATCGTCATGGCCGACTACCTCGAAGGCGGCAAGACCATCGGCATCGTTTTGAATCCCGTGGAAATTCTCTCCGCGATTGCGGCTGCCATCCAGGAGGCGGAGGGCCAGCCCAGTCCCTGGCCAGACGGCGCGGACACCCGCACCTTCTTCATCCACGGCCTCTACGACGAGATCATCCAGCAGCCGAGCAACATCTTCGAAACCAAGGTCTTCCCCGATGGCACGGAGCGCTACATCCCCCTCGACAAAGCCACCTGGAAAGCCTGCCTGCAGCGCCTGCATGAGCAGATCATCGCCAGCGGCACGAAGATCGGGGGGCGGAAGAAACGCGGGGGATAAGTGGAGGCGCAATGAGCGGCCACCCGCATGCTCTGCATGAGCATGGCTACAGCGCGCCATCCGCCATTCACCTCTGACATCGTGGCCTGACGGGCCGCCGGACTCAGTCTTGGGCAACGCCGCGCAGGGACTGATGAGACTTGTCGCTGCGCTGCTGCGTCTCTGAACTAGGACTCAAACCAACGAGTGATCTTGGCTTTGCCGGGAAAATTCAAAAGCTTGGGGTCAAACTTCGGAAAGACTCGCGCGGTGCAGTCACCGCTACTGCCGCCGACCACGACCACGACGTGGGTCCACTTGGGATCTTGCTCCTGTATCACATGACGGTAGTAGTATTTCTTTCCTGCCTTCGCCGTGGTCGGTCCCTCAACTACGACCACAAAGCTCGTGGCCTTTGGGTTTTCACGCTTCATGCGTTCCAGCTTTTTGGCGGACTCCTCATCGATCTTGGTTCGGTCCATCTCCGGGGTCTCACCCGTTTGGTGGACCAGATTGTTGTTGGCATCGAAAAAGTAAATCATGCCCATAATGTTCTTCATCGGCATGCTCTCCGTGAGCGTCACGCTGAATTCGATGGTTGGTTTCGACGGGGCAAACACTCCGTTGATGCGCCTCGTCTCAGGCAAAGTCCTGCCCTTGGAGATCGGGCCCACTTGAATCTTTGGCTTTGGCTCTGCTGCCCACGCCGAAGGGACGGCCCACATGCCCAGCGCCAGCAAGATAACGATCATTCTCATCTGGCTATTATGGGGATCTCCCAGATCCACGCAAGGATTAAACTCCCTGCCTGCTGTCACGTTTCCTAATGATTCGCTGTTACTTCGTGGCCACACCCCACAGCATGGCATGGCCACAGCGCAGCGCCTACAAATGACAGAACCGCCGCCGCCATCCGCAACGATAGCTGTGACGAGATACGCCGCACTGAACCTCCTGCCTCAATCCGGGCCGCAACGCCTCCAGCGGCAGCCCTTCACCCCCATCCGATGTCTCAAGCCAAAGTCCTTTCCTCCCACCGCAGGCTCCGCATGGCGCTCATCGTCACGGCGGTTCTCGGGGTGGTCTTGTTCGGCGCTTACCACTGGCTGGTCAGCACTGCGCAGTCCACCCTGCGGCAGCGTTTGACGGAGCGGGGGCTGAACCTCACCAGCAGCAGCGAGTCATGGTCCCTCTTCGGCGGGATCACCCTGAACAACGCGGCGCTGCGCGGCCTGCCGGACAATGAGCCTTTGATCGAAATCAGCGCCCTGCATGTGGACATCCTGTGGCGCGAGGTGTGGCAGACGCGCAAAGCTGTCACGCGCTGGCACATCACGGACGGCACCCTCACCCTGCATGATGTGGACGGGCCGGTGAAGTTTGAGCACGTGACCACGGATCTCTCCGTGCATAATGACAAGATCGAGATCGCGCAGCTCGACACCCGCAATGGATCGGTGTCCATCGCCGTGACCGGGGAGATCCTCACTGCCAAAGCCAGCCCCGACAAACCGCGCCAGACGGAGGCCATCAAGCTGCGGCTGAAACCCGTGCGCGCCGTGATGAACATGCTGGGCTTCAAGCCCGGCGGCGGCACCTTCGCCATCACCGGCGGCTTCACAGTCGATCTCCGCCCCGACGCTGCGCAGTGGACCGCCACCCTGCACGGCAGCGGCCCCAAGCTGGAGCTGCACGGCGTGCCCATGAAGAAGGCGGAGGAGGATGCCCGGATCTCCCAATCAGACTTAAAGCTCTCCTCCCAGATCGCCTTCGAGAAAGGCACTGCCGCCGTGGACGCCACCCTCGCAGGCTGGCAGGACCAGCCGCTGCTGCTCTCCGGCACGCTCATCGACACCGCCGGGCGCAAAGACACCTTCAAAGGCCAGCGCGTGGGCAAGACCGAGCGCTGACCATCTCCCGCCTCAGCGGCGATGCCAATCTGCTGGAGCTCGCGCTCAACATCCCCGTGCTCGCAGCAGGCCTGCCGAAGGACGTGAAGGTCCCCGCCTTTCCAGACATCATCGCCGAGGATTTTGTTTTCAAATCCGGGGCCCATCCGCCGTAGTGGACGCTGGGCTCCATGCGCATCCGCAGCGCCGCAGACCTCGTGGTCACCGTGCGCGAGCATCCGCTGGTCATTGAGCACCTTCAGGGCGGAGTCTCGTACGATCACCGCGCCTGGCATTTCCATGATTTGAAGGGGCGCATGCTCGGCGGCAGCTTCGCGCTCACCGCCATCTACGATGGCAAAAAACTCAGCGATGCCGATGTCGCGCTGCAGTCCCTGCACCTGGACACCCTCTCGCCCTGGGTGGGAAAGCTCAACGCCAAGCTGGAGAATGCGCAGATGACGCTCACCTGTCGCGGCGTCATTGGCGATGACCCCAGCAACTCCACCGGCAACGGCACGCTGGATCTCATCGATGCGCCCATCGTCCACGTCCCCCTGCTGGATCAGGCTTATCAGATCTTCCCCAAAATCCTCCATCACGAGCGCCTGCATGGCACCGAGGAGGTGCGCGCCCGGTTCATCATGACGAAGGGCGTCGCCATGGTGGAGTCCATGAAGGTGCTCGGGCAGTCCATCGTCGTCACCGCCCGTGGCACCGTGAATCTGAACAAGCGCACCGTGGAAGGCCATGGCCGCGCCAACGTGCGCGGCGTTGTCGGGGTCATCATCGCGCCCATCAGCGTCGCCTTCATGGAGATGCAGGTGCAGGGCCCGTTTGACGACATCAAGGTGGCCCCGCTCGGCTTGATCGGAGTCGCAAAAAGCGTCCTCAAAAATGCCGCCAAACTCAGCTGCCTCGTCCTCCGCCAAGGCGTCTCCGTGCCCTTCGAAGCCCTCGGCATGTTCCGTCGGCAGAACACCCGGGAGGGCACGGGGCGGGTTTATCGTCCCATGAAGTAGTTTCGACGCAGGGATTTGCGGATGTTCGTGAAATGGGGGGGGAGCCATTCGTTCGTCTTCTCTTTGAGGTATCCGGCATCAGGATTGTTTGTTCCTGCGGCCTTCATTCGTGCGACGATGTAGCGGGTATACAAGTGGTCAAAGATGCGCATGAATTCACCAAAGTAGATGTCTGCGACCCGTTCATTCCCACGAATGACCAGCATGTTCTCGTCATTGGTCGCCTGAGAAGGTTTGCTAAAATTGGCAGAACCGGTCACGACGATGGGATCCTCTCCGAGAGGGTCCACGAGGATGAACTTGTCGTGAATGTAACGGTTTTTGTTAAAACCAGTCAGCGGCTCTCCAAGGAAATTCACCATGTCGCCTTTTTCCAGCTTTTCTCCTGAGGCGATCACATTGTTTTCCGCCGCGTCAATCTGGGCCACAATGCCTTCGTCGAGCGTCTTGTCGAAAACGGCGTAGCGAAGCGTCTCATCTTTGCTCTCCAGGATCTCTTCGAAGATCTCGTCCAGATTGAAGGCAAAGGTCATGCACATCATCCGTTTGGCCGAGCGCATCACATCTGCATACCAGTGCAGGGTAGGCACCTCCTCTTTGTCATCGCGCGGACTGAAGAGCGTCAGCATGCGTCCGGCAGGCGGCGCAGACTCTGGCGCAGGAGTGGCCTCTGCTTTGAGGTTTGCGGCTACCAGCCGGCCGCGCGTCACATCAGGCTCAGCTAGCCGTTGCCAGTATTCGAGGTAGAGTCTGGCGATGTCGTCATCCCATACAATATGCCCGACATTCGAATGTCCGAAAATACCTCCAGCGGAGATGTTGGTGGAGCCTGTCCAAACCGCCACGGGCTTGTCCTTGTGGATCAGCACAATGAACTTGTTGTGCCGGATGCCGGCCCTTGATTTCTGCGGCTTGCAGATGCCTTTGATCCTCGCCTCGGCGATCATCGCCTCATTCTCCTCAAGATAGCTCTGAGCTTCATAGCGAATCGCCACGTCCGCCCCTTGCTTTTTGGCCGCTGCGAACGCCTGCCCCACCGGCAGATAGCGGAACTCATAAAGCATGGCCCTGAGCTTGTAGTCGGCAGCATCCTCGCCTGCGGCGATTTTGATGAAACCGGTGAGCGCTTCAAAAAGACCGCGCGAAAGCCATTTCATTTGTTCGGATTTTGGGTCGTTTTCGTCGGGCTTGTTTTTCCCGAACTTGCGGGCGTATGCCTGGGAGCCGGCGACTCCACGGTTGAAATAGACGTCATGCCGGGCATTTCCTTGTCCTCCTCTAGGCCCCTCTTCCGCCTCTGTGTTGATTTCGACCGTGGTTGCCGAGGCTTCGTCTAGCTCCAGCAGCTTGGGCACGCCATACGCAGGGATGACCCGGTAGCGGTAGGTCGTTGCCGGTTTCGCAGTATAGTCGCCCCACTGGAACGACTGGATGGGGTGCTCGGAGGTAGGCATGGGCGAAGCTGCAGGCGCACCTTCGTCCTTAAACTTGAAGCGTTTGATCCCCCGTAGGAAATAGCGCTCGATCACCTCACCTTTGGCGATTTCAGAGCGCTCAATGGCAAAGCCCAGCAGTCTGTTTTTTTTGGCATCTTGGCCTTCGACAAAGTCCCACGCCAAAGTTACGACATGCAGCCCGCCAATGGCTCGGACCGCCAGAACAGGGCCTTCGATCAAATTTCGCATAATGGTCTCCTATGTTAGGTGTAAGGCTTACAATTATGTCAAAGAAGATGAAAAATAGTGAGTGTCAATTGGTGGATGTTCATAATAAGTTAAATTAAATGACTAATTATGGATTTAGTGACCACTGGCTATTCTTCTGTGCCGCGAGCGTTAGCACCTCCCTGAAGCTGCTTGATGTGGTATAAAGAAGCATGAAATTTTTAGATGGAATTTGATTTTTAATAACAGGGCTGATGACTTGTGTCCTCCTTCGGATGGCCGGTGTGAAAAACGCGGCAGGGCCGCCCTGCCTGCCGGACCGCATCGGCTACATCTACCCTCAGGGCATCAAGATCTGCCACCATCACCGATAAGCCTTTATAAGGCTTGGTAATACATCCCAGCCTCACCTGGTATGCACATCCACGGACGGCGATGCATTAAAATCTCCCGTTCTTGTGTGGCTCCAGATCCACCAGTCCCTTCAGCAGCTTGCCAAATACCTGTCCAGTTTTGCCATCGGTCAAAATGTACCGCCTCCCCTCCGGCGGCAGTTCATCAGGCGGCTCGTAGCCGGCGCTCAGCCGCTTCCAGTCTTCCAGCCGTGCATCGGACACCACTTCAGGGTCCCCATCACGCTGCAGCAGCCGCTTGCGCACCACCGCCTCGCTGGCATGGGCTTCGATCCATCGCACGTCACAGCCCTCCGCAGCCATGCGTTCCTGCAGCGCAGCGCGGTGCTCGCGTTTGGAAAACGTCGCATCGAGGATCACGCTGCGCCCTTCACGCAGGGTGGCGAGCGCCTGCTCAAACAGCAGCAAATAGGTTTCACTCGTCATGGCGGGCGCATACAGCGCGGCACGCTCCTCCTCGCTGCCGCGATGATTCAATGGCTTGCCCGCCAGTCTCTTGCGCTCACGGTCGGAAGACAGCACCGGCCAGCCTGTCTCCCGCCCCAGAGCTTCGGCCAGCGCCGACTTGCCTGAGGCCACCTTGCCCATAAAGACAAAGACGCATGGCTTGGAGCCGCCCAGCGCGTACTGCAGCGCGAGCCGAAAATAGCGCCGCGCCAGTTGCAGGCTCGATTCCTTCTCACCTTCCTCCACGGTCTCAGCATGGGCATGCAGGCTCTCCACCTTGCCACGCACACAGGCACGGTAGCACTTGTAAAAGTCCATCAGCGGTTTCATTCCGTGGTCATCCAGCAAGAGCGCGAATCGCTCTGCAATGTGGCGCGCCAGATCGGGGCGGCCATTGAAATCAAGATCCATGGCGAGAAACGCGATGTCACAGGCCACGTCGATGCAGCGGAGGTCAGTATTGAACTCAATGCAGTCATAGATGCACACTGACTCCGGAGAGAGATGGATGTGCTCAAGATGCAGGTCGCCGTGGCAGTCGCGGATCCAGCCGTCGTGCAGGCGTGAATCGAGCAGGGCGCCATGCCTTGCGAAGAACCCGCGGGTATAATGCACGATCGCATCCAGCGCGCACTGCGAGAGGCTTTGGCCGACGAATGACGCGCAAGTCTTGAAGTTGTCCTCGGTGCACTGCCGCAGACGCTCAGTGGCCGCATTCACCTCGCCCGGCGGCAGCGGTGGCTGCGTGGCGTAAAAGCGCTGGAGCTTTGCCACGATGCGGTCCATTTCACCACTCCCCACTTTCTGAGTCTTCATGAGCTCCGGCAAAAAATAGCGCGGGTCCATCTGCCGCATCTTCACTGCCCACTCGACGATGACTCCAGATCCGCCGAAATGCAGGTTGCCTGCATGCTCGCAGATGGGCTCGATCCCCAGATAAACATCCTCAGCGAGGCGCCGGTTCAGCGCCACCTCACGCAGGCAGTCGGCATGCCGAAGTTCGAGCGTGGAAAAATCGAGAAAGCCCAGGTTCACCGGCTTCTTGATTTTGTAAACGAAGGGCGGCGCGATGAAGACCCATGAAGCATGCGTCTGCACCCGCGTGACCTGCGGCGGGCGGTGCGGGTAGGAACCGGCGTTGGATAGAAAATCCAGCAGACGTTGTGTGGCATCGGAGTTCATGCGGATTCTTGGTTCATGGCGCCAGCACGGCAGCCCCGCTGAGGTCGCCCGCGCGTGGCAGGACCGGTCTTCGTTGGCGGCCTCCGGCGGAAAGCTTTGCCGCCTCATCCGCACAGGAATGCTTGCCGCGAGCAAGTGGAGAATTCATCGCCATTCCCATTCCTGCGGGTGAGATTGGCCATGGAGCAGAGGCGGTGCTCCGTTCCGGAGATCGCCATGCGGCAGGGCCAGGATGTCACCCATGTGAATCCCGCCACAGGTCACCGTCCCTCCTTCGAGGCTCAGCGCATTCATGGCACGCATCCTTCACGCCTCCCCACACGGCGGCTGAGTCATCCGTGAAAAATGCTTGCTGCACCTCAGCGTCCGCCACGTGCGGACTGTGCCTTCGGGCTGGCCTTCAACTGGCGGACGCCACGGTCTTCGCGCAGATCCTTGGATTGTTTGAAGTTGTTGTCATGCTTGCGGGGCCGGCTGGCGGTCTCGCTGTGGTTGGCCCCCAGCTTGCGTGGGAGGGGCTTGGCCTTGGCTTCTGTGGTTGCGGGTGTGGCTGTTGGTTTCGTTTTCATGGCAGTGTGCTTATTCTATCATGGTTACGTATGGGCGGCTGCTCGCGGTTTGGTCATTGCCGGGCGGATCATGCGCTGGCGGTGGGGGCGTCTCCGGCTCATCACTCTTGGGAATGTCCTCAAAGGAACGCCGCACCGTTTCTATGTGCTGCCGGTAGTGCTCGGCATCGCCGTAGTCGAAGAAATGCCGGTAGCGGCTGTGCATGGACTTCATGCGCAGCGCGTGCTTGATCGGGCACCAGTACTGCTCCGTGCGCGCGGCGATCTCCGTGGCGCAGGCCAGCACCCCGTTGGCATAGCCGCAGTACTCGCAGTTGAATTTCTCCGCCCAGTTCAGGTAGGCCAGATGCTTGCGGTCCAGCTTGATGTAGTCGCTGCGCTTCACCTTCGGGATGCCATAGATTGGAAAGCAGATGGCCTGGTACACGATCATGCACACGTCCATCAGGGCGATGGGAATGAAGCAGGCCCAGATCACCGGCGTCGTGAGAATGATCATGAAGCGTGAGTCCCGCACATACGCCGCGAACCGCTTCACCAGCAGCTTGTGCCGCGCGTGCGCCTCCTCTGTAAAGCGGATCCGGCCCTGGCGCACCTCGTAGAAAAATTCCAGCTCCTTCTTTTGCAGCTCGCGCAGGATTTCCGATTCCAGCGCTCGCATCTTGTCGAGCAGGGTGTCGATTTTTTCACTCATGGGTTGAAGGTGTAAATGATCCCCGGAACCTGACGCCTGCAATGGATGATTGCGATCCTTATCATTTCATCGCAGGTTGGCATCCATGGCTCCATGAAGGCTTCTAAGAAATGAAACGTAAGATCAATATCCGCACAGAATTCGCAATGATATGACGTAAAGAGCCCGTTTATCAGCCCGGCACATTGCGTTTACATGCATGACACATTCATCCCGCCCACACCATGAGCACGCTTAAAACCATCCTCGTCGCCATCGATTTTTCCACAGGATCTCGCGCCGCACTTGAGCAGGCGTCACGGATCGCCCGTCTGCAGGGGGCCAGATTGCACGTGCTGCATGTGGTTGACTCCTCATCCGTCGCCACCTTGGCCGCCAGCCGTGAATCCGCCTATGAGAGCCAGGCCGCTTCGGCAACGGAAGGCGCCCGGACTGCGCTCCATGCCTGGCTGGCCCAGTCGGAGGTGCCCGCCGCTGTGGAGGTCACCATTGCCATCGGCACCCCGCTGCATGAAATCCTTGAGCACGTCCGCACTTTGAACGTGGACCTGCTGGTCGCCGGGATCGAAGGTGCCGGCCAGACTCCCGCCGGCGCAGGCTCCGTGTCCTGCAAGCTTGCCCGCAAGTCTCCTTCTCGTGTGCTGCTGGTGCGCTCGACTCACCCGCATGCCTTTCAGAGAGTCGTTGCCTGCATTGACTTCTCAGACACAGCGAAAGAGGTGATGGCGGCCGCTCGCCGCATCGCCATCAAAGACTCGGCCAGCGTGGATTTCCTCCATGTGTGGCAGGAGCCCCTGATCGCCACCCCTTATGGCGCCACCGGAGATGCATTGGTGGGCATCGGCCATCCCACCGTCACATTCACTCCTGCGGAACGCCAGACCCTCATGCAGGGCCTGCGCCGGGAGCTCCATGAATTTGTCAGTGAAGCCGCTCAGGGCATCAATGCCAGTGAGGTGCTTCGAGAATCATTGAATTACGGCAACGGCATCGCCGCCCATGCCGAGGAGGTAAAGGCAGACTTGATCATCGTCGGCGGCATCGGCCGCACCAATCTGCGCTACATGCTCATGGGATCGACGGCAGAACGTTTGCTGACACGGCTGCCTTGCTCGCTGCTCGTCGTCAGGCCCCCCGTTGCCACTTGAGCCGCTTCCTTCCCGTCCTTCACCGCACAAAAACGGAACCAAAAACACCACCTCAGGCTGTGCAGGCCGGCATGCCGCATGTCATCATAAGGCCGTAAGTTCAATTCAACCATCAACCCACCACCGCCATGATTGCTAAATTTGACATCGAATACGTCATCCATCCACAGCACAACCATCGTCTGGACACTCATCGCACGGACGATCCGGTCGAGGCTGAGGACTTTCTCATGAACTTGCTCACCGTCGGCGCACGCATCAGCGCCATCAAGCATGAGGGTGCCGAACTCGAAGCCGGTCAGGCTGATCGCATGCTGCGCGTCGCGGCGGAGCGTCTCGCCTCGCGCCTTCTGGGCAGATCTCTCGATCTGGACTCGGTGCAGGTGAAGCATCGCTTCGGCTTCTCCGCCTGATTCATCGCCACCCTTCCCGCTCCACCCCTATGAAAATCAAGCTGTTCTCCGCCATCACGGCCTTGCTTGGACTGGCCTCCTGCATGCAGGTGAATAAGCCGCAGGCGGTGGACTTTGTGACCGAGGTGAAGCCTCTGCTCGAAACACGCTGCCTGGAGTGCCATCAGCACCAGTATGTCTGCGCGGGGCTGAACCTCGAAACACGGAAGCTCGCCATGAAGGGGGGGCGCAGCGGTGCGGTGATCCTGCCCGGCTCGCCGCATCAAAGCCTCCTCTACAAAGTGCTCCTGCTGGGGCACGAAAGTCCGGTGGCCATGCCGCCGACACCAGAAGGCATGGAGCAGGAAGGCGCGCAGCTGCTGCACGACTGGATCCAACAAGGCGCCACCTGGCCGGAGGGCGTTCGTCTGGTGCCCCCGCAGCACTGGAAGAAAAACCACAGCTGACCCCCATGGCCGCACGCAGGTCCTGTCCCTTGTCCAGGGTTTACCGCCTGCTTGAACCCGGGCCGGTCGTTCTCGTGACGACGGCCCACAAGGACCGCCGCGACATCATGACCCTGTCGTGGCACATGATGCTCGACTTTGAACCCCCGCTGGCGGCCATCGTCATGAGTGACCGCAATCACTCCTTCGACCTGCTCACAGCCAGCAGGGAATGCGTCATCAACATCCCCACCGTGGAGCTGGCGGAAAAGGTCGTCGGCTGCGGCAATACCTCGGGGGCAAAGATCGACAAATTCAAGCGCTTCCACCTCACACCGCTGCCGGCCAGCAAAGTCGGCGCACCGCTCATCGCCGAGTGCCATGCCAGTCTGGAGTGCCGCGTGGTGGACACCCGGATGGTGTCCAAATACTCGCTGTTCGTCCTTGAAGTGGTGCACGCTTGGATCGACCCCGCCGTCAAAAATCCCCGCACCCTCCATCATCGCGGCTGCGGCAGTTTCATGGTGGCCGGAGAAACGCTCAAACTGAAGTCAAAGATGAAGTAGCAGCCAGGACCTGCACCTGCCTATTTTTTCATTGCGCTTTGGCATTGCCCCCCGCCACATTGGTCTGCGAATGACTGATTACTCCGGCATGACCAAGGCTGAGCTCATTGAGAAGCTCAGGCTCCTCGAAACCACCCCTCCGGCGGCGGACCACCTGTCTGGGGATGGCCTCACAGATGACGGGCAGCTCGTGCTGGTGAAAGAGTTGATCGATCTCAAGGCGGCGCTCGACGCCCACTCCATTGTCGCCACCACCGATGCACGCGGGATCATCACCTACGTGAACGACAAATTCTGCGAAATCTCCAAATACAGCCGCAGCGAGCTTCTCGGCCAGGACCACCGCATCATCAATTCCGGCCATCATCCCAAAGATTTTTTCCATGACCTGTGGAGCACCATCGGCCACGGCAAAACGTGGAAGGGGGAAATCCGCAACCGCGCCAAAGACGGCAGCATCTACTGGGTGCATACCACCATCTTTCCGTTTGTGGACGCCAGCGGCAAACCCCAGCAGTACATCGCCATCCGCACAGACATCACCCAGCGCAAGCGCGACGAAGAGAAGCTCGCAGAGCTTGCCCAGTCCCTCGCGGAAAAAAACAAGGAGCTCGAGGCCATCGTCTACGTGGCCTCTCATGATCTGCGCTCTCCCTTGGTAAACATCCAGGGCTTCAGCCGGGAGCTGGCACGCACCTGCGAGGACCTGCAAAAGACCATGGCTGCAGCATCAGGAGCTGCCGTGCCGAAGGCGGACCTGCGGCTGGCCATTGAAGAAGACATCCCGGAGTCCCTGGGGTTCATCCAGGCCGGAGTGTCAAAAATCGACTCCCTGCTCAAAGGCCTGCTGCGCTTCTCACGGCTTGGCCGTGCGGCCCTCACCGTCGAGAGGCTCTCCATGCGCGAAATGATCCAGCAGATCGCCCACGCCATGGAGTTTCAGCTCCAGCAGGCCGGTGCCCGGCTGGACATCGGTGATCTGCCTGACTGCCTTGGTGACGCCATGCAGATCAATCAGGTCTTCTCCAACCTCCTCGACAACGCCATCAAATATCTCGATCCCGCGCGTGCCGGCCTCATCAGCCTCAGCGGCCAGGTCGAGGGCTCTCACGTCACCTACAAGGTCAGGGACAACGGCATCGGCATCGCGCCCGCGCACCAGCAGAAAGCGTTCGAAATTTTTCATCGGCTGAACCCCGCGCACAGCAACGGGGAGGGGCTTGGCCTCACGATCGCCCAGCGCATTCTGGAACGGTTGGATGGCAGGATCTGGGTCGAGTCCAGCCCGGATCAAGGCAGCACCTTTTTTGTCAGCTTGCCAGCTTTGCCCGCCAAGTCTAATCGTTGAGCATGACAGAGGAGGTAGTAATAATCATCGCCGAAGATGACGCCGGCCACGCGCGGCTCATCCAAAAAAATCTGGGCCGCGTGGGCCTTCACAACCCTGTTCAGTTCTTCGAGAACGGCCAGGAAGTGCTCGATTTCCTCTTCCGCCGCGGGCTCGGACCCCATCGCAAGAGTGACACTGCCTACCTGCTGATGCTGGACATCCGCATGCCCAAGGTGGACGGCGTCGAAGCCCTTCGCCAGATCAAGGAAGACCCTTTCCTGCGCAAGCTCCCCGTCATCATGCTCACCACCACGGATGACCCGCGCGAAATCGAGCGCTGCCACCTGTTGGGCTGCAACAGCTACATCGTCAAACCGGTGGACTACGACAAGTTTGTCGAGGCCATCAAGCAGCTCGGACTGTTCGTCTCCCTCGTGCAGGTGCCGGAGATCAACGGCAAGCCCTGATCCCGTCATGTCCGCCGCCCAGCCGCCAATCACGATCCTTGTGGTGGATGACGATCCGGGGCTGACCCGCTTGATCGGCCGCGCACTCCAGCGGGAGGGGTTTCAAACCGCCACAGCCGGCTCAGGGCTGGAAGCCACTCAATGGCTGAAACACCACAGCGCAGACCTGATGCTCCTCGACCTCAAACTGCCGGACATGGAAGGACCGGCGCTGGTTGAGTCGCTGGTGTCCATTGGACTCTCCGTGCCCTTCATCATCATCACTGGTCAGGGCGACGAACGCGTGGCCGTTGACATGATGAAGCGCGGCGCTCTCGACTACCTCGTCAAGGATGTGAACTTCATCGAATTCGTGCCCACCGTGGTCCGCCGTGCGCTCTCACAGTTGGAAAAGGAGCAGCGCCTCGCCGCCGCCGAAGCCGACCGCCAGCGTCTGGAGCAGGAAATCCTCCAGATCAGCGAGCTTGAGCAGCAGCGCATCGGCCGGGATCTCCATGATGATCTCGGCCAGCAGCTCGCAGGCCTCAGCATCATGGCCACCATCCTGGGCCGCAGCCTTGCCGCCCGCGACGCTCCCGAAGCGCCTGAAGCCGCCAGGATCACAGACCTCCTGAAAAAAACCGTCGCCATGACTCGCAGCCTCGCCCGCGGACTCCACCCCGTGGCCGCTGAGCCTGACGGCCTCATGTCTGCCTTGCATGATCTTGCCGCACGCATGACCAGCATGTTCCATATAGACTGCCAGTTCGAATGCCCCCGGGCGGTTCAGATGAATGACAACACCGCCGCCACCCACCTCTACCGCATCGCTCAGGAATCGGTGAGCAATGGCGTCAAGCATGGCCATGCCCGGCACGTACGCATCATCTTGTCCTCTGACGTGGAAACCCTCTCTCTCACCATCAAGGATGACGGCATCGGCATCGGCGCGCCGGATCCGCAGCAGCAGGGCATGGGCCTGCGTATCATGCATTATCGTGCGGGCATGATCGGTGGCCGTCTCGCCATCGAAAAGCAGCCCGGCAGCGGCACCCAGGTCACCTGCAGCCTGCCCAGAGAGTCGGCTTCGGCGGCAGCCTCATAATCACTGGAGAGCCCCTTCAGGCGGTCCGGCAGGTGGTTAAAACAGGCTCTGAAGTTGCCAGCGGCGGCTGAGCCGGACCCTTGGCTTCGTGCCAGGATGTCCGGGTTTCAAATCCAATCGACACGCTGCGCAATGACCCCGCCAAGTGCCGCCTTGAATCAATGCAAAGAGGAAGCGCCCTCTCAGAGAAAACTCGCAGACAGTCTCAGCCATTGGCTGAGACTTGAACGGCCCATGCCCCGTTGTCGCGGTGGTCTGGGCGGCTCATTCATGCACCATGAATTTTGAACACAGCCATCCCATGGGCTGTGCTGCCGAGCCGCCATGGCGGAGAAAAAGAACGGGCCGCACGGACGAGGTGGGACTGCGCCCCGTGGCAGGGCGCCGCGGCCCCTGCATTTCCATGCACGCTCAGAGTTCAAGCTCGCATCCGTCATTCCCAGCCTCCACTCCAGCGCTGCTTCAAAGCCAGCCCCTCATCCGGCAAATTCGGGGGATGCCTGTGAATTTAGACCATGAAATCTGAAGCACTGCAGCACATCAAGGGATCCCCCTTCCTGCGCAGGCGGCCATCAGCATGCTCACCCCCCACGGGAGAGACCGCGCCCTGCCGCCTTCGGGCCTGCACCAGCCACTTTGTCCGACCCGCGGACAACGACAATTTTTGCGGAAACCATCGCTCAGTTCGGCGTGTACGACACTGTTGTTCAAATACCTGAGATCCACGAACACCCTTGACAGCTCATGCCCACCCTTCACACGCACGCAACCATCCTGGTGGTGGATGACGATCCCGGGATCTCCCGTCTCATCGCGCTTGAGTTGGAGCGGGACGGTCATCACACCGTCTGCGTATCTTCCGGCGAGGAGGCCGTCTCCTGGCTGAATGACAACGTGGCGGACTTGGTCTTGCTGGATCTGAAACTGCCGGGATTGGCGGGCAACGACCTGCTTGACAGCCTGGACGGGTTCCACGACCACCTGCCCTTCATCATCATCACCGGCCAGGGGGACGAGCGCGTGGCGGTCGAAATGATGAAGCGTGGCGCGCTCGACTACCTCGTCAAGGATGTGAACTTCATCACCTTGGTGCCCACCGTGGTTCAGCGCGCGCTGGCGCGGCTGCAGGAGCACGCGCGTCTCGCTGCCGCTGAGCAGGAACTGGCCCGCTCCCATGCCGAACTGGAGCGCCGTGTCGCCGAACGCACGGCGGAACTCACCCTGGCGAATCAATCGTTGCAAGAGTCCCGTCTGGCGGCGCTCCACCTGGTGAAAGAGGCCATCACCGCCCGCGAAAAGACCGAGCATGCCCAGGCGACGCTGCAGGACAGCGAGGCGCGTTTCCGCGGCTTCTTTGAGAATGTCGGCATTGGCTCCATCGAGCTGGATGCCCGTGGACTCTTCACCCGCGTCAACGATCGCTTCTGCTCCATCACCGGCTACAGCCGCGGGGAACTCCTCGGCGGCATGTCCCCCCCAGATCTCACCCATCCGGACGACAGGGAGATCAGCCACCATTGCGTGGAGCAAATCCTGCGGGGTGAAGTGACCATTTATGAGGCGGAACGCCGCTATCTTCGCAAGGACGGCGCCATGATCTGGGTCAGCGGCACGGCTACGACCTTGTACCATGACGACGGCACCGTACGCTGCATCGTGGGCGTCGTGGAAGACATCACCAACCGCAAGCAGATCGAGCAGGCCCTGATTGCAAGCGAAGAGCGGCTGCGCCTCTTCATCAAACACACGCCAGCTCCCGTGGTGATGTTTGACCTCGAAATGCGCTACCTCGCGGTCAGCGATCGTTGGGCCAAGGATTTTCGTCTCAATATCGGCGATCTCATCGGCCGCTCCCACTACGAAATCTTTCCGGAAATCCCCGAACACTGGAGGCAGATCCACCAGCGTTGTCTGGCCGGTGCCACTGAGAGCTGTCAGCGCGACCAGTTCCTGCGTGCCGACGGCATGCTCGATTGGGTCAAGTGGGAGATCCGCCCGTGGCACGATGCGAAAGGCGGGATCGGAGGCATCATTCTCTTTGCCGAAATCATCAATGACCGCGTGCAGGCAGAAGATGAGATTTTAAAGGCAAGATGCCTCGCCGAGTCCACGCTGGAGGCCATTCCCGCAAGCATCGTGGTGTTGGATTCCCACGGCAGGATCATCAGCGCGAACCAGTCATGGACTGATTTTGCAAAGGCCGGTGGCGGCGCCATCTGCACCGGGGACGTGGGCTGCAACTACTTGGCCGCGTGTGCTGCCGCCGCTGGTGAAGGCGCCGAAGAAGCAGCGCGCTTTGCCGCCGGCATCCGCGGGGTCATGTGCGGCGAGGTCAGGCGCTTCAGCATGGAATACGCCTGCCTCTCGCTCACCCCGCAGCGCTGGTTCGTCGGCTACGTCACACCCTTCACTGGCAACGGCCCCCGTTCCGTCGTCATCGCCCATGTGGATGTCAGCGAGCGCAAGCGCGCCGAACAGGTGATCCGCCGGCTGAATGAGGAGCTTGAGAAACGAGTGGAAGAACGCACCCGGCAGCTTCAGCACCTCAATGCCGAGCTGGAGCAGCAGATCGCCGCACGCAAAAAGCTGGAGAAGGAAATCCTGCACATCAGCGAACACGAAAAACAGAGCATCGGCCAGGATTTGCACGATGATCTTGGCCAGCAGCTCGCCGGCATCTGGTTGCTGAGCGACCTGCTGAAATCGAGCCTGATCAAGGCGGGCTCGCCTGAGATTGAAAGCGCGGAAAGGATCACCAGCCTGCTCAAAGACGCACTCTCGCTGACGCGCTCACTTGCACGAGGACTCTACCCCGTGGCGGTGCAGACGGGCGGCCTCGTCTCCGCTCTCGATGAACTCGCCGCACGCACCAGCAGCATGTTCCGCATCCGCTGCCGTTGCAAATGCCCTGAGGTCATCAATACGGACAACACCACCGGCACGCATCTCTACCGCATTGCGCAGGAAGCCGTGACCAACGCCGTCAAACATGGCCTGGCCAAGGAAATCGACATTGAACTCTCCTGCAATTCCCTCCGCACCGTGCTTTCCGTGAAGGATCAGGGGCAGGGCGGGGGCTTTTCCTGGTCTGCCCCTGAACGCCGGGGTATGGGCCTGCGCATCATGCATTACCGCGCAGACATCATAGGTGGTATTCTTGACATAAAACGCAATCAATCCGGCATCGGCACCACCGTTCTCTGTACCATTCCCACCCATGGCTAAAACAATATCCGGCCCACCCGCCAAAAAAGTTTTCATCGTCGACGACCATCCCGTGTTCCGCGACGGCCTTGTCCGCATCGTCGCAGCCATCCCCGGCCTCGTCGTCTGCGGTGAGGCAGACAACGCCCGCGACGCTTTTGACGCCATCTCAAATCTCAAGCCGGACCTTGTGCTCATGGACATCAACCTCCCCGGAAAAAGTGGTCTTGAGCTCCTTCAGGACGTTCATGCCATGCGGCCTGAACTGCCCGTGCTGATGATCTCCATGCATGACGAGCAGCTCTATGCCGAACGCGTGCTGCGCGCCGGCGGGCGCGGCTACATCATGAAGCAGGAAGGCCCCGACAAGATGCGGGAGGCCATCACCAAAATTTTAAGCGGGCAGGTCTATGCCAGCGAGCGCACCGCGGCAGCCATCCTCGACGCCCTCTCCCGTCCGCACTCCTCAGCCAGCACCTCGACCATTGGCAAACTCACCGACCGCGAACTCGAAATCCTGCGCCTCACCGGTCAGGGCAAGGACAACCGCGCCATCGCCCAGGAACTCCACATCAGCCTCAAGACCGTGGACACCCACCGGGGGCACATCAAAGAAAAACTCGGACTGAAAAACGGCACCGAACTCATCCACTACGCCGTCCGCTGGGTGGGGGAGCAGTTATGAAAAACTGCATCCTCCTGCTGGGCGCAGCAGCCCTGATCTTGCTGAATCCGACACACTCAAAGGCCGAATCACCCGTCGAAGCCGTCACTTTTGCACTGCAGCCCGGCGTGATCTACGTGCCTCTGAATGAAGCTGCGTGGCAGCTGCGCTGGAAGGTGCAGCGTGATGAGGCAGGCCGTTGCATCCTGCTGCATGATTTTGCAGTGCCCGACTCCTCGCTGCGCCGTTTCATCGACGGCACCGAACTCATCCGCACCACCGATCTGGAACTGGCTGGCGCCAGAGTGAATATCCGTGAAGAAGATGGCAGCATGATGATCCGGTGGGGCTTTCACCGCTTCACCCTGATCGTCAGCCCCAAACGTGTGGAAGTCAGCCTCGCCACACAGCAGCTCCGCGCATGGCAGGGCAGCCGCCTGGTGCTGCAAACCCGCATCAGCTCCGGCCGCAATGGCCGCACTCCCGCCGGCAGCTTCACTGCCGGTCCTTTCCGCCAGCGGATGCATTATTCCAAGCTTTTCAACAACGCGCCCATGCCATGGAGCGTTCAGATCAACGGCAACATCTTCATCCACGGCTTCACCTCCGTGCCCAACTACCCCGCCTCCCATGGCTGCATACGCGTCCCATTGGACGGCGGTAATCCCGCCAGGTTCATTTACGAGTGGATCGACAACGGCAGCGCCGTGCACGTGGTGCGGAATTGATGCGGTCATTCCGCCGCCTGGCCGTGATCATCTCAGTCATTGGCTGAGATGCATCGAGAGGGTCTCCTCATTGTCCATGACCGGCCATAATTTAGCATCGGCGCGTGAGAAATGGAAAATTTCAGCAGGAGACACCAGCTGCCGTGAACGGCCGGCATCTTAGGCAGGAAATTCTAAGTGAAATTTCCGGTGGATGCACGTCAGCTCACTCCCGGCATCTCCGGCCCGTTTTGTCTCACGGTGAAGATTCAAAAGGAGGAAACTGTCCCCTGTCCCACGATCTGAACCTGGCCCATCTCGCCCGTCGGATCGACTCACTCTTCAATCACCGCTGGCTGGCAGGCCTTGGCAGCCAGCGCAAATTGCATGCGCAACCGGCTTTAAACCCGGCCTGTGACTTTCTTGAATGTCCTCACGAATACTTGGTGACAGCCCGTCTGGCCGATGTCGGGCAGGATCAAGTCATCGCGATGGTGAACGGCAATTTGCTGACCATATTTGCTGAACTCAGCAGCGAATTCGAGGAGAACAACAAGGACAAGCATTATCACCGCCTCACGAGTCAGCACAGCAGTTTTCTGCTGAACTTCACCCTGCCGGAGGATGTGGCCAGCGAGGCGGCGAGCCTGGAGTTCAAGGGCGATCTTCTGGTCGTCCATCTGCCCAGGCGTGAATAATCCCGCTCCCGCATGACCGACGTTGAAGAGCGCCAACACCTCAGGGCGGGCTATGATGACTGGCCCAGAGTTGATGAGATCCCCCCCCTTTCATGAGGCGAAAATTCTCCCCTCGGATTCTGATGATGAAGGCTAAGCCGTTTACTGAGGAACGCGGAGGGACTCTGCTCATTGTCAGATTTGACGAAACTCCGCATTCTCGCGGTCATGCAACACACCGCACCTCCACCCGCGATGCGCAGACCGAACACCACGGCCCCCAAGCCTGCTTTTTCGGTCATGGCCATTTATGATGGCTTTTTCACAAGCATTCGCGCGATGGAGGCCCTCGAATGGCTCAAGTTCAATCTGCTTCCCGCCCTGCAGGTCTATTCTGTTTCCTGGAGCTTTGACAAGCTGGCATTGCAGGACACTCGCACCAAGTCGATTCGTGTGGCGGCATCAGCAGATTTGCTCTTGGTCTCCGCTGCGGACGAGAGTCCGCTGCCAGATCATATGAGGCAGTGGTTTGAATCAATTCACCTGCAGGATAAGCCGGCTCGTCCAATCATCGTCGCCCTTCAGGATGAGGATTTTGAATTCAACAGCACTCAGGGACCGCTGAGCGTCAACCTGAAGCAAGTGGCCGACTCCTGGGGCACTGAATTCATGTGCAAGGAAGATTTTAACCGGCGCCTGGACTGCGACTTTGCGACGCAGTGCATCCGCCGCAAAAGCCCTGCTTCACTCAACAGGTCCAAGCCCTTCGGCGGGGAGTTCCAACCTGCTCCACGCTTCTGGGGCATCAATGGCTAGAAGCGGGTCTTTTGTTTTTTCCATCCCCCCCATGAACTCCATGCCAAACCACCGAACTGAAAATCGTGAAGAAGAAACCAACCTGCTGGCCTATCATCTTTGGCAGCAGGCTCATTGTCCTCCTGGTGAGGATCTCAAATTCTGGCTGCAAGCCGAGGAACAGCTGTTTGGCAAAAAGGCGCGGCAGTCCGCTGCCAAAGCATCAGGGCCGGCGAAGACCATGGCCAAGTCTGCCACGGTGGCAGCTGGCAAAAGACTGGTCAGGAGCCAGCCAAAGTCCGCAAAACCGCAGACCAAATCCCGATAAATTTCCGGTGCAGTCTGCCAGGGTGGAAACAGACAGCACAGGCCGAACCATCACCACCCAAGAAACCAAAAATTATAAACATCATGAGTGCCTTAACATCCTGGAATCCCCTGCGTGAACTCGGCAGCCTGGAGAGCCGTCTCGACCGTCTCTTCGGATTGACATCGCTGACACGCAACGGGGGGAAAGAAGCCATGACCGTCTCACAGTGGACGCCGCTGGTGGACATCATTGAAGACAGCAATGAATACCTTGTCAAAGCCGAGCTCCCTGAATTGAAAAAGGAGGAGGTGAAAGTAAGCGTCGAAAACGGTGAGCTCACCATCTCCGGCGAGCGCAAAAGCGAGAAGGAGGAAAAAGACAAGAAGTTCCACCGCATCGAGCGCTCCTATGGCAGTTTCATCCGCAGTTTCACCCTGCCTGAATCTGTCAATGCCGACAAGGTCAGCGCCGAATTCAAAGATGGCGTGCTCAGCGTGCATCTGCCCAAGGACGAAAAGGCCAAACCCAAGAGCATCGAGGTCAAGGTGCAGTAGCCGTTGCCCGCACGAACCATGAATGCCGGGGCCATGGCGCGGAAGCGGCGGGGTTGGGAGGGTGCCTACTGATGATCTTTCGTGAACTCCATGGCCCACATTTTTCTGCAGGCCTTTTCTAGCTGCAAGGAATGAGCAACCTATGAAAACACTCGCAGTCCCTCCCCCAAACACGTTGCCCACCACCGTTAAAATTCCCGCTGGATATGTTGATCTCGAAGGTGAACTGGAACTGCCGCCCTACGCGCCGGGCGTGGTGCTCTTCGCGCATGGCAGCGGCCTGGGCAAAGCGCACGATCAATACCTGGCGTCGGTGATGCGGGAGGCAGGTCTCGGCACATTGCAACTGGACCTGCTCACAAAAAAAGAGATGCAGCAGGATGCAAGAACCAGCGCCTTGCGCGTTGAAATTGACCTGCTGGCGCTGCGCCTGATCAGCGTCACACGATGGCTGGAAAAGCAGAAGGCTGCGCGCGGTCTCAAAATAGGATATTTTGGTGCTAGCACCGATGGCGCCGCCACGCTCATTGCCGCTGCGGAACTCGGTGATCGCATTGCGGCCGTGGTCTCGCGGGGTGGTCGTCCAGATCTCGTTGGCAACGTTCTCCAGGAGGTGCGCTCTCCAACGCTTTTTGTCGTGGGCGGTTACGATGATTTGGTGCTCTGTTTGAATGATGAGGCCTATGGAAAGCTGTGCTGCAAAAAAGATTTCCGCGTCATCCCCTGTGCCACGCATCATTTTGAAGAACCTGGCAAACTGGATCAGGTGGCGCAGCTCAGCACGCATTGGTTCAACCGCCATATGGGCAAATCCGCCGACTGGGAGGAAGCTGCTTGAACCTGGCGCAATCACGCTGTTCACATGATCGGCCCAGTGTTCGCCAATGACGGCTGAGCAAGTGTGCCTTGATGTGAAATTTTGCACCATGAAAACAAAACCTCGTTTCATCCGTTGGTTCACCGACATCTCGATTGGAGACATTCCATCCGTCGGCGGCAAGAATGCTTCTTTGGGCGAAATGTTCCATGAGCTTAGTTCTCAAGGCGTGAAAGTGCCTGATGGCTTTGCCGTCACCGCAGAAGGCTACCGGTATTTCCTTCACAGCACGGGGCTGGACAGCCGCATTCGGGAAATACTCGGCGGTCTGAACACCGGCGACATGGACAACCTGCAGCAACGCGGCGGCAAGGTGCGCCAGGCCATTCTCGCCACGGCGCTCCCCTCGGATCTTGAAGATGAAATTCTGGAAGCCTATCAGGAGCTTGGAGGTGCTGGCGGGGTGCCGCTGGATGTCGCTGTGCGCAGCAGCGCCACGGCGGAGGATCTGCCGGATGCGAGCTTTGCGGGCCAGCAGGAGACCTATCTTAATGTGCAGGGCAATGCCTCGCTGCTGGAGCACTGCCGGCGTTCGTTTGCCTCACTGTTCACGGATCGCGCCATTTCCTATCGCGTGGATCAAGGATTCGAGCACACGGCCATTGCGCTTTCCATCGGCGTGCAGCGCATGGTGAGGTCTGATCTTGGCTCTGCGGGCGTCATGTTCACCATCGACACCGAGACCGGCTTCCGCGACGCGGTCCTCATCAATGCAGCCTATGGTCTGGGTGAAAATGTGGTGCTCGGCTCGGTGAATCCAGACGAATACCATGTCTTCAAGCCCACGTTGAAACAGGGTTTCCGGCCCATCCTGCAGAGGCGTGTCGGATCGAAGGAGTTCAAGCTCATCTATGACACCGGGGGCAGCCGCATGGTGAAGAATGTGCCCGTCTCCCCCGGTGACCGGGCGCGGTTCGCTCTCAGTGATGACGACATCCTCCAGCTCGCCCGCTGGGCCTGCATCATCGAAGACCACTACTCCGCCAAACGCGGCCAGCCGACGCCGATGGACATCGAGTGGGCGAAGGATGGCCGCACCGGCGAGCTTTTCATCGTTCAAGCCAGGCCTGAGACGGTGCAGGCGCAGAAAAACCGCGACGTCATACAGACCTTCAAGCTCAAGGCGAGCGGCAAGGTGCTCATCACCGGACGCAGCGTGGGAGAAAAGATCGCATCCGGCCCCGTGCGCGTGGTGAAGAGCGTGGAGTATCTGCGTGAGTTCCGCGAAGGCGACATCCTCGTGGCCGACAAGACCGATCCTGACTGGGAACCGGTGATGAAGAAAGCCTCCGCGATTGTCACCAATCGGGGGGGGCGCACCTGCCATGCAGCCATCGTCAGCCGCGAGCTCGGCGTGCCTGCCATCGTCGGCACCGAGCACGGCACCGAGCTGCTGCAGGAAGGCCAGGTCGTCACCATCTCCTGCGCGGAAGGAGACACAGGCTTTGTTTATGAAGGCAATCTCCCATTCGAGGTGCAGCAGACCAACCTCAAAGACCTGCAACGCCCGCGCACCAAGGTGATGATGAACCTTGCCAATCCCGAGGAGGCATTCGCGCTCTCGTTTCTTCCGAACGACGGCGTCGGTCTGGCACGCATGGAGTTCATCATCAACACCTACATCAAGGTCCATCCGCTCGCTCTGCTGGACTTCGACAAGCTTGCTGACCAGGATGCCAAAGCCGAGATCGAAAAACTCACCAGAACCTACGCCCACAAACCGCAGTATTTCGTTGACCGCCTCGCGCAAGGAGTCGCCATGCTCGCGGCGGCGTTTTATCCAAAGGATGTGATCCTGCGGCTCAGCGACTTTAAATCCAATGAGTATGCCAATCTCATCGGCGGCAAGGCTTATGAACCCGTGGAGGAGAACCCCATGATAGGCTTCCGCGGTGCCTCGCGATATTATCACCCGCGTTATCAGGCGGGCTTCGCCCTCGAATGCCAGGCGGTGCGCCGCGTACGCGAGGACATGGGACTGACCAATCTCAAAGTGATGATCCCCTTCTGCCGCACCATCGAAGAAGGGCAGAGCGTGCAGGCGGAGATGGAGAAGCATGGCCTCAAGCGCGGAGTCAACGGCCTGGAGATCTACGTCATGTGCGAGATCCCGAGCAACGTCATTCTCGCCGCTGAGTTCGCCGAAATATTTGACGGCTTCAGCATCGGCTCCAACGACCTCACCCAGCTTATCCTCGGCGTGGATCGCGACAGCGAGATCGTGGCACCCATCTTCAACGAACGGAACGCCGCTGTGAAAACCATGATCGCTCAGGTCATCAAGGTCTGTCGCGAGAAGCGCCGCAAAATCGGCATCTGCGGCCAGGCTCCGAGTGACTACCCCGAGTTTGCCCAGTTCCTCGTCGAACAAGGAATCGACAGCATCTCACTGAACCCCGACACCGTGCTGAAAACCAGCCTCGCGATTTTAGAAAAGGAGCGGGTGCTTGACAAGGGTACTCATGCCTGAAGATGGCTGTTCCCGCGTGAATCTCTCCCTGCGACCTCAGCAAACATGTCTGGCTACAACAGGGCTGCGATTCTTTCTGCCGCCGCTGTCTATATTTCCTCCGCCACATCTGGGGAAATAGTTGGTTGTGACTTCAATGAAAGACGGACTTTTTCTTGCGACTGGCGTAGAGACATTCCATGAATCGATCCTCATGAGTCAACAAACCTGGGATGTCATTGTCATCGGCGGCGGGCCTGCAGGGGCCACGGCTGCGGCCACGTTGCGTCAGGCCGGCCGTAGCGTGCTGGTGCTGGAAAAGTCCAAGTTCCCCCGCTTCCACATCGGCGAGTCGCTGCTGCCGTACAATCGCGAGATCTTTGATGAACTGGGCGTGTGGCCGAAGATCGAAGCCGCCGGATTCATGGTGAAGCGCGGCGCGCAGTTCTGGATGGGCGACGGCTCGATCCACACGCGGATGAATTTTTCCCAGGGCTCGTTCACCGAGTTTCCAGAGTCCTTCCAGGTCGAGCGCGCGAAGTTTGACGACATCCTGCTGCGCCATGCGGAGGAGCTGGGCGCGGAGGTGCGGGAGGAGGCGCTCGTCATTGAGCACCGCGTGGAAAAAGACCGCGTGACGGTGAAGTATCGCGCCCAGGACGGCGCGGAGCACGAGGTGCAGGCGGCGTTTCTCATGGATGCCAGCGGCCTGGGAAACTTCACCGCGAACCGCGAGAATCTGCGCGAGTACTACCCCGACCACAAAAAGATCTCCATCTTCGGCCACTACAGCGGCGTGCAGATGACCACCGGGGAGGAGAAGGGGGACATCCTCATCATCCGCCGCGAAAACTCCTGGTTCTGGATGATCCCGCTGGCCGATGACAAGGTGAGCGTGGGCCTGGTGCTGGATCAGGCGCAGTTCAAGGCGCTGAAGAAGGACCCGCTGGAGGTGTTTGACGATGCGGTGCAAAACACGCGGGCCGTGCATGAGCGCATGATCAATGCGAAGGCGATCACGCAGGGGCATGTGCTCACCGATTTCTCCTACACGAACCGCAGGCTCGTCTCCGACCGCATCGTGCGCGTGGGGGATGCCGCAGGGTTCATTGATCCGGTGTTTTCCAGCGGTGTGATGCTGGCGATGGGCGGCGGCCGGCAGGGGGCGCAGGTGGTGCATGCGGCCATCGCGGCGGGCAAGGCGTGGACCTTGGGCATGAAGCGCTACGAGTGGGCCACACGCCGCAAGGTGGGCCGCTTCTGGCAGTTCATTGAAAATTTTTACACCAAGCACTTCGCGCAGCTTTTCTTCCAGCCCACCAACAAGCACCGCATCCTCTGCGCCATCAACTGCGCCCTGGCCGGCCGCACGCGGATGACGTTTGGCACCTGGTGGCGCCTGCGGCTGTTCTTCATGCTGGTGTGGATTCAGAAGCGGTATCCCATCGCGAAGCCGATTAGGATCCGGTGAGCGGGAGGCGCTGGGTGGTTTGGAAGGAGCGGGACCATCCTGGTCCCACACGCTCCGCTCGCGCCTTGCGTTACGCGCTGGGCGGTTTGGAAGGAGCTGGGCCATCTTGGTCCCGGCGTGGGAAGGGCGCTGGGTAAACGCGGGGCGTTGAGGGATCAGGATGATCCCTCTCCTGGGGGTGCCCATTGGCGGGAGAGGGCATCCTCCCAGATGGAATAGGCTTCTGGCGGCAGGTGGGCTTTGATGGGATTGCGACGGATATAGCGAACGCAGCGGACGAAGTGCTCTTCATCACGAACGAGGCGGTCAAAATAATCTTCCTGCCAGAAAGGTCCATCGAGACCGAGCAGATCATTCAATCGATTGGCAGTGTAACTCTTCCAGCTTGATAGAATTTTGCCAAGCTGCTCCGATTCTTGAAGCGACAGCAGCACATGGACGTGATTGGGCATGATGACCCACGAGTGAAGATGGTACCGCCTGGCCTCGAAGACCTGCAACGCACCTGCGATGATTTCCCGGCATTCCGACTGGCGCAAGACACAGGAACCCTGAGCGGAATCCAGCCAGCGTTCGATGCGCGCGGTGAACTTCTGCTGGTACTCGCCGGTTTCCTCAGGGGAGTGTGGTTTGGGGTGGGCTTCGAGCCATTGTTCCCGCTCCGCCATCCATTCGTTGCGCAGCTTTGCGGGAATGGAATCCGCCATACGAAAGGTGACGAAATAGCATCGGCCCGGCTGCTCCCAGTGGGGCAGATGGTGGGTGGTCTTTTCCACGTCGATGTGGCGGTTTAAAAACCTGGGGGTGTTCATGGCCGTGGATCGGAGGAGGGATCTGAGTGAAAAGCGTAATCGGAGACACTCCAGGCGAAAAGCACGAAAGGAGGGATGGCTGGGCGGAAAGCGCAACGAGGGGCATCCAGAGCCTTGGTTTGGAAGAGCGCTGGATAGACGCGGCGCTTTGAGGGATCAGGATGATCCCTCTCCTGTCGGAGGTGCAGCCCCCTACCGCAGCTTCACCCGCAGCATGGGCGCGGATCGTGTGCCGTTTTCCTTCGTCGCGAAGGCATGCACGAGGCCGCTTTCCTGGTCTTCGTTGGTCTCGCGGCAGATGATGAGGGTGGCGATCTGGTTGGTGTCGGCGCTGAGGAATTCGGCGAGGTCTTTGCCGCGCAGTTTGCGGGTGCCGCGATTGATGCCCTGAGCGATCTCGAATTTGCCGAGGAGTTTGACTTTGGCGGCCACGGGGAGGTTCCGCTCCGGCTGGGCGGGGTCGTGGGCGGGGGCCTGCTGCCAGGTCAGGCCGGCTTCTTCCCAGGCGTCGGCGCTTTCATCCAGCACGCCGTAAACGGCGAAGGTGCTGTCCGGCACGAAGCTGGCGAAGCCGAGCTCGCTGGGCTCGATGGTGAGCACGAGCTCCGCATCCTCGATGGCGCGACCGCGAAACTTGCTGAGGTCAAAGGCGATGTAGCCTTTGCGGTTGAGGTCGGGCTTGGTGTCCTTGCTGCGCTTCACACGGAAGAAGGGGTGGCTGCCGAAGTCGTGCGGCGCTTTGTCGGAAGACTGGATGTAGCTGTCCTTGCCATGGCCAAAGGCGGTGGTGACGGCCTGCCAGCCGTCTCCGGCATCCATGACGATGGAGGGCTGCCAGCGGCTGGGCTCGGCATCGGCGTCATCGCCGGCGGAGGGGTGCATCTGCTTCTGCGACCAGCCACGGTCCACGCGCTGGCCTTTTTCCAGTTTCTTGGTGGCGGCGCCGGTTTTGTCGTCCACCTCCACGAGGCCTTCCATCACCTGCACAAGATACTTGCCATCTTCTCCGGCACTGAGGCCGAACTTGGTGCCCCAGTCGATCACCTTGGCGTTCTTGGTGTCGATGCTGAAACCCTTCGCCTGAGGCGGGACTTCGGCCACGAGGGTGCCCCGGCGCAGCTTGCAGTTCATGCCGTCCAGCACCTCCACGGTGGCGGGGGCCTCGAGCACCAGCTCCGCGCCGCTGTCAAAGCGCAGCACGGCCAGGCCTTCGATGAGATCCAGCATGCCGGGCTTCAGGCGTGCGCCCTCCACCGTGGGCAGGCTGCTGCCGGCCCACTGGCACTGCTGCGCACGCACCAGCGTGGCCACCGTGCCATCGCGCGTGCCATTCAGCCAGACGAAGCCAAAGGTCACGCAGGCCGCCGCTGCGGCGGTGATGGCATGCCGCCACCACACCGGCCTGGCGGTCGGGCGTGCTGCGGGAGCGGCCTGGGTGTGCCAAGAGTCGTCGAAGCACAGCTCGGCACGCTGATGCAGGGCTTTGGCAAAGAAGGCGCGCGCTTCGGCATTGTCACGCAGTTCGGCCTCCAGCGCGGCCACTTCGGCGGCGCTGAGTTTTTCATCGGCGTAGCGCTCGGAGAGTTCGATCAGGCGAAATTGGTCGGCGGATTTCAGGCTCATGATTCGGCTCCCTCCAGTTTGAGTTCGTTTTCCACGCAGGTCATGAGGCTCATGCGGATGCGGCTCAGGGCGCGATACACCGCGCCGACGGTGCTGCGGATGCGCTCGGCCACGCCATCGATCTCCAGGTCTTCGTAGTAGCGCAGGGTGACGAGCTGGCGGTGCGCGGCGGGCAGCTTGGCCACGCAGGCGCGCAGGGCATCGCCCCGGCGGTCGCCGCTGTCGCTGAGCTTGGAGACTTCATCGTGCAGCAGCTCCAGCATCTCGTCGCTCAGCGGAGTGGCCTCGCGCTTCTTCTGGCGTCGATGCGTGAGCACCTGATGGAAGGCGGTCTTGCGCGCCCAGGCCAGGAAATTGGTGCCGCTCTCATACTGGTCAAAGCAGCGCCACAGGATCATCTTCGTCTGCTGCAGGATGTCATCCGCGTCATGCGGCGCGGGCACCATGCTGTGAACGTACACGCCCAGGGCACGATCATGACTCGTGAGCAGTTCGAGGAATTCCTGGGTGCGGTCGGGGGAGGACATGGGCGTGGGGCGGCCTATGAGCCGCCGTATGACTGGTACAGTCGCCTGCGGCCTTCATTTGGACAAAATATTTCCCGCAAGGCAGGCAGTTGATCAAATGCCAAGACTTAGGCCGTGTTTGAAAACCGCTGCGTAGACTGGTCTGCGCCAGCACTTCTGGTGGAGCGCGGGCGTTGCCTCGATTTGCTCGCCCTCCGGGCAGCCTGCGGCTGGCTATCTCGCTTCACTCGGTTCGAGCCCGCAGCTCTCCGCGAAGCATGGGAGGCACCACGTTTACTTTCAGCTTCAAGTCAGGGGTTGCGGTGCTTTGTCCGCTAAGAACTCTTGGCGTGAACGATCACATGCTGACGTGCTTGCCACCTGCTGCGGGCTCGGAGGCCCGCGCTCCTTGGGGGCGTTTTCAAGCCCCACCTAGCCTGTGCTGAAGCGCCAAGACAAAAACGGTGAAAATGCCCCCCTGCATGGCGTAGGACCATCCCTTGTCAATTCCAGCAAGCTTGATGCATGCTTGCGATGATGCGAACAAAGCCAGCATGACCCATGGTGGCATGAAAGACAGCGGTGATGATTCTGGGCCCGAGCTCACGGGTGGAATGCAAAGCAGGAGAGCAAGACCAAACAGAATCTGCCCCGTCAGATTGAGAAGGATGCTTTTCATAAATTTACCGGCACAAAACAGCGGGCATGCTTTTTGGTTTCAGCCGCTCGCGATGAGGCAGACCATTCTCCACGATGAGCATGCGCTCACTGCTCCGCCTTCACCGGCTCGATGGCAGGATCAATCTTCTTCAGCGCGACCCACAGCGCAGGGTCTTCCGGATGGCCGTTGAAGAGCACCTTGCCCTCCGGGGAGAGCAGGACCATGCGGGGGATGGTGGCGATGTCGAGGGCCTTGCTGTAGGGGCGCTCAGCGGGCTCCACGAGCCAGGGCAGCTTCGCGTTTTGCTCCTGGCGGATGCGCTCGGCGGTGGCCTCGGCGTTTTCATCGTCCTTGTTCATCGCCGCCACGACGATGCCATGGGAGGACAGCGCCGCCGCCTTCGTTTTGAGCGCAGGCATCAGGTTCATGCAGGGGCCGCACCAGGAGGCCCAGAAGTCCAGCAGCAGGGCCTTCCTGCCGCCCAGCACATCGTTCAGCGTGGTGGCCTCTCCCGTGGAGGTGATCAGCGGGGCTTTCAGATCGATGAGCAGCGCCGCCATCTTTTCTTCCAGGCGAAACTTCTCGATGGCCTGGATGAAGACCGGCGCCTGCTGCGGGCTGAGCCAGATGGCTTCGAGGATGTTCGCTTTGAAACCGGCGGCGTCGCTGGCCTCGTCTGCCTTCAGGGCCTTGATGTAGGCGACGAAAGATTTCACCGCTTCGGCGTTTGGCACTGCGGCGGCGCTGGCCGGATCAAAACTGCCCGCGAGGATCTCCACTTCCGGCAGAATCTTGACGAGGAAGGCGGTGTTTTGCTGCCGCAGGCCCCAGACGAGCTTCGCCTCAATGATCTGCTGGCGCAGCACCCCGGCTTTGTTGGCCTCCTTGGCGAGCTTCAGCAGGTCTTCCTCAGATGTATCCTGGGCGAAGAGCCGCTTCACCAGCGTCTGGACATCGCCCGCAGGCTCCCGGGTGGCAGGGGCCTGGGCATGCAGAGAGAACTGGGCGCAGCAGAGGAAAAAAACACAAAGGGCGGGTTTCATGGCTTGGAAAGCGTCCCCATTTTTGTGACCAAAGTCGAGCAGAAAGTGACCATCCTCGGAAGGAATGAAAGATGCCTCACACAGGGTGCGACTCCTGAGTCTCTTCATTCCATGAAACTCACACTGACCCTGACACTCCTCCTCGCCACAGCCGCGTTTTGCCGCGCTGCGGACAACACCCCGCCGCAAGGTTTTACCGCACTCTTCAACGGCAAGGACCTTTCCGGATGGTATGGCTGGGGCACCCAGGACCCCACCGACCTGGCGAAGATGACGCCTGAGGAGCAGGCCGCGTATAAGAAGAAATCCATCGAGGGCGGCCTCGTGGATGCGAAGGGCAATGACAAGGGCGACCACGTCAACGCGCACTGGAAAGTGGAGGACGGCCAGCTCGTCAATGACGGCAAAGGATTGTACCTCACCACCGACAAGGACTACGGCGACTTCGAGCTCATGGTGGACTACAAGATGCTCCCCCTCGGCGACAGCGGCATCTACCTGCGCGGCATCCCGCAGGTGCAGATCTGGGACTTCACGGAGAAGGACGAAAAAGCCGTGGCACTGGGCAAGCCCTTCGGCTCCGGCGGTCTCTGGAACAACAAGAGCCCTGAGGGCAAGAACCCCACCAAGCTCATGGACAAGCCCCTGGGCGAATGGAACACCTTCCTCATCCGCATGGTGGGCGAGCGCGCGACGGTGACCTTCAATGGTGAAGTCGTGGTGAAGAACGCCGTGCTGGAAAACTTCTTTGCCAATCGCAAAGCCGGCTACCTCGCCTACGGCAAAAAAGACGCCAAGGCTGCGGACAAGCCAGCGGAGAAAATGCCCAACGGCTGGTTCCCCGATCCCGCCTTTGCCAAAGGCCCCATCCAGCTCCAGACCCACGGCAGCGAAATTCGCTGGAAGAACGTTTATATCCGCGAGATCCCCGCTGAAGAAGCCAACAAGGAACTCGCAGGCAACTGGGCCGAAGACGGCTTCAAGGAATACGTCAACGGCAAGGACCTCAGCAACTGGCAGGGTGCCGTGGACAGCTACGAAGTGGTGGACGGCGCGATCACCTGCAAGCCCGGCAAAGGCGGCGATCTGCTGACCAAGGACGAATTTGAAAACGGCACCATCCGCGTGGAATTCAAGCTCCCACCTGCTGGCAACAACGGCATCGCCCTGCGCACCCCGCTGGGTGGTCACTCCGCCTCCGATGGCCTGGAGCTTCAGGTCATCGACAGCGACGGCTACAACGCCAAGCAGGCCGCCGCCGGCAAGAAGGGCCTGGAGCCCTATCAGTACCACGGCTCCCTCTACCACACGGCTGGTGCCAAGCACGGCTACCTCCGCCCCGTGGGTGAATGGAACTTCGAAGAAATCCAGGTCGATGGCCAGAAGATCAAAGTCATCCTCAACGGCACCAAGATCCTCGACGTGGACATCGACAAGCTCGACCGCAGCCTGATCGCTCATCCGCCGAAGGGATTGGATCACACCAAGGGCTTCATCGGCTTTGCCGGACACAGCGATCCCGTGGTGTTCCGCAGCTTCAAGGTGAAGCAGAAGTAAGCGCCGAGAGATCCCAGGAGCAGAGTTTGAAAAACCCGTCAGGCCGAGAGGTCTGGCGGGTTTTTTGTGGAGTTAGAAGATGATAGTCGATTGCTGTGACGAATGGTTATCCATTGCTGGCCTCACTTTTTGCAGACGGTAACTTACGGTTGCCTTTGCCCAGAACGTATCCGACGACCGAGCCGAGAATGCCCAAAGTACCTTCGGCTGTGATGATACGGAGGATGCCAAGTATGATGATGGTGAGGACGACAAGAATGACGGTGATACCCTCGATGACGATTGGAAGGATGCGAGCAACGCTCTCGGAGGAATACTTCTGGATTGCGTCACCGTCTCCTTTGCGAAAAAGCATGATGATAACCTTGTCCAGGCCGAGCAGAAGGCCGAGTGCACCAAGAGAACCACCAATCGCGTAAACGAGTAGGTTGTAAACGTGTTCGGACGAGAGAAGTGGAGCGGTTGTGGTGACCGGCTCGGCTGCTGCATGCACTGTTTCTACTGCCGCAATTGTCAGGTAAATCATAAAAATATTCTTTTAATGTTTATGTTTGATAGTGAATTCGTGTCTTGGAGTTAAGACTATATTTTATATTATAGTTTGGTCAAACACTGCTATAGCCTTGCGGAGCTACGGTGCTCTGAGGGGAATACCTTGGCGTCTCGTCCACTTTCGACGGCGTAAACTTGACGGACAGCAATGTCCAATTACTCGTCAAAATGTGTCGAGTATGTTTCTGGGCCGCGGCCAACATAAATTGGCTCGCCTCGTGCCACACCCCGGTCCCTAGTACAAATCGCATAACAGGAATCTGTAGCGAGGATTGCAATAATCGGTCCTACCACGTGATAATAAGGATCTGCCTCTTTTCCGACGGTAGCAACCATATTCTGTCCATTATGGGGATAAGTGAGAGAATAAATTCGCGGCGATGGGATAGAAAATCCAGTGAACTTGGCAATGGCTGTAAGAATATTTTCGGCTTGTTCAGAGCATTCAGCTAATGGAATGAAAAAGCGCATATAATTTACCGTTTCGGATCAGGTTTCACGCCGCCTCCGGCAGCGCTGCGGGCTCGGTGGTTTCCTTGAACTCCAGCTCTTCTTCGATGCGCAGGTTTTCCACGATGTAGGCCTGGCGTTCGGGGGTGTTTTTGCCCATGTAGAAGGAGAGCATCTCCTTCACGCTGCGGTGTTCAGACGGGATGGCCTTGCCTTCGGCATCCACTTCGTGGTCGCGCACTTTCACGGGCTCCAGACGCATGTGCGGTCCGATGAAATGCTTGAACTCATCCGGGCTGATTTCGCCGAGGCCCTTGAAGCGGGTGATCTCGGCGGTCTTGCCGCAGCGGTGGATGGCGCGCTGGCGCTCGTCGTCGCTGTAGCAGTAGTAGGTTTCCTTTTTGTTGCGCACGCGGAAGAGCGGCGTCTGCAAGATGTAGAGGTGGCCTTTGCGCACGAGTTCGGGGAAGAACTGCAGGAAATAGGTGATCATCAGCAGGCGGATGTGCATGCCGTCCACATCCGCATCGGTGGCGAGCACGACGCGGTTGAAGCGCAGCTCTTCGAGGTCTTCCTCAATCTGCAGGGCGTTGGCGAGAAGATAAAACTCCTCGTTTTCATACACGATTTTGCGGGTGAGGCCGAAGCAGTTGAGCGGCTTGCCGCGCAGGCTGAAGACGGCCTGCGTCTCCACATCGCGGCTCTTGGTGATGCTGCCGGAGGCGCTGTCGCCTTCGGTGATGAAGAGGGTGCTGTCCTCGCGGCGCTTGTCCTTGGTGTCGAAGTGCACACGGCAGTCGCGCAGCTTCTTGTTGCAGACCTTGGCCTTGCGGGCGTTTTCACGGGCGGCCTTCTGGATGCCGCTGATCTCTTTGCGCTCGCGTTCGTTGGAGTTGATCTTTTCCTGCAGCGACTTGGCGATGTCGGCGTGCTTGTGGAGGAAGTTGTCGAGCTGGGCGGTGATGACGCTGGTGATGTGGCCGCGCAGATTCCGCCCGTTCGTTTCCATGTGGGTGGAGCCGAGCTTGGTCTTGGTCTGGGACTCGAAGATGGGCTCCTGCACCTTCACGCTGACGGCGGCGATGAGGCTGCCGCGCACGTCGGCGGGATCGAACTGCTTTTTGTAAAACTCGCGGCACTCCTGCACGATGGCCTCGCGGAAGGCGGCCAGATGGGTGCCGCCCTGCGTGGTGTGCTGGCCGTTGACGAAGCTGTAGTACTCCTCCCCGTAGCCGGTGCCGTGGGTGAAGGCGACTTCCACGTCCTTGCCCTCCAGGTGGATGATGGGGTACTGCGGCTCTTCGGTGAGCTTCGCACGGATGAGGTCCATGAGGCCGTCCTTGGACTTGAACTTCTCCTCGCCGGAAGGCGAGCGCAGCAGCAGCGTGAGGCCGGGATTGAGCCAGGCATAGAAGCGCAGCATCTCGCGCACGAAGTCGAGGCGGTAATGCGTGTCTTCCGCGAAGCTTTCGGTATCCGCGCGGAAGGCGATGCGGGTGCCGTTGGGCTCGGTGGAGGCCTGAGGCTTGCCCATGTCATAAACCACGATCCCCTGGCTGAACTCGATGGAGCGCGTCTGGTTTTCGCGGATGGCCTGGATCTCAAAGAACTCGGACAGGGCGTTCACCGCCTTGATGCCGACGCCGTTCAGACCGACGGAGCGCTTGAAGACCTCGCTGTCGTATTTGGCACCCGTGTTGATCTGCGCGGCGCATTCCAGCAGCTTGCCCAGCGGAATGCCACGGCCGTAGTCGCGTACGGTGACGGTCTGATCTTCCGCGATGGTGATCTCGATGGAATTGCCAAAGCCCATGACGTGCTCGTCGATGCAGTTGTCCAGCACCTCCTTGAGCAGGACGTAGATGCCGTCCTCAGGCAGGGAGCCGTCTCCGAGCTTGCCAATGTACATGCCGGGGCGCAGACGGATGTGCTCGCGCCAGTCGAGGGACTTGATGGAATCTTCAGTGTAACCGTGTGCAGGGGCAGGGGTGGCCATGGGGGAAAGGGGGCGAAATCAGAATTCTAACATCTGAGATGGCAGAAAGGGGCGGGAGTGTCAAGGGGGTGTACTGGTCGTACGAGTAGGACGGAGCCGAGGATGGGGATTTTGGGACTGACGAAGTCAATAGGAGCGACGCGTCCTGCCAGCGTGGAACGGAGGGCAAGTGCGGAGCGTGTGGGACCAGGATGGTCCCACTCCTTCCAATCCATCCAGCGCCTCCGGCAGGAGAGGGATCATCCTGATCCCATACGCTCCGCCTCGCCCGGCGCTTTTCCAAACGGGGATGAGGAAGGTCGCTCCCTCAATCCTTCACCGATTTGCGCGCCTCGGTCACGAGGTGCATAAAAAGCTCACGCTGCTCGGCCAGGGCGGCGACGCGGTCTCCGGCGGGCAGCTTGTGGGCTTCGAGGCAGACGTGGCCCTGGTAATCGGCTTCCACCAGCAGCTTGGCGAGCTGGTCGAGCGGATAGTTGCTCTGATTGACACCCCGGATGTGGACGGTGTGGCCCAGGCGCTCTTTGACGAGGGCAAAATTGGCGGCAATGCCGGCGCCGATGAGGTCGGTGTCATTCGAGTTCCAGCAGACGCGCACATTGTCGCGGTCGGCGGCGTCCATGATGGTCTTGATGTGGGGCAGCTCAGAAGTGTCCTTGCCGTGAACCTCAAGCCGGATTTCCTGGCCAAAGCCGACGGCGTAGTCTCCCAGCTCCGCCAGAGCCTTGCCAATCTGCGCGAGCGTTTTCTCCACGGGGACGTCTTTTGGGAGGCCATTGGGCTTCACTTTGACGCCGCTGGCGCCGAGGTCATGGCTGAGCTTGATGTACTGCTTGGCCCCTTCGATGTTCTTCTTCAGTTCGTCCTCCTTGGGGGAGTGAAATTCAAAATTGGTGCCCATGCCCAGGAGGTCCACGGGGGAGTCTTCAAACTGCTTCCGCACCGCAGCGCGCTGCTCGGGGGTGAGATCGGTGCTGACTTTGTGCGCGTGTTCGATGCGCAGCTCCACGGCCAGCACCTTGGCGGCGTCGCAGTTTTTGAGCAGGGTGGGCAGATCCCAGTCAGCACCCCACATGTAGGTCACGAGGCCAAACTGGATGTTCTCCCCCTTGTAGGAAAGCTTGGCGTCAGCGGCGAAGGCTGCGGCGGCACTGGTGCCGAGGACGGTGTGGAGAAAGTGGCGGCGGGAGGACATGGTGGTGGGTGTAAACGCCTGCCACCGGCGACTCATTGCAGCCGCCTGTCAAAACCAACAGCCTCAGCGCACTTCGTCCGCCGCCTTTTTCTCAGCAGCGATGTCCTTGCGGCGGAATCCCTGCACGCGTCCGTCGCCCTTGTGGAGGTAGATTTTTTTGACATCGTCGAGCCGCATGATCACCCATGGGGAGAGGATGTTTCGTCCGTTCTTGGTATAGACGAGGTTGTCCGCCAGATGCACGCAGGAGTGAAAGGCGTCACCGGTGGTGTTGTCGAGAAAGAAGAGCACGTCGGCGAACTGATAGGGAGGCTCCACCGGGACGAACTGCTCCAGCACCTGGCTGGTGGCCAGCCGGGCGTCCAGCAGGTATTCATGGGGTTCGTAGTTGAAAAAGTTCAGCGAAGTCCAGTGGCAGTCCGGCATGACGCCATGTTTGGCCATGTCCAGCCCGGGATAGGTGTAGAGCAGCTTGCGGGCGAGTGCGGGCAGGATGTGCACGATTCCAAGGTCATCCACGCCGTCGAGTTCGATGACGGAGCGGACCATGGGCTCCAGGTCCTTGCGGCGGATGCCGGTGCCAAAACTCCAGTAGCGGATGATTTCCTCGGCATTGGAGTTCTTGTCGAGCTTGAGGCGGATCATCAGGGTGCGCGTGCGGGTGCAGGCCTTGAAGATGGCCCGGGCCTCGGAATCCGACTGGGCGTAATTCAGCAGGACAGGAATGTCACTGAACGCAGTGGCCTCACCACGTGTGTAGCAGAGCTGTTTGATTTTGCTGATGATTTCAGGCCGCAGCCTGCTGCCTTTGTACCACTCCTCCACCGTGGTGCCGATGATGAGGACGGGATCCGCCTGGTATTCATTCTCAGGGTATTTTGCCAGTTCTGCGTAAATCACCGCCCGCGTTTTCTCAGTCATGCCTTCCAGTTCAGCCAGGGGAGGCAGCAAATGAACAAAAGCCCCTTCTTTGATCAGATTTTTCGGGGCGAGGAGGGTGGTGATCAACGACTCTGAAAGGCCGGCTTTCGTAAAAAAGGCAGGCAAGCTGTAGAGTGAGGAAGCAGGGAAGGTCCAGCGTGGGATCGGACTAGGGAGGGGAAACTCCTCAATGAGGCTGGCGGGTGCCTCCAAATAAATATAGGCACACTGCAATTGTCCCCAAGCACCGGAAGCGGTATTAAAAACGGAGGGGTCGGGGATGGGAGCTGCCTGGGGCTGATTAAGCCCTGTGCCGCTGAGGATGACGCTGAGATTTTCAGCACGGGTAATTTGGGCCTCAGCACCCACCGGAAGTGACATTCCCGAAACGACGGCAGCCAGAAAGCTAAGACCGGCTTTACGAGTAGTGAAGAAGTTTTCTCGAAGGCTCCTGAAGAAGCAAATAGAGAGGGGGGCTGGAGGCATTGGGTTGAGGCGTGCATGCAAGCAGCGGCTGCTTGCACATCATGAAAAAATCCCCATGACTGAGGGGATTGGGTAACAAACGTGCCATTGAATCGAAAAAGTTCACGCTGAATCAGCAGCCATAAAAAAACTCTCCGCTGGCAACGGAGAGTTTTGTCGAGTCGGCCGCTGGTTACGGTTTGAAAGCACGAACTGCCGTAACTTTCGCTTTGCGGGTGATGTGGTGGCTGTCGGTGGGCAGCTCCAGTTCCTCGCCGACGGCCTTGCCGATCAGGGCTTTGGCGGATTCCGAGAGGTAGCTGATGATGTTCTTGTCCAGATCGCCATCCCAGGCTCCCAGGATGGTGAAGGTTTCCTTTTCACCGGAAGGAATGTCTTCGACATCGACGATGGTGCCGATGCCGACTTTGTCCGTGGGGACGTTCGCGAAGTCCGTGCCACGGGCGTTGCGCAGTTCGCGCTCCATCTTGCCCTGCATGCGGAGGAGCACAGACTGCTGGTCGCGGGCGGCCTTGTAGCCACCGTTTTCGCGCAAGTCACCTTCGTCACGGGCGATCTGGATCTCACGCTTGTTCTCCGGGATCTTGACGTTGACGAGGTCTTCCAGCTCCTGCTTTTTCTTTTCCAAGCTTTCCCAGGAAACGATGAGGGAGTCATCTTTATGGGAGCCGGCGTTTTCATCCATCATGGCTTCCATTTCAGGGCGCACCTTGATGATGCGGGCCATGAGGGAGCGGCGGGTCAGTTCGTCAAAGAGGGAGCCGTTGATCAGGCGCTTGGCCAGCAGGCGGACGTCTTCGTCCTCGGCTTCGGCCACCATTTCACCCAGCAGGGTCTTGTCATCTGAAAGCAGATCCTGGAGTCGGCCGGTGCGCTTGGGCCCGCCTTCCATGTGGTCGCTTTCAATGACGCCGAGGATCGCATGACCGAGATCGATGTCGAACACGGACTCCGCCAAGCCTTTGCGCTCGCGGGCCATCCAGATCAGCAGATCGGCGGAGAGCATGCGGTTGCGCAGGGATTTCTTCAAAGCGTCGGCCAGCACATCGAGTTCGTCGTTGGCATCCAGCACGGTGGCGATTTCTGCCACGGCGCGGCCGCCCGTCTTGGTGAGATGGTGCAGGATCTCAGGCACCCAGCCACGGTCAGGAAAAGCTTCGGGGAAGGCGCGGTAGATGCGGCCCAGCAGGCTGGCGGAAAGGCCTTTGATGGAGTCCGCGAGTACTTCCTTCGTCTCGGTGATGAGATCGGAGATCTTCATGGAGCCCATTGGCGCGGTGCTGCTAAGGCTTTCAATGAGTTCGTCCCGGGCAAGCAGAAGTTGCAGGCACTCCTTGAGATTGAGCTTCACGCTCTTGCGGGCGGAGTCGGAGATGTCCTGGAAGACGGGGAGCAGTTCGGACTTCGGATCAGAGAAGAGGTCGATGTCCTTCTGGATGCTGGCCAGGGTGGCGAGCTTGGTCTTCAAATCGCGTGCGGCGAGGAAGGACTTCACCATCTGGGTGCCGGCGTTCTCCGCCTGGTCACGCAGCACCAGTTTTTCGGAACGTTTGGCGGGTACCACCACGTGGCGGTGCGTCTTGAGCGCGCGCTTGGCGGCTTCCCACCACTTCTTGTAGTCGGCGTCAGGAACGATGCGGCCCTTGAGCAGCTTTTCGAGGTCGTCCAGGTGCAGGGTATTGCCGCTGCTCTTGAGGGCCAGCTCCACCAGTGCCGGCGGATTCTTGGCGGCCATTTCCTTCAGCGAGTCAAGGTCTGCCAGACGGCGGGCCAAGAGGTGGTCCGGGGAGATGATTTCCAGCGAACTGATCGCAAAGGTGAGCTTGAGGGGATGGCCTGGCTTGCCTTCAAAGTCGATGAGCAGGCGGTCGCCCAGCAAGTCCCATTCAGCGATCCTGCCGACGCCCCAGCTTTTGTGAAGAACGAAAGTTCCGGGTTCAAGTTTGGAAAGTTTCTCGCCGTCAGCTGCAGGGAGTTTGCCTGCGGCCACAATGTTTTGCACCTCTGGATTCATGGGACGCTAAGAGTAAACAGTCAGAATAAGGTAGCAAAGGAAACCTGTAACGATTCATGCACCCTTTTCCCGGATTTACCATGCGATGCACCAGAGTACCTTCAGGTAGCGGCTTTCGGGGCAGTTGGACATGACCGGGTGGTCTGCCCCGGCTCCGGTGCGGTCAATGATCTGCAGGCGGCGCTTGTTCCTGTGCGCGGCGCGCATGACAATTTCCTCAAATTCAGCGACATCCAGCAGGCCGGAGCAGGAGCAGGTGACGAAGAGTCCGCCGCGCTTCAGCAGGCCCAGGGCCACGGCGTTCATGTCGTAGTATTTGTTGCGGCCGAGCTGGCCTTCCTCGGGATCGCGGGAGAAAACGAGCTTTGGCGGATCGAGCACCACGGCGTCCCAGAGGGCGCCGTTTTGCTGCATCTGACGGCCCCAGGTGAAGGTGTCGGCATGCACCCAGTCGATGCGGACCTGATTCAAATCGGCGTTTTTTTTCGCTTGGGCGATGGCTTTTTCATCGAGATCCACGGCGGTCACGTCTTCGCAGCCCCCGTGGATGCGTGCGCTGAGGGAAAAGCCGCCGGTGTAGCTGCACAGGTCCAGCACGCGCCGCCCACGGGCCAGATGGCCGAACTTCAGGCGGTTGTCACGCTGATCGCAGAAGAAGCCGGTCTTGTGACCGTCTTCGAAGCTGACCTGGTAGCGCACGCCGTTCTCACGGATGCGCGCTCCGCGTGGGGCGGGAGCATCCGCTTCGGGCACCTCCGAGTAGCGCATGCCTTCGATGCGGGCGATGTCCGGATCGACTTCGATGAGATGCTGCTTGGTGCCCAGGGCGGCGTGGAGTTTGGGCAGCCAGCGGGACAGGCGACGCCACACGCCTAGCGTGGTGACTTCGATGGAAAGCACATCCGCATAGCGATCGACCGTCAGGCCGCTGAGGCCGTCCCCGTCCGAAGAGATGACGCGCCAGGCGTCGGTGGTTTCATTGAGCCGGAGGGTCTTCAGGCGCAGATCCAGCGCGGCATCCACCCGGGCATCCAGCGCCTCTTCGGTGAGCACCTCATCGCCATGCTGGAGCACCCGCAGCGGCACCTTGGCATTCGGATTGAAAAAGCCGCTGCCGAAAAGCTGCCCCTCTTTGTCATACACATTCACCAGATCGCCCGCTTTGGCGTCAGGGGACACGGCGCGGAGCATGTTCGGATACACCGCCGGGTGAAACGAAAAGTACTTCATCTGCGCCCAGGGCCGCAGCCAGGACCCGCTGCCAGCAGGGGGCGGAGCGGGAGATTCACGGCGGGGGTGGCGCGGGGGAGGTGGCATGGGGGAAGTTGGCAGTGGTTTGAAGAACTCTTTTCCACAGCCAGCAACCGCTAACAACCGCAAACCACAGCAAACAACCGCCAACTTCCCCACCGCCCCTTTTCCCGCTGGCATGCGCGTTGCTCCCCGCTTAGGTAACGCTGCATACCGCTCTCACACCATGGCCTCTGAAAAGCCCGTCACTCTCAAAGACCTCACCATCCTCGGCAAAGAGAACATTCCCTCCGGGGGGGGATTCTTGATCCTGCCCAGCCAGTTGGGTTACTTTGATCTGCTGCGACTCGAACTCGTGCTGGAAGGCCGCGAGGTGGTTTATGTGGTGAAAAAGGGCGCGGCCCTGCACCCGCTGCTGCGGGTGCATCTGGAGCGGGAAAACGTCCACGCCATGGAGTTCACCCCGGGTGAGACCGAGACCTCCGCCTACCGCAGCGCCATGGCAGACGCTGCCAAGAGCGGCGCGGTCATCATTTATCTGCCCGCCGAAGCGGCGACGATGATGTCCCCCATGACCACCGTGCCGGGCACGAAGCTGGAATTTTTGCTCAAGGCCGGAATCCCGGTGCTGCCGCTGCATGTGCACCGTCGTCAGGACACCGCCCTGCCGATCGAGCGGCGCTACAGCGAGGCCGAGGTCATCATCAATTTTGGCAAGTTGCTGCAGGGGGGGGACACGAATCTCTCCACCTATCAGGAGAGCCTGCTGCTGCTCTCTGAGCAAAGCATCAACGAATGCGCTGCTCTCGATCTCAGCCTCGGCTACGCGCTGATCCTGGGCTTTAAAAAACACGGCACCCGCAACAGCGTGGTGGATGGCAAGGACGAGAAGATCCTGCGGTTTGACAAAGTGTTCGCCACCGCACTTGCGCTGGCAGAGGTTGTGAAGAAGGAGACCAAAAAGGCGCGCGTGGGCATCATCCTGCCGCCGGGTTTGGGCGGTCTCATCTGCAACGTGGCTGTCGTCATGGCCGGGAAGATCCCGGTGAACCTCAACTTCACAGCCGGACGCGCCGCCATTGAAAGCTCCATCCGTCGTGGCGAGATCGACCGCTTCCTCACCGCTGACATCTTTGTGCGCAAGATGCAGAGCTTTCCCTGGCCGCCGAGCAAGCAGCTCATCCTCATCGAGCGCCTCCTGCCGAAGATGAAGGTCACCATCGCCAAATGGCTGGTGCTTAGCAAGATCATGCCCGCCGCTATTCTGGCTGCCATGCTGGGCATTTCCAAAAAAGGCGGGCGCAAAGAGGCGCTGCTGCTCTTCACCAGCGGCAGCTCCGGCGAGCCCAAGGGCGTCGCGCTCACGCACCGCAATCTGGTCGCCAACGTCATGCAGTTCGGCAGCCGTCTCGGCATGCAGAGCAACGACAGCATCCTCGGCTGCCTGCCGCTTTTCCACAGCTTTGGCTGCACCGTCACGCTGTGGTTCCCCATCATCTACGGGCTGCACCTGGTGACCTATCCGTCCCCGCTGGAGGTGAAGAAGCTCGCGCAGCTTATTGAGAAATATCGCATCACGCTGATGATCTCCACGCCGACTTTCCTGCGCAGCTACCTGCGCGGCGTGAATCGTGAGTCGCTGGCCTCCATCAAGTACTGCGTCACCGGCGCGGAAAAACTCCCCAGCACGGTGGCGGATGCCTTTGAGGCCCGCTTTGGCAAGCGCGTGCTGGAAGGCTACGGCCTCACCGAAACCTCCCCGGCTTCGAACTTGAACCTGCCTGATCCTGAATCACTCGGCGATGAAGAGAGCGGCTACTCCTGGCTGCCCAGCCATCGGCAGGGTTCCGTCGGTCACGTCGTGCCCGGCATGGCAGTCCGCATCACCAATCCGGACACGGACGAGCCCATCCCGCTGCATCAGAGCGGCATGATCTGGTTCAAGGGAGCGAACGTCTTTGAAGGCTACCTCAACGATCCGAAACGCAGCGCCGAAGTGCTCAAGGACGGCTGGTTCCGCACCGGCGACATCGGCCGCGTGGACCTCGACGGCTTCCTCTACATCGAAGGCCGCCTCAGCCGCTTCTCCAAGATCGCCGGAGAGATGGTGCCGCATGAAACCGTGGAAGAAGCCCTGGTGAAAGCCATGGGCCTCGAAAATGAAACCGTGCGCAAGATCGCCGTCGTCGGCGTGCCCGACATCGACAAAGGCGAGGCCCTCATCCTCCTCACCAGCATGCCCGGCGGCCCCGAGCATCAGGAAATTCTCGACCTCCGCTACCGCCTTCTCGACAAAGGCATGCCACCGCTGTGGATTCCGAAAAAGATGATCCGTGTCAGCGACATCCCCGTGCTGGCGTCAGGGAAGCTGGATGTGCAGAACTGCGAGAAGATCGCGAAGGCGGGGACGTAGAGCTGTGACGCCATGCAAGGAAACCAGTTGCCGCACGTTACCGCGTGGCAATACTTCGCTCGCTTTTATTCTTAGGAACAAAGGCGGGTCACGTTGCGGCTGACTGCAAACGGATCATCAACCCATTCCATTTCTCCCATGAAATCAGTCCTTCTCACGCTCGTGCTCACTCTTTTCGCCTTCTCAGCTGCGCAGGCTCGGCTGGGCGAAACACTGCAAGAGATCATTCAGCGATATGGAACAGGGGAGCTCTCGGACATGCAACGTCAGCCTGGAGCCAAGACCTACAAATACCGCAAAGACGACATTCAGATCGAAGTTGTTATCGATCAGGGAAAATCCATCTGGGAAATTTATCAGCGGAAAAACACTTCAGGGCAGTTCCCTGAGGCCGACATCAAGAACATTCTCGCAGGCTACAAAGAGCAAAAGCGCAACTGGCGTATGGATCGCGACGTTCAGAACCGCTGGGAAGCCACAGGCAAACCCAAGTTCGAAGCCTACCTCTGGCCAGGCCACGAAGACTTCTTCTGCGTCAAAGACATAGCAGCTTGCGCCGCCCTCGACAAAGCCGTTGGAAGCAGCAAAGCATTTTAAGTCCGCGCTTCCTCTGACGCCTTAAACGATCATCATGCAATCCCCATAGCTGAAGAAGCGATACTTCTCCCGGATCGCCTCCTCATACGCCTGCATCACCAGCTCTTTGCCCGCAAAGGCGCTCACCAGCATGATGAGTGTGGACTTGGGCAGATGGAAGTTCGTCAGCAATCCGCCGGCGACTTTGAACTCAAAGCCGGGGTGGATGAAGATGTCCGTGCTGCCTTGCGCGGCGATGACCTGGCCATGATCCCGCGCCACGGTCTCCAGGGTGCGCATGGCGGTGGTGCCGACGGGAATGACACGCTTCGCGCTTTGCACCGCCTGCGCGGTGGCCGCCGAAACTTCGTACACCTCCGAGTGCATCTTGTGATCGGCGATGTTCTCCACCTTCACCGGTTGAAACGTGCCGACTCCCACATGCAGCGTCACAAACGTGTGGGGCAGGGGGCTCAAGACTTCCGGCGTGAAATGCAGGCCCGCCGTCGGCGCGGCGATGGAGCCTTCGCTGCGTGAGAAAATGGTCTGATAGCGCTCGCGATCCGAGGGCTGGTCATCGCGCCCCATGTAATGCGGCAGCGCCAGATGCCCGTGCTTGGACTCATCCACGACACGGTCGAACTCGATGATGCGGTCGCCGTTGTCCTCCATGATCTCCACCACGGTGCCCGTGGCCTCGCCGATCTGCGCGGTGTGACCAAGGCGGAATTTTTTGCCGGGTTTCACCATGCAGCGCCAGCGTGTGGGCGTGAGAATCTGCAGGCGCAGCACCTCATGACCACGATCCGTGAAGTAGCGCGCAGGCACCACCCGCGTGTCATTCAGCACCAGCATGTCTCCGACTTCACGCGAAATGAACTCGCCGATCTCCCGGAACATCCGGTGCTCAATCCTGCCTTCTTTGCGATGCAGCACCATCATCCGCGACGCCGAACGATCCGCCAGCGGCTCACTGGCGATGAGTTCAGGTGGGAGATGGTAGTCGAAGTCGGAAGTGAGCATGGAGGAGGGGCGATTGTTTGCAGTGGTTTGCGATGGTTTGCAATGGCTGTCAGAGGGGGAGGTGCGCTGCCGTATTCGTGTCGCCACCTCGTCAAGCAGTGCAAACAGCCGCAAACGCCGTGCTGCGGCCTCCCCCGTCCGATTTCCCCTAAACTTTGTCCTTCCCCTTTCTCTCCATTCCCGCCTATAAAGCCCGCGTTCACACCTCAACCACCATGCCATCCAAAAAGCTCAACATTGCCGTCGTCGGCCTCGGTTTCGGGGCGGAGTTCATCCCCATCTGGCAGCGCCATCCTCTGACCACCTGCTACGCCATCTGCCAGCGCGATGAAAAGAAGCTCAAGACCATCGGCGATGCCTTCGGCGTGGACGTGCGCTACACGGACTTCAAAGCGATGCTCAAGGACCCGAACATCGACGCCGTGCATATCAATTCTCCCATCCCTGACCACGGATGGATGAGCATCGAGGCGCTGAAGGCGGGCAAGCACGTGGCCTGCACCGTGCCGATGGCCACCAGCATCGAAGACTGCAAAAAGATCTGCGACCTCGTCAAGAAAACCGGCCTCAAATACATGATGATGGAAACGGTGGTCTATGCCCGCGAGTATCTGTTCATGAAAGAGCAGCTCGATCAGGGCAAGCTGGGCAAGCTGCAATTCGTGCAGGCCTCCCACCAGCAGGACATGGACGGCTGGCCGAACTACTGGCCCGGCCTGCCGCCGATGTGGTACGCCACGCACTGTGTCGGCCCGGTGGCTGGCATGATCGGCAAGCCGGCCGAATATGTGAGCTGCTTTGGCTCCGGCACCGTGCGCAAAGAATTGCAGAAGTGCTACGGCTCGCCCTTTGCTGTCGAGACCGCGCACATCAAATTCAAAGGCGCCGATGTCAGCGCCCGCATCATCCGCAGCCTGTTTGACACCGCCCGCCAGTATCGTGAGAGCATCGATGTCTATGGCGACAAGGCCTCCATCGAATGGCCGCTCATTGAGCACGAGCCGCTCGTCCTGCACCGCGCCAAACTGCCCGAGCACAAGATCCCGAAACTGATCAAGACTCCCGACTTCGCCAAACGCCTGCCGAAGCCGATCCAGCGCTTCACCACGAAGGGCGTGTACGATCTTGGCAAGAAGACGCATCTCAGCTTCACCCAAGGCAGCGGCCACGGCGGCAGCCACCCGCATCTGGCCAACGAATTTGCCAACGCCCTCGCTGAAAAACGCCAGCCCTTCCCGAACGCGGCGCAATCCGCCAACTGGACCTGCGTGGGGCTCTGCGCGCATCAGTCCGCCATGGCTGGCGGAAAGATTGTGAAGTTGCCCGCATTCACGCTGGGGTGATATTGTTGTCCACTTGCGCCGCAACTGGAGAACTTTGCCCTGCATGCCCAGTCCGTCCGAATCACCACCCCGCATCGCCGTCATCACCGGCGGTGCCGGGGATTTGGCGCAAGCCATCGCCACCGAACTGCGGCAGGCCGGGTTTGAGGTGCTGGCCCCAGGGCGGGAAGCGCTGGATGTGACGAGCGCCGATTCCGTGCGCGCCTTTTTCGCGGGATTGAAGCAGCTTGATCTGCTGGTGAACAACGCGGGTGTTTGCCGTGATGTCTCCGTGGCGAAGATGACCGAGGCCGATTTCGATCACGTCGTGGATGTGAATCTGAAAGGTGCGTTTCTTGTGTCGCAGTCGGCCGTGAAACTGATGTCCAAACAACGCCATGGGCACCTTGTGAACATCGGCTCCTACTCGGCGCTGAGCGGTCCGGCGGGGCAGGCGAATTACGCTGCCGCCAAGGCGGGCCTGATCGGCCTCACGCAAAGCATCGCCAAGGAGTATGGCGAACGAAACATCCGCGCGAACTGCGTGCTCCCCGGCTTCCTCGAAACCAAGATGACGCGCCATCTGCTGGAGGATGCGGCGTGGCGCGAGAGCTTGATGCGCCAGCACACCCTCGGCCGACTGAACACGGCGCAGGACGTGGCGCGCTTCATCGTCTTCCTGCACAGCATGGAAAACGTGAGCGGTCAGGTCTTCCAGCTCGACAGCCGTGTACGGCGCTCCATGTGAGCTGCGCTCGCCGGGGGTAGTGCGGGCAATCCTGCCCGCAAAGAACGCGCTCTACATGGGCAGGATTGCCCGTGCTACTGCCCGGCATTCAGCGCAAACTCCTCCGGCACCGGCGCGTCCCACCCCGCCGGGAAGCCCTCTAGATTCAGCTCCAGCCGTGAGGAATGCAGTGCCTGCCGTGGTAAAATAAGCCGGGACTCCAGTGCCTCCGTCCAGCCGGTCTCGATGAATTCCAAGTAGCAGCGGTCATCGCGGCCATACAATTTGTCTCCGACGATGGGCAGGCCGAGATGGTGGAGATGGACGCGGATCTGGTGCATGCGACCGGTTTCCGGCTTCGCTTCGATGAGGGCGAACGGTGCGCCCGCACGCTCAAAACGCTGCAACGTGCGGAAGGCAGTGCGGCACTCCGCCCCCTGCGGGTGGACGATTTGTTTCACCCAGATGTCAAAGGCCTGCACGTCGCGCGCATTCAGGATCGGCGCGTCCAGCGTCAGCTCCTCCCACTCCGGCCAGCCATGGACGAGGGCCACGTAGGTCTTGTGAATCTTGCGCTCCTGCATGGCCATGCCGAAGAGGCGGGCGAGTTCGTGATTTTTGGCAATCAGCACCACGCCGCTGGTTTCCCGGTCCAGGCGGTTGATGATGGACACCTGGCCGCCGTTGGCAATTTCATACGAGAGCAGGTCGCAGACACGGTGCCAGAGCGTGGGCGGGCCCTTGGGATCTCCCGGGTGGATTTGCAGCGGCGCGGGCTTGTTGACGACGATGTAGCCGTCCGTCTCGTCGATGACGGTGAAGGTGGCGTTGTTGCGAATGCTCACGGTGGTGACATCCCGGGAAGGGCGATCCGCCAGCCGTAGACGATGGGCTGGGGATTGTTGAGGTATTCGGCGTCATCGAAGTGCCACCACTCAGACTCCAGTTGGATGAATCCGGCCTGCTTCATGGCGGTCTGGAGAATTCGGAGGTTCTGCGCCACCGCGGGATCGCTGCCACGGTAATTGATGCCGGCATGAGCGAAGTCCTGGTCAAATCCGGTGGGCATGCGCTGCTGGTTGCCTTGCGCATCGACTAGGGTGAGATCGACCGCTATGCCTCCGCAGTGGCGGCTCCAGCCCGCGTTCGGAGAGAGAAACATGCCCGTGCTGCCGCCTGCTTTGTGCAGCGTCTCCTGCGCCTCCGGCGGGCGATACGCATCCCAGATGCGCAGGCCGTAGCCCTGAGCACGCAGGATCGCCTGGGCCTTCTTCAGCTTTTCCGCCGTTTCCGTCCGCAGCAGGCAGGGCATGTGGGACGGGTAGATGGGTTGACCGGTGATGTTATCCGCCGTGGCATAGCGCAGATCGATGGTGATGTCCGGAATCACTTTGCGCACCTCCACGAGACCGCGCTCCCGCGCCAGCTCAAGGGTTCGGCTGGAATCAAGGGGGCGGCTGGAATCAAGGGGGCTGCTCGCATACAAAGTGCCGTGCCTCGGCTGCGGACCGGCACAGGAGCTGAGGGCGGCGAAGCCGAAGAGAATGAGGCGCGGGCTGCACCAGGAATCTGAAGTCATGCTTAATTTTTGCTTCCGTATTCACGCACGGCAGGCCAAGTTTGCAAACTTCAGCCCACATTCATGCGCTTTCAAATTCTCAACGCTCTGCTGCACTTTCTGGCCTTTTACATGGGGGCGGGGATCGGATCTTTCCTCAATGTGGTCATCTACCGCCTGCCGCTGGGCATCTCGGTGAACAATCCCAAGCGCAGCTTCTGCCCCTCCTGCAAATACAAGATCCCCATGTGGCAGAACATCCCGCTGCTGAGCTGGCTGCTGCTGCGTGGGAAATGCGCCAACTGCGGCGGCAAGATTTCCATCCGCTACTTCCTGGTGGAGCTGCTGACGGGCGTGATGTTTTACCTGGTCTTTCTGAAGGTCAGCGGGGAGTATGCGGCGGGTGGCAATCCCTGGTTCATGGTCAAGGCCTGGGCGCCGCACGTGCTCTGCCTGTGGGTGTTCATGAGTTTGCTGATCTCGGGCACTTTCATCGACATCGATCACTTCATCCTGCCGCACCGGATCACCATCGGTGGCACGGTGGTCGGAGTGCTGGCCTCCTGGTGGGTGCCGGCGCTGATGGCGGAAACGACGCATACGCGAGGTCTGCTGATGTCTCTGGCCAGCGCCGCTCTGGGCCTCGGCGGACTGTGGATTGTGGTGGAGCTGGGCAAGCTGGCCTTTGGCAAAGTGAATCACCGGCAAAAGCCCGCCTTCCTGAAATCAGCCTCGCCGGGAATGTGCAAGCTGATGGGCAAACTCATGGGCAGCGAGTGGCTGGATGGACCCGTGAAATGGAGCGTCGTTCAGGAAGATGAAGAACTGCCGCCGGTGGTGTCCATTGGACGGAAAAAAATGGAGTGGGGGGACATCTATGGTTATCGTGACTCCGACCACATGGTCATCACCTGTGAGGCGCTTCAAGTTAACGACCGTTCATGGCGCGATGTGACCGCCGTCATGTGGATGGAAAAGCTGCTCGTCAAATCCAACGACGCCGGTGAGGAGTTCCCGCTGGAAGGCGTCAAGACTCTGCATGGCACGGTGTCCCAGGTGGTGATACCGCGCGAGGCCATGGGGTTTGGTGACGTCCTCTTTCTCATGATGATTGGCTCCTTCTGCGGCTGGCAGGCGGTGCTCTTCACCATTTTTGCCGCATCCGTCATCGGCACCCTGGCGGCCATGGTGCCGCGCCTTCTCGGCAAGGCCGAATGGAGCGCCAAGATCCCCTTCGGCCCCTACCTGGCCCTGGGCGCCGCACTCTGGATCTTCTACGGTCCTCAGGTGGTCGAATGGTATGTGAGCAAGACGATGTGGCGGTGAGCCCGGCACAGTATCGAGCCGGAGATTTTTCCACACAAGTTTCGGGTTGAAGGCACGTCTCCGTACCCCTACCATTCGTCATCATGGCGGCGCTGCTCCAGATCCCCAGCATCAAGAATGCAACCGCGTTCCATCTGGAGCGCTGGCGGAAGGTATGCGCTGATCCCAGCCTGCAGCGACTGCCGGACCGCATCGAAACCAACCGCTACGGACACATCGTCATGATGCCGCCACCTGGATTCACTCATTCCAATCTTCAATTGGAGATCGGCCATCTCCTCAAGATCCTCATGAACGGGGGGCGTGCGCTCACTGAATGCGCCGTGCTGACAAGCGATGGCGTCAAAGGCGTCGATGCAGCCTGGATCTCGGAGAGCCGGGTAAAGCGTGGCTTGAAGGACGATGTATTGACCATCGCGCCGGAGATTTGCGTCGAAGTCATATCGCCGGGGAACACCCGGCAGGAGATGGAAAACAAGCGTGAACTTTACTTCGCAGCGGGTGCTGAGGAGGTGTGGTTCTGCGACCAAAAAGGAGCGCTGCATTTCTTCCTCAAAGGCAGTGCGGAGACGGCGGCAAAGGCCTCAGTCTTGTGCCCATCAATGCCGAAGCGGGTGAAGGTGTAAGAAGAGAGCCGATATGGCTGAAACGTTGCCCTGTTCCTGCGGAACAGGGGATCGATCCGCAACGGTCAGCCGTGTATGACGATTGTGAAGCGTGTGCACGGCGAGCCGCATCCTTGTTGCGCAGAAAACAAGGATGCCTTGCTTCGCAATTTAGTGCCCACTACTCCGCCTTCTTCCCGCCAGCCTTCTTCTTGCCTGCGCCCTTGCCTTTGCCCTGCGGTTGCACAGGCGGATTGACCTCGCCTTCGAAGGCTTTGTTGCCGAAGGCAAAGCGGGGTGGCGGCATCGTTTCCTTCACCTCGGACTGCAGGCGCAGGATTTCGGCTTTGAGTTCCTTCACGGTGTCGGCGTAGGCTGGGTCATCGTAGAAGCTTTTGGTCTCCAGCGGGTCCTTCTCGCGGTCCATCAGCTCCCAGTCATCCACGTCCGGCTTGTAGTAGTGGATGAGCTTGTAGCGGTCTGTGATCACGCCGTAGTGCGGGCGCACATGGTGCGGCACGGGGTATTCGTAGTAGTGATAGTAGAGCGATTTGCGCCAGTCGGCGGGCGTTTCACCTTTGAACAACGGCACGAGGCTGCGGCCATGGACATCTGGCAGGTTCGGCGCTCCTGCGATGTCGAGGAAGGTGCTGGCGAAGTCGATCAGGCTCACAATTTTGCTGCTCGTGCTGCCGGGTTTGATGACGCCGGGCCAGCGCACGAGGAACGGTGTGCGCAGTGATTCCTCAAAGATCCAGCGTTTGTCGAACCAGCCGTGTTCGCCGAGGTAGAAGCCCTGGTCACTGCTGAGCATGACGACGGTGTCTTTCGTGAGGCCTTCTTTGTCCAGGTAATCGAGCACGCGGCCCACGTTGTCATCCACCGCCTTCACGCAGGCGAGGTAGTCGTGCATGTAGCGCTGGTAGCGCCATTTCACCAGATCACGGCCTGCAGGGGCGGCTTCGCGGTATTTCGCATTGCGTGGCTCATAGTAGGCGTCCCAGGCTTTCTTCTGTTCTTCGGTCAAGTTACCGGGTGTCACGAGTTTTACGTCGCGATCCGTCATCGTACGGTCGATGCCCATGTCGTGGTCGCTCACCGCCTTGCTGCGACCGGAATAGCTGTCGAAGAGCGTCTCGGGCTCTTCATACACACGGTCCTTGTCAAAATTGAGGTAGCGCACCGGCGGTTCCCATTCGCGATGCGGTGCCTTGTGCTGGCACATCATCATGAAGGGCTTGGTCTTGTCGCGCTGCTTGAGCCAGTCGAGCGTGAGATCTCCGATGATGTCCGAGACATAGCCCTGGTATTTCACCGGCTTGCCGTTGTCGATCATCGGCGGGTTGTAGTACACGCCCTGGCCGGGAAGCACGTTCCAGTAGTCGTAGCCCACGGGATCGGTCATGAGGTGCCATTTGCCGATCATCGCCATTTGGTAGCCGCTCTTCTGCATCACCTTCGGGAAGGTGGGCTGGCTGCTGTCAAACTTGCTGTTGCTGTTGTTGTAGAAGCCGTTGGCGTGGGAGTATTTGCCGGTCTGGATCACCGCACGGCTGGGGCCGCAGATGGAGTTCGTCACGAGGCAGCGGTCGAAACGCATGCCCTCCTTCGCGATGCGGTCCATGTTCGGCGTTTCGAGCAGCTTGCGGCTGTCGCCGTAGCAGCTCATCGCCTGGTAGGCCAGATCATCGCAGAAGATAAAGACGATGTTGGGCGGCTGCGCGGCACTCGCGGCGGATGCGAGAAAGAGTGAGGCAAGGAGAGAGCGAATCATGGTGGGTTGGAAATGCTGACTGTCGAACGTGGAAAAGATGATCCCTTTTCAAAAGAATCACCCCGCATGCCCCATGGCGGCGGCCATGAGTTTTTCCTGAGTGGCTTCGGCACGGGTGAACGAACCGCCGATGCGCCCGGCATTGAGCATGAGAATGCGGTCGCTCATGCCGATGAGCTCGGGCAGCTCGCTGGACACCAGGATCACGGCTTTGCCAGCGGCGGTGAGCTGGTTGATGATCTCGTAAATCTCCAGCTTGGCCCCCACATCGATGCCGCGTGTGGGCTCGTCCAGCATGATGACCGTGGGCTCCGTGAGCAGCGCTTTGCCCAGCACCACCTTCTGCTGATTTCCCCCGGAGAGCTTGCCGACAATCGCTTCCAGCCCGGTCGCTTTAACCCGCAGCGATTTGAAGATGTCCTGATTGCGCCGGATCTCCGCATTGCGCTGGATGAAGCCGCCCCGCGTGACGCTGGCCATGGAGGACAGCGAAAGATTGAACCCGATCTCCTGCTCCAGATGCAGGCCGTAGCGGCGGCGATCTTCGGAGGCGAGCACCAGGCCGCGCTGGATGATCGTTTCTGGTGTGAGGCGGCTGAGAGTCTGGCCATTCAATTCCACGCTGCCTGACAGGTGGCGGCCCCAGGCCCCAAAGAGATGCATGAGCAGTTCCGTGCGCCCCGCGCCCATGAGGCCACCAATGCCCAGCACTTCACCCGCACGCAGTTCAAAGCTGATGTCATGCAGCCGGGGGCTGCCCGTTTCTGCATCGGCCACACTCAGGGAATCAGCCCGCAGAATCACTTCTCCCGGCTGGCCGGTGCGGCGGGGGAAGAGATCGCCGATCTCGCGCCCCACCATGTGGCGGATCACCTCGGCCTTGCTCGTGTCAGCGGCGTTTTGGGTGCCCACCGTCGAGCCGTCTCGCAGCACCGTGATGCGGTCGGCGATGCCAAAGACTTCATCCAGCTTGTGGGAGATGTAGATGCTCGCGATGCCGCGCTGGCGGAGATCGCGCAGGATGTCGAGCAGGATCAAAACCTCGTGCTCGGCCAGTGCTGCGGTCGGTTCATCCAGAATCAGAATCTTCGAGTTCTTGGCCAGCGCCTTGATGATCTCCACGAGCTGCTTCTGCCCCACGCCAAGCGTGCGGACCGGCGCGGCGGGATCGAGATCGACCTTGAAACGGTTCAGCAGCACCTGCGCTTCCTGATACATGCGCGGCCAGTCGATGAAGGCTCCCCAGCGGCGTGGCTCGCGTCCCAGAAAGATGTTCTCCGCCACGGTCATTTCCTCGACGAGTGCGAGCTCTTGGTAGATCACCGCGATGCCCGCGCTCTCCGCATCCTTGATCGCGGCAAATTTCGCCTCTTCGCCGTTCACATCAAAGCGCCCTTCATAACTTCCATGCGGATGAATGCCGGAGAGGAGTTTGATGAGCGTGCTTTTGCCCGCGCCGTTTTCACCACACAGTGCGTGGATTTCGCCTTCACGAAGATCAAAGGACACATCCTTGAGGGCGGTGACGCCGGGGAAGCGCTTCGTGATGTTTTGAGCACGTAAAATCATGGCTGGGAGGATTGGAACACTTCGTTCTCCTTGCGGAAACCATCCTTAACAACGGTCTCGCGCAGGTTCTCCTTCGTGACAGAGATAATATCCAGCAGGACGGAAGGCACGTCAGTCTTGCCATTGGCAACCGCATCACGCGCGATGACGGGCTGGCGGCGTGCCAGTTTCAGCGCGAGTTCCGCCGCTTGTGTGGCGATGCTCTGGATAGGCTTGTACACCGTCATGGCCTGCGTGCCCTGCGCAATGCGCTGGCAGGCCGCGAGGTCGGCGTCCTGACCGGTGACGATGATCTTTCCGGCCAGCCCTTCTTCCGTCAGCGCCTGGATGGCACCTCCCGCCGTGCCGTCGTTGCTGGCCAGGATGGCGTCAAAGTTTGGGCCGTTTTTGGTGATGGCGGCATTGGTGATCTTCTTGGCGCTCTCAGGCTTCCAGTCCTCAGCCCAGTCTTCAAAAATTACCTCCACCTTTCCGGCGGAGATGAGCGGCTGCAGCACGTTGTCCTGCCCCTGCTTGAAGAGCTTGGCGTTGTTGTCCGTCTTTGCTCCGTAGATGCGGATGAGGCGCAGCTTGCCGCCTGCGGGGATGCGCTCCGCGAGAAACTTCGCCTGCAGTTCGCCCACCTTCACGTTGTCGAAGGTCAGGTAGAGGTCGAGATCGCAGTTTGTTATGAGCCGGTCGTAGGAGAGCACGGGAATACCGGCCTGATGGGCGAGATTCACCGCCTTGGCCATCGCCGCGCCGTCGTGCGGAATGATGACGAGAGCATCGACCTTCTGCGTGATGAGGCTCTCCACATTCTGCAACTGGATGGCGTCATTGCTGTTCGCGGACTGCACCAGTACATCGGCCCCTGCCGCCTGCGCTTTGGCGGTGAAGAGATCGCGATCCACCTGCCAGCGCTCTTCTTTGAGCGTGTCCATGGAAAGGCCGATGAGCGGCCTCTGCCGGACTGCTGTGACGCCAGCGCCCCCGCGGGCGATGACGAAGCCGGTGACGACGCTCAGGGCGCAGGAAACGAGAACGAGCAGGATGCGGGCGGGCATGCCTGCTGTTTTAGCGAATTTGGGCTAGTAGCGCAAGCGTCCCGCTCGCCGTTTGGAAATACAACCGGGGTGGTCGGGCTACTTGCTCTTTTTCGTGGCCTTTTTGGCTGCGGCCTTCTTCGCCGGAGCCTTTTTGGCAGCCACTTTTTTCACCGCAGCTTTCTTGGCCGCCTTGGGTTTTGCCGCTTTCGGCTCTGGTGGCGGTGCAGGCGGCTCAAGGTTCAGCTCCATTTCCGGGGCGTCGCCCCAGAGTTCTTCGAGGGCGTAAAACTCGCGCTTCTCCGGCGTGAGGATGTGAACCATGACGCTGCCGTAGACGAGAATGATCCACTGGCTCTCAAAATTGCCGTCTTTGACATCGGGCGGTGTGGCATGCTCTTCCTTCATGCGTTCGACGATTTCGTCGCGCACGGCACGCAGCTGAGGCGTGGACATGGCCGTGACGAGCACGAAGTAGTCGGAGATGGGCGAGAGTCCGCGCAGGTCCAGAATGCGGATGTTCTCCGCTTTTTTGTCATCGGCGTAAAGGGCGCAGGCGCGGGCGATTTCGAGGTCTTCCATGGGTGTTTTAAACTAACGTGCAGTCATAAGCACGTATTTGAACCTTTTGACAGAACTTTTACACTCCCATCATGCAGCGTTGACGCAAGCCGCCCCTCCTGTGCCACACTCCCGGCACCATGAAACCGCACCTCTGCCTCTTTCTCGCCTGTTTCAGCCTGCTTGCTGCCCAGGAGCCGCCCAAGGACCCTTTTGTTAAAGACAAGAAGGCGGAGATCGAGCGCGAGAGCGAGGAGATCATCGAAACCGTGCGCGGCGTGGGCTGCCGCTGGCGGGGTCAGGGATAAAGCAGGAAGCGTTGCCGCTGGGTGCGGAAGCTCTGATTGTGGTTCTGCCAGCGCGCCACAATGCTGTTGGCGGGAATGCCGCGGCGCAGATCGTGGTAGAGGGACTCGCTGCCATAGACCTTGTTGAAGAGGTTCAGCTTGGAGCCGCCCATGCGACCGATGACTTTGCCGCCAGAGAGACGGTTGATTTCAGCGAGGAGCAGAACATCGAGTGCAGTGATGTCTGCGGTGGCACGTGGTGAGATGTTGATGCGGACGCCCCCAAAGCCGTCCTTGGAATACGGTGAAAAACTGACCCCCGGGGTGTTGAGCCGCTGGCAATAAGCGTAGAGCGCCTGCGGATTCACACCGCTGCCACCCGCGTAGCCAAAGGGGTTCTCGGTGCCGATGCCGATATCCACCGAAGTGGCCCCTCCGAGGATGCCCGTGGCCACGTAGTAGAAGGGGGAGGTGGCGTGCGGGATGTTGGGTGATGTTTGATACCAATGCAGCCCGGTGTCCTGCCAGACCATGCCACGGTTCCAGCCCTGCATTTTAACCACATTGAGGCGTGGCACGCGGGCCATCCAGCCTCGCGCACCGGCCATCATGGCGAGTTCGCCCGCCGTCATGCCATGCACGTAAGGGACGGGGATCTGGCCGACGAAGGATTTCCACTTGGACTCCAGCGGCGGTCCTTCCACGCGCCAGCCACCGAGGGGATTGGGGCGGTCGAGGACGACGAACTGCTTGCCGCATTCGGCGGCGGCTTCCATCGCCACGATCATGGTGCTGATGTAGGTGTAGCTGCGGCAGCCGATGTCCTGCAAATCAAACACGAGCACGTCGATGGGGGCGAGCATCGCCGGGGTCGGTTTGCGCGTGGGACCGTAAAGCGAATAAACGATGAGACCGGTCACGCTGTCGCGCCGGGTGCTGACGTGCACTCCAGCACCGATGGTGCCGTCGATGCCGTGCTCAGGCGCATACAGCGCGACGAGATTCCGACCCAGCGCGCGCTGCATGGCGGTGCGCGTGCGCTCCCCACGGCCCGTCATGCTGGTCTGGTTGGTGATGAGGCCGACCCGTTTGCCCTGAATGAGATCAAAATTGCGTGAAGCCAGCACGTCTATGCCGAGCATGAACGGCCCTGCCTGAGCAGCCTGGGGCTGGTAAGTCTGCTGCGGCGCGGGCAGCTGGCAGGATGCTAGAATGAGTGCTGCAAATGCAGCAGCGGTCCGAAGAAAAGCGCGTGGGAAAATCATGCGCAGTGATAACGGCGAATGCCGCACGCAGCAACGTCACGGATCAGCGAAATCAGGAGTGCCGCTCACTTGCTGACCTGGGCGGTGGAAGCGGCCGGGGTGTCGAGCTGCAGCAGGCGTTTGGATTCTTCCAACGCGAACTTGGCGTCCTTGAAGGGTTCCCAGCTGATGTCCTGCCAGCGCTGCCTGCCCTGGGTGTCGATAAGGATGGTGGCGTGCAGGTTTTCGTTTTCGAAGTCGTCGTGGGCTCGGACCTTTTTGAAGGCTGCAAGGCTTGCGTCGCTCAAGATGGGGAAGGGGAGGGGCTGGTCGGCTTTGAGATTGAGCTTGGGGCGGATGCCTTCGGCGACCTGCGGCGTTTCAAGCGTGACGGCCACGAGCTGAATGCCCGCCTTCTCAAAGTCGGCGGTGGCTTTGGCGAAGGCCTGGATCTGCTCGACGCAATGCCCGCAGTCGTGGCCGAGGTAGAATAGGAAGAGTGTGGGTTTCTTCGCGCTGAAGTCGGTGCTTTTCACAGACTTGCCATCAAGCGTCAGGGCTTCAAAGACCGGAGCCTTGGGGGCGCTCCAGTGGAGGGGGCCGAGGGAGGTGATTTCAGGGCGGACGCCGCTGTCCGTACGCTTGGGGGTGGCGGCTGGCCAGTCGCCCTGAATGCCGAAGGTTTTGGCGAGGGTGTCGAGGCGCTTGGTAATGGGCAGATCGCGATCCATGGCGAAGGCCAGCTTGCGGGTTTCCTCGAAGGCCTTTTTAGCCTCTTCGGTTTTGCCGCAGGCCTGCAGGACTTCCGTTTTGATGGCGTAGCCGACGAGGTCCTGCGTGAAGTTCTTGGTGAGTTCGGCGGCCTGGACTTTGTCGTCGAATTTGAGCCAGTAGCGGGCGAGACGCTCTTTGGGGATGTCGAGTGGTTTGATGTCTGACAGGAGCTTGTGGGTTTCAGCGCGGCGGACGGACCCATCCTTGGTGCCCAGGGCCAAGAGCGCCTTGAGTTCGGCGATGGCGTTGGCTTTGGCCTTCACCTCGGGTTTTGGAGTTTTCTTTGCCTTGGTATCCGTGGAGGCTTCTTTGACGTCTGATTTTTTGGGTTCGGCAGCCGTTTTGCTGTCCTCCGTCTTTGCGGTCTTGGCAGGGATGACGAGAGCTTCGAGGTCCTTCAAGGCAGCGGCTAGGGCGGGAATGTCACCGAGTTGAAAGCTGGCGAGTCCAAGCGCATGGAGACGCGTGATGTCATGTGTCGCCTGACCTGCGGGAACCTGGGTGAAGGCTTTGACTTCATTCCAATTTTCCCATTTGAGGAGGGTCTCAATCAAGCGGGTGCGGCCATAGCTGGCGGAGGTGGAGGGCTTGTCGAGGGTGTTGTAGGTGGGGTGGCGAGGAATGGCGATGAGACTGCGGGCCAGAGCAGCGGCGTCTTTGGCGCGGCCGAGGTCGTTGAAGGTGCGGGTGAGCCACTCTTCGTTGTGCGCGTAATTGTGGATCTGATCCGGCAAAATGTAGGTGCGGATCATGTAGGCATGGTCCACGCGGGTGCTGGCCTCCTGCTGCCATGCGGCGTCGTCGGGGCGCTTCAATTTGGAGAACGTGTGGCCGGGCATGTGCCACATGTGGGCGATGCCGGGGGCCGCCTGCCCGCAGAGTGCACCGGACTTGAGGGCAAAGATGGGTTTGGTCTGATCCCACAAATGGATGCGGTAGTGGTGCGCGGGATGATTCGGCACGGCGGCAAAAATTTGATCCAGCAAGGCATCGACGGCCAGCAAGCTGGACATGGGGGCTTCTTCGCGTGAGAACCAGATGCGCCAGACGAGGAAGGCCTTGGCTTCGATGTCCTTGGGGTTGTCCTGAACGAGGGTCTCGAATTCCTTGATGCAGTCGAGGCTCTTCTGTTTTTTGTCGCGCTTGTCGGGGTCGCGGTAGAGGTTTTCGAGGGCGGAGATCCACTTCTGCTCGCGCGGGGTGGCCTTGGATTTGAGCGGGGTGGCTTTCTTGATGAAGGCGCTGGCGCGTTTCTCGTTGTTCACGTTGGCCATGCTCATGCCCCAGTAGGCCATGGCACATTCGGGGTCGATGGCGGCCACCTGACGGAAGGAGCGCTCGGCCTCATAATACCAGAAGCCATGAAGCTGGCCGACGCCCTGGGTGAAGAATTTCTGCGCGTCCGCTTTTTTGGAACTGATGGGGAAGTTCACCGCATCGCCACAGCCGGGAATGAACACTGCTGCCTGACGTGGGCCTTCGTTGAAAGCTTCCCCATTGGCGGAGTGGCCAGGGTCTCCGAAGGCGTGAAACGCGATGGCAAGACAAAGGGAGGTGGCGATGAAGTGGCGCATGGGAAGGTGATTCAAACGCTGATCGGGATGAGAAACTGTGTCCAGTTGGAAAATAAAAATGCCCGGAGGGAGCCTCCGGGCATTCGTGAAGTTGAGGGAGAGAAGGCTTATTTGCCGTATCCAGGCGCTGCCTTGCCGTTCTCGTTGATGTGGCCGGTGGTCCAGAGGATGCCGCGGGTGATCAGGTCAAGGTAGCGGGCATCACCGACGGTGGCGGTGTTGTGGCCGATGGTGGTGGAGAAGATCTTGGTCTTGTTCGGGCCGTATTCATTCGTCCAAGCGACGACGCTGGTGGCTTCCGTGGCTTTGGCGTCAGGGGGCAGGGTTTCGCCCTTCTTGGCCTTTGGTGGCACGATCTGCACGCCGGAGGCGAGGGGCTTGCCAGTGAGGACCTGGATGTTGTTGTAGAGCTCTTCGTTGATGGTGGTCCAGTTTTCGAGGCCCTGGGTGATGGGGTGGGTTTTGTCGGTGAAGGTGATGGCGATGGGCTGCTGCGGGCCGTGGCCGGTCGATTGCAGGCCGATCATTTCATACCAGCCGGCATTGTCGGCACCGGCTTTCACGGGTTCGCGGAAGTTGCCCCAGCGGTAGCTGTGCATGGCGCAGTGGAGATTGATGGCGGGCTTGCCGGCCTTGTGGGCATCGAGAATGGCGGCGACGTAGGAGGGATCCGTCACATCGGCGCTGCATTCGTCGTGGATGATGACGTCGAAGTCCTTGGCCCAGTCCTTGGCCTTGTAGATTTCAAAGGTGGCCTTTGTGGTTTTGTCGGGGTTGTAGGCGACATCCACGATGGCGTTGATGCGGGACTCGATGCCTTCTTTGAGCACGAGGTGCTGCTTGTCATACTCATGGCAGCAGCCTCCGGCGACGATGAGGACGCGCAGTGGCTTGACGGCGGTGTCGGCGGCCTGGGCAAGGAAGAGGGCCGCAGAAACGGCGAGGGTGAGCAGGGGAAAGAAAAGTCGCATGGGGTTGGTGAGTGGTTGTAACGAGAGTGCTGATTGCAGCGCGGAAGGAACGGGATGTCGAGCGGGAAAATTGCGGGCAGCTTTGACAGGCCGTGGTTCTGCGGCATGTCTGGGGCGTGGGAGATTTTTTATCATTCGAAGATTTGATGGGCTGGGATGCTGTGGCCCGGCGCTTCACGCCGCCTGCGCGGCTGGCGGTGATCGGTGATCCGATCGGGCACTCGCGCAGCCCGCAGATGCACAATCCGGCACTGCAGGCCTGCGGTATCGACGCGCAGTACATCCGGGTGCAGGTGCCGGTGGGCCGTGTGGCCGAGGCGTTCCGGCAGTTTGCCGCCTGCGGCTTTCTCGGCGTGAACATCACCATCCCGCACAAGTTTGAAGCGCTGGATGCGGTGGATGAGCTCGATCCGCTGGCGCGGCAGCTCGGTGCGGTGAACACTCTGGCGATCCGCGATGGGAAACTGCATGGCTACAACAGCGATGGCCCTGGCTTTTTGCGCAGCGTGAAGGAGGCTTTTGGAGCAGACATCCAAGATCTGCGGGTGCTCATCCTCGGCGCAGGCGGTGGCGCCGGGCGTGCGGTGGCGGTGCAAAGCGCCCTCAGCGGGTGTCAGAAACTGCAGCTCGTGAACCGTTCCCAGGCCAAGGCTGAAGCCGTGGCCAGCGAGATTCAGGCGCTTGGCGGCAATGTTGATGTGAGCGTGGTGCTATGGGATGATGACTCTCTCAGAGATGCTCTGGCGAACACCGACCTGATCGTGAATGCTACTTCACTAGGCATGAAGCCTAATGACTCTAAGTTGCTGCCAGCGGATGCGCTTCAGGCAAGCCACCTCGTCTTTGACATGGTTTATCGCGCAGGTGGGGAGACCCCATTGCTGGCGGATGCCAGGCAGGTTGGGGCACGCACCGTGGATGGGCTCACTCTGCTGCTGCACCAAGGGGCGATCTCTTTTGAGCACTGGTTCGACCGCCCGGCCCCGCTGGAAGTCATGCGTGAGGGCTTGCGGAAAGCCGTGATGGAGTGAGATAGGGCGGGGTCGCATGAGTTCCTCGCGCCATTTTGTTCTCAGCTTTTTTGGGCCTGTCGTCGCTGGCGGAGTCTTTTGCGGGTTCATTTTGCTCCTCTGGAGCTGGCTGGAGCGCCACCACATCTCCCCGCTGGTGACGATGCTGGTGGGAGGGCTGGTGGTGGGAATGATCACGCGCCGGTTTGTGAGGAACTGCGTGGCGGTGAGCTGCCCGTTCTGCGGCTGGAAAAGCTACGAAATTCCTGGTGGTGGAAACCGCTTTGCCTGCAAGGTGTGTGGAAATGACCACTGATCTGACCATGAAACCACCGGCTGGTGGGAGCTCAACTGAGACGCTGGCTCGTTGATTTCCTGCCGATTTACCCGCATTCCAGAGGGGGCGGTGAGGAGGTGGGAAAAGAGCTTTTTTCGAAGCCTTGCTTTTATCAGTGTTTCCCTGAGATTTGACGTAGGAAAATAAATCGGCTTGCTGAATCTCTTGAAAGTCGTTACTTATGTCCAGCGTTTGAGTCTACGGCTCCGCCAGCGGCTTTCTAATGAAAGCGCTTTTTCTTCTGACTTTCTCCGCATGATTTTTTCTTTGTCGCGTCCACACATCCCGCATGATCGGGCAGGAGCAGGCGCGTGCATGTCGGAACCGAGTCCGTGCTGATATGATTTTTTCAGCGCGCCTCTCCCCACCCATTTTCCAGGTGCCTGCCATAAGGCGGCCTGGAGTCTCGAACACACCCGGAGGTATCCTATAAGCAATCCATTCCAGCAGTTGAGCGGTGGCAATTTTGCGCCACGTCCCCAGCAAAACCAAGGCACAGGCGGCCCACCGAGGCCTGCGGGTCCAGCCGGCCCCGCCAATTCAGCTCCTGGTCCCGGAGCGCGTCCCACAGGACCCGCCGGACCCGCCCTAGGAGCACCGAGGCCCGCAGGACCGGCCCGTCCAGCAGGAGGCTACCAAGGTTCCAGTGGAGCGTTTCGTCCCGGTGGTGGTGGCAATCGTCCAGGCGGTCGTGACCGGCCCAACGGTCGTTTTGTAGATCAAACCCGTGTCAATGAGCGCATTCGTGCGCCGAAGGTGCGCGTCGTCGAGGAAGATGGTCAGCATCAGCTTGGCGTCATCCCGACTTCGCAGGCTATTCGCATCGCCAAAGAGCGTGGGCTTGACCTGGTGGAGGTGGCTCCGAACGCCGATCCGCCCGTGTGCAAGATTGTCAATTACGGCAAGTACAAGTACATTCAGGAGAAGCACAAGAAGGAGGCTCACAAGCATCAGAAGGGCGGCAAGGTGAAGGAAATGAAATTCCGCATCGGCATCGACCCGCATGATTACCTGATCAAGATCACGCATGCTGAAGACTTCCTCGCGGAAGGCCACAAGGTGCGCATCCAGCTGCAGTTCCGTGGTCGCCAGATGGCGCATCAGGAGCTTGGTCACCTGCTTGCGAAAAAGATCAAGGCAGACCTGCTGACCATGGGCCACGTTGATCAGGATCCGCGCATGGCAGGCCGTAACATCAACATGCAGCTCAGTCCCTTGCCGGAGCGCCAGCGCCAGCGCAAGTTCAAGACGCACCTCAAAGGTGTCACTGAACACAAGGACATCGAGCATCACGAAGGACACGATCCGCGTGAGGACAAGCATGATGAGCACGACGACCTTCATGACGATCACCACGATGATCATCTTGGCGACGACCATGACGAGCATCCGGTACAGGCCGCGCCGCCGCCGGCTGAATAACCTCAACTCACCACGAAGGGCAGGACGCGAGTCCTGCCCTTTTTTCTTTTTACGCCACCGAGGCCGCCAGATCGCGCATCGACTGGTTCATGTCCGGCGGGCCGAAAGACGAGGTGCCGCAGACGAACAGGTTGGCGCCGTGCTGTTTCGCAATGGGGGCCGTGTGGGTGTAAATGCCGCCATCCACTTCGAGGTGGAACTTCAAGCCGTGGGCATCGCGGTAATCGCGTGCGGCGGCGAGCTTTGGCATCGTTTCCTTCTCCATGAAGGGCTGCCCGCCGAAGCCGGGGACGACGGTCATGACGAGCAGGAGGTCGATGTCGTTCACAAAGGGGAGTGCGGCTTCAAAAGGCGTGCTGGGGTGCAGGGCGATGCCGCAGTGCAAACCGGCCGCACGGATGCGCTTCAGTGTTTCGAGCACGCTGGTGTCATAGCTGGCCTCGACATGGATCGTGATGTTTTGGGCTCCCGCTTTGATGAAACGCTCCAGATAGTGGTCCGGGCGGTGGATCATGAGATGCACGTCCAGATACATGTCCGCCGTGCATTTGCGCACCACCTGCACCATTTGCGGGCCGAAGGAAATGTTGTCCACGAAGTTCCCGTCCATCACGTCCAGGTGCAGCCATTGCGCCCCTGCAGCCGCAGCTCGTTTGACTTCGACGTCGATCTTGGACCAGTCGGAGGCCAGCAGGGAGGGGAGGATGAGGTTCGTCGTGTGATCCATGCCCTGAGATAAGGTTCAGGGTTTAAAGTTCAAGGTTTGAGTTGATGCGGACTGCGTTTATAAAGCGCCGTGGACGAGCCCCTGATCATCAATCCCTTCGACGACGAGTATTACATGCGCGATGCGCTGCGCCAGGCGCGCAAGGCCGCCAGGCAGGACGAAGTGCCCATCGGGGCGGTGATCGTTCATCAGGGCAGCGTCATTGGCCGTGCCTGGAATCAGGTGGAGACGCTCAAGGATGCCACGGCCCACGCCGAAATGCTGGCGCTCACCCAGGCGGAGAGTGCGCTGGGCGACTGGCGGCTCACGGATTGTGATCTCTACGTCACCAAGGAGCCCTGTCCCATGTGCGCCGGCGCCATCATGCACTGCCGTGTCCGCCGTGTCATCTTCGGCTGCCCTGATGTCAAAGGCGGTGCTGCGGGTGGCTTTTGGAACCTGCTGCAGGCTCCGAATCTCAATCACCGCACCGAGATCACCCCGGGGGTCCTCAATGACGACTGCGTGCGCATCCTGAAGGAGTTCTTTGCCGAAGCCCGCCGCCGGCGTGCCGAGGGGCTGGAGCATAAAAAAGGGGCGGCCAAAGAGGCGGCTGACGATCGTGTGGTGTTTGACGGGCCGTGAAGGCCTGGACTGCACACAGAGGAGAATACGTGCTCTCTGGCCGGGCCTGCGGCCGCCTTGGGTGAAGCGGCTAAGGGACTTCGCCTGTGAATGTGGCGATTACTTTTGGCTCGGCACCCGCCTTGAGCGCAAAGATTTCGCTGCTCGCGGCAAAGGGGTCGGAGGTGTAGCGCTCGGCGAGGTCGGCGGCAAACTCATCGAGCAGTTCGGCCTTGGCGGGGAAGATGTAGAGGGAGTGGCGGTCGGGCGTGACCACCCAGATCTCCGGGCCGAAAAGTTCCGCAAAAATCTTAGGCAGTGAAGGGGCGATGAGCAGTGTGGCGTAGAGTGGGGAATCCCCGCGATAAACGGCGTAGGCGATTCTGCCGTCTCCGCCTTTGATGAGTTCGGGCTTGAGTTGGAGCAGCCGTTTGTCTGCGGCGGCCTTGGCGCGTGCGGCAAAGGACTCGACGCTGAGGCCGAGCTTTGTGAAGGTATCGGCGGAGTGTGGTTCGACCCCGCTGACAGCACTGGTGCTTTCTCTGTAACACGTGAAAACGGTCTGCTGCGCATTTGGCAGAGTGATGGAATAGGCGCCACGCATGGCCTTGGGCTCCGGCATAAGCAGGAGGGACTCAAGCTTGCGCTCTGGCGCGACGGGCTGCTGGGCGGGCAGGGGATTGGCCGTAAGTAGCAGGAGGCAGATGAGCGTGCGCATGGCCCACAGTGTGGCGTAAAGAGGCGTTGACGCAAATGCACGGATTGCGATGAATTGAGCACGGCCTGACGCAAGAATGAACGCGTCATGCTGTGAACAACTGAGAGGCAATGTGAATAATTATTTCAAAAAGTGTGAAATAGTGCTTGCGGGCTGCCGGGGACTCGCCAGAATGCGCGCTCCCCAAGGCCCGGCCTCTTCAACGAGACCGGCAAATCAAGATCCTCCACGGAGGTTCTTCATTATCGGAACCAGAACCGGAAAAGTCTGCGTATGCTCACTGTGAGCATGGCGCGCTGTCCCCCGGAACCGGCTTCGAACAAAGCCGAGGTTTACAGCTCTTTCACACCATGCCCACCATCAATCAACTCGTCAGACACGGCCGCAAAGATAAAGCGGTAAAGTCGAAGTCTCCTGCGCTTGCCAAGTGCCCGCAGCGCCGTGGCGTCTGCCTCCAGGTGATGACTCGCACACCTAAAAAGCCCAACTCCGCTTTGCGTAAGGTGGCCAAGGTGCGTCTGACCAACGGCTACGAAGTCATCGCCTACATCGGTGGTGAAGGTCACAATCTTCAGGAACACAGCATCGTGCTGGTGCGCGGTGGACGTGTGAAGGACTTGCCCGGTGTGCGTTACCACATCGTTCGCGGCACCCTTGACTGCCTTGGTGTTGATGCCCGCCGTCGTGGCCGTTCCAAATACGGTGCAAAGCGTCCAAAGGCAGGTGCTGCCGCCGCTGCTGCGAAGAAGAAATAATTTCCGCTGATCTCACTCTTTATCTCATCAAGCCATGGCCCGCAGAAAACGCGTTTACACCAAAGAAGCCCGCAAGGACAGCCGCTACGACAGCGAACTCGTTGCAACGCTCATCAGCAACATCATGCTTGATGGCAAGAAGTCGCTCGCAGAGCGCATCGTCTATTCCGCGATTGAGACGCTCAACGACAAGACCGACAGTGTCGATCCTCTTGAGCTCTTCAATCGCGCCATTGAGAACACCAAGCCACGTGTGGAAGTCAAAGCCCGCCGTGTCGGTGGTGCCACCTATCAGGTGCCGCTCGAAGTTTCTCCTCGCCGTCAGGAATCCCTCGCCATGCGCTGGATCGTTGGTTTCGCCCGTGGCCGTAAAGGTCAGGCCATGCACCGCGCCCTCGCCAATGAGCTGAAGGATGCCGCACAGGGGCAGGGGAATGCCGTCCGCAAGCGTGACGACGTTCACAAGCAGGCTCAGGCCAACCGCGCCTTCGCCCACTTCCGCTTCTAATCGTTCCCACTTTTCTTTTTCCGTCCACTTCACGTTTTTCCGACCCCCCATGTCGAACCCCAACTCCCCCAACCGCGAATATCCGCTTGAGCGCACCCGTAACATCGGGATCTGCGCCCACATTGACGCGGGCAAGACGACCCTGACCGAGCGCATTCTGTTCTACACCGGCATGATCCACAAGATCGGCGAAGTGCATGACGGCGCTGCGACCACCGACTGGATGGAGCAGGAAAAAGAGCGCGGCATCACCATCACCTCCGCTGCTGTGACCGCACGCTGGAAGCAGCTCAAGGAAGTCGGCATCTACAAGTCACGCGAAATGGAAGACATTCGCGTGAACATCATCGACACCCCTGGACACGTGGACTTCACCGCTGAAGTGGAACGTTCCCTGCGTGTGCTTGACGGTGCGATCTTCGTGCTCTGCGGCGTGGCCGGCGTTCAGCCCCAGTCTGAAACGGTTTACCGCCAGGCGGAAAAGTACAGTGTGCCTCGCATTGCCTTCGTGAACAAGATGGACCGCACGGGTGCCAACTTTGCCAACGTGGTGAAAGACGTCCGCACCAAGCTCGGCGCTCCTGCGTTCCCGATTCTCATCCCGATCGGCGCTGAAGAAAATCTGATCGGCCAGATCGACGTGGTGAACCAGAAGTCCATCATTTACTCTGACGACGAAAAGTTCGGTTCCAAGTACACGGTGCGTGAGCTTGAAGGTGACGAAGTGGCCACCGCGAAGGCTGCCTATGATGAGCTTCTTGACGCCGTCTGCAGCGCTGACGAAGAGCTGGGCATGATGTTCCTCGAAGAACAGGCCATTGGCCCTGTGGAGCTCAAAGCCGGCCTCCGCCGCGCAGTGATCGCCAACAAGATCATCCCGATGGCTGGTGGTTCAGCCTTCAAAAACAAAGGCGTGCAGTATCTGATCGACGCCGTGATCGACTATCTTCCCGGCCCTCTCGACATCGAAGCGCAGAAAGGCACCGTCGTTGATGAGCCAGACACCGTCATTGAGGCCAAGCCTGACGACAACGGCAAGTTCATCGCCCTCGGCTTCAAGCTCTGGTCTGACAAGTTTGGCCGTCTTGTGTTCTTCCGCGTTTATTCCGGCAAGGTTTCCAAAGGCGACACCATCTACAATCCCCGCACCCGCAAGTCTGAGCGTGTGGGCCGCTTGATCCAGATTCAGGCCGCCGTCCATAAGGACATCGAAACCTGCTACTCGGGTGACATCGCCGCCCTCGTGGGTGTGAAGGACGTCCGCACCGGTGACACCTTCTGCGATGAAGACCTCGATGTGCAGCTTGAGCCGCCAACATTCCCAGAACCTGTGATCTCGATGGCTGTCGAGCCAAAGACCAAGGGCGATCAGGAAAAGATGGGCAACGCCCTTCAGCGCCTCTCTGAAGAAGATCCTACTTTCTTCGTCAAGACCGACGAAGAAACCGGCCAGGTCATCATCGCCGGCATGGGCGAACTTCACTTGGAAATTCTCTGCGACCGCCTCAAGCGCGAGCACAAGGTGGAAACCAATACCGGCAAGCCACAGATCGCCTACCGCGAAACCCTCACGAAGGAAGCCGATGGCGAAGGCAAGCTCGTCAAGCAGTCCGGTGGTCGCGGTCAATACGGCCACGTCGTCATCAAGGTGCGTCCTGGTGAGAAGGGCTCCGGCATCGTCGTCGAAAACAAAGTGGTCGGCGGCACGATTCCAAAGGAATTCATCAACCCAGCCAAGGCGGGTTGCATCGAAGCAGCTCTCAACGGAATCATCGCTGGTTATCCGGTGATCGACATGCACATCGACCTGGTTGATGGTTCGAGCCACGAAGTGGACTCCAACGAAAACGCGTTCAAAATGGCCGGCATCTTCGCCGTCAAAGACGCTCTGAAGAAAGCCAAGTGCATTCTGCTTGAGCCGATCATGTCTGTAGAGGCCTCGACGCCTGAAGATTATCAGGGCGACATCATGGGTGACCTTAACCGTCGTCGCGGCAAGATTCAGGGCATGGATAGCCGCGGCACCACCGCCATCCTGCGCGCTGAAGTTCCCCTCGCTGAAATGTTCGGCTACTCCACCGCCATCCGCACCCTTTCCTCCGGACGCGCCAGCTACTCCATGCAGCCTTCTCACTTCGAGCAGGTGCCGCAGCAGATTGTTGAGCAGATCGTCGAGCAGCGCGGAGGCGCCAAGGCATAACGCACAAGCGCACTGAAATTCTATCCCACGGACCATCGTCATGACAAATCAACGCATCAGAATCCGCCTTCGCGCCTATGACTATCGCGTGCTCGACAAGAGCACTGCTGACATCGTCGAAACCGCCAAGCGCACCGGCGCACGTGTTGCAGGCCCAATCCCGCTGCCAACCCGCATCGAGAAGTTCACCGTCAACCGCTCCCCGCACGTCGATAAAAAGTCGATGGACCAGTTCGAAATCCGCACGCACAAGCGCCTGCTGGACATTGTTGACCCAACATCCCGCACCGTGGACGAGCTCAAGAAGCTCAATCTCCCTTCCGGCGTGGACATCACCATCAAGATCTAACTCGATCTCATCACTTTAATAACAGGAGGACACACTCATGAGTCTCGGATTGATCGGTAAAAAACTCGGCATGACCAAAGTCTACGACGCCAAAGGCGACGCGATCTCGGTCACAGTGGTTGATGTCAGCGGCAACACCATTCTTCAGGTGAAGCGCAGCGATGGCAAAGACAAGTACAGCGCAGTGCAGGTCGGCTACGGCGACCAACTGAAGGATTCCCGCGTCAGCAAGCCGCTGCTGGGCCACTTCAAGAAACACGGCTGCACGACCGCCAAGCGCATCGTCAAGGAATTCCGCCTCACCGGCGACGACCAGCTGCCAGCAGCAGATGCCAAGCTCGACGCCAGCATCTTCAGCAACGGCCAGATCGTTGACGTCATTGGCAACACCAAGGGCAAAGGTTTCCAGGGCGTTGTGAAACGCTGGAACTTCGCCGGCCAACCTGCTTCGCATGGTCACATGATGCATCGTCGTCCTGGTTCCATCGGCTGCCGTCTGACCCCAGGTCTCGTCTGGAAAAACCAGAAGATGCCCGGCCATGACGGCACCACCCGCTGCACCACGCAGAATCTGGTCGTCGTGCAGAGCCGTCCTGAAGAAGGCATCCTGCTTATCAAAGGCGCACTCCCCGGCAACAAAGGCAGCATCGTTGTGGTGCGCCCCGGCAAAAAGGCCGTCGCCAAGAAGTAATAACGAGGAACTGAACCATGTCCGCTACCATTCTCTCAGCCGACGCCGCCAAGGCGGCTAACATTCAACTGACCGAGGGCTACAAAGGCTCTCAGGCTCTCAACGATACGCTAGTCGCCTATCGCGCCAATCGTCGTCAGGGCAACGCCCACACCAAAAACCGTTCTGAAGTTTCCGGCTCCGGCAAGAAGCTCTGGAACCAGAAAGGAACCGGCAATGCTCGTATGGGCAGCAAGCGTTCCCCCATCTGGAGTGGTGGTGGCGTCGTCTTCGGCCCACGCAACACGACTGTCTGGGCCAAGAAGACCACGAAAGGCACCAAGAAGCTGGCCCTGCGCGCCGCTCTGACCGCCCGAATCCTTGATGGAGAAGTTCTCACCGTCGGCAGCTTTGCTGTGACTGATGGGAAGACCAAGAGCTTCATCGCCGCTGTCAACGGCCTGACCACCGCAAAGAACGTGCTTCTCATCGGCAATGGCTTTGATGAACTCACCTTCCGCGCCGGCCGCAATGTCCAGAACGTTCAGCTCATCTCCGCTGACGAAGTGAATGCCGAACACCTCCTTCGCTATCGCAGCGTAGTGGTGACCGGTGACGCCCTTGAAACCCTTGCCAAGAGGACCGCCTGATCATGAAAGACCTTCATAAAGTCATCAAAAACATCCGTCTCAGCGAAAAAGCCACGCTGCTGGGCGAACAGAACAACGAATACGTGTTCTCCGTGGACGTCGAAGCCACCAAGATCGACATCAAACAGGCCATCGAAAAGCTGTTTGGCAAAAAAGTCACCGGTGTCCGCACTGCGAACTATGACGGCAAGGCCCGTCGTGAGCGCCGCGCCGATTACGGCCGCACCAATCACTGGAAGAAAGCGATCGTCCGCCTCAAGGCTGGCGAAAAGTTCGACCTCGCGTAACCCCAGGCCCGCAACCCTTTAACTTATCCTACCGTCATGGCGCTGAAAACATTCAAGCCTACTACGCCCACCAATCGCTACAAAGAGTGGAACTCCTTCGACGAGATCACCAAGCACTCTCCGGAGAAAAGCCTTACCGTGGCTCTCCGCAAATCCGGTGGCCGTAACAACACTGGCCGTATCACCTGCCGTCACATCGGTGGGGGTCACGACAAGCGTTACCGTCTCATCGACTTCAAGCGGACCCGCCGTGATGAAGCAGCCAAAGTGGTCGGCATCGAATACGATCCGAATCGCTCCGCTCGTATCGCCCTCGTCGAATACAAAGACGGCCAGCGTGCTTACATCCTCGCTCCAAACGCCCTCAGCGTCGGTGCTTCGGTGATGGCCGGCGAAAAAGCCGCTCCAGAAGTGGGCAACGCCCTTCCTCTGAGCAAAATCCCTCTCGGTACTTCGATCCACAACATCGAACTCTCCCCAGGCAAAGGCGGCGTCGTCGCCCGTGCCGCAGGTCAGGCCGCTGTGCTCTCCAACCGTGAAGGTGACTTCGCCCTGGTGCGCATGCCTTCCGGAGAAATTCGCAAGATCCTCTCTGTCTGCTACGCCACGATTGGCCAGGTCGGCAACGTCGAACACATGAACGTCGTCAGCGCCAAGGCGGGCCGCACCCGCTGGCAGGGCACCCGCCCAACGGTCCGTGGTATGTGTATGAACCCGATCGACCATCCGAACGGTGGTGGTGAAGGCCGTTCCAAGTCCGGTGGTGGTCGTCAGCACCTGCTCAGCCCATGGGGCCACGCGAAGGGTGAGAAGACCCGCAACAAGAAGAAGGCCACGAACAAGCTCATCATCCAGAGCCGTCACGCCAAGAAGTAATCCATTCCTCACTCACGCACTCACATGGCACGCTCCCTCAAAAAAGGTCCTTTCGTTCAGCAAGCCCTCCTCGACAAGGTGGACAAGCTCAACGACGCCAAGCAGAAACGCCCCATCAAAACCTGGGCTCGTTCCTCCATGGTCACTCCTGACCTCGTCGGCCACACTTTCCTGGTTCATAACGGCAAGGACTTCGTCTCTGTCTATGTGACTGAAAACATGGTCGGACATCGTCTCGGCGAGTTCTCCCTGACCCGTCTGTTCAAGTCTCACGGTGCCGTCACCGTCAAGGCCGCCAAGTAATTCCTGAGAATCGAGCATTTTCATGTCACTCCGCACTTCCATCACCTGCATCACTTCCTCGCTGCTTCTTGCAGTGGGTGTGTCAGGCCTGCGTGCGGATGACAGGCTCGAAAATCAGGAGCTGCACATTTCGCTCCAAGTCGCCGCCGCGAAGATCCAAGCCCAGGATGCTCAAATCCTTGCGGCGAAGGATAAGAACGACGCGCTGGCTCAGAGCGCCGCTGCCGCCAATGCCGAAACCAACGAGCTCAAAGACCGCTACGAGAAACTGCGTGGTCTTCTCGAAGGTCTTGGCGTTGGAGCACTCGAAAACTCCAAGGATCAAACTCAGGAGCGCCTTCTCGCTGCCCTCAGCGATCTGCGCATCATGAAAGAGCAGCGCGATGAACTCGCCAATGCCCTGATTGAACTGGCTGAGTCAGGCATGGGCCTGATGAAAAGCGCCCAAAACGCTGATCCTGCCGCAGCCGACCGCCTGAACAAGGCTATTACCACTGCCGACGCTGCGCTTGTCAAAGCAGGTGGTGGTCAAAATGGCCAGGCTGTGGGCGACCTGCAAAACGCCCGCGTCGTCAGCCTGAAGAGTGAACTCGGCATCGCCGTTCTCTCCATCGGTGCTAAAGATGGGGTCAAGCCGGGAATGCCCTTTGAAATTTACCGCGAAGACAAGCCCATCGCGAAAGTCCTTGTTACTGAAGTCCGCAACTCTGTTTGTGGTGCAGTAGTCCAGGAGTTGGCCACTGCCAATGATCCCGTCCGCGTCGGTGACCGGGGTCGCGTCGATCTCAACAAATCTCTCTAACGAAGTCAAGAACCCCCCCCTCGCTTTATGTCCGTCCGTTCCGTCCTCAAATACGCCAGGATCTCCTCGCAGAAAGCCCGTCAGGTCACACGTGCCATCACTGGCATGCCCGTCTCCCAGGCGCTGAGCGTTCTCGACTTCACTCCAAAAAAAGCCGCTTTCCTTGTTGGCAAGACTCTTCGTTCCGCCATCGCGAATGCAGAGAACAACCACGAGCAGGATGCTTCTGAGTTCATCGTTCAATCAGCAGTGGCCACCCCCGGCCCAGCCCTGAGCCGCATCATGCCACGTGCCCGTGGTTCAGCCGCTCCGATCAAGAAGCGCATGAGTCACATCACTGTCATCATCGGCGCACCGAAGGCTGAAGAAGCCCGCGCTGAAGGTGAGAAAAAAGCGCCGAAATCCGCCCGCCGCAACGCTCCTGCCCTTAAGAAGGCAGCCAAGGCAAAGAAAGCTTCTGAATAACCGCAACGCCCCCCCCAACCGCACCTCTTCACTTTATGGGACAGAAAGTAAATCCGATCGGCTTCCGCCTCGCAGTCACCAAAGACTGGCGCTCCAAGTGGTACGCACCTGAAAAAGAATACGCAGATTCGCTCCACAGCGACCTTGCCATCCGTGCTTACCTCAAGGAAAAGCTCATGCAGGCCGCAATCTCCAAGATCGTGATTGAGCGCGCTTGGAACCAGGTCCGCGTGACCCTCCACACCGCCCGTCCGGGCCTTGTCATTGGCCGTAAAGGTCAGGAAATCGACGTCATGAGCCAGAAGGTCTCTGAAATGTGCGGTGGCAAGCAGGTCAAGATCGACATCTTCGAAATCAAGCAGCCAGAACTCGACGCCCAGCTCGTCGCAGAAGCCGTCGCCGTTCAGCTTGAGCGCCGTATTTCCTTCCGCCGCGCCATGAAGCGTTCCGTGCAGACCGCCATGGACATGGGTGCTGATGGCATTCGTCTTCGCTGCGCTGGCCGTCTCGGTGGTGCTGACATCGCCCGTGCTGAGTGGTACCGCCAGGGCAAGGTGCCTCTTCAGACCCTGCGTATTCCGATCGATTATGGCTTCGCTGAAGCGCGCACTGTTTACGGCATCATCGGCGTTAAGTGCTGGATGAACCGTGGCAATGCTCCTGAAGGCGTCTCCCGTCCTTCCGGTGATCGTCGCCCACGCAGAGATGACCGTGGAGACCGCCGTCCAGGCGCTCCAGGACCTCGCGGTGGTGACCGTGGTCGTCCAGGTGGTGGTGGTGGCTATGGTGCCCCAGCTCCAGCACCCGCACCAGCAGCCCAGGCTTAATTTGCCCTTTCTTTTGAACTAAACCCTTTCCACCGGACCTAGACGTATGGCCCTTCTTCCAAGCAGAGTAAAATATCGCAAATCGCAGCGCGGCAACCGTGGCGGCAACGCCACCAGCGGCAACAAGCTGGACTTTGGTGACTTCGGTCTCCAAACCCTTGAGCGCGGCTGGATCAAAAACATCCACATCGAAGCCTGCCGTGTGGCCATCACCCGCTTCCTCAAGCGTAAAGGAAAAGTCTTCTGCCGCATTTTCCCTCACAAGCCAGTTACCCAGCGTCCACCGGAAGTCCGAATGGGTAAGGGTAAAGGCGCTCCAGAATTCTGGGTTGCAGTTGTCCTTCCAGGCCACATGCTCTTTGAAATCTCCGGCGTGAACGAAGCCACTGCTCGTGAAGCCTGCCGTCTTGCCGCAACGAAGCTTGGCCTCCGCTGCCGCTTCGTCAGCCGTGAAAGCCTGCACAAATAACCAACGCGAACTGAATTATGAAGATCAAAGAACTCCGTGAATCGACTGTGGAAGAACTTTCCGCACGCCGTCGCGAACTGAAGCAGGAAGCGCTGAATCTGCGTGTGCAGCAGAGCGCAGGTGGCGGTCAGCTCGAAAATCCAGCCCGTCTGACCCACATCCGCCGCGAGATCGCCCGGATCGAAACCATCATCACCGAGCGCAGCCGAGCTGCGGCTGCCAAGAAGGCCGCCTGATCCGGTCATCAACCCACTGAAGCAATTTTAATATCATGAGCGAGACCACCGCAGAATCCCCTGCAGCCACCGAAAAACCAGCCGTGCGCAAGACGCGTGTCGGCGTCGTGGTGTCCGATAAAATGACGAAGACAATCGTCGTCAAAGTCGAACGCCGCGTTCCGCATCCTATCTTCAAGAAGATCGTGCGCAAGACCTCCAAGTTCTATGCCCACGACGAAAATGGTCTGGCCAAAGAAGGTGACAAGGTGCTCATCGCCGAAACCCGTCCTCTTTCCAAGCTGAAGCGCTGGGAACTGATCGAAGTGCAGAAGCACTAGTCGTATTTTTTTGAACCCCCTAACCTGACTAGGAGAAACAGTTTATGTTGCAAATGGAGTCCTCAATCCCGGTGGCTGACAACACCGGTGCCCGACTGGCCACGATGATCGGCGTGCTCGGCAAGAAAAACACCCGCTTCGCCTACGTTGGCGACATCATCACCGCCCACGTGCGTGAGTCGACCCCGACTGCTGCCGTGAAAAAGGGTGAAGTCGTCCGCGCTGTGATCGTGCGCACTTCGCACCCAATCCGCCGCGTCGATGGTTCGATCCTGCGTTTTGACCGTAATGCCATGGTCATCATCGACAAAGACAACAACCCGCGTGGCACTCGTATCTTTGGCCCTGTGGCCCGTGAACTGCGCGACAAAAACTTCATGAAGATCGTTTCCCTCGCACCTGAAGTGCTGTAATCCCAATGAGCCGTACCAAGACCCACGTTAAAAAAGGCGACAATGTCGTCGTCATTTCCGGAGCCGCCAAAGGCGCCCAGGGAGTCGTCCTGGCAGTGCAGACCGCCAAAAATCGCGTGCTCGTCGAAGGCGTGCGCATGATCAAGAAAGCGATCAAGCCGACCCAGCAGAATCAAGCCGGCGGCTTTCAAGAACAAGAAGCCCCGATCCATATCTCGAATGTCAAGCGCGTTGATGCGCCTGTGAAAGAGAAGAAAAAGAAAGTTGCGAAGAAGAAGGCCAAGGCCTAAAGCAACTCCCCCCCATTTGCCTCCCCCCTCGTCATCGTCGCTCCGCACGGTGCGATCATCGAGGGAAAGGCGGCACAGCCCAAACTGAATCATGGAACACATCCTACAGACCCTATATAAAGAAAAACGCACTGAGTTGCAAACCCAGCTCGGTCTTGCCAACATCCATCAGGTCCCTCAGCTCAAAAAAATCGTCGTGAACTGCGCCATCGGCAGTCAGGCGGAGCGCAAGCAGGCGATCGAAGACGCCGTGAATGAAGTGACTCTCATCACCGGCCAGAAGCCAGTCATCACTAAGAGCAAGAAGGCTATCGCCAACTTCAAACTGCGTGAAGGTGAAAACGTCGGCGTCAAGGTCACCCTTCGTGGTGGCAAGATGTACGACTTCATGATGCGTCTTGTGCGCACCGCCATTCCTCGTATCCGTGACTTCCGTGGTGTCGCCCCCCGTGCCTTTGACGGTCGTGGCAACTACACCCTCGGCGTTGCCGAACAGTCGATCTTCCCAGAAATCGAGCTCGACAAGATCAAGCGTCAGCTTGGTTTCGACATCACCTTCGTGACCAGCACGAACAATGATGACCATGCGCGTGAAATGCTGCGCACCCTGGGCATGCCATTCCGCACCCGCGTCGCCCAGCCGAAGAAGGAAGATGGCACTGAAGCCGCAGCCGCATAACCCCAACACCCGGACCCCCTCAGCGTCATGACCGACCCGATCGCAGACTTTCTCACACGCATCCGCAACGCCTGCTCAGCACAGCAGGAGCAGGTGCTCATTCCTTTCTCCAAATTGAAGGCCGAACTCTCCCGCATTTTGCAGGAAGAAGGCTACATCTGGGGCTACGAAGTGGACACCAACGCCACGCATCCCCGCCTCAAGCTCAAGCTCAAGTATCAGGATAAGACCGCCGTCATCCGCAAGATTGACCGCGTCAGCAAGCCTGGTCTGCGCAAGTATGTCGGCAGCACCGAGATTCCTCGTGTCCTCGGCGGCCTTGGCATCTCCATTCTTTCCACACCACGCGGCATCATGACAGGTGCCAAGGCCCGCAAGGCCAAAGTGGGCGGTGAACTCCTCGCCACAGTCTGGTAACCCCCAACCGTCACAACCCTCATGTCACGCGTAGGCAAACAAATCATTTCCATTCCAGACAAGGTCACCATCAAGGTTGGTGACGACCGCTCTGTGCAGGTCAAAGGCCCCAAAGGCGAACTCGGCTGGACTCTCCCTCTCGGTGTTAAAGTCAATTCGGACGCCAAGACCATCAACGTCACCCGCGATTCCGAAGACCGCAAAGTGCGCGCCCTTCATGGCACCACCCAGCGTCTGATCTCGAACATGCTCATCGGCGTCAGCCAGGGCTACACCCGCAATCTTGAAATCCACGGCGTGGGTTTCCGTGCTGCGGTCAAAGGTTCGCACATCGATCTTCAGCTTGGCCAGTCTCATGACCGTCTGCACCCCATTCCAGCGGGCGTGAAGGTGACCGTCACCGAAAACACCAAGATCGCCATCGAAGGCATCGACAAACAAGTTGTCGGCCAGCTTGCTGCTGACATTCGTGCTTACTACCCGCCAGAGCCTTACAAGGCCAAGGGCGTGCGTTATGTGGGCGAACACATCCGCCGTAAAGCCGGCAAATCCGTCAAATAATTTCCGGAGATACTCATCATGGCTCTTACCAATCGCAAAGATATCCGCGCTCGCATCCACAAGCGCATCCGCCGCAAACTCAGCGGCACCGCCGAGCGTCCCCGTCTCGCAGTTTACTTCTCGAACACGAACGTTTACGCCCAGGTCATCGACGACACTGCCGGCAAGACGATCGTTTCGGCTTCCACCAAGGAAAAAGGCTATGGCGCTGGCAAGGCCAACGTCGAAAACGCCACCAAAATCGGCACCCTCCTTGCAGAGCGTGCCATGGCAAAAAACATCACCGAAGTGGTCTTTGACCGTGCCGGTTTCATTTATCACGGCAAGGTGAAAGCCCTTGCAGATGCCGCCCGTGAAAAGGGTCTGAAATTCTAAAACCGCCTCACGTAAATTTATGGCCGAAGAAACAGTAGTTATCGATCCCCCAGCCGCCGCACCTGCGGAGGCTCCTGCAGCAGCTCCGAGTCCCTCCTACGGTGGTTTCCGTGGTCGTGATGATCGTGCGCCGCGCGAGACGGATGGTGTCGAAAAAGTCGTTCACATCAACCGATGCGCCAAGGTGGTCAAAGGTGGTCGTCGCTTCAGCTTCAGCGCACTCGTCGTCTCCGGCGATGCCAAGGGCAAAGTGGGCTGCGGTTTTGGCAAGGCCAACGAAGTCTCAGACGCCATCAAGAAGGCGACTGAGGCCTCCCGCAAGAACCAGTTCAACATCGTTCTCAAGGACAGCACCATCCCTCATGAAGTGGTGGGCTCCCATGGTGGCGGACACATTCTCCTCAAGCCTGCCACGGCAGGTACCGGCATCATTGCTGGTGGCGGTGCCCGTGCCGTTCTTGAAGCCGCAGGCGTCAAAGACGTGATCGGCAAATCGCTGGGTTCCAGCAACCACGCCAACGTTGTTCGCGCCACCCTCGCAGCGCTCACCGCACTGCGCCCTGCCGATGAAATCCTCCGCTCCCGCGGCAAAGAAATCAAAGAGCGCAAGGCCCTCTGATTGAATCCATATTTCCTTTTTTAAATTTCCATGCAACTCCAAGACGTCAAACCCCGCCCCGGTGCCAAGACGCGCCGCAAGCGCATCGGCTGTGGCGAAAGCTCCGGTCACGGTAAAACCTCCGGTAAGGGCAACAAAGGTCAGATGGCACGCGCAGGTCGTGGCATCCGCCCCGGCTTTGAAGGTGGTCAGATGCCAATGCATCGCCGTCTGCCAAAGAAGGGCTTCAACAACAAGCAGTTCAAAGACGTGTTCGAAGTCGTTAACGTTGGCGAGCTTAACGAATCCTTCCAGGATGGTGCTGTCATCAATGAAGCCGCACTGCGTGAATCTGGTCTGGTGAGCCGCAATTGCGACTTCGTCAAGATTCTCGGCACTGGTGAACTTGCTCGCAAGCTCACCATTGAAGGCGCGAAAGTCAGCGCTTCGGCCCGTGAAAAAATCGAAAAGGCCGGCGGTTCCATCGCCGCCTGATTTTTCAGACCCAACCAACCTCTTTGATGGGCCGGTCTCCGCGCAGCGAACGCTGTCAGGAAGCAGGCCCATCTTCGCTTAGAGCCTCTCTCTCATGATCTCTGCTTTCGCCAACAGCTTCAAAGTCCCTGAACTTCGCTCGCGCATTCTTTTCACCCTGGCGATGATTGTCATCGTCCGCATCGGCACATCCATCACACTTCCGGGTGTTGATGCCACTGTGCTGAATGCCTGGATTGAAAACAAAGCGGGTGACAATGCCTCCGGTGCCTCACAGGTTGCCGCGTTGCTCAATATTTTCAGCGGGGGAGGGCTGCAGAACTGCGCTATTTTCGCTCTGGGCATCATGCCTTATATCAGCGCCAGCATCATGCTGCAGCTCCTCACGGCTGTCTGGCCTCCTTTGAGCAAACTGGCTCGTGAAGAGGGCGGGCGTCAGAAGATCACGCAATACACCCGTATTGCCACCATTGTGCTCTGTGTCTTTCAAGCCACACTTCTGGCCCAGTCTCTGCATGATCCTGCCCAGAACTACCTGATGGCTGGCTTGCAGGATGCCATCGACAAACTGGGCGGAAGGCCGCTTGTTCCAAATTATGGTGCTGGTTTCGTTTTCACCAGTGTCATCACCATCACTGCCGGCACCATGCTGATGATGTGGCTCGGTGAGCAGATCACGGACCGCGGCATTGGCAACGGTGTCTCCATCCTCATTTGCGTGAACATTGTTTCTGATCTTCCTGGTGCTTTGATTCAGGTCTGGCAGACTTTCGTGGGCAGCATCAAGGCCAGCCCTGCCAGCGCTTTCACTCTGGTCCTGCTCATGGGATTCATGATTCTTGTCATCGCTGGTGT
>NZ_JBGANL010000095.1:0-9566 GCF_044222345.1 Prosthecobacter sp.
TAACCGGCGGCCGGCGCACCCTGGATGGACGGGGCCGGATAGGCGTTGTAACGGGTGATTTCATTCAAGCCCAGCTTCGGCTTCAGACTCATGAAGGCCGAATACGGCACCATCTCCCCCTTTTCATTGGCCACATACATGTCCTTGAGATCCTTCGGCAGCCTCCGGAAGTCGGGATGTGCCTGCACATACAGCTTGAAGAACTGGCCAAATTTGATGAAGCCCTGCTCGTAGGTGCTGCCGATCATGACGGAAAGATTGTCCATCGCCTTGCCAATCGAGACCCCCTTTTGCATCGCCACTTTGTTGTCAATCACGAGCTCGATCTGCGGATAGTTGGCGCTGAAGAAAGTGAAGAGGCCGCGCAGCTCTTTGCGCTTCGCCAGTGCCGCCATGAACTCATCGTTCACCACCTGCAGCTTGTCGTAGTCACCCGTGTTGGTCTTGTCCAGCAGTCGCAGCGAGAAACCACCCGCCGCACCGTAGCCGGGAACTGCCGGCGGCTCATAGAACTCGATCGTGACTCCTGAGATGGCTTTGCACTTTTCTTCCAGTTCCGCGATGATCTGGGGTGCGGTCAGGTGCCGCTCCTCCCAGTTCTTCAGATTGATCAGACACGTGCCGGCGTTCGATCCGCGGCCCTCCGTCAGCACTTCGTAGCCCGCCAGAGATGACACGGAATCGACCCCTTCAATGGTCTTGGCCAGCTGCTGCAGCTCGGTGGACTTCGCAGAGGTGCGTTCCAGCGTCGATCCAGGAGGCGTCTGCAGAATCGCGTAGATCATTCCCTGGTCCTCCGCAGGAATGAAGCCTGCGGGCAGTTTTTCGTTGATGAAGTAAATCGCCGCACCGGCCATCCCCAGCACTGCCAGCGTCACCAGCCGCCTGTGCACGATCCTTCGGAGGATGGCGACATAAATGTCCGTCACCTTTTCAAACACATGATTGAAGGCGGCCAGCAGCAACGCAATCGGCCCGCGCCATTTGCGCTTGTGGCCGTGGTCGTTGCCATGGCCATGATCGGGCTTTTTCAGGATCATCGCGCACAGCACGGGCGTCAGCGTGAGCGCCATGACGCCTGAGAGCACGATCGCCACCGCCATCGTGATCGAGAACTGCCTGTAGAAGACGCCGACAGGCCCTGACATGAATGTCACCGGCACGAACACCGCTGTCATCACCAGCGTGATGGCGATAACAGCACCGGCGATCTCATGCAGCACCATCTGCGTTGCCTTGTAGGGGGACAAAAAGGTGCCATGCATCTTGGCATGCACGGCCTCCACCACCACGATGGGGTCATCCACCACAATGCCGATGGCCAGCACCAGGGCGAAGAGCGTGATGAGGTTGATCGTCACCCCAAACATCTGCATGAGGAAGAAGGCGCCGATCAGAGAGACCGGCACCGCCAGCGTCGGAATGAGCGTTGAGCGCCAGTCCCCGAGGAAAACAAACACCACGAGCGCCACCAGAATGAAGGCCTCGATCAGCGTATGCAGCACCTTTTCAATCGAGGCATCAAGGAAGTTGGCCACATCGTAGCTGATCTTGTAGTCCATCCCTGACGGAAACGTCTTCTCCTTGATCTCGATCAGCTTCTCCTTGATCTCCTTGATGACTTCGTTCGCGTTGCTCCCGAAGCTCTGCTTGATCACGATGGCCGCGGAGGGCAGTCCGTCGAGGTCGGAATACAGATCGTAAAACTCACTGCCCAGTTCCACGGACGCCACGTCCTTCAGCCTCAGCAGTTCGCCGTCTTCCGTCGCTCGCAGGATCACGTTCTCATACTGTTCGACGGTGTTGTATCGGCCCACGTAGGTGAGCACGTATTCCAGCGACTGGGATGTCTTGCTGTCCGCTCGCCCGATTCGCCCTGGAGAACCGATCAAGCTCTGCTCCGAAAGTGAATGCATCACCGATTCCGTCGAGACGTTGTAGGCTCGCATGCGGTCCGGCTTCAGCCAGATGCGCATCGCGTACTGTCGCGTGCCCAGGATCTTGGCCAGTCCCACGCCGCGAATACGGCTCAGTTCCGGGATGAGATAGATGTAGCCGTAGTTGAACAGGAACTGCATGTCCGCGTTCTTGTCCGTGCTGAAAAGGTTCACGTACATCAGCATGTTCGGCGTCAGGTTGTTCACGATGACGCCTTCGCGTTGCACCAGCGGAGGGAGGCGGCTCATCACCTGGTTCACGCGGTTCATCACGTTCACGGTCGCCTGGTTCGGGTCGGTCCCCATGTGGAAGATCACCTGAATCGTTGCCTCCCCCGCGCTCGTGGCGTCCGAGGTCATGTACTTCATGTTGGGCACCCCGTTGATCGAGCGCTCCAGTGGAATCAAACACGACTCCTCCAGAACTTTCGCGCTCGCTCCCGGGTAGTCCAGGGTCACCATGACCGACACCGGCGCCACGTCAGGGAACTGGGAGATCGGCAGGGTGATCATCGAAAGTCCCCCGAGGAACAGAATGATCAGTGAGATAACAATGGCCAGGGCCGGCCGGCGCAAAATCTTCGTAAACATGGGTCAAATCCTGTTATTATTCAGCATGCAGTTTCATGTCCTTGAAAGCCTCTTCGGGCTTCTTGAAAACATACACTGCTTTCTCTCCGCTTTTGGCCTGCCGCATTCCTTCGAGAACGATCTTGTCCTTGTCTGTCAAACCTTCGCTGACAATGAAAACATCCTCCAGTTCCTCGCTGATATGGATGCGCTGTTGCACCAGCACATCATCCGGTCCCACGATGAACACATAGTGATGGTCCAAAATCTCAAACGTCGCTTTCTGGGGAACCAGCAGCGCACCCCTGACCATTTTGTTCATGCGAATGTTGCCCGTCTCGCCGTGCCTGAGCAGGCGGTCCGGATTCGGAAAATCCGCACGGAATGGAATGGTGCCGGTTTGATTGTTAAACTCCGCCTCGATCACGTTGACTCTTCCCGGCTGGTTGAAAGTCTTTCCGTTGGCCATCACCAGTTCGACTTTCTTTCTCTCGTCCGGCTGCTCTTCAGACATGTAATCCAGATACTCTGCCTCAGGAACGTTGAAATAGACCCACATCTCGCTGTTGTCAGACAGGGTCGTCAGCAGATCCCCCTCATCCACCAGGCTGCCATTCCGCAGGTGCAGGCGGTCCATCAGCCCCGGAAAAGGAGCATTGATGTTGGTGAAGCCGAGGTGAGCCTGCGCGAGGTTCACCACCGCCACTCTTTGTTCCCATTTGGCCTTGGAAATGGCCAGCTCCTTGTCAGACACCACCTTGCTCTCCGTCAGCCTTTTGGTGTTCTCATACTCCACTTTGGCCACTTGAGCCTCGGCCTCGGCACTTGTCAGTTCTGCCTGGTACACCAGCGGCAGGATCTTGAACATGGGCTCGCCCTCCTTGACCACCTGGCCTTCTTTGACAAAGACGGACTGCAGGTAGCCCCGTTCCACCGCCCGCAGCTCAATATTTCGGCAGGACCGAATTTGACACACGTATTCGCGCGTGACGAGCGTATCTCTCCTGAGGGGATTGGTCAGGATCAGCTGCGCCTCTTCTTCCTTCTCCGCGTGCTCAGTCTCCTTGGGGTGGCAGCCGCTAAACAGGAGGCTGGCCGCCAAGCCAGCGTAAATAAAGGATTTCCGTGAAGCGAGGTGAAGTATTTCCATTCTTGGTGCATACGAAGCCACAGACTGCAGTCTATTCATATACCCTCGATAAGGGGTTTTTGCACCCATCCCTGGCACCAGTGGCCGTAACCGGCGGCAAAGGTCGCTGCCACAAAAGGAGACGAAAAGGGACATGAAGCGTGGGTTGGATTGGTTACAAATTGCTGAAATGCAATGATATATGCGGGGTTGTACGTGACTGCTGCTGCGGCCAACGTCCCCGGTCAAACCCGTGTACAACGAGCGATCTTCTCCCATAAATCGCTATATTTATGCGCCCTTTCAGAGCGGTGGGCCGCGCTGCCGCCATCTCGTTTGCAGTAGGGCGCTCCTAGGCTGTGGCCGCCCGCCACACGCCTTCGGTCATCACGATCCTGGGCGCTTCAGGGATGCCCCGCTCATTCTGCTGATACTGCGTCACCAGCAGATCCACCGCCGCTGCACCTAGGACATCCGCCTGCTGGTCGACCCCCGGCACTTCAGCCATGTCCGCCCGCCAGCCCAGCGAGACGTAGTCCGGCCGCCGCGCGCAGGGCAGGGGAGTCAGCCAGTCCTTCACCACATGCCCCCCGTCGATCACCACGTCAGGCTTGGCCTTGCGCAGCCACTGCAGGAAATCATTGCGGCTCGGTGCCTTGCGCAGCGCCAGCAGTTCGCCGGGCTGGGCCAGCGGGTGGTGCGCCAGAAAACTCGCCGACCACGCCCGAAACATCCGCTCATTGATCGTGCTGCCGCAGTAGAAGCCGATCCGTTTGTACTTCTGCTTCTTCAGCATCCGCAGTGCCGTCATCATGCCCAGATAGTGGTGATGATGTACCCGGTGCAGCTGTGGCCGCGCATAGCCCAGGCCGATCACCACACTGCAAAACTTCTCCCAGGCCATGCTCACATGCCCCCGGCTTCTCGACACCAGCGGCGAAAGAATGAACCCCGGAATCCCCCGCGCTTCCAGAATGTCGGACAGCCGCCTCCCCGTCATCCCCCGCGCCGCCAGATGAAACTCCTCCAGCTGAAAGCCCAGCTTCGCCGCCTGCTGCCGCGCCCCCAGCACCAGTTGTTGCGACCACGACGAACGCTCGATCTCCTGCGAGCTCCGCTCCGCCCACACAAACGCCAGCGTCAGCGGCGCGGTCACACGCCGCGCGCTCCGCATGTGCGTCATCAGCTTCGCGATCTCAGGATCAGGCCGGTAGCCCATCTCCTCCGCCGTCTGCACAATTCTCTCCCTCAGTTCCACCTCCACATGCTTCCCCCCGCGCAGCGCACGCGACACCGTCATCTTGGAAATGCCGAGCCTGAGGGCGATGTCGTTCAAAGAAGCGCGTGCCATCCCACACTCTACACAAGCTCGCTCATTGAATCCAATGTCGCTGTTGCAGCCACTTCGTTGCGTCGCTTCACTGCAGAGCCCGCATAATTATCCGGACGTCAGACCTCTCCCAAACGTATACCCCGCGAAGCAATCATGGAAATCCAACGTAACGGCTCCAAGCCCTCCGCTCAAGGCCCTGCCGACTGGTTCACCGGCACCGTGCGCATCGACCCACTTTTCCAGCCTGCTTCACCCGCACGCGCCGCCGGCGCCACCGTCACTTTCGAACCCGGCGCCCGTACCGCCTGGCATACCCATCCCCTCGGCCAGACCATCATCGTCACCTCCGGCTGCGGCCGCGCCCAGCGCCTCGGCGGACCCATCGCAGAAATCCGTCCCGGAGATGTCGTCTGGTTTCCGCCCGGCGAAAAGCACTGGCACGGCGCCTCCCCCACCACCGCCATGACTCACATCGCCATCCAGGAAAGCCTCGATGGCAAAGTCGTCGACTGGCTCGAACACGTCACCGACGAGCAATACCAATCCACTCAACCCAACTCCTAACACCCGCCCGCCATGCCCACCGCCAAAGCCTACGCCGCCACCAGCCCCACCTCCGCACTCTCCCATCTCAGCATCCCGCGTCGCGAACCCACCGAGCGCGATGTCGAGATCGACATCCTCTACTGCGGCGTCTGCCACTCCGATCTCCACCAGGCACGCAATGAGTGGAGCGCCATGCCCACCGTCTATCCTTGCGTCCCCGGCCACGAAATCGTCGGCCGCATCACCAAGGTCGGCTCCGCCGTGAAAAAGCACAAAGTCGGCGACGTCGTCGGCGTCGGCTGCCTCGTCGGCTCCGACCAGTCCTGCCCCCAGTGTGCCGCCAATCTCGAGCAGTTCTGCCCCCACGGCGTCTTCACCTACAATTCCCCCGACAAACACGGCACCGCCCCCGTCACCTACGGCGGCTACTCCTCCTCCATCGTCGTCGATGAACACTTCGTCCTCACCATCCCCTCCAATCTCAGCCTCGCAGGCACCGCCCCCCTCCTCTGCGCCGGCATCACCACCTACTCCCCCATGCGTCGCTGGGGCGATCTCAAGGGCAAAAAAGTCGGCGTCGTCGGCCTCGGCGGTCTCGGCCACATGGGCGTAAAATTCGCCCACGCCTTCGGAGCCCACACCGTCGTCCTCTCCACCTCCCCCAAAAAGAAAGACGCCGCCCTCACCCTCGGTGCCGATGAATTCATCATCTCCACCGACGCCAACGAAATGCAGCGCCACGCCTTCAGCTTCGACTACATCCTCGACACCGTCTCCGCCGACCACGACATCAATTCCTACCTCAACCTCCTCAAAATCGACGGCACCCTCACCCTCGTCGGCGCTCCGGATAAACCTCTCCCCGTCTCCGCCTTCGGCCTCCTCTTCGGTCGCAAGCGCCTCGCCGGATCCCTCATCGGCGGCATCGCCGAAACCCAGGAAATGCTCGACTTCTGCGGCACCCACAACATCACCTCCGACGTCGAAATCATTCCCATCCAACAAATCAACGAAGCCTACGACCGCCTCCTCAAAAGCGACGTCAAATACCGCTTCTCCATCGACATGGCCTCCCTGAAGTCCGAGTAAAAAAACACTCCCCCAATTCCCCTCTTCAACGCGGTGCGTCCTCCCGGACCCACCGCGTTTTTTTGGAGTACGACAGGCACTCCTGCCTGTCGATCAGCGCTCCCTTCACTCCCATAACCATTCGCGCCTCCCCACCACCCCCTCTCCCCGCGAGGTCCGACACCTCAAAAATCAAAAATCGACTGTTCATCAATCGTCAATCCCTCAGCCCTCCACCACAGACTCCCTCACCACTTCATCCTCTGCCCCCTCTGCGGCAAAATCGGATATCCCTTCCAATGCGAAACGTCTGCTCCGGTCAATTTTCAATTCTCAGTTTTCAGTTCCCAATTTTCAGTCAATCCCCAGCGCTTTCTCCTTCCCCATCACCCTCATATTTTCCCCCGTCTTTCCCCTCTTTCGGCCAACCTCATCCGGCCTCGTCACGCACCTCAGTTATGCACACCTCCCCAAATCATAAATCAAAAATCGTAAATCATAAATGCCACCAACCTCTGTTACTGTAACAAACACTCCACGATTGCTTTCTCCCCCCGTCCTCGTTTAAAACCACCCTCAACCATGAAATCCGCCCTCCTTGCCACCCTCCTCACCCTCGGCACCGCCGCTGCGGCCCACGCGCAGCCCCTCTGGCTCGAGGCCGAATCCTTCTCCTCCCCCGGCGGCTGGGTCCTCGACACCCAGTTCATCGATGTCATGGGCTCCCCCTACCTCATGGCCCACGGCATGGGCAAGCCCGTCAAAGACGCCACCACCACCATCGATCTCCCCGCCGGCACCTACACCCTCTGGGCCCGCACCAAAAACTGGGTCGGCCCCTGGGATGCCACCGGCGCCCCCGGCCGCTTCCAGATCACCGTCAACGGCCAGAAGCTCGACCACGAATTCGGCACCACCGGCAAAGACTGGCAGTGGGAAAAAGCCGCCCCCGTCAAAATCACCGGCAAGACCACCACCCTCGCCCTCCACGACCTCACCGGTTTCGATGGCCGCATCGATGCCCTCATCCTCGCCAAAGACGGCGAAGACTTCACCCCGCCCGCCGACCTCGCCGCTACCAACAAGCTCCGCCGCCAGCTCCTCGGCCTCCCAGAGAAAGCCCCAGAATCTCCCGAGTACGATCTCGTCGTCATCGGCGGCGGCTACTCCGGCATGGGCGCCGCCATTTCCGGCGCACGCCAGGGCCTCAAAGTCGCCTTCATTCAAAACCGCCCCGTCCTCGGCGGCAATGGCTCCAGCGAAATCCAGGTCTGGGCCATGGGCGGCACCCGCCGCGGCCTCTACCCCCACCTCGGCGAGATCGTCGAAGAGTTCGCCGACCGCGCCAGCAACAGCCCCGCCGCCTCCCCCCAGGAGTTCAATGACAAGCTCAAAGAAGACACCGTCAACGCCGAGAAAACCATCTCCCTCCACCTCAACACCCACGTCTACGGCGTCGAAATGACTGCTGACAAAAAGAACATCCGCTCCGTCATCGGCCTCGACACCAAGACCGGCAAAGAAACCCGCTTCCTCGGCAAGCTCTTCGTCGACTGCACCGGCCACGGCAGCGTCGGCGCCCTCGCCGGAGCCGAGTTCATGATGGAAGAAAAAGGCCGCATGGGCATGAGCAACATGTGGGTCATGCAAAACCTCAAGCACCCCGTCACCTGGCCCGCCACCCCCTGGGCCCTCCCCCTCACACTGGAAGACTTCCCCGAGCCCAAAGCCCTCGCCCCCGTCGGCAAAAAGAACGCCGAAAACATGAAAGGCTACGACCTCGGCTACACCCCCACACCCGCCCCTGAAGACTACGTCCACGGCGAGTGGTTTTGGGAAAGCGGCTTCGACAAGCACCCCCTCAACGACCTCGAACTCATCCGCGACCACAACTTCCGCGCCGTCTACGGAGCCGTCACCGCCCTCAAAACCCTCAAGGCCGACAAATACGCCGACTTCGATCTCACCTGGCTCGCCTACATCGGCGGCCCCCGCGAATCCCGCCGCATCGTCGGCGACATGATCCTCAATGGCGAAGACATGGTCAAAGGCATCATCCACCCCGACGGCTGCGTCCCCACCACCTGGGACCAGGACCTGCACTACCCCAAAGAGCAGTACGCCAAAAACTACCCCGACAATCCCTTCATCAGCCGCGCCGAATTCGGCAAGCACACCGACCGCAAAAACGGCTACCCCGTCCCCTATCGTTGCTTCTACAGCAAAGACATCGGCAATCTCTTCATGGCCGGCCGCACCATCTCCGTCGAGCGCCACGCCCTCGGCTCCACCCGTGTCATGCGCACCTGCGGCATGATGGGCGAAGTCGTCGGCAAAGCCGCCTGGATCTGCGTCCGCCACCACACCACCCCACGCGGCGTTTACGAGCAGTACCTCGACATCCTCAAAGACCTCATGTCCCAGCCCGGCGCCATGCGCCGCGACACCCTCGAAGGCGCCCTCTACCTTCCCGGCAACGCCAAAAAACTCCCCGACCTCCCCCCACCCGGCACCTCCGCCGACAGCATCGACCCCAAAAAACTCGAAGGCATCGTCATCGACGACACCGAAGCCGAGCTCACCGGCAAATGGGCCCATGGCGAAGGCCTCAAGCCCTACGTCGGCAAACACTACAGCTACAGCAGCGACGCAGCCGCCAGCGCCCGCTTCCCCTTCAGCGTCAAACAAACCGGCAGCTACGAAGTCCGCATCTACTTCCAGCCCCACGAAAACCGCGCCAAAACCGCCCCCATCACCCTCCTCACCGCCGACGGCGAAAAAACCGTCACCGTCGATCAAACCAAATCCCCCAAAGACCCCCAGGGTGCCTACACCCTCGGCACCTACAAATTCACCGCCGGCGAAGAATCCGCCGTCATCTTCCGCACCACCAACGCCTCCGGCAACGTCCACCTCGACGCCGTGCAGATCCTCCCCGCCAAGTAACCCACTCGCGCCGAGCGGGCGCTAGCAAAGTAGCCCA
>NZ_JBGANL010000096.1:0-9397 GCF_044222345.1 Prosthecobacter sp.
CCCCCCTGCCCGCAGCTCCTTGCCGCACCGCGCATCTCGGTTGCGCGGGGGCCGTTTCCCGCCCACATCTTCCGCCACCACGGGGCCAGTCCCAGTCGAGGCCCTGCACCACCCTACCCACCGCAGTCACCATGAAACGCTCTTTATTGTCCGTCTCCCTGTCCGCCGCGCTCCTGCTTCTCATGACCAGCTGCGAGAGCGGCAAGAAGCCGGAGCCTGCCTCACCCTCCGCCGCCACTCCCCCCATCAGCGGCACCCCATCCACCGATGGCATGATCTCCACAGCGAGCGGGCTGCGCTACAAGGTGCTGGCTTCCGGGCCTGCGGACGGGCGCTCTCCCACGCTCTATGACTCCGCCACGGTGCACTACAAGGGCACGCTGACGAATGGCACCGTCTTTGACAGCTCCTACGAGCGCGGCGCCCCCGCCACCTTTGGTGTGAACCAGGTGATCCCTGGCTGGACGGAGGCGCTGCAGCTCATGAAGCCCGGCGACCAGTGGCTGCTCTACATCCCCTCCCATCTGGGCTACGGCCCCCAGTCCATGGGCGACATCCCGGCCAACAGCGATCTCATTTTCCAGGTGCATCTGATTCAGGTGCACAGCGCAGGCGCGTAAGGATGCCGGGCATGGCAGCCCCCTTGCGCCGCAACGGGGCTACTTCCCTTCCCACACCCGCACGGAATCGATCTGGCAGGAGCCGCCGTCCACGGCTTTGAAGTCGATCTGCGCCTGGCCGGCCATGTCGATGTTCCTGCTTTCAAAGACATGTTTCTTGCCGTCGATCTTGAGAAGGAGCGTGCCCTTCTTCAGCTCGATGACCACGTCATGCCATTGGTTCAGCGCAAAGAGCGGCTCCGTCACGGGCAGGATCTCCAGGTTCTTTTTGATCGCCAGGGTCGTGGCCTTCTCGCTGAAGCTCAGGGTGTGGATGTGGTGGCCGAGGTCGAAGAGCGGAAAGCCTTTCTGGTAGGTTGTGGCATCATAGCGTACGCGCATGGCGCAGACGAAATTCTCCGGCACCTTCTTGAGCCAGATCACGGGCTTCAGCCCCGCATGGGAGGGATCGGCGCTCGCTTTCTTCTTGTCCTGAAACTCCTTGGAAGACGGGCTGCCGGTGAGCACGCCATCCTTCACCGCCCACGTGGTGCTCTGCCGCACCTCCCAGAACTCCGTGTTCAGCGGGCCGTCAAAGTTGTCCGAATACACCAGCTTCAAATCCTGAAACAGCTCCGGCTTGTATTCGGCATCCCCGGTCTGGGCATGGGATGGCAGGACGGTGAAAGTGAAGGCAAAGCACAGGGCGGCAAGACGGAGAGTGGTGGTCATGAGAGCGCTGTAACGCGGAAGACGCGCGGATTTTTCGCCGAAGTCAAAGCTGCCCGGATGCACCACAGCTGAGTGGTCAAAAGACACAGGCGTGCGTGAAAAAAGGTGCGTAACTTTATGCCAAGGTGTAGTCAGGTCCCTCGAGATTACCTGCCTATTTCAAGATGCCTTCCATAGAAACTGCCAGCACAGCCTCATTCAAATATCGGCCTGATGTCGACGGGCTGCGAGCGCTGGCAGTTCTTCCGGTCCTTCTCTACCATGCCAGGCTGGGCTGCACGGGTGGCTTTGTCGGGGTGGATGTGTTCTTCGTCATTTCCGGCTTTGTGATTTCGTCGCTCATTCTCAAAGAGGTCGCGGCGGGAACCTTCAGCATGGTCAATTTCTGGGAGCGGCGGATCCGGCGCATCATGCCAGCGCTGAGTCTGGTCGTGGTGGCTGTGCTGACTGCGGGCTGGCTGTTTGATCTGCCGGAAGACTTCCAAACTCTGGCGAAATCCGTCATGGCGCAGGCGCTGATGGCCGCCAACTTTTTCTTTTGGAAGGGCGGCAACTACTTCGATCCGGGAGTGGAAACCAAACCCCTTCTCCACACCTGGTCTTTGGCGGTGGAGGAGCAGTTTTATCTGCTTTTCCCGCTCCTGCTGACGTTGATGATCCGTGTCAGGCCCGCCACCTGGAGGCGCTGGATTCTTGGGGGGGCCGTTGTCTCCCTCATCCTCTCCATAGTTTGGAGTTATTCATCACACAACCAGCGTGTGGCCTTCTACCTGCTGCCCGCGCGCGCCTGGGAATTGTTGATCGGTGCGCTGCTGGCCATTTACAGCGGACGCTTTTCGGCCAGCAGACCGGTGGGCGAGACCTGCGGCTTTGCCGGCCTGGGTTTGATAGCCTGGTCCGTTTTATTTTATGATGAGAGCACGCGCTTTCCAGGACTGGCGGCGCTGGCTCCCTGCCTCGGCGCAGCCATGATCATTGCTTCCAGTGAGACCAGAACTTCGATCGTCGGGCGGCTGCTTTCCCTCAAGCCCCTGGTCTTCATTGGTCTGGTGTCCTACCCGCTTTATCTATGGCACTGGCCCCTGCTGGTTTTTTCCAAGTACCTGTTTGCCTATGAATTGAGCGCGGGGATACGCATCCTGCTGCTTTTAGCCAGCCTGCTGCTGGCGGTCCTTTCCTGGAAGTTTTTCGAGATGCCCTTTCGGCAGCGTCGGTGGCTTGGAGAGCGTCGGCAGATTTTTGCCTTTGCCGCCATTGTCACGATGGTTTTTTGCGCTTTTTCCTACCTGGTTGATTCCGCCAAAGGCATTCCCTCCCGCTTCTCTGCCAGGGTCCTGGCCTACGCTGCCATGGGTGATCAAAACGATGGTTTCTGGGACGACATCAGTGCTGAACGCACGCTGTCAGGTCACTTCACGGATCTCGGCCCCGCCCAAAGCGACAAGCCCGTCAGTCTCATGGTCTGGGGAGACAGCCATGCCAAGGCCATTGCTCCCGCAGTGGACACTCTGTGCAAGGAATTCTCCCAGCATGGCATCCTGGTGGCCCATGCAGCGACGGCACCTGTGCTGAATTACGTCAGCACCCATCGGGTTTCCCTTCTTGGGAAGTCTCCTGAAGTCGCTGCAAGCGTCGTGGCGCTCGTCGCCAAAAAGCAAATCAAGAAAGTCCTCATCGTCGCCAGATGGGACATGTATCCACCCACGGTTGAATTCAAAGATGACCTCATCCAGACGGTTCGTGCCATCATGAATTCCGGAGCTCACGTCTACGTGCTGAAAACGGTGCCCATTCCTGGCTTTGACGTGCCGCGCCTCGCCGCCATCACCGCCTTGCGCGGTGGCGACTTTGAATCCATGGGCATCACCAAGGATCTGCACCAGCAGTCCCGCGCCCCGCTGGAGCAGACCTTTGAACAACTGGCGCAGATGGGAGCCACGGTGCTGGAACCAGCAGAGTACTTTCTCAACAGCCGGGGAATTTACGGTGCCATGAGGAATGACGACGTCCTCTACTTCGACACCGACCACCTCACCGAGAAGGGAGCAGAGCTGGTGGTTCCACTCTTCAGACCTCTGTTTCAGGCGAAATAACACGGTGCTCTTTGCATGCGAGCACCAAAGATAAGACAAGCCCATGTCCCTGACCACCCGCCCACCGCGCCCGCTGCCCGACCTCTCCGCCGAGGAGCTGGGCACATGGCTGGCCGCGCAGGGCTTCAAAGCCTCCCATGCGCCACGCGTGCTGCGCAATCTCCTCGAAGTGCATGGGAACGAAAGCAAGGAGCACCCCGGCATGCGTCTGCCGGCAGACCTTGCGCAGCAGTTGCACTCTGCCTTTCCCACCGCCGCCGCCCGCCTCGCCATGCGGCAGGTGTCTGAAGATGGCACGGCGAAGCTGCTGCTGCGCCTGAATGACGGCCGCACCGTGGAGTCCGTGCTGATGCCGGACTTTCACCCGGAGCGTGCAGCGGGCTGCATTTCCAGCCAGGTGGGCTGCGCCATGGGCTGTGATTTCTGCGCCACCACACAGACGGGCTTTGAGCGAAATCTCACCTCCGGCGAGATCGTGGAGCAGTTCATCCATCTGCGCCGCGAGGCACGCGCCGCAGGCCGCACACTGCGCACCATCGTCTTCATGGGCATGGGTGAGCCGATGCTGAATCTGAAAAACGTGCTCGCCGCCGTGCAGCGCATCGCCGCTCCCACGCTCGGTGCCTTCGGCTGGCGGCAGATCACCATCTCCACCGTGGGCATCGTGCCCGGCATTGATGAACTGCGTGAGGCGGATCTCGGCGTGCATCTTGCCTTGTCCCTGCACGCACCCGATGACGCGACCCGCGCTGATCTCCTGCCGATGGGCAAACGCTTTGATGTGCAGGACGTGCTCGCTGCGGTGGACCGTTATCAGGCCAGCAGCGGCCGCATCACCACGATTCAATACTGCCTGCTCGATGGCGTGAACGATTCTCTCGCGCAGGCGCGTGATCTGTCGCGTCTGCTGGAAGGACGGCGCATGCATGTGAATCTGCTGCGCTACAATGCCACCGGCCTCAGCCTACGCGGCCGCACCTACGCACCGAGCAGCCTGGAGCAAACGGAAGCCTTCCTCGCCGAACTCCGCGCCCATGGCACCGTGGCCCACCTGCGCCGTGCACGTGGCCCGGACATCGACGCCGCCTGCGGCCAGTTGCGGAAGCGCGAAGCGGCGCATACTTCTGCAAGCTCATGAACCCCGTGCAAGGCTTCCATCTCATCACGCCCGATGATCTCACCTGGCGTCTGTCGAATCTCATGCGCATCCCGAACGCCGATTTTCTGGAGCGCACCGGCAGTGAAAACATGGGCGCGCGCCTCTGGCGCATGCCGCCCCTGAGCGCGAACACGCTGCACAAGCACATCCGCGCGGAGGAGTTTTACTTCGTGCTCGAAGGCACGGGCCGCATGCGCGTGGGCGATGAAACACTCACCGTGCCCAGGCACGGCGGCGTCCACGTGGGCCCGGATCAACTGCGCCAGGTGTTTAACGACACCGCCGAAGAAGTGCTCTGGCTCATCATCGGTGCGCCCGAGGAAACCGAATTTCTCCCCGGTTCCACGACCAAGCCCGACCTCTCGCTCATTTATCCCACCGATCCCACGCAGCTGCCGAAGGAACTCGAAGGCGCGCAGTGGCCGCCGAAGGAGTGAGCCAAGCCTGTCGACTCTGATTGCCCCGCCGCCCATCCTGCGGCAGGAGTGAGGCAGTGAACCTCCCCCCCGACCTACGTCCTGCCTCTCCATCCGTGATATGGATGACTCCCGCCCAGTGCCAAGTGATTGAAGCCGCAGGCACCAATGCGCACCGGCTTGCCTCCGGCCCCGGCGGCTGGGTGGAACGTCTGGGAGATGACGTAATCGTTTCCTACAAAAGCGATGCCGCACGCGATGAACTCGCCGCAGGTCTCGCCAAGTGGTGCACCGATTCAGGCTGGCAGCCCGTGCGCGTGTTCCACCGCTTCCTGCCCCTCAAGAACGCCGACCGCATCTCGCCCGTGCTGCACAGCGGCGATGCCTCGCTGCCACTCACCACGGTGGTGACGGAAGCCGGAATCCGCTACGGCCTGGACATCGGCGCCAGCTACAGCCACGGCCTGTTTCTGGACCAGCGCCTGAACCGCGCCAAGCTGCGCGCGCTGAAGCCCAAGCGCGTGCTGAACACCTTTGCCTACACCTGCAGCTTCTCGCTGGTGGCCGCGCTCGCGGGCGCGGAGACGCTGAGCGTGGATCTCTCCCGCAAGTCACTGGATCGCGGCAGGCACAATCTCACGCTCAACGATCTCCCGGAAACCAAGCACCGCTTTGTGACGGACGACGCCGCCGAACTGCTGCCACAGCTCTCCGTGCGCGGAGAGCGCTTTGACGCCATCATCCTCGATCCGCCCACCTTCTCCCGCAGCAAGACTGGCCGCCGCTGGCAGGTGGAGGATCACTTTGAAGACCTTCTCAGCGCCGCGCTGGAGGTGGCTGCGCCGAAATGCGCCATCCTGCTTTCCACCAACTGCACCAAGCTCGACCCCGCCCGGCTGGAGCGCAGCGCCCGCTGGTGCGCGAAGGGCAAACGCCGCACGGCCGACTACGTCAAGCTGCCGCCGCCTGTGGACTTCCCACCCGGCCACGGCTCCAGCACGCTGTGGATGATGCTGCGGTAAACTAGGTCCGGCGTAGCACTACCAGCCCAGCATTTTCAACTTCTTCCCCATCACCTTGGCGATGGCTTCATTCCCGGCACCATCGGGATGCACACCATCTTTGAGCAGGGATGAATCCGGCACGACTCCGAAGAGGCTGACAAACTCGCTCTTCGTTTCAGCCGCAAGCTTCGCAAACGCAGCCCCGAGTTCGCGCAGCTTGGCCTCACGTTCGTTGGCGATGGGCTTCGTCGGCCCCAGCGCGGCTTTGTTGATGTTCGAGGGCCCCACGAGCAGCACCGGCAGTTTCTCGCCATAAGCCGCACGCGCTTTCACCATCATCGCCCGCACATTCGCCACCGCCTTGGGCACGCACTGCGCTGTGATGTCGCGTGAATCATTCATGCCAAGCGCGATGACGAGCGCGTCCGCCTTCGCATGGCGTGTGATCATGGCCTTAAACTCCGCGAGAGAGTTCGTCGGCCTTCCGCCCTTGCCTTCATTGATCAGCGTTAGTGCACCCGCCGACGACTGCTGCACCTGCGTCACCCAAAGACGTCCGCGCTCCTCCTTGGGCAGGGCACCGCCTGCGGTGATGGAATCTCCGAAAACGATCACGGTGCGAGGCATAGGGCTCTGAGAGAAGACTCCGAGGCTCAGAAAAAAGAGGATGATGAGGAGACGCGGCATGAGGTCTTCACTTTAAACCGTCCGCGCGAAATACTGCCCGAAATAACAAAAAGCTCCCACGGCCAGATGAGAGCCGCAGATGGAGTAAAACGTGCCCGGTGCATCCGCACGACGGACGATGCCACAGCGCCCCAGCGTCGTCCCGCTGAACAGTCCCAGCGCGCCCACGGCGAGCATGAAGAGGCCGAAGTGTGCCGCCATCTGGACGTTCTCAGGATTTGCCATTCAGTACGATCACCGCAGCCACCGTGAACTGGCAAATGGAAATTCCATTCAGAGTCCGTGCAGAGCGGCGCATGCCTGAGAGGGGAGCCCCCTTCATTCTCCAGCGGCAGCCTGGTCTGCAGGCTTGGCCGGATTTTGGGCAGCGCTTTTGGCAGGACGCTGCACCGGTTTGGCGGAGGCTGGAATGAAGCCCTGCGAATTTCCACCGGACCAGCGGTCAGCCTTGTTCTTAAAGGGGCGGGGTGCGCGGTTGTTGATCTTCTGACTCTTCATGGGGTCTGTCCGATATAGTGAAAAACGTGCGTTTTGCAAAGGGCGCTTCATGCAGCAGCGCCATACCGCAGGCGTTTCTTGAAGGTGGGGCCGCGCCGTGCATAGCTGCGGCATGCCCCTCTCCTACCCCACTCTCATTCCCGGACTGCGCAGCCCTTACGATCAAGTGAACGGCCTCGTGTATTTCGGCCGCATGCTGGACAAGATTCGCCTCACCGCCGCAGGCAAGCTGCCCGAAGGCTGGCAGCCGATGCGTGGCAATGCGAAGGGCAGCTTTGACTGGCGCTGCTGCGAGTTCCTCAAAATCGACTACACCGCGCTCGAGGCCGAAACGCTCAAAGGCGGCAGCGATGAAAGCCTGCTGGCCTGGGCTTATGCCAACGGCCGCCAGCCCACCGAGCAGGAGATCGAAGTCTGGAACAGTTTCATGACCAAGCGCGGCTGGCGCGATGCCGGCACGCAGCGCCTGAACGAACGCCTTGAAGAGATCGGCCTGCCGCCCGGCACGGTGCAGACGATGTTTGAATACATCGAGATCGATGAAGGCCGGCTGACTCCTGAAGCGAAGAAGCCATAGCACTGACCTCACGCCACCGCGATCACCGCGCTCTGCGCCGTGGGCGGCAGCGGATGAAACTCCGCATCGCGGAAGCCTGCCGCCGTGAGCATCTGCTGATACTCGGCGAAGGTGTACGCATCGCCCTCCGGCGTGGTGCCGAGCATGACGAGACTGAAGCTCGCAGCGGGTGGCGGGCTGACGCGGTCTGCATTCGGCACGAACTCCACGATCACCACTTTTCCACCCGGACGCAGCGCGGCATGCGCCCGCTTCAGGAAGCGTGTGCAGTCCTCGATGTTGAAGTGATGCAGGAAATTCGGCACCAGCACGACATCGTAATCACTCCCGAGGTCCACCGTGAAGGCATCACCGGTGATCTTGCTGAAGCGGTCCGCAATGCCCGCCGCCTGCGCGTTTTCTGTAGTGACAGCGAGCACGGCTTCCCAGTCCAATGCCACGAGATGCGCGCGTGGATTCTTTTTCGCAAAAGCAATGCCATAGGCCCCATGGCTGGCGGAGATGTCCAGCACGCGTGTGTCGCGGGCCGGGTCCAGCGGCACCAGTTCCGCAGCCCCCTGCGAGGTGGGCGCCATCATCGGTCCCATGGCGCGGGCAAATTCCACCCAGGCCGGATGATCCGCCGCCGTGGTGCCCTCCTCCGTCGTGTGCAGTCGTCCGCGACGAATGGTAACAGCGAGATCGTCAAAGGCCTCCGTCAGACCGGGAGCGTGCAGAAACTTCACGGCATCCCCCATGTAAGCCGGTGAGCTTTGCACCAGAAACACCGCCGATGATGGCGTGAGCGCATAGCACCCGCCGTCCTTGGTGAGGAAGCCCAGGATGGCGAGATTATCCGCCAGGATGCGGATGCCGCGCTCCGGGCACTGGCACCGCGCCGCGAGCGCCGCAGAGGTCACCGATTCGCTGCCGATGGCGGTGAACAAACCCAGATCAATCGCGGCTTTCAGTGCCGCCGATTTTTGAAAGGCATTGATCGTTTCAAAGAAGAGCTGGGGAGAGGGAGCGGTGGATAATTCAGACATAATAGAAGACAATAAACGAGAGAGTACGTGGCTGCCACCCTAACGCCATCTTCACCCGAAGATGCGCGGCTAAATAAAGATTTAGTGGCTGTGAATGGCACACACTCGCATGATTCCTGCTAAACGGACTCGAGTTTTATTCAGGCTCATTCGCACCCCATATCCCGCCATCATGGAATCCCCCGCCCCTGTAAGCCAGAGCAAGCCGCCGGTAAGCCGCCACGTCCTGTTCTGCCTTTTGCCACACTCTCTTTTTGTCATGCTGGCCTTGGGTGTTTGGGGCGGTGGCTGGTGGCTGCTGCTGTCGATTGTCTTTTTGCAGGTCGCGCTGCCGATGCTGGACTGGATCACCGGCTGGCAGGATGACGCTCATTTTGACAAGTCCGACTTCTCCGCCGGTCAACTGGCCGTGCTGCACTGGAACACCCGCCTGTACGCATTGTTCTACATGGCCTCGGTGGTCTGGCTGGCGATGTCCTTGGATCGTTTCAATGCCATGGAAATCGGCATCCTGATCGCCTCCGCCAGCCTTCTGGGCGGCATCGGTTTCGGCGCGGCGCATGAGCTGCTGCATGGAAAGGACGCGCTCGATCAAATCACGCAGAGG
>NZ_JBGANL010000097.1:0-9038 GCF_044222345.1 Prosthecobacter sp.
TCATCCAGGCATGGCGGCAGCATCTGCACTTCGCTGCGATCAGTTCCTCGAAGGTGGCTCATGCTCATCTTGTTGCTCATGAACATGCCACCGGTCAAACCGGTGAAATAGTTTTCACACAGCCTGTGTCCTCAGCCAGCTGCTGTCGTAGCCCATGATTCACGATCAAGAAACAGCCCGCTAAACGGAAATGAGTTTTACGAACCGCTATATATACAAGAACACGCGACAGCGTTTTGGAGTGCGGTCACGCAGATGCAAGGCGCAAGCCTGCATCGTAGCTACCGCTTTCGCGGGGTATAGAAGGCGCTTCGTCCTGAAACCACCTTCCAGCCCGCGTAAACATTGTCACGACCAATCTCCCCGATGCTGCCGCGTTGACTCAGGCATAACTACTGATGTTAGCCCCACGAAAAAACGACACCCCGTCTTGACCGAGCCCCATTCCTGCCTGTCATCCGCCTTCACACAAATGCAGGCGCTGCCTACCGCTCCGTCGGCTCCCTCATGAGATTCAACAGACGCGCCCGGTCCACCGCCGGTGCTGCCGGTTTAGCAGGTGCAGTCGGGGCGGCTTTAGGTTTGGATGACTCGGTGACCTTCGCCTTGGGTTTGGATCCAGCGGAAGACTTCTTCTCGACGGTGGATGCCACCTTGGGTTTGGCCGCTGGCTCGCTGGCCATTTCGGCTTTGGCCTTCTCAGCCTTGGCGTAAGCCGCAGCTTTCATGTCAGCCTCCGCCTTGGCATTCTCCGCCTTGGCATTCTCCGCCTTGGCATTCTCCGCAGCGGCCTTCGCAGCGGCCTTCGCAGCCGCTTCCTCCCGGGCCTTCGCCTTGTTGGCGAGGGCTTTGGCCGCAGCTGCCTCTCTGGCCTCCGCCTGGGCCATGGCTTCGGCTTTCTCCTTCGCTTTCGCCTCGGCTCGGGCTGCCGCCTTGGCCTGTGCCTCGGCCTCTTTCTTGGCTTTGGCTTCGGCATCTGCCAGGGCTTTGTCCGCTTTCGCCTTGGCTCTGGCGTCTGCCTTCGCTTGGGCTTCGGCTTCCTCCTTGGCCTTGGCTTCGGCATCTGCCAGGGCTTTGTCCGCTTTCGCCTTGGCCTTGGCTTCTGCCTTCGCTTGGGCGTCGGCTTCTTCCTTGGCCCTGGCTTCAGCGTCTGCCACAGCCTTGGCCTCTGCTTCGGCTTTCGCTCTGCCTGCGGCTTCGTCAGCCTCCTTTTGGGCCTGGACCTCCGCCATGGCCTTCGCTTCTTCTTCAGCTTTCACCTTGGCCTCTTCTTTGGCCCTGGCTTTGGCATCCGCTTTCGCCTTGGCTTCCGCAGCGGCGGCTTCATCGGCAATTTTCCTGACGCTCACAGCGCCTTCAGGAACGATGGCTCCGCCATCAATGCGGATCTTCGCCGACTCGTTCTGACCAATGTAGAGACGGTCGTTCTTCTTGACCGTTGCTTTGCCCAGAGCCTCGGAGAACTCCGGAGTGATGGAGATGCCGGGAGCCAGCACCCAGATGGGGGACGAGGTGTCCTTGACCATCACGGCACCGCCGCTGGCCACATGGGTCTCACGACCCCATGCGTCCTTGGTGGTGTCAATCTTCTGCGCATAGAGCCTCACAGCGCCGGTTTTACGCATGGCAGGGTACTTGCTGCCGAGGGCTTCAGCGGAAAGTTTAAACTCGGGCGGCTCGGGCGCGGTGGAATTGCAACTGCTGAGGCTGATGGCGGTGGCGAGAACGCCAAGGCGAAAAAAGGTCATGATTCAATAAAAGGGGGGCTTGGGGGAGTCGGGCTTCGCAGCATCCGCAGGTCCAATGATTGCGATTATTTCCCGGTACGCAAATAGGCGACGATGTCCGCCACATCCTGGGCATTCAGCCCCAGTTGGGTGGCGCTGAGCATCATGCTGTGGTCCAGCTTCCGGCGGCTCTTGATCCGTGACTTTGCGACATATTGATTTTGGCCGCCCATGCTCCGAATGATCATGATGTCACCCTCAGTAAGGATCATGCCATGGATGGTCACGCCGTCCTTCGTCACGATTTCCTGCCCATCATAGCCGTGCGCGATGTCCTTGCTCGGATCAATGAGCGCCTGCGCGATGATTTCGCTGGGCTGGCTTCTGCCCCAGCCCTCCAGGTTCGGGCCAAACTCGACCCCCTGGCCGTTGATCTGATGGCACATCACGCAGCGCGTCACGAGCTGCGCGCCGTTTTTGGCGTTGCCCTGCAGCTTGAGCACTTCATCCAGCTTCACAGTGCTGGGTATCGCCGGTGGTGTGACGATGGTCACCAGTTTGGCGCTTTCAGGATCAAAGATGCCCTCCTTCTTCAAGGCTTCTGCGATGCCAAAGCCGGCCCAGTCGTCCGTGCTGCGCTTGATGAGCCACCACATGACATCGGCCTGGATGGGGGACTCTTTGTCCTTGGCCAGTTCAAGCACGGCTTTGGCCGCGCTCGCTTCCGGGATGAAGGCCAGGGTATCGAGCGCGAGTTTCCGCTGCTCCGCCGAGAGCTTCCCATTGGCGGCCCTTTTTGCCAGATCCGACACAGCCTCTGCCGGATGTATCCGCCAGGTGATGTGCGCAAAAGCATCGTCCCAGGCACCCTCGGGCTTCAGCGCCGTCCACACAGCCGCTTCTTTTCCAGTGCAGCCAATGCCCCAGGCTTCGAGCAGCGAACGATCCCTACCATCAATGTGATGCGACAGCTTGCACAGCAATGCCACGCTTTGCGCCGCCGGAACATCCCGCAGAGCCACCGCCACCTCACTTCTCACCATCGGGGAAAGATCGGTCGTCAGGTTGCTGAGAATATCAATCACATCACTGCTGGCCGCCCGGATCGCACGCAGTGCCACCAGCCGCTTCGTCGCATCCTCAGATTCCAGCCAGATCCTTGCCGAAATTAGCCCTGGTTCTCCAAGCTGTGCCAAAAGCCACACCGCACGCGCGGCGATGAAAGGGTTCGCATGATCACGCAATTTGAGGATGGCGGGCATGTTCATGTCACCCGCAGCTTTCAGGCGTGTGAATGCCACGTGGCGTACATTGGTGGCAGGTGATTGCAACGCAGCGATCTGGCCTATGACACTGTCCAGCTTGAGATTTGGAACCTTGGGTTTGAACCCTTTAGGTGCGATGCGGTAGATCGTGCCGCTGCAGGTTTCATCCGTGTCTTGGTGCCCGCCGGTGCGTTTGTCGAACCAGTCACTGATGTAGATCGCGCCATCAGCACCCACGCAGACATCCGAAGGACGGAAAAGCGTGTGGCGTTCGTCGGAGAGGTTGTTGGCACCGCCCACGAAATCGCTGCCCTTGTACACTCCCGTGGTGTTGGTGGTGCAGAAGTCGAAGCGCTCCAGCTTGAAGCCGGCACCGTCCGGTTTTGGCAGGTAGCCAAACACCACGTTGCGTCCGGTTTCACAGCTTAGCAGCAGACCGTTCCATTTTTCACCGAGCGCGCCGTTTTCATAGAAGCACATGCCGGTGGGTGCACCGCCGCCATAGACATCGCCGGCAGGGATGCTGCCGGGATCTTCCTGCCGCCACTCGGCGGTGGGAATACTCTGCCCGGGGCGTTTGTCGGCGCGCCACTGGCGTTTGCCATCGCGGGAGAAGAAGCCAAAGCTGCCGCCTTCGATGAGGTGGCTCACGCGGCAGGCGGGCGGATCGTCGTTGTCATTGAGGAACATGTCTCCGTAGCTGTTGCGTACACCTTCAAAGCTGTTCCGATAATTGTAGCCGAGGATGCGCGCATGGTGCCCGTTTTCATCGATGCTGGCGGTGAAGCCGCCGACGTACACATGGCCGTCGTCGCTTTTGGCACCGGTATAGGTGTTGTTCAGATACGCGCCGCCGATGCGGAAGGTGTTGCCGCTTTTGTCGCTGAACTGCCCACCGCAGTTGCCGTTGCTGAAGTACAGTCGGCCGTCGGGTCCGGCATACACGCTGTGCAGGCTGTGGTCATGCTGCGGCTGCTCAAAGCCGCTGAGGAAGATCTCGCGTTTGTCGACAGCGGGATCGAATTTCAAGTCGCGGTTAACGTCCGTGTACTTGATGATGTTTGGTGCGTTGGAGACGAAGATGACGTTGTCGAAAACGGCGACGCCCAGCGGGCATTCGAGCTCCTTTTCGCGCACGAAGACGTGGCTGCTGTCGCATTTGCCATCGCCATCGGTGTCCTGCAGCACACGCACGCAGTCGCCCTCACGGCTGCGGCCGGAGTGGCGGCGGTAGTTCACGCCTTCCGTGACCCAGATGCGGCCCGCGTGATCGACGTCCATGTTCGCGGGATTGAACAACTGGGGGGAGGTGGCCCAGACGGTAATTTCCAAACCCTCAGGCACTTTGAAGGCGCTGGGTTCGAGATGGTCCGGCTTCACTTTCGAGGCATCGAAGACCGGAATGGTGAGATCCGGAACGAAGGCGGGTTTTCCCGCGACGAAAGGTCCCTTGTCTTTTTTGCCCCTGGCGGGTTTGTCCGGGCTTGCAGACATGAGAGCAAACGGCGCGACCAAGGCGAGAACGACGAGGAGGTTTTGGCGGTTGGGCATGATTGGGGGGGAAGGAACGGGCGTAATCCGATGATCTTACGTCCAGGCCTCGCCGCTACGGTCGGTTGCCAATTTTGAATTTCGCCTAAACCGTTTCAGTTCTGGCGGTAAATGACCACCACATCCGAGGATGGGCCGCTGGGGGAGAAGTCATTGCCAAAGCCCACGGTCTGCAGGCTGGCGGCTTCGAGGCCGAGTTCGATCAGGCGCTGCCGCACCGCCAGGGAGCGGCGTTCGGAAAGGGAGCGGGCGTGATCCGCCGGCAGATTCGGCGCCGTGTAGCCTGCGACCAGCAGGAGGGTCTTTTTGTTCCTGCCCATCTCCTGCACCAGGCTGTTCAAGGACTGCTGATGCGCAGAGGTGAGCTGGAAGTTTGCGCTCTCAAACACCAGGGCAGGGCACGCCGGCTTGAGGCTGCCATTCAGCGGGGAGGTGAAGCCTTCCCGTGGGCCGAGCGCATAGACGACCGCCTCAGAGGCGGGACTGTGCAAAAACGAAGGCATGGGAATGCTGCTGCAGGAGGCCAGAATCAGGCAGCTCAAAAAGAGGGCAGCAGGGCGTTTCATCATGGGCAGGGCGGCATTCATCATCAGGGCTCAGCGCATCCAGCGCGGTTCGGAGATGCGGCCATAACCGCGCAGGATGGAACGACGGTTGCCGCTGCGCAGATCATGCACAAAGAGTTCGCCATGCTGAACGTAGGTGATGAAATGACCGTTGGGGCTCCAGGACGGATGTTCCGCGCCGCCCGCCTGAACCACACGCACACCACCGTTTGGATAGGGCTTGATGGCGACAGTCCATTCACCGCCGGTGCGGGTGGTGAAGGCGATGTGCCGGCCATCGGGCGACCACTCGGGATCTGTGCAGAAGTGATAGCCGGTGCGCCAGCGAAATAGACGCGAGGATTCGCCCTCCTTCTGCGGCACTTCGACGATGTAGAGCTTCGGGCCGTATCCATCATCACTGGAAAACACCAATTGTCGGCCATCAGGATGCCAGGAAGGGCTGGAAGGAGCGCCGACGGAATCACTCACGCAGGCGGCGGTGTTGGTGTTGAGATCGCTGACGAAAATTTCAGGATTGCCGATGAAGCTCATCACGGCGGCGAGGTGCGTGCCATCCGGCGAGAAGGCTGAGCCAAAACTGCTGCCGGGGGTGTCTGTAACGCCGCGTTCCCAGCCGACATTGAGATCCAGCAGCCGGATGATGGGGAATCCGGTGCGATAGCTGGTGAAGGCGATCATGGATGAATCGGGCGAGAGAGAAGGCGCCACGGCTGCATGCTTGTCATGCGTGACCTGATGCACCTCGCCGCCTTCGGCATCGCAGATGTAGATCTGGCGTTTGCCGCTGACATCACTCACGAAGACGATGCGGCTGGTGGCCAGTCCCGGTCTGCCGGTGATGGTGTAGATGATGTCGTCCGTGAGGGCCTTGAGGTTCTCATCGAGTCCGGGGGCCGCATAGCTGCGTTGAAAGAGATCCTTGCCTTTGGCATCCTTCAGCTTGCCGGTGACACGACCGCCGACGGACATGCCTTCCACAAGAAAGTCGGCTTTTTCATCCGTCCCAGCGACGAAGAACTCGCGAGAATCGAGCAATTCCTTGTGCAGGGTCTGCTGGGCGCTGGCACCTGTGCCACCGGAGAATGAGCCCACGCGGATGCGTGGCATGGTTTTCTTATGTTCCTCGGTTTTGCTTTTGCCGCCACCCATGCTGAACAAGCCGCGCAGTCTCTCCATGACGCCAGCCTCCGCCCGTGTGCCATGGGACACGACGAGGGTGAGAATGAGAAGCAGAGCGCGGGCAGTCATGCAGAGGTCAGGGCAGCAGGAGGAAGTTGAGTTCCAGATCGTAGCTGTCTTTGGAGTAATTAGAAGGCAGCGTTGTGGAAATTTTTTTAACTTTTGCGGCGGTCTCGAGGATGGACTGATCCAGAGCGTGGGAGCCAGAAAATTTGTTCATTTGCGCCTTCAAGACCGTGCCGTCTTTGCCGATGGAGATGTTCAGCCGTCCTTCGCGCTGGCCTTCCGGCACGCTTTCGATGGGCGGGGCGGTCCAGCCGATGAGGAATGCCGCATTGACTGCTTCATCGACGGCATCCAGATCCACTTCCTCCGTGGCCGGGCGGGTGCCGTTGGAGAGCGAAATGGCCGCTGGACGCAGCGTGTTAAGACGTGCGATGTCCATCAGCGTCGGATTGGTCATCGGTGGAACAGGGGTGCCGAACCGGGGCGGGGCGGGGCGCTTTTCCAGGGCTCTGCGCAGCGTGATACTGCGATTGGCGGAAGGCTTTGACGGTGTCACGGCAGTGCCTGCAAACAAAGGGGTGCCGGTGGTGTTCGGCACGGGCTCCATCTGATGCTGCTGGGGCGGGGCGGCGATCAGCGTGGCTTTCTGCACCGGGGGTTCTGCCGCTGGCTTAGGGGCGGCCGCCGGGGGCTTCGTGTCCGCCTTGGAGGATGCCACCGCTTTGGCCCGAGGCACAGCGGTGGACGCTGGCACCAGGGATTTAAAATCACCGGGATTCATCCAGGCAAGCTGCGAGGTCCTGGCATCACGCTTGAGGCTGCCGACATTTTGCCACCACCACCAGACGCCAAACACCGCACCCAGATGCAGCGAAACGATGACAAACACCGCTGCTGAAATGGGCTCCAGCGTCGTGGGACGTTTACGGTTCATCTTCAATCAGGGGGCCTCGGCATGAGTCGTGACAGCAGTTTTCTGAATGCCCGCCGCCTCAAGCAGCTGCATCGTCTCCACCAGTTGCTGGACTGGCAGGTCACGATGCATGCGCACTTCGATGCCGATACCGGGTTTGCGCTGGGCGAGTTGTTTTAGAGAAACGGGAAGGTCCGCGCGCGCGAGCATCGCGCCGTTGAGGGTGACGGACTGGTCGCTGTTCACCAGCAGCGTCATTGTTTCCGTCGGAGCAGGAGCGCTGACGGGAGCTGAAGGAGGGGCGGGGACTGTCGCGGTCAGCATGGCTTTGTCTGCCTTGAGCAGGGGAGCTGCCAGCAGAAAGACAAACAGCAGCACCAGCACCAGATCCATCAGCGGGGTGAGGCTGATTTCGGTGATGAGGCGGAGCTGATGCCTGTTGGAGTGGCGTTTCATGCGCGGGCGTGGGCAGCGTGCATTGACGAGGGCAGGGGGGAGGAGCTGGTGCCGGTGAAGGCGGGCATGGACGGGCTGCCGAGGGCGCTCATGCTGGGCAGCGCCTCGTTGCTGAAACGATGGTCCACAAAGGTGCGGTCAAAGCCTGCGTTGAGCTCACTGGCGAAGTTGTCGAGCCGCACCACCATGCCGCGGATGCGGTTCACCAAAGCATTGTAAGCAACCATGCTCGGAATGGCGACCAGCAGGCCGAGCACCGTGGTCACCAGTGCGGTGGTGATGCCCGGTGCCAAAGTGGCGAGGGTGGCGCTGCTGCTGGCAGACGTCATCGTGCTGAAGGTGTCCAGAATGCCCCACACCGTGCCCAGCAAACCCAGGAAGGGTGCGCTGCTCAGGGTGGTGGCCACCCAGTTCATGCGTGCTTCCAGCCGCAGAGCCGCCTCGGCCACGCTGCGCTCCATGGCCACCTGCACTGCATTCATTTGCGAAGGCGTGATGCGGCCCGCGCCTTGCAGCCGTGCGGCAAAGGTGGTGCCAGGCTCGTCCTCACCCAGGAGGTACCAGGACATCTCACGGCAGGCTGCATGGTAGATGTGGTAGAAGGAGGAGAACTCATGGGGCTCGCGCTGCTGATACAGTTCCAGCGCATGATTGCTCTCGCGGTATTCGCGAAGAAAGGACAGGTTGGCCTTGTGCACCCGGGAGAGCAGGAAGTGCTTGCTCAAGATCACCGCCCAGCTCGTGATCGAGAACAGCGCCAGAAGTCCGCAGATGATCCAGCAGGTCAGAGTGCTGTGTTCGAGGCCGTATTGCAGGCCGGGCGAGAGAAAGGATTCCATGGGCGGCATTGCGTGAGAAGGAGTAGCTGCTAGTTAAAAGACCTTAATAGTCGGGCGTCAACCGGGGAGTGCGAGCAGAATGGCGGGGAATCAGCTTCAAGCACGTGGGAGCCCGGGCCTGATCTTCTCTTTCGTGCGCCAGTGGCCTTCTGGTGGTCCAAAGTCTACATCGACGGGACGCCTATTGACAGCAGTCTCTGTTCGCATCCGGGCGAATGAGGATGGGAACAATCAGCCAAGGTCGCTCCTCTGCCACCCCCGCCAGATATGAAGCGCTTCTTGCACCCGGCCCGTTTCTTGCTTCCCTCAACCTCTCAACTCAAAAACACACCCCTAAGATGCCCGTAGCCACACCCGCCCAGTACCGTGCCATGCTTGATGCCGCCCAGAAGGGTGGTTACGCCTATCCGGCGATCAACGTCACCTCCATTACGACCATCAACGGCGCGCTGAAGGCCTTCGCAGAGTCCAAGTCTGACGGCATCATCCAGGTTTCCACGGGCGGCGGCGAATTTGCCTCCGGCACCGCTGTC
>NZ_JBGANL010000098.1:0-9019 GCF_044222345.1 Prosthecobacter sp.
CCGCAAATCCCCCCCCCTTCACCGCACTGCCATTCGCTGAGGCCAGCGCCAGCATCATGTACAGCGGCCCGCACGGCAGCAGCGGCGTCGCCAGCCCGAGAATCGCGGCGCGCCACGTGCTCTTCATTTTAAACGCCGCCGTCTGCACCCGGCGCAGCCCGGCGGAGAGAAAGTGCGGCTTCGGCAGCCAGGCATCCAAACCCAGCCCCACGCACGCAAAGGCCAGCACCAGCAGCCACGGCAGCACCATGCCCGCACCATGCTGGAAAAACGCCAGCGGCACCGCCCCCAGAGTTCCCGCGATCGCACCCGCCGCACCATACGACACCATGCGCCCGGTGTGGTACAAGGCCGTGCTTTGCATAAAGCCACCCCCTTTGGGTCCCACGGCCCATGAGCACGAAAGCGGCCCGCACATGCCCACGCAATGCACGCTGGTGACGATTCCAGCCACAAAGGCGGCAGCACTGGTGTCGATCTGCATCATGCCGGTATCAGCTGCTTCAGCGGCACGACCTCCGGTTGGTTTTTGATGGCGATGTAGAACAGCACGCTCCAGGCGCTGATCAGCACGACAAACGCCAGCACCACCCACAACCAGGGCCGGCGCGCGATGAAGCCCCCGGCTTCACTTTTGGAGGTATTGGCTGGGGTTGAGGTAGTCATTGGATTTCAGGCTAGGGTCCGGACCGGCAAACTCGAAAGGCTTCGTACGGTAGGTTTTGCCATCCTTCGTATCTGTGATGCTGATGCTGAGCTTAAAGGGAGCCTTGAAGGCGGCTTCTGGCAGCGTGATCATCAGCGGCTTCAGTTCCTCCCCTTGCGCGGCGATGGTCACCGGCGCATCCGCACCCGCAGCAGCCAGTCCCGCCGGCAGATCTCCGGCCAGCGCCAGCGTGAATGTCCGCGGCTCGTTGCGCTTGTTGATCAGCCTCACCAGAAACTGGTTTCGCACGATGTTGTTCGTCACGTAGTAGGGAGACCCCTGCATGCGCAGCACATTCGCACGCATGGGTTCGATCCGGCTCGCCGCAAAGCCAAAGACTCCCACCCCCAGCAGCAGCAGCCCGGTGTAGAAAATGATGCGGGGTCGGATCAGCCGCGTCTTCCCGCCGCCAAACCCGATGAAGGAGTCATACCTCACCAGCCCCGGCTTCCGCCCCAGTTTTGTCATGATGCTGTCACAGGCGTCCACGCATGCCGCGCAGCCTATGCACTCCAGCTGCAGCCCGTTGCGGATGTCGATGCCCGTCGGGCACACCTGCACGCAACGCGTGCAGTTCACACAGTCCCCCGCCCCCGTGGTGCCCGCCTTGCCGCGCGGCTCCCCACGCTTCTTGTCGTAGCCCACATTGATCGTGTGGTCGTCCGTCAGCGCCGACTGCATGCGCCCATACGGGCACATGATCACGCAGAACTGCTCCCGGAACCAGCTGAACGCCCCATAGAGCCCCGCTGTCAGAAACATCATCACCCCAAACGCAATCACGTGCGCCTGCGGCGAGTGGTGCATCATCTCATACAGCTTCTCCAGCGACACAAAATAGCTCAGAAAGATGTGGGCGATGATCAGCGACGCCAGTACATACAGCCCGTGCTTCAGCCCACGCCGGGCTATCTTGCCCGCCGTCCACGGCGCGGCATCCAGCTTGCGCCGTGCCGTCGCATCGCCATCCACCAGCCTCTCGATGCGCCGGTAAATGTGCTCCAAAAACACCGTGTACGGGCATGTCCAGCCGCACCACACCCGCCCAAACAGCGCCGTGACATAAAACAGCGAGAACCCCAGCCCCGTGACAAGGAAGAACCCCACCCACAGGTCCTGCACCGCAAGGGTCAGCCCCATGAAATGAAAGCGCCGGTTCAGTACATCCAGAAACACCGCCGGAAAGCCGTTCACCGGGATCCAGGGCAGCGCCACATAGATCAGCAGCAGCACCAGCGCCGCCAGCCGCCTTGCCCGCGTCAGCTTGCCTGACACATCCGCCGGGTGCAGCGTTTTTTTACTGCCATCCTGGTTGATGGATCCTAGAGAAACGAGATTGGGGTTGGGGGCTGGCATAGAGGTGTCCCGGCTTTATTTCGCGGCGGGCGCTGGCGCGGTGGTTGCAGAGGCAGGCGGTGAGTCAGCAGCACGGGTGATCGGCTCACCCTCCTTGTGGTGGCTCAGAACAAACGCCACCACCTCGCTCACACGCTTCATGCCCAGCACCTGTTCCCAGGCTGCCATGCCTTTGGTGATGTCAGGCGAGCCCTTCCGGACGATCTTGAAAATCTCCGTCGGCTTCCCGCCATGCTTCCATTCCTGGTCATTCAGCGGCAGGCCGGGCAGCTTGGCACCGCTGAGCATGCCGCTGAGATCCGGGCCGTGGCAGGTGACACACATGCCCGGCGTCATGAAGGTCGCCTTTCCGGCCTCCACCGCCGCAGAGTCCTTCGAAAGAGCCCAAAGCTGCTCATCCGTGATGGATTCCATCTGCTTGTCTCGTGCCTGCTGCATTTCGGCCATGGCTTTGTCGATGAGGCTTGTGTCGCTGCTGCCCAGACCGAGCTGGTAGTAGCACAACCAGTGCACCACAAACCACGCGATGGCAATGTAGAGGGTGAACAGCCACCAGTTCGGCAGTTTCTGGTCATACTCCTGAATCCCGTCATAGACGTGGTCGCTCAGTATTGGCTCGTTGTTGTTGGGGGATGGCTTCTTGGAGTCCATGGCGGGGGGATTATTCGAGTGGCAGACGTGACATGTTCTCGGCCTTGTCCTTGCGCAGCAGCATGCCTCGGAGAGTCATGATGCCAAAGACCAGCACGGTGGTGGCGAAGGAGATGATGGGCACCACGAGGTGCCAGTTTTCATAAATGATGCGCTTGTACATGACGGCGGAAAGGTTGGGGGGGGGTTACTCGGCTCCGTTGTCCCGGCGGCCTTTGTCAGGAATGATCGGCGCCAGCGGGAAGGGCACTCCCTGCCCTTTTTTGGTCAGGGTTTCCTCCACGGCAGGCTGTTCAAACTGGCCCAGCTTCTGCAGGTAGGCGATCACCGCCACCATCTCGCTGTCGGGCCGGACCACGATGTTCGACTTCTTCAGCTCCGTGGCGATCTTCACTCCCTGCTCCAGAGCCTTCATCTTGATCTCCGTGGCATCCATCGGCGGGTAAGGCACTCCCAGCCTGCGCAGCACGGCAATCTTTGAAGGCAGCGCCTTCTGGTCAAACGCCTTCCCGCTCAGGTGCGCATACGGCGGCATGTTCGACTGCGGAGACATGGAACGCGGGTCCATCAGGTGCTCGTAGTGCCAGGAATCAGGACGCTGACCGCCTTCGCGGGCCAGATCCGGCCCCGTTCTCTTCGAGCCCCATTGGAACGGATGGTCGTAGATGCTCTCACCCAGGCGTGAGTAGTCGCCGTAGCGCATCACGTCCGGCACCAGCGTGCGGATCATCTGCGAATGGCAGTTGTAGCAGCCCTCGCTCACGTAGATGTCACGGCCCGCAAGCTCCAGCGGCTCGTACAGCTTCTGCAGCCTGTCTTCCACATTCTTCGCACTGTTCACCGTCACCGTTGGGATGATCTGGATCAGCCCGCCAATCACCACCGCGACAAACGTCAGCACCGTGAACGGCAGGTAGTTGTGCAGCAGGCTCTCGTACCAGTTGGCCCACGAGTGGCTCGTCTTCTGGAACCGCCGCACAGCCATGTAGCCAAAGACGATCGCGCAGATCAGCGAGGCCACGTCAGCTCCTGGCGGCAGGAAGATCCAGCCAAAGATCAGCAGCAGCGCTCCGAAGGTGCAGGCCGTCGGGTCATTGAAGAAGGTCTCCTTCATGCCCATCGTGTCCGTGCCGCCGCGCTGCAGCACCGCCACCTCGCGCACTTCATTCACTGCCTTGCCGCTGCGGATCGTCTTCCACAGGTTGATGCACATCACAATCCAGCCCAGCAGGAACATGCCGCCGCCGATGACGCGCAGCCCCATCAGCGGGCGGATCGCCTGCAGCGTATCCAGGAAGGTGTTCTTCACGGCCAGCCCGTCCGCGGTGACCTGGTTCAGCATCAGCCCCTGCATGATGCCGCTGATCCACATCGCCACCACGTAGAGCAGGATGCCGAAGGTGCCGATCCAGAAATGGAAGTTGGCCATGCTGTTGGAATACAGGCGGGTGTTCCACAGGCGGGGTGCCAGCCAGTAGAACAAACCTGCGGCCATGAAGCCGTTCCAGCCCAGCGCACCCGCATGCACGTGGCCGATCGTCCAGTCAGAGTAGTGGGAAAGCGAGTTCACCACACGGATGGAAAGCAGCGGCCCTTCAAAGGTGGACATGCCGTAGAACGTCACCCCGGCGATGAAAAACTTGATCACCGGATCCGTCCGCAGCTTGTCCCACGCACCGCGCAGCGTGAGCAGGCCGTTGAGCATCCCGCCCCAGCTCGGAGCCCACAGCATCAGGCTGAAGAACATCCCCAGCATCTGCAGCCACTTCGGCAGCGCCGTGTTCAGCAGGTGGTGCGGGCCCGCCCAGATGTAAAGAAACACCAGCGACCAGAAATGCACGATCGACAGCCGGTAGGAATACACCGGCCTCTCCGCCGCCTTCGGCAGGAAGTAGTACATGATCCCAAGGATCGGCGTCGTCAGGAAGAAGGCCACGGCATTGTGCCCGTACCACCACTGCACCAGCGCATCCTGCACACCGGCAAAGACGCCGTAGCTGTGCGTCCAACTCGTGGGAATCGAAAGGTGGTTCACGATGTAAAGCATCGCCACCGTCACAATCGTCGCGATGTAGAACCACAGCGCCACATACAGGCTCGGCTCGTTCCGCTTGTGCAGCGTCAGAAAGAAATTGATCGCAAACACCACCCAGATCACCGCCACCGCCACGTTGATCGGCCAGATCAGCTCGGCGTACTCCTTGCCGCGTGAAAGCCCCAGCGGCAGCGTGATCGCCGCCGCCACAATGATGAGCTGCCAGCCCCAGAAGTGAATGGCGCTCAGCGTGTCATTGCCCATGCGGCACTTGCACAGCCGCTGCGTGGAGTAGTAGATGCCTGCGAACATCATGTTGCCCACGAACGCAAAAATCGCCGCATTCGTATGCAGCGGACGCAGACGGCCAAAGGTTAGCCATTCAGCGAGGTTGAGCTGGTGGAAGTTGAGCTGGCTGGCGATGAAAACGCCGGCAAGCATGGCAACGACGCCGAAGATGATCGACGCCAGCATAAACTGGCGGACGACTTTGTCGTTGAATTCAATGGGTACTTTGGAGGCTGCGGTGCTAGTCATGGGAAAGGGAGTGTGAGGAAGGTGTTGCAGGCACCGTCACGCGGGTGCCCTCAGGTTCGTCGAGTGGCAGCAGTGCATCTTGCTCGATGCTGCCCCGCCGCCGCTGCACTCGCTCCGCCAGATACAGGGCCGCAAACAAAACGGCAAACATGAGGCTGACGAAGATGGTGACGGCAAAAACTTCCATAAGAGAGAGGCTGCGGAATACTGGACTCACGCTGGCGTTATAAAAGCTCAAATTGAACCTCGCTGCAACCCCCCCCTTGGTAATGCCTCACCCGATCTTGTGAGGCTGCTCAATTACCGCCTTGTTTGCCTCTCAAAAATCGACGGTTCCTCACGGTCAGCCACCTTCAGATACCGGAAATAGACCTCCAGTTGCAGCGTGCACAGGCACTGACGGTAAATCGCGTCCGCCGCATCCCCCGCAGGCCAGTTCGGACGGCCCCGTTTGAAGGAGCCGTCGGCCTGCTGCGCGCCAAGAATCTGCGGCAAAAACTGCGCATTGTAGAACTTCCAGTCATCCTCACCCGCCTGAAAGAAAGCCTGGGTGTAATAGTACCAGCAGTACAGGTTGCAGTTGCGCTCCCAGTCCAGCGGTTCGCTGGTGAGAAACTCGCGCAAAAAACGAATCCCCTTCTTCACCGGAGCCGCCTGTGGTGCCGTAACCCCAGCACCCCGCATCCCGTCAGGCCCCTGGTTGTAGTGCTCATCCCGGTCTGTTTTGCCAAACCTGCCAGCCTTCGTCTGTGGACTCCAGATAATCGCAGCAGCGTTTGATCGCCCCATCCACCCCTCAATCTTCAACCCCGAATGCTTCGCCGCCTTCAGCGCCTGAAACTGCCAGCCGCTGACCGACAAATCCTCACCCCGGCTGTCCTTGTTGTAAGCAGTCGGCAGGCCCGCATCCTTCCCCCCATAGGTCCAGGAGCCCTGCAAATTCTGCTGCTCGATGATAATCTGCACCCCTTTTTCAAAAGTCTCGCGCAATCCCGGCAGGCTGCGGTTCCCCAGCCGGTAAAACGAATATATTTCGCCGAGCGCATAAGTCGCGATTCCATGCTCATAAGTTGCGGAATTCGACACAACATTGTCCGCCAAAATCCCATGCGGATTCTTCCGTGCCAGCTCCACCAGATAGAGCATCCCATCGCGTACATTGTCGCCGTAGAACGCCGAATCCGGCGTCTCGCAGCGTCCCAAGTAACACAGCAGCGTCAAACCCGTCATCGCCGCCTTGTTCCTGCTCCCCCACGATCCATCCGCATTCTGCCGCCCCTTCAACCAAGCCAGTGAGCGCGAAACTGCCATCTCACACTCCGGCGTGCCCCCATTTTCCCTCAGTTTCTCCAAACGGCTCTGCATCGAGCACCTGCCACCAAACAGATGCGGAAGTTTGGATATTTGGGCGGAAGGCCCCGTTCCACCTAGACCAGGACCACTTACACCACTGACTATCAAAGTCTTGCCAAGCAACCCTCCCTGCCCCACCTCCGGCAGAACCATAACTTCGCCCTCTGGCAGTGAAACATCCCTTGGTGCTTCCACACCAATTCGCGTCTGCGGCACCCTGCGTGCCATCGCACTCATCTGCTTCATGCTGACTCGATATTCCAAATCTTGCGAAGCCTCCACACTCGCCTGCGTTTGCCCCGCCGGAATGAAGTCCACTTCCTTCTTCGCGATCTGCGTGCCGACGATGATTACTCCCGCCAGCAGCAACAAACCGCAATGCACTGCAATGCTGAGCAACAGCGAACCACCACCGATCTGCCGCCAGCAGCGCAGCCACACTGAAGTGCGCACTTGCGGCACTGGTGCCGCATCTTCCACCATGACCGCCTGCATTACGGGTTCCGCAACAGGCGGCGGCTGAAACCGCTCCCAGCCGGGTGGCACTTGATACGCAGACGGTTGTTTAGGATCGTTCGTGTTCATGGCGGCGTGGAATCACACCGCATGACGCTGCACTGAGCTGCCTCTTGGGATGAATTTATCAGGCGCGTCGCAGATGACGGTACGGCAGCGTCTGCAGATTGCTGCTGCAAGGTCCCGGTGTATCCACCCACAGCATGCGGGCGGCGATCTTGTCATAGGCGCGGCGATGAGCCACGGCAGCTTTGACGGCAACGACTCCAAGTCCTTCAACCGCAATGCCCTGGCTATGCCACTGGCCGAGATCGAAGGGCGGTGTCTTCACGCTCGTAATGAGGATGGTAAGTCCCGCATGCCGGACCACGGCGCAGCGGCCCATGTCGAACACATCCCCGCACATGCTGGCCAGGTGGCTGTTTTTGTCTTCGAGTTCAAAGCGTCCGTCATTCAAGGCGACAAGCTCCACTTCCAGTTCCAGGGGTCCAGGGTCGAGACGGCTACCTTTGCCGCCGAGTTGGATGGTGCGTGCGCCGGCTTCGATCTCACTGACGGACTGCGGATCGCTGATGCAGATGGCAGCATTTGGAATGCCATGGCGAATGAGTGCACGCAGCAGCCCGGTGCAGTCTCCGGGTGCGCCGCCGCCGATGTTGTCCGAGGGTTCCACGAGGACGGTCAGGCCTGCAGGCAGTGGCTTGAGCTGTTCGAGAACCTCATCCACCGGCGGATCGGTGACCTGGCCGAGGTGGTTGAGTTCATGCGCACGCTTGCTCAGCGCTTCCAACGGCTGCGTAGCATCTGCCGTGGTGCAGGCAACGAAGCTGACTCCAGTGTTCGGGGTATCAGCAAAGCTGAAGCCTGCGACAACGTTCATGGCCCAGAGTGAATCGCCTTCAAACTGCCGCGCCATTGTTTCCAGCGTCAGCATGGGATCATTCGCCGTACCAGTGCCGGTTGGCGGCCAGTTGAGGCCCGGCTGCTGGAGCTGCATGTGCGGACGCTGGCCCGTGGTGAGGCAGCGGTTCAGCAAACGCGCTGCGATCAATCCGGCCTCGCGTGCGTCAGTATGCGGATTTTCGCGATAACCTACCAAACAGTCGGCCAGTGCCGCCATCTGCGGGGAGAAATTGGCGTGCAGATCAAAGACCCCAAAGATGGGCACGGTGGTGAGAGTTCGCAGCCGGCGAAGGATCTCGCCTTCCACATCAAGGATGGTTTCCGAGACCATGGCCCCATGCAGCACCAAATAGATGGCGTCGTAGTCGGCTTTGGCCGCAGCGGGGGCGATGTCGTTCCAGAACTGCTCAATCACTTCATCCGCCACGGTGACGGAAGGCTGTGCGCGGTAGTCGGCGGCGGGAATCATCTCCCAGCCGAATTCATCCGCCAGTTCAAGGACGCCGCCGAGGGGGGAGGAGTCGCCTTTGGAGGCCCAGAGTTCTTCTCCGCGGCGGATTTGGAAATCAGAGAGCGGGGTGAGGCCGTCGAGAAAGGTGTGGGTCTCATGGAAAAGACCGGCGATGAGAATACGCATAGAGGAATATTAACGCACGATGACACGCGTTCCTGGCCGAATGAGTTGAGGAAGACGAATAGCGTCCCAGTTGGCAAAGCGGACACAGCCCGCGCTGCGGGTGCGGCCGATGGTGCGTGGCATGGCAGTGCCATGGAGACCGATGCCCGACTTGCTCAGGCCACACCAGATGACGCCGATGGGACTGTTCGGCCCGGGGGGGATTTGAAAAGCCTCCTCACCCCGAACCCCTTCTTCAAGGAACTGCTTGTCGTAGCGGAAGGTGGGTGTGGCCATCATGGTCACCACTTTCCAGGTGCCGACCGGGATGAACTGCGGCTTGCCC
>NZ_JBGANL010000099.1:0-9369 GCF_044222345.1 Prosthecobacter sp.
CGCGCAACGGTGCGCCTTCTTCGCGGTGTGTGGGGTCTGGTTGTGAAAGTCGCCCATGATTCAATCCTCAAAAAGCTCCTCATCGGATGGAGGTTCGTCGTCGTGCTGCGGTCCGGTGAACTTGTCGCCATACCCCATCTGCCTCTCGGTCTTGTTGTTGCTCCACAGCTTGGGCGTGCGCGTGTCGAAGCGGGTGAACTCCGGACGGAAGCGCAGCGGAATGCGTGCCTCGTCGCCGTTGCGATTGAGTTGCAGCAAAAGCAGCGCGTGCTCGTTCCAGTCGCGCTCAGGGTTCCATTCCATTTTGGCCTTGCGGTTCTCGTCTCTGAGGATCTGCCCCACACCGTTGCGCACGGGCTCCATGTTGCTCCACAGTTCAGGATTCTTTTTCCGCCGCGGCAGCACCATGGCCTTGAAGGCGTTCTGCTGCTTCTCGTCAAGGTCCGCCCATTTCTTATAGCGCGCGGGCCGGTGGATGAAGGCGCCGTAGTCGAGGAATTTCTCGATGGCACTGCCGCCGTCGTAGTCGGCAGAGCTGGGTTCATGGCGCGGATTCTTCTCGGCGCTGCGGTTCGCCTGGGCGAGCACGATGAAGATCAGGCCAAAGTCTTTTGCCAGCCAGTGAATGGTTTCCATGGCCTCGGCGATGGTGTGACGCTCCTCGCTCTGGCCGATCTTCGTCACGGCCTTCACGAGCTGGAGATAGTCGAGCGCCACGCACTTGATCTTGTGCTTGCGCACCATCATGCGCACGATGGCGCGCAGGTCGTTGGTGTTGATGGCCTTGTCATGCACCCACAGCGGCGCGTGCTGCATCTTGCGCGTGGCCATCGCGAGATTGGCCTGGTCACCACGCGAGATGCCGCCGTTGTTTTCGAGATCGCCATCGTCATCGGAGGGCTCGCCATCGGCTGGCTTTTTCTTTTCGAGAAAACCGGTGCTCGCCTTGCTCGTTTCAATGTCGAATCCGCCAAACAAGATGCGGTTCCACAGGCGGCGGCGCGGCATTTCGAGCGAGAACACCAGAGTGGGAATCTCCTGATCCACGGCGATGCTCTTCACCATCGTGCACAGCACGTTCGTCTTCCCCATCTTCGGCCGCGCGCCCACGACGAATACCTCGCCGCCCTCGAGGCCTTGCCCGCCGATGGCGCGATCGAGATCAGCCCAGCCGGTGGAAATCCCGAGCATCTTGCCCTTGTTGCTTTGCAGCCGATCCACGTGGTCGATGACTTCGGTGACGACGTTTCTGCTGTGCACAGGTCCGTTGTCGCCCTGGCCGGTGCGGATGGTCTCGAGCACGTTGAACAGCGCGCCGTCGATATTCGCCACACAGTCGCTGGGATCTTCAGCGGGGTCTTCCTTGCCGTGCTCAAAGGCGGCGGTCGCGCCGGCTGTGCAATGGTGGATCGTGGTGCGCAGAATCCACTTGTTGAAAATCACCCGCTGGTAGTAGGGCAGGTGCGCGGAGATCGGCACAAAGGTGTAAAGCTCGGAAATGGCCGCGCTGCCGCCGACCTTATCGAGGTCGCCCTTGTCGCGCAGCCAGTTCGTGAGCATCACGGTTTCCACCGGTTGCTTCGCGTCATCGACCGCGAGAATGGCCTCGTAGATCAGCCGGTTTGGCGTGTGGTAAAACATCTCCGGCTTTAGCTTCGTGCGCGTGTCTGAAAGCCAGTCTCCGGCATCTTGCAGCAGACACGAGAGCACACCCTTTTCTGCCTCGTCGCTGAACGGCAGTTGGCGGTTCACCCCGGCCAGCAAGTCTTCCGTGCTCGCCGCGCCCTTCTTCTTTTTCGCAGCGTTAGCCCGGGCCTGCGGCACGGCCTCGCCGCCCTCGGGGTGCATGGGGTCGATGGCCGCTGCATCGGCGATGTTGATGATCGGCGCGTCGCTCACAGTGCAGCCCCCCCCTCTCCTTTTTCGCATTCGTCGATCAGCCTTGAGCGAAGCGCAGGCGGCACATCGGCGAACTCGCGCGGCAGCGGCGCATCCGTGATTTCCGGCCACACGTCGCGCCAGCCTTCGGGCTCGAAGTCGGCGGCATCGACGTTCAAGAGGCTTTGCTCTTCGATGGCGACCTCAGGAGCTGGCTTTCTCGCCGGGTGCGATGGATGCGCCGCGCCCGCCAGTCTCTCGGGAAACAAACCCGTCCATCCGTTCACCATGCTGGCATCCACCACCTCGCGGAGTTGGGCAGCGGTCAGGCCCGCCATCTTGCGCAGCAGCACGGCAAAGCCGGTCGGCTTGTAGCCCTGCCGCCGCTCCGCCTTGTAGCGCAGCCATTCCTGCATGATCGCCATCCGCTCACCCTGCCAGTCTTCCGGCCATTCGAGATCCAGCAGCACGCGCCCCCCTTTCTTTTTTTTGCCCGGAGGATCTTCCGTGCCGGAATCAGGATGCTCGACTCCGTAGTCAGCCAAATCAGCGACAGCAGCCTCGGCGGCATTTCCCCCTTTGGGGGATAAAGGGGGTTCCTTCCTATCCAATCCTATCCTATCCAATCCAATCGCTAGGGGTATAGCTGCGCCTATAGCTGGAGGTGAAGGCTGGGCTATAGGTTGTGGTTTAGGTTTTGCTATACGCTTGCAAACGAAGCCTTGCGCATGATAGCATTCGTCATCTTGCAAACGGCGGCCGGGCCATTTGTGAATCAGGGAGGAATTCTGTTCTCCCCATCCGTTGACTTCCCAGAAGCCATCGTCTTTTTCCATGATGAAGCGCAGCTCCAAAAGGTGGCGGTAGAGCTGTTGGTGATCGCCCCCAAAATCGCACACGCCGGCCAGTTCCAGCGGCGTGAGTTTGAATTGCCATGCACGTCTTTGCTCGCAGTAGGACCACAGCGAAAGCAGCGCCCGCAGCGCTGGGCCATCGCCGATCCGCAGGCACAGCAGCTTGGTTTTCCAGTGAGAGAGAAAATCGTTTTTGACGAGCATAGATGCGAGAAATCAGGCGTGGGCTTTTTTCTTTTTCCCCTGGCGTCCGATGGTGTGCGGCGCGTAGCGGCGGCGGGCACGGGAGACGGTGCGTATGTCGGTGGAGAGCATCTGGGCGATTTCGGTGGTGCCCTTTGTCCAGTCCACTTGTTCCCAGGGGTGGCGTTTGGGGTTCAGCCGAAGGCGCGGAGGGGTGCGGTGGGCATCGAGGCTGAGGCCGCGAGAGATACGTGTATCGGCTGCCCAGATGAAAACACTGCCGCTCTTTTTGGTGGCGGGCCGGTTGTTGCCGTCGCGCAGGGCATAGGGGCGCTTCAATCGCTCTAGGGTGACGATGGCGCCGGCCAGTTCCTTGTCATCATGCGGCCGGTGGTAAGGCCCGGCGAGGATGCGGAGAATGGGTTTCATTGGCAGCAAGGGAGAAATGAGGGTTGCCTGAGATTTGAAAGGTCTGGCACTTGGCTAGACGCTTGCCGTTGTGAAGCCGCTTGATACTCCGGCTTGTTGCGCGCCCAGCGATTGGCGCGCTCGATCCAGTCTTCGCGGTGCTTTTTCAATTCCTCGATCTGCCGCGGCGTGACTGGCACCTCGGGATGGTTCGCGATGAAATCCCACTGCCGCACAAAGGCGATGGCCTCCGTCAGCAGAATGACGGTCGGATCCGTGGGTGGGAGGTAATCAAGAGCACGCGCTGGCATGGGAGAAATCAGGCAGATGGCAACTGGTGGTGGGCAATAAGATCATCCAGCGCGTGGCGCAGATCCTCGGCGCGGGCGGTGGTCGGCTCGCGATCAAAGCGGGCGGTGAGCCGCAGCACCTCGCTGGCAAACGCGCCGAGACCCAATGCCTGAGCCAGATGAACGGGCAGGTGGCGTTCCTCGCGCTCGCTGCGGGCTTTAAGCTGGCGATCGAGTCCGCGCTTCAGAGGCGGTGGATCCGGCGGCAAAGGGACGGTATCCGCTGGTTCGGCAGGGCTGAACGGCGAATCATCTGGCGTGGCTTTGCCGGTGATACGGCCCAGCAGGGTGCCCGTAGGTTTTTCCAGTGCTTTGGTGATCATGGTTGTGAATCAGGTGGGTTCGAGGGTGCTTTTGCGCGAGTCCGTCGCGCGGCGGGAATTCCGTGGTGGGGCTGATAGCCATGCCCTCGAATTGTGCGATTCCATGGTCCGCAGCCATCTCAATGACCAGCAGGCGGAAGGTGCGGCGCAGGATGGTGGCGGGTTCGCGATCACGCTCCCGCTGGAAGATGTGCCAGGCCGTTTCGATAGCCTGATCTTCGACTGAGATGGCCCCGCCCTGCGCCGTGGTGTTCATGCCGCGCCCTCCTTTTTTTGCGATCCAATCCCCAGCGGAAGGTGAGCCCATCCGAATACGGATTCCTCGATGAGCACGGCATTGTTCCAGCGCCAGACTCCAGCGTCGCGGAATCCCGTCTCGCAGCCCGTGGCGGCGTCGATGATCACGCTGGTTTCGTCGTCCGGGAAACTGCCATCGCGCACCCAATGCAGGGTTTCGGCGCCGGGCGGCCCTTCTTTTTCCTTTTCCAGCAACCACTCATAACCGCGCAGGCAGGCCAGCGCGTCCGCGTCTGCCTCGTGAATCTTCGGGCGTTGGCCCGGCGCCCATTGGCCGGAGAGTTCGCCGAGGCGATCCAGCTTCAAATTGCCAGCCGGGATGATACCGCGATCCATCAGCGTGCCCATCTTGTCCATGCTGCATCGCCAGGCGTGGCGGATCGGCATACGGACACCGGCGACGGCGGCGGCGGCGGCCTCGTCGAGAAACATCCGGTCAAACCCGGCATTGTGCGCCAGCATCAGCGCGCCAGGCTGGGCTTTGAAACGGTCCTCCAGAAACGCAACGAGGATGCAAAGCGCCGTGCGGACATCCACTGCGTTTCGCTTGTCCCACAGCGCGGCGGAGTATCCGTTGATGCGCGCGGCGTCCGGCTCGACGATCTTTCCCGGCTGAGACTCCGGCGTGACGTAGATCACGGATGGCAAATCTCGCGCCCAGCTCGCGACGAGCGCAATGGATAGCAGCGCGTGCTGTCCGGGTCGCGTGCCGCCCGTTTCCGTGTCGATGGCGATGAAGAACGACTCGCCGCCCCTTTCTTTTTTTTCTTCGACCATGATTTCCCCAAGCTGCCGCCCTTGGTCGCATGGCTGCGATTCCGGGCTTTCTTTTTTCGATTTTTGAAGCCGTGCCATAAGGCAGCAGTCAATGTCAGCACCTCACCCCTGCCGGCCCCACAACCCGGCCAATGCAAAAATTTTCTCCCCAGCCAAATGGATTACCCATCATCCTCCCGGCCAGGCTCGCCGACCCCCTCCCCCCCTGCAAAACCAGCCAACACCGGCGGAATCTGGTCGATTGAATCCGTTACCTCGGAATCAATATCATTCATTTTGAATGAGTTACATTTGAGAACCACATGACTATCAACCAATTGGCCGACGGACTCAGCCACTCCAGCCACCTCAGCAGGCTCCGCCGCCAGTGTCGGCATTTTCCCCATCCGCGAACCCATCCGGCGGGCGGGCAGGGGAGTAATCCGGCGCATCAATTGCTCCACAGCCGAGCAGCTCAACCCAGGGAAGAGCGACCCCACCTCCAGCCTCTCCCCGATCACGGTCTGAACGGTCCGCAGCGCTCCCGCCTGCACCCTGCGCGTGATCGTCGCCGGATCGCATCCCAACAGCCTGGCAGCTTCAGCACGGCTCACGAGAACCGCCGCTGTTTGCCGGTGAGTCTGTCGGATTCGTCCCATGGTTGCGAAAAAAGAAAAAGGGGCGGCGGCATCACCTCGCGGCAGCGAGTAATCCGCACGCGATCGACGCGGCAACGATCAGCGCAGCTAGAGCATCCAGCGGCATCACTCGCGACCCTCCGCGTCTGGGTTAAATGGCCCAGCTTCAGCCCGCGCGATCCACACCACGAGAGCCAGGGCCGGCAGGTGCGAAAAAAAGAGAGCGGCGGCGTGGACGACCTCGTTCATGGCTGCGCACTTCCTCCCATCAGCTTCGTGAATTCCTCCTCGCAACTCTCGCGTCGGAAGCTTTTAGCTTTAATGAAAACCGTGCTGTTCGTAGGGTCGGTAGTCCCGCAGACAAATCGCGGAAAGCTTTCAAACGGAGTCTCGATAAGGTAAACAAAGCGGCCAGGCTGCACCGGATACGGCTCCAGCCGCAGCAACGTCTTCACATCCTGCTCCCGACGGATGAGGTCGGCCAGCTCGGCGAGCAAAGTTTCCGTGATCATAGCACGCGGCCTCCGTCGCTGAGTTGATGCACGCTCACCACGTCCAAGTCAGCCGGATCAGCGCGAAAAAACAGAGCCGCCCGAGCTTCTGCATTGCGCTCGGCGGTCTTCAGGTCGCGACCTTGGACCGTCAGCCATAGACCGACATTTTGCGCGCGGTCGATCACGTGGGCCTGCCATCTCATTGCGCGATTGCAGCCTTATCGGCTGCGCCCTCCGGTTGTGGCTGATTGCTCTTTGCCTCGTCCGTCTCTACGGCCGCTTTAATCGCCTGCCGCGCGACATCAGAAAGGCTGATTAGCGATCGCTCCGCTACCTTTTCAGCCCGTGCTTTCAGGTCCACGGGTAGACGAATTTTCAGGCTTGCGTCCATTTGCGGCTAATTTGTGCTACATTTACAACACGAATGCAACATTAAAATATGCCGAAATCAAAAATCTTGCATTTGCTCCACAAAAGGAACACAATAGCCCTAAATCTGTCCAGCAGTCATAAGCCTCGGACACGTAACAACGACACCATGCACATCTACGTCTGCCGGCTCGGGAGAAGCGAGCCGTAGCCGTATAATCACCCTTGTGCTTCCGCATGGCTAAACCAAACATCACCCAGGACACTATTCACCTGCGTCTTCCCGCCGATCTAAAGGCCAGGCTTAGGCGATCATCACTCGCAAACGCACATCAGCACTGCCGGCCTCGTGCGTATGGCCCTCGGCGAATACCTCGACACACTAGATCCGCATCTCCGCGAGACAGGCACTGGCTACACAGCGCCACCTCCGCCAGAAGCGCCACCCGTCAAACATCGCCGCGCCATCCGTCCAGCACGGATCGACTGGTCATTCTACGTCGTCACCCGCGCCGCCCCATCGCAGCCCATTAATCCCCTCTTGACCCAGTAGGATATACGCGCCGCTTGACAAGATTTACGCCTGTAAATTCATTCTGAAAACGCAGGCAAACCAGGCGTAGCACATGATTCGAGCCATCGCTGAAAACATTTCGCGAGGTGAATGGCTAGATCGGCTCGTGCTGCGCGGACGGTGCAAGCCTCGGTCAGGCTCGAACGACAAGGCTGAGGCACCGAGCCTTAGCGAGGCTGATCCTCAAGCCGCTGGTTAGCTGGCGATGAAAATAAACTAAGTTTTTGTTGCAAAATCTTCCGCCTCTCTTAGAATCCGCTGTTGCCACAAGGCAACGCCAACACAAACCCGCAGTGCCGGTCAAAGCACGAACTCAAAAAAATGAAAAACAGATTCACATTCGACTCCGGTGCCAATGGCACCACATGCGCATTCTGCGGCTGCTCAATTTCAGCCACGACAGACAAACAATTCCCGTTCGCACGCCGATTGGTCACGGGTAAACACGCAGCCGAGGCTGAGGCAAGGACAGGCAACAAGGTCTATGTCCACCACGGCGATCCTGCCTATCCCCATTGCTGGGGGCCGCAGAGTCAGACCGCCGAGCAAAAAAAGCGCATCGCACATGCAGAAATCATGGGAATGTCGCTCCGTGAAAAAATCCGAGCAATGTGAGATGATGCCCGCGCCTGAAAACAACACCTTCGCCGCCAAGCCCGCCTCGCAGAAAACGAGTGCGGGCCGCGTGCCTGCGGCCTTCACGCCGCCGGAGAAAAAGCGAGTGATGAAAGCCCATGCGGGTAAGGGATCGCTCTCGCGGTTTGTGGCTCTCGCGGCACTTGCTGCGATTGATAACGGCTTCGAAGTCCATGAGCCAGCTAACGACAAAGTTCAGGGCACCGCCGACTAACCACATTTACTCCGCAAACCAAACGATGAAACCGAAGCCAGAAACCAATGAAGCGCCGCCAGTCCAGGCGGTTGACCCTGCAACGCCTTGTTCGTCCTTGGACGTGGCTAGCGCCATGATACGGCAGCAGGAATACCTGCTCAATCGACAGGAAGAACTCATGCAGGCAGTGATGCGCCGCAATCGAGAGCTTGTCACAACGATGAATGAATGCCTCCGTGAAAACCACAAACTGCGGAAGGAACTCGACGGCTACAAGCGCGGCAGGCTGTGGACGCTCATCGCCTCGATGCTCCCAACGATGGAAATGCGCTTTCGCGATGAGTAGGACGAACGCCGAACGCACCCACGGAGGGCCTGACGCATGACAACCGAGCTTCCAAAACCGCCCGCAGGCCCGGAGTTGGGTGCCGTGACCGGTTCTGCTTTCCCCAGGCGTCCTGGTCTGGGCTGGAAGCGGCTGCTGCCTGCCCCGGTGTGGGAGCACACGAGCGGCATAAGAATCCACGGCGGCGGACTCGTGCTGCTTCCAAGTGGGCGTAAGGTGTGGGCAGAGAATTGGCCGGAATGTCGGCAGCTCGCCACGGCTGTGCGGCAACAAGGAGGAACCCGGCGGCGCGGGCTGATGGTCTATGCGCTACGGCTACTCAAGCAGAACTATCAGATCGTCGATGAGGATCACGAGGCAGCACCGGCAATGATGCAATTCGCCAGTGATGCTTTCTACGGCAAGCCGCTCGCGAGCTGTCTCAAGATGATCTTGGAGCAGCGGAAGTCGCTGAATAAAGGCCCAGCCTCAGTTGAGGACTTTTACACTGAGTTGGTGAACGGCGGTTATCACTTCGAGGGGAAAGAGGAGAACCGAAAGACCATTCTCCGAACCGCCCTCCGAAAGAATTCAGATTTTCACCGCCTGCCAAACGGCCTCCACGGGCTCTCTCAGTGGTATGAGCGCATCAAGAAGCCTAGCGGGAATGGAAATACGGACGATTCGGACGATTTTGAACCACAGGAGGAGGACAAGACTGATGCTGATTTGCCACCACTTTTGAAGGATAGCGCATGAAAAGCGCAACCCCCGGATCTTGAAGGTACGAACTTCAAGCCGGGGGTCACACAGTTTCTGCAATTGCCCTGAGCAGGTTGCCAGACCAACGCAGATCTCCTTGGCCGGAGGCTGCGATCCTAATACAGGACACCGCGTCTGTCAATGGTAAGGGCAACCCCCGAAACCATGAAGACGAAACTAAACCCAAAACCGTGCCGCAGGTGCGGCAGGCCCATTATCATCCGGCGCTCTGCGTGGAATGAGAGGGCGCAACGCGTTGTCCACGGCAATCCGTTCCTTGTGATCCACTTGGACGGGTGTTCTTGCGATGACGGGTGCCAGATGAT
>NZ_JBGANL010000040.1:0-53486 GCF_044222345.1 Prosthecobacter sp.
GCTTTTGTCGGGGCGGTTTTCTTCACAGGCATGGGGGAGGTTTTCTTCGGGGCGGGCTTTTTCGGCGCCACCTTCTTCAAAATGGGTTTGCTCTTGGGCTTCACCGCCGGCTTGGCGGGCTTGGCGGGAACGGGCTTGCTCTTCGACTTCACCGTCTTGGCAGGAGCCTTTTTCAGGGGCTTGGCGGCGGGCTTCTTAACTGCGGGTTTCTTGGATTTCGCAGGCATGGCTTTGACGGTGTTGGGTTGTCGATGAACTTCTCTGTTAATGCACCTGGCCACAGGGCGGAAAAAGAGGCGCGGATTCTGCCTGCGGTTGTCAAAACACGCAACCAGTATTCCAATGCCTCCCCAAGGTTCCCGTTTCAGGCTCATTTGGCGGGTTGCGCCTGACCGGTCAAAGCCTACTCTCGCCTCATGAATGCCGAGCCCCCCTCCAGTTCCGCGCTTTCCAGCCTGTGGCAGCAGATCCGTGCCGTGCTTGATCTGGTGCTGGACCTCTCCTTCAAGCGCTTCGTCACACCGCACCTTGTGCGCATGCTGTATGTGCTGAGTCTGCTGGCGGCTTTCATGTATGCACTCTCCTGGCTCTTCTACAGCTGGTGGGGCATCATCATCGCCCCTGCGGCCTTTCTGCTCTACCTGATCATCGCCCGTGTGACGGTGGAGCTGATCCTGGCGGTCTTCCGCATCGCGGAGCGCATCGCCCCGATGGCAGATGACACTGCGGCCAATCCTGCGCGGAAGCCGGCTTCGTTCACCGATCAGGTGCGTTGACAGCCCGCAAATACAGCGGCGAAACAAGGAGCTTGTGAAATTTTTCACAAAATCGGGTTGCCGCCCCTCGCTGCGTCCTGATAATCGCCCTGCCGATGTTCACTCCCACGCTCGCCACTTTCGATCTCATTGCGCTCGCCGTCTCGGTGGGGAAGATCGTGTTTCTCACCTTCCTGGTCATCCTCCCGCTGGTTTCGATCGCGGTTTACTTTGAGCGACGCATCTCCGCCGTAATTCAGGACCGCGTGGGTCCGAACCGCGTGGGCGTGCCGCTGACACTGCTCGGCTTCAAGAAAGACTGGCAGCCCTTCGGCATCGGCGGTCTGGCCCAGGCGGCGGCAGACGGCCTGAAGTTCATTTTGAAGGAAGACTTTGTGCCCTCCCATGTGCGCAAGTTTTACTACTGGCTGGCCCCGTGCCTGACGGTGGTGCCTGCGCTGCTCACCTGCGTGGTGCTGCCTTTCGGCAGTGAATTGAACCTCTCCTTCATCGGAGTCGTGGAGCCCGTCAAAATGGTGATCGCAGACCTGAGCATCGGGCCGCTCTTCACCTTCGCCATCGCCTCCCTCGGCGTGTATGGCATCGTCCTCGCCGGCTGGTCCTCCAATTCAAAGTACCCCTTCCTCGGCGGCGTGCGCGCCAGTGCGCAGATGATCTCGTATGAGATCTCGCTGGGCCTGTCCATCATCCCGGTGCTGATGATCTTCGGCGAGCTGAACCTCACCAAGATGTCCGCCTTCCAGGACGCCAACGGCTGGCTGCTGCTGCCGCTCTGGGGCGAAGGCCTGAGCCTCTCCCGCTGGGTGCTGCTGATCCCCATCGTCATCTCCTTCGTCATCTTCACCGTCTCCATGTTTGCCGAGACAAACCGCCTGCCCTTCGACCTCGCTGAGTGCGAGACGGAACTGGTGGCCGGCTACCACACCGAATACAGCTCCATGAAGTTCGCGCTGTTTTTCATGGGTGAATACGCCGCGATGATCATCGGCTCAGGCATGGCGGTGACGCTGTTCCTTGGCGGCTGGAGCATCCCCTGCTGGCCGCTGCTGGAAAAAATCATCCCGCTGCAGCTGCACTACACGCCAGACACCACGCCGCTCTACACCGGCCTGCTGCACATCGGCACCTTCTTCGCCAAGGTCTTCGGCTTCATCGTCTTCTTCATCATCATCCGCTGGACACTGCCCCGCTTCCGCTTTGACCAGCTCATGGCCCTCGGCTGGAAAGTGTTCTTCGAGCTCGCCCTCGCAAACGTGTTCCTCACCGCGCTGCTGATGTACTGGTTTCCGCTGAAGTAAGCCAAGTTGCCCAGTTGTGCTGCAACTGGGTTTGGAGTTCCATTCCTAAGTTCGATCTGTCTGGCGCGACGGGTGCATCCACGCTTCATCATGTCCATCCGCCAGACCGCCCGACTTCGAGGACGCTCGCAAGCTAAGGTGTTTGCGGCACGCTGACAGGCGGGCGGGCTGTCGCCACACCCATCTTACGGCAGAGGCTGCTTGATCCGCTCTCTCACCAGCCACCGCTCCGCGACCAACGCGAGAAAGGCCCCAATCAAGCCGCCACACAAATCAGCCGCCCAGTCCCACACATCCCCACCGCTGCGGCCGGGGGTGTAGGTTTGATGCCACTCATCAAAGCCGCCGATGGCACCGCAGAACAGGACCGGGGCGAGAATGGCCACGGCTGGGGCTCTGGCACGCCCCGCGAGGCGCAGGCTGAGCAGGAAGCCCATGCCGCCGGCCGAGAAAAAGATCGCGTGCTCCAGCTTGTCCACGCCATCAAAGCTCGCGGGTGATGGCAGATGCGTCTGAGAGGAAAGCCAGAACAGCAACCCGAACCATAGCACGACCAAAAAACGCCAAAGCAGGGGAGACGAGAGGAAGCGCGGGAGTGCCATGACAGGCGGTGTATAGCAGACTTCACCTCAGAATCCCACGACGTAAAAGTACTGCTGGGAGACTCTTTCGGCTTCGGGGAGGGTGATCCAGCGTTCTTTGTAGTCTTCGCCCCAGCTGTCACTGAAGGCGATTTCATTGGTGTCCTTGTTATAACCGATGATGAGGACGACATGGCTGGACTCTCTGTCTTCGGCCAATGTGCTGGCGGCGGCTTCCTCGGTGACTTTGGTTTTCCAGGCAGCCCAGTTGGTGATGGTTTTGCGCTCCTTGGTGCGCTTGTTGGCGACGTCGTTGAATTCCTTGGTGCTGTAAAGGCACCACATAAGCGGCACGCCTTTGTCGATGTATTTGGCGATGTCCTTGATCTTGAGCTCGCTTTTCCACGCGTCAAAGGAGCGGCGTTTGTTGCGGATCTGAGGGGCGATGCCTTCGAGGAGTGCGGAGACACTGGTGCCGCCGCCGAAGCCGGAATTGCCGGCGTTGGCAAGGATGTACATGTCCGCAGGCACTCCGAGATGGCGCATGGCGCGCTCGGCGGTGGCGGGCGCGCAGTAGCCTTTGGGGCCCTGGTCCACCATGGGAATGTCCCCGACGACGACGTCACCGTTCTCACGCTTTTCGAGATTGGCCAGGGCCTGGGCACGAATGATCTTGTCCGTGGTGTCCTCCACCTTCCCACCGGCATCGGCGAAGGCGGTGGTGACAACTTGCACACCGACGTACACACCCTTGGCCTCGGCCAGGAGAATCGCATGCCCGCGCCAGTCCCAGCGCTGCACGGTCAGACGTCCGATGTTGCTCGGGCCTTCGCCAAAACGCGCCTCCTTTGGCGTCCCGAGTTTTTTGGTGAGCGTCGCCGCGATCGCAGTCAGATCCTTGTCCATGGCCTTTTTCACGATCTTGGCCGCCTCTTCACCGGGGGTGTTTTTGTCGAAGTGCATTTCGCCACCGCCTTTGGCGCTGAAGAGGTCACCCTTGTTGGCAAAGACGAGGGAGAAGCCCGTCACCTTGTCATTTTCGGCATACATCGCCACGGAGTAGGGATGCGCACCAAACATCATGTAGTCGTCCTTGGTGTAGGCGCGGTAGCTGCTGGTGTTCTTGGTCTTGGACTCCTGGGGGATTTTGAGGCGGGCGGCGACTTCCTCGGCGGAAGAAGCCCAGAGCAGTGTGTCGGCAAAAAGCGGCTGGCCTGCGGCCTCGTTCACCTCTGCTGGTTCCAGCTTGTCATTAGGCCCGGGCTTGAAGGTTGCCGAGGGTGCGGCTGCGGGCATGCCAGCTGACTTGATGTACTGCTGATCGGCGGCGGAGAGGGACGTGATGGCGAAGGTGTACTTCTGCCCCGTGGCCAGTTCGAGCGTCACGTTGGGCCCATTGACGCCGACGAGCTTTGCCTGCACCGCCTTGCCCTGGGCATTGGTAAAGGTGCGGAGTTCGGGGGATTGGGGAAACGCGGCGGCAAGGGACAGGCCCAGCGCTAGAAAAACATTGGCGGCATGCTTCATGGATACGGTTCTAACGCATCCGCCTCTGAAGGTGTTAGGACTTTTTTGGGCGTCTCAGATCCACGTCCCGGACGGGATGATGGCATCTTTCGGAATGCAGATGATGCCGTCGCGAATGTAGAAGTTTTCACCATCCATGTTGTCCGGCTTGCCTTCGGGAGTGATGACCACGTTGTCGCCGATGTGGACGTTCTTGTCGATGATGGCGCGCTCGATGCGGCAGTTGCGGCCGATGCCGGGAGGCGGGCGGTTCGGATCGGTGCCGACGGCTCCTGCATAGTAATCCGCGCCCATGATGATGCAGTCACGGATGGTGGTGCCGGGCTCGATCTTGGCGCGCAGTCCGATGACAGCGGTTTCGATGTGGGCGTCTGTGAGCACGCTGCCGTCGGCGATCAGCGCGCCGCGAATGGTGGCGCCATTGATCTTGGTGGCCGGCAGGAAGCGGGCGTGGGTGAAGATGGGCGCGGAGCTTTCGAAGAAGTCGAACTGCGGCACCAGGCGGCAGAGGTCGAGGTTGGCGTCGAAGAAATTGCGGATGGTGCCGATGTCCTCCCAGTAGCCCTGGAAGTTGAAGTTGAAGACGCGCTTGTTCTTGATCGCGGTGGGGATGATGTGCTTGCCGAAATCGTTGAGCGTGTTGTCGAGACAATCGATCAGCACATCACGGTGGAAGAGGTAGATGCCCATGGAGGCCTGGAAGCGCGCCTCTGTCGGCTCGATGCCCATGGTCTTCAGTGTGGTCGGCGGGATGCGCAGCTTTTCGAGGACTTCAGGATCCTTGGGTTTCTCGATGAACTCGTAGATCCGCCCCTCTTCATCCGAGTGCATGATGCCAAACCCGGTGGCGGCCTCGGCATCCACGGGAATGGTGGCGATGGTGATGTCCGCATTGGTGGCGACGTGCTGGCGCATCAGCATGCGGTAGTCCATCCGGTAGAGCTGGTCCCCGCTGAGGATCAGGAAGTAGTCGTAGTCGCCTTCGAGGAAGTAGCGCAAGTTCTGCCGCACTGCGTCGGCGGTGCCCTGGTACCAGCGCTCACCATCGGGGGTTTGCTGGGCTGCGAGCACCTCCACAAAGCCGCGGGTGAACTGATCAAAGCGGTAGGTGCGGGAGAGATGGCGGTTGAGCGACGCGCTGTTGTACTGAGTGAGCACGTAGACCTGACGCAGCCCGGAATTGATGCAGTTGCTGATCGGGATGTCGACGATGCGATACTTGCCGGCGAGGGGCACGGCGGGCTTGGCGCGGTTTTCAGTCAGTGGGAAAAGACGAGTGCCTGCGCCACCCCCCATGACGATCGCCAGAGTATTGCGGCGTAGGAGAGTATCTGCTTCGATCTGGACTTTGGATGACGAGGGGGCCGTGGCGGTGGGGAGTGTGCTCATTGTCCTAAGATGGTTGTCATTAATTCTCTGCAACAAGGAGAACAAGCAAGCGTTATCCCTGTCCAAATCTTGCGGGCTGACGCGCCTCGCGAGCGATCCCGTTCTTATCACCTTCATCCCACTCATGTCCACCCCGACGTTTCGTTTGCCCTGCATGATCAGCGTTTGCCTGATTGCGTCCTCAGCCTACTCAGCGGTCAGCTTCGAAAAAGACCTGCTGCCCGCCATTACCAAGAAATGCGTGGATTGTCATAAGGCTCCACATGTGGAAAACGGCCAGAAGAAGGAGCCCAAGGCCGGCCTGCGGCTGGATGCCTCCTGGGCCATCCTCAAAGGCAGTGAAAACGGCCCGGTGCTCACGCCCGGCGCGCCCGACAAGAGCGGCATCTACGAGTCCGTGATGCTGCCGAAGGATGACGACGGCCACATGCCCTCCAAGGGCGAAGATCTGACCAAGGAGGAAATCGCCCTGCTCAAGAAGTGGATCGAGGAAGGCGCGGACTTCGGCGGCTGGGTGGGCAGCGTGGAAGGCATGCCCGCAGGCGCGATGACGGAATCCGCGAAACCGTACAAGCCACGTCCGCATGATCTGTTTTATGCGGCGCTTGAAAAAGAGGTGAAGCCCCTTGCTGACGGCGTGCTGGCCAAGGCGAAGGCCGCCGGTGCCCAGGTCTCTCCGGTGAAGGTGGACAGCCCGCTGGTGCGGGTGGATTTCCTCACGGGAGTCTCGAAGTGCGATGACGCCAAGGTGGCCGAGATCCTGCCGCTCAAGGAAAACATCGTGCAGCTGGATCTGGGGCGCACCATCATCACCGACGGCGCCTTGAAGACGATCGGCCAGATGCCGCGCCTGGTATCGCTCGATTTGCGTCAGACGAAAATCACCGATGCCGGCCTCGAATCCCTCGTCGGTCTGAAAAAACTCGAGACGCTGAATCTCTACGGCACCGAGATCACGGACGCCGGATTGAAGCACCTGGCCAGGATCAAAAGCCTCAAGAATGTCCATCTCTGGCAGTCCAAGGCCACCAAGCCCGGCGTAAATCAACTCAGCGCCGCCATCCCCGGCATCAAAGTCAGCATCGAATAACCCACCCCATCCGTAGGTCCTCCATGAAAACGCGTCTCTTCCTCCTCACCACCATGTCCATGCTCAGCGCACTCTTTGGAACCGCCCAGGCTGGCGAAGGCGAAAAAGTCAGCTACCCCGCCCCGGCGGTCTCTGGCATCAATCAGGACGGTGCCACGGTGAACTTCGCCGATGTCTACAAGAAGGGCCCCACGGTGGTGTTCTTCTACCCGAAGGCCGACACCCCCGGCTGCACCAAGCAGGCCTGCTCCCTGCGGGATGCCTTTGCGGATCTCTCCAAAGAAGGCGTGCAGGTGCTCGGTGTGAGCTTTGACAAGTCGGAGTCGCAAAAGGCGTTCAAGGACAAGTTCACGCTGCCCTACGACCTCATCGCCGATCCTGAAGGCAAGATCGTCGAGGCTTTCAAAGTGAAGAAGATGCTCAAAGGCCTGCTCTCACTCGCCTCACGGAGTTGCTTCCTCATCAAGGATGGCAAGGTCGTCTGGCAGGACTACAAGGCCGCCACCGACCAGCAGGCCGCTGACATCAAGCGCGTGCTGGCCGAGGTGAAGTGATCTGGTTTTTTTAGTGTGTTGTTTGGTACAAGTCGGGGATCGGAAACGATCCCCGGCTTTGTTTTTGAGACTTTGAGGCGCGCACGATTTCCCCAACGTATCCTCTGCCATGAAGACGCGCACCGAGACAGACAGCATGGGGGCGCTGGACGTGCCGGCGGAGGCGCTGTATGGCGCGAGCACGCAGCGCGCGGTGCTCAATTTCCCGGTCAGCGGGCGCTGTGTGCCGCTGCCGGTGATCCATGCCTATGGGCTCATCAAATGGGCGGCGGCGCGTGTGCACCATGAGCTGGGACTGCTGCCGCAGGACCATGCGGCGCTCATCGAGCAGGCGGCCCTGGAGGTGGCGGAGGGCAGGCACGATGCGCATTTCGTCATCGACATCTATCAGACCGGCTCCGGCACGAGCACGAACATGAATGTGAACGAGGTGGTCGCGAACCGCGCCTGCCAGATCATCGGCAGGCCCCTCGGCACAAAGGACCCGGTGCATCCGAATGACCATGTGAACATGGGGCAGTCCAGCAACGACACCTTTCCCACGGCGGTGCACATCGCCGTGGCGCAGGAGCTGAACCGGAGGCTGCTCCCGGCGCTGGAGACGCTGCAGCAGGCGCTGACGGCGAAGGCGGAGGAGTTTTGGGAGGTGCTCAAAATCGGCCGCACGCATTTGATGGATGCCACGCCCGTGCGCCTGGGGCAGGAGTTCAGGGGGTACGCACGGCAGGCGGAGCTGGCGGCGAGCCGCGTGCACAAGGCGCTGAACGCCCTCATGGAGCTGCCGCTGGGCGGCACGGCGGTGGGCACGGGGCTGAACAGCCACCCGGAGATGCCCGCCCGCGCCATCCCGCTGCTCGCTGAAAAGACGGGCCTGCCTTTCCGGGAGGCGCAGGATCACTTCGAGGCGCAGTCGGCAAAGGACGCCCTCGTGGAGGCAAGCGGCCAGCTCAAGACCATCGCCACCAGCCTCTTCAAGATCGCCAATGACCTGCGCTGGCTCAGCTCCGGCCCGCAGTGTGCGATTGGCGAGATCAGGCTCCCCGCCACGCAGCCCGGGAGTTCCATCATGCCCGGCAAGGTGAACCCCGTGATGTGCGAGAGCCTCATGCAGGTCTGCGCCCGGGTCATGGGCAACGACGCCACCGTCACCTGGTGCGCCGCCAGCGGGAATCTGGAGCTCAACGTCATGATGCCCGCGCTCGCGGCGGCGCTGCTGGAAAGCATCGAGCTGCTGACGAATGCCACCGCGCTCTTTGCCACACGTTGTGTGAGCGGCATCGTGGCGAACCGGGAGCGCTGCACGAATTTCATCGAGCACAGCCTCGCCATGGTGACCGGTTTGAATTCCAAGATCGGCTATGACAAGGCCGCTGAAATCGCGAAGCAGAGCGCGCAAACGGGGACGCCGGTGCGGGAGCTCTGCCTGGAGCGGCTTGCAGAGCTCGGCCTCACGGAGGCGGAGCTGAACGAGGCGCTGGACCCTGCGCGGATGACGCAGCCGGATGCAGGCATGGTAGGCGGCGGATGATCATCATTTTCCTTTTCGTCCTGCAATCAAATCGGAGCGGGCACGACACCACCCGCGCGAGCTGGGCTTTCCGGGCGGCCATCTTCACCAGATGGCTCTCTGGAGCAGGCACGCTGGGAATGACCAGCACGGGACGGCTGGCAGGCTGCCTGCTCTCGCAGGTGCCGGACTCCAGGGACAGCAGAGCCGGCGGTGCTGAAATGGGGCTGAAGCGGGGCGGCGTGGGAATTTTTTTGATCGCCTTTCCCAGCGGCACCACTCAGCATGCCTGGCGCATGAGTTCCTCCCCCCATCCCATTTTCATCATCGCGGTGCTCGGTGCAGCGGCCTCGGTGATCATGCTGATCACCGTGTTCCGCGTGCGCAGCTGGGGGCTGAAGGTGCTGCTGGGGCTCATCGCGCTAACGACGCTGGCCCCGGCCGGGCTGGTGGTGTATGCCATGCACCCGGAGTGGATGGACGCCCGCTACCGCAGCTACAAAGCCTTTTACGAAGGCATCCGGCTGGGCATGACGCGGGATGAGATCATGGCCCTGCAGACGCAGTTTTACCCGGAAGGCGGCCCCCGGCAAAAGCCGCAGATCATCATTGAAGATGAGAAGGGCCTGACCTTCTTTATGCACCCGGAACATTCAGCGGAGCCGAACTGCGAAGGCATCTTTTTGGGTTTCGAGAACGGGAAGCTGAAGTCAAAAACGTATTCCCCTGACTGAATCCCCATGCCCCTCTGGAAGCGCCTGCTGCGCCTCGGCGCCATCTTCATTTTTACACCCGTGATCTTTCTGCTCGGCGGCCAGTCCAGCCTGATCTACCACCCGAATCCTTACCGGGCGGAGCATGAATCTATGCTGGAAGCCGGCCAGGGGGAGCGCGTGCTTTTTGAGACGTCTCAGGGCCACCAGACGGCCTTCTACATCCCCCCGCGCGCACCTGCCAGCGGCCTGCCGCAGACGCTCTGGCTCTGCTTTGCCGGGAATGGCTCGCTGGCGCTCGACTGGCTCTATGACACCGACGCGTGGGATGGCCGCTTTGCCTACCTGCTGGTCGATTACCCCAGCTATGGCGAGTGCGAGGGCGCCCCGAACCCGGAGCGAATCCGGGAGAGCGGCAAGGCGGCCGTGCAGGCGCTGGCGAGGCACCTGCACACCACCCAGGCCGAGCTGCTGCCCCGCCTGGCCGTGCTGGGCCATTCCCTGGGCGCTGCGGCGGCCCTGATGGCAGCGGATGACCTGGACATCCGGCGCGGGGTGCTGATGTCTCCCTTCACCACGATGACGGACATGGGCCGCATCGTGCTCGGCTGGCCGCTCTGCTACCTGAACCGGCACCGCTTCGACAACCGCACCACGCTGCGCCACGTGGCCTCCCGTGCCGGGGCCCGGTTCGTGATTTTCCACGGCGCGGAGGATGAGGTGATCCCCGTGCGCATGGGGGCGGAGCTGGCGGCGGCCCACCCGCAGGCCGTGACCTTTCACGCCGTTCCCGGCGGGCACCACAATGACCTGCTGGACCTGATTTCGCCCCAGATCGGGCGGGCGATGGCGGAGGTGACGGCGGGTGCCAAGCCGTGAGTCACACGGTGGTTGCTTTCGGGCGCTGCTGTGCTCTGATGGGCGCTCAATCCCCACCCACTAGCCCATGTCCGCGCCCTCCTCTACTTCGGAAAAATCGTCCTCCATCTGGTCTGTTATCAATCTGATCATCGGATCCGCTCTCGGCGGTGCCGTCCTGCTGTGGGTGCTGGCCTTTATCTTTGACGGTCTGGGCTCCCTGCGCCCGAAGGCGAAAGCCGAGGCTGCTGCTCCGGCTGCCGCTGCCCCTGCCGCCGCTGCCGCCTCTGCGGCCCCTGCTGCTGCCGCCGCAGACCTGCCCGTGCTCGAAGTCATCATCAAGCCAGACGCCGCCAACCCGCTGGCCTATGACACCAAGACCATCAGCGCCAAGGCCGGCCAGAAGATCAAGCTGACCTTCACCAACACCCACCCCACCCTGCCCCAGCCGCACAACATCGTGATCGGCAAGCTCGGCACCAAGGACAAGATGATGGCCATCGCCATGGGCGCCATGACGCTGGTGGACAAAGGCTACATCCCCGACTCCCCGGACATCCTCGCCCACACCAAGCTGCTTCAGCCCGGCAGCAGCGAGACCATCGAATTCACCGTGCCTGCCGCCGGAGAGTACCCCTTCTTCTGCACCTTCCCCGGCCACGTGGCCATCATGAACGGCACGCTCACCGCGCAGTAAGCCCTGCCCTGAGCGGGTGGAGCGGTGGAATGACGGAGTCTTGAAACAGACGCCCCATTCCACCTCGCTCCCGCACTCCCGAGTACTCAAACACTCCACTTCCTCCCCGCCATGGCCGTCTCCATCAGCATCGATTACGAAGGCGGCCTGCGCTGCCGGGCCACGCATGGCCCTTCGCAAAACCAGTTCATCACCGATGCACCGGTGGACAACCACGGCAAAGGCGAGTCCTTCAGCCCCACCGATCTCGTGGCCACGGCGCTGGCCTCGTGCATGGCCACCGTCATCGGCATCAAGGTGCAGCAGAAGGGCTACGACGTCGCCGGCATGAAAGTCAGCGTGGAAAAGCACATGAGTGAGGACAGCCCGCGCCGCATCGTGCGCCTGCCCATCACCATCCAGATCCCGCTGCCGGAAGACCACCCCGACCGCAAACTCCTCGAAGCCACCGCCCTCGGCTGCCCCGTGTACCACAGCGTGCACCCGGACATCGACAAGCCGGTGACCTTTGTGTGGGGCGCGAAGTAATCTTGCGCGCCCTCTGGCCGTAGGTCGGCCGTGTTTGGCGTCGAGCGCGTGCTCACCGCCCATCGACCCCTCCGCCAAACCGCCCGACTGCGAGGACGTTCGTACGCCGAAGTGCCTGCCGTATGCTGACAGACGAGCGGGCTTCGCCACGACCGTCCTTCGTCCATGCAGCCCTCTTTCTGGAGGAACAAGAGGGCGTCCTTGTTGCACAGCAACAAGGCAGCTTTTCCTACCGCACCCAGCGGGCGCCGCTGGAGAGGCCCACGTGCCAGTCGCGCAGGTGCATGTCGGAGTAGTCGGTCTTGCCCTGGGCGCCCACCATTTTGGTGCCGGTGGCGCGTTTCCAGGCTTTGCTGAAGCTTTCCGCCGTATGGCAGCCCCAGCTCTGGCAGTAGGCTTTGCCGCTGAAGGCCCAGCGGCTGATCTTGCGCAGGTCGTTCTCATGCAGCCACGCGGTGGAGGTGGCGTACACGTCCGAGCTGTAGTCAAACATGAAGCTGTACTTGTTTGAGTGGCCGAAGTACTCGAAGCCGGAGATCTTCAGGCCGCTGCGCCCGGACTGGCCGTGGTTGATGTAGTTGATCAGTTCGTCCGTGCTGCGGAACCAGACGAGATTGATGTAGGGGTAGGCCTTCGTCACGGACTCCACATTCTGCATCAGCGGCTGGTGCTCGGCGGCGGCGCGGCGCACATACGCGTCCCGGTACACCAGCCAGGTGATGCGGGTGTTGGCGGGGACGGTTTTGTGAATCTCCTGCATGCGCACGCGGGCGGTGCGGATGAAGTTGCCCCACCAGCGGTCGTGCTGCTCTCCGGGCCGGCGCAGGTCTTCAAACTGACGCACCGCAGGCCCGCCGCTGACGACGAGGTATTCGGTGTCGGCAGCAACCTTGGTGGCAAGGCCGCTGGTGAGCAGAAGAAGCGTGGTGAAAAGCAGGCGGGTCATGATGGGGCTAAGAAAGCACGACTACTTCGTTTCGACGAGCTTGAAGTTTTTGAACTGCACGACCATCGGCGGGCCGGCGTGGATCTGCAGGGCCAGGATGCCTTCCTTCGGCGCGTTGGCGGCGTCTTCGTCGGTCACGTCGATGGTCTGCATGCCGTTGATGAAATGCTGCACGTGGTTGCCCTTGGCGACGATGCGGTACTCGTTCCAGTCCTCGTTTTTGATGGAGGCCTGAATGGCGGCGCTGTCTCCCACGCTGCCGGTCACTTCCACCACGGCCTTCTTGCCACCGTCTGCGGCGGGCTTGATCACGGTCTTTTCACCGCGCTTGGCCAGGATGCCACGACCGCGCTCCTCATAGAGGATGCCGCTGTAGGTCTTGCCGGCTTCAAAGTCGGCCTGGTAGCCGCTGACGATGGGGCCGTTTGCGCCAGCGGGCAGTTCGATGCTGCGGTACTGCACGCCGGAATTGCCTTTTTCGATGCGGTATTGAAACGTCAGCACGAAATCACTCACCTTGCCACCTTTCCAGACGAGGAAGGTGTTGTGCTTGAGGATGCTCTTGGCCGGATTGGCGGGGTCAGCAGGGGTCTTGCCGGTGATGGTGCCGTCCTGCACGCTCCAGAGCTCCTTGTTGCCCTCCCAGCCGGTGAGGTCCTTGCCGTTGAAGATTACTTTTTCATCCGCGCTGGCGAAGGAAAGGGTGGCGAACAAGGCGGCGAGGGCGAGGTGCAGTTTCATGAATGGTTGTGGTGGTCGGGCGAGGTTTAACGCGCAGGCCCGTGCTTGTCTATCGCTTTGCAAGGAGCGGAAGGATGGGGCGTGGATGGATGCGCCCGTCACCTCCGCCTCTGGCGCATGCCCCAGGCGCCCAGTCCAATCAGCAGGCCGATGCCTGCGGCGGCCTGCATCACTGCACGCCACCGCCCGGCCTCTTCGGCGCGGGCGGCACGCGCTGCCGCGCCCTCGGCGAAAACCCGCCGATGCCAGGAGGGCGAGGCCTCCTTGAGCACCTCAAGATCTTCATCGGTGAATTCCTGCGGCAACATCCCAGTCCGGCGCAGGATCTCCGGCAGCGAAGCCGTGCGCTCATTGAGGAGCATCAGCTCCTCCCCATCAAAGCATGGCTCCCCGTCACTCCGGTGAAGAATCACGAGCAGTCTCTGCCCCTTTTTGAAGTGCCACAGCCTGCCCCAGTCTTCGTCAATGGGAACGTAAGGCGACTGCTCGTAGTCAGCCTGGAGCACCGCCGTTCGAATCCCGACGACCTCCTCCAGATGCCCGTAGGCGGATTCGACCCGCAGCGTGCAGGACTCCGAGAGCCGGGTCTGCTGCGGCTGGCGGTCCTCTTCCGCAGACACCTCCGTGACCGTGCCGACCAGAAACGCCGGCGGCGCTCCCTTTTCCGGGGGCCTCGGCGCACTCTGGATGATCCGTTCCCGTCCGCTGCTTCCCACCGCAATCTCTGGCAAGGGCGCACCCAGGCCAGCCAGGCACGTCGTGCCGGTGAAGAGCCAGGCAAGCCACCTCATCATCCCATCACCCCCGCATGGCGCGCTGGCGCAGGAAATGGTCGGCCAGCACCAGATGCACCATCGCCTCCACCATCGGCACGGCGCGTGGCAGCACGCAGGCATCGTGGCGACCGCGTGCGGAAAGGGTGGTGTCCTCACCGGTGTTGGTCACGGTCTTCTGCTCGCGCAGCACGGTGGCGGTGGGCTTGAAGGCGACGCGGAAGACGATCTCCTCGCCATTGCTGATGCCGCCCTGGATGCCGCCGCTGCGGTTGGTGCGGGTGCGCACCTTGTCGCCGTCCATGTAGAATTCATCGTTGTGCTCCAGGCCCGTCATCGCCGTGCCGCCAAAGCCGCTGCCGATTTCAAATCCCTTCGTCGCAGGCAGGCTCATCATCGCCTTGGCCAGATCGGCCTCCAGCTTGTCAAACACCGGCTCGCCAAGTCCGGGCGGCACGCCGCGCACCACGCACTCGATCACGCCGCCCACGCTGTTGCCTTCGCTGCGGACTTTCTCAATGAGCTCGATCATCTGCTCCGCCGCCACCGGGTCACAGGTGCGGACGATGTTGGATTCGATCACCGCCGCAGTGAGCTCCGTGCCCGCGGGCACCTTCGCCTCGATGTTCTGAACCGTCTTCACATAGGCGAGGCATTCGTAGCCGCTGAGCGAGTGCTGCAGCACCTTGCGCGCGATGGCACCTGCCGCCACGCGACCGATCGTCTCGCGGGCGCTGGACCGCCCGCCGCCGGAGACGGCGCGGATGCCGTACTTGGCGTCATAAGTGTAATCCGCATGGCTGGGCCGGTAGGCCTGCTGCATCTCCGTGTAGGCGGAGGGGCGCTGATCCGTGTTGCGCACCAGAATGCCGATGGGCGTGCCGAGCGTGAGGCCATCCAGCACGCCGGAAAGGATCTCCGCCTTGTCGTCTTCTTTGCGTGGCGTGACGATCTTGCTCTGGCCGGGGCGGCGGCGGTCCAGCTCCGCCTGAATATCCTCCACCGTGAGGGGGATGCGTGGCGGGCAGCCGTCGATGACGACGCCGACGCCGATGCCGTGGGATTCGCCCCAGGTGCTGATGTGGAAAAGGGTGCCTAGACTGCTGGACATGTGAAGATCATCATGGGGCAATCCGTCCCGGGTTCAAGATGGTTGTGCGCTGGCCTGAATTCAGCATCCTGTGGCATGACCTTTCCCCGCTGGCTTCTCACCCTTTTCGGCTGCGCCACGATCACCTCGCACCTGCACGGCGCGGAGACGGTGGATTACGAAGGCGGGCGCTATCACCTTTACCGCGTGGACAAGGCCGACTGGTCACGCCTGCAGCTCGCCTGGCTGGGCGACAACGGCCAGCCGCTGGGAGATTTCAACGGCCTGCGCCGGCAGCTCGCGGCGCGCAGCAAGCAGATCATTTTCGCCACCAACGCCGGCATCTACGAACGCGGCCCGAAGCCCTGCGGCCTGACCATCTGCGCCGGCAAAGAGCTGGTGCCGCTGAATCTGAGCGCAGGCGAAGGCAACTTTTTCCTCAAACCGAACGGCGTCTTCTACCTCGACGACCAGACCGGCCCCGGCGTGATGGAAGCGGCGGAATTTGCCCAAAGCGGACTCAAGCCACGCCTCGCCACGCAGTCCGGCCCGCTGATGCTGCGCCAGGGCGTGATCCATCCCGCCTTCCAGGTCAATTCACCCAACAAACGCCTGCGCAATGCCGTGGGCGTGCGCAAAAAAGACGGCCAGATCCTCTTTGTGATGAGCGACCGCGAAGACGCCGTGAAAGGGCGCGTCACGTTTCACCAGTTCACCCGCTTCTTCCAGCACCTCGGCTGCGAAGACGCCCTCTACCTCGACGGCGACATCTCCAACATGCTCGTCGATCCCAAGCCTGACGCCAAGTTCACCTCCAACACCTTTGCGGGTATGTTTTTCGTGGCGGAGTGAAAGAGGGGCCTGCGGCCTGCTTGCGGCGGCCTAAGCTGACCCCTCACCCGGCCTCTCCCCGAACAAACAACTGACCAACAAAGTCCTCGACGGGGAGAGGGGAAACGCGTTGCGACCCCGATAGAGTTTTCAAAGTGCCCGAGCGCGAATCTCCTCTCCCCGCCGGTGGCTTGATAGCTCCAGGGATTCTTCGGGGAGAGGCTGGGTGAGGGGGGCGGCTATCCGTACGTTTCCTCACTTTACCGGCAGACCCCGCTCACGCCTCCGTCGTCTTTGCCATCAGCTTCCCCTCCATCATCATCACCGGCACCGTGGACGGTGTGGGTGCCAGCCAGGTGGTGATCTCCGCCTTGATCCAGACCTTGATCCCCGCCCACAGCAGACGAGCAGCGGTGTGGTCTGGCGACAGGCTCATGAACGGCATCCACACGTGCCCGTTGTTGGCGCGTCCGTAGATGCCCTTGCGCCGGCGCTCCTGCCCGAGGTGCACGAAGCGGCGGTTATAGAAGGCCATGAAGCCGGCAAAAAAACCACCCGCCTTCCCTTCGTATGGCATGTGAATCCATTCATCATCCGGGTTGTCATACACCCCCCGCACCGGGCCGAGGAAATACGCGGAGAGGTCCAGCAGAAACGTCGCGTTGATCAGTTCCGCATCGCCCATGTAGGAGTACTTGTCCTTGTAGAGCGAGTTGAACCACAGGCGGTAGCTGCGCGGGTAGGCCGTGTTCAGGTAGTCGGTGATCGCCTGCGTGTTTTCACCCGCCAGATTCTTCTGCACCAGATCCACCGCCGCAGACACGGTGTGGCCGCAGTAGTCGAGGCCATGGCTGTACAGCGGATCCATGAACCCGGCCGCGTCACCCACCATCACCCAGCGGTTGCCCGCGATGCGTTCGGAGCGGTACGCGAGGTTCTTGTAGTAAAAGGTGTCATCGGCATCCGGCACGGCGTTTTCAAACATGAGCCGACCAATCGGGTGCGTCATCAGGTGAGCCTGCAGGCGGGCCAGCAGAGACGGCCCCTCCGGCAGGGTGAAAAAACGCCGGTCCCACGTCACGCCGGCGCTGTAGCTGCCATCAGACAGCGGGATGATCCAGCACCACCAGCCATGACCCATGAGATGATTCGTGGCCGTGGTGCGGAGCTGGCTGACACCCTTCATCAGCGAGGGATGCATCTTGCGGCTCTTGAAGCTGTCGAGCCCGTTCACATTGCGAAAGCGGCACCAAATGGAGGAGGTGGGGTGCTCGCTCTCCAGAGAGCGGTGCAGCCCGAGTTTCTTCGACAGCACGGCGGCCTTGCCGGAGGCGTCGATCAGCCAGCGCGTGGTCACCGTGCGCATCTGCCCTTCCTGCGGCATGATTTCCAGCGTGTGCGGTGCCTCATCCTCCGAGAGCGTGATGGTTTTGATGGTGGCCGGGCGCAGCAGCTCGCAGCCGAAGTCACAGGCCTCCTTCAGCAGGTGCTCGTCGAGGATGGCCCGGTCCAGCTGGAAGGTGGGCAGCCGTGACTGGTAGCGCGGCCCGATCTCAGTGAGGCAGCCCACATCGTCCTCGGGCGTTTTGCAAAACCACATGCGCAGACCATGCTTTTGGTAGTGGTGCGCACTCAGGTGGTGCCCTTGATGCAGCACGCGGGTGAGGAAGCAGCCCGCCAGCTCGGAAGTGCTTTCCCCCACCTTGCGGTCAAACTTCAGCGTGCGCTCCACGATCAGGATTCGCATCTCCGGATGCTCGCGTTTGAGCATTATTCCCGCCGACGCGCCGGAAAAAGCACCGCCCATGATGACCACGTCGTAATCGGTGTTAGTTGAGGTCATGGGGGCAAGTGGTGAAAAAAGTCAGTTGTGGGAGGCGGTGTGACGGTCGAAACAGAACGTCTCCCTTAGTTTTTTAGTACGCCTTTAAATAATGCTGTCCGCTGATTCTGCAACCCACGAGCCGAACGCGCCCTCCACTCCCCCGCGCATGGGTCTGCATGATGCATGCTGGACGCAGGCCATCTTGTTTTGCATGCGCTGGCTGCCCGCGCCGGTCTTCACCCTGTGCGCCTATCCCCTCTCTCTGATCGCTTACATCCTGGCGGTAGAACAGCGTGAGGCCATCCGCGCGAATCTCAGCGCCCTCATCCCCGGCAAAGGCTCCAGCGGGCTGGCAGGATTTCAGGTCTTCGTCCAGTTTTCGCTGACCTACCTCGACCGGCTCTGGTATCTGCATTTTCAGCGCAAGATCGACTGGGAGATCATCGGCTCAGGCGACTTCGAGGATCTGGAAAAACACCCGGGAGGCGCGCTGATCTTCACCGTGCATTCGGGAAATTACGACATCGGTGCCAGCCTCTTCGCCCGCAAATTCACCCGGCCCGTCCATACCGTCCGCATGCCGGAGGCCTCGGACTCGCTGAAAAAGCTGCGCGGCAAGGAGCTCTGTGACGAGGAGCGCCGTGAGCCGAATCTGCACGTTCATTACAACGAACCCGGCGGCCATCTCGGCATGGAGCTGTGCCGCCTGCTCCTCGCAGGTGAAGTCGTCTGCGTGCAGGGCGACCGTGTCCTGGGTGAGGTGACCCCCACGCTGGCCCGCATTGACGGCGTGACTTATAAGATCCCGCGCGGGCCGCTGGTCCTCGCAGAGGTGACCGGCGTGCCGTGCTACCCGGTGTTCCTCAGCCGCAGGGGGCGGCTGGCTTACCGCATTGAGATTGGCCAACCCTTCTTCGAAGGCGGGCGCAAGGCCAGGGCCGCCGAGATCAGCGCCGCCTGGATCCCGGTGATGCATCACTTTCTTCTCCAGCACTGGGACCAATGGTTTGTCTTTGAACCGCTCGTCACCCGCGATCCGGCATGAATGCAGCCGTGCGTGCCAGCACCCTGCGGCAGGCGTACTTTCGCTTCGCCCTGGGCCTCCTCCCCGTGCCGGTGGTGATCTGGCTGGCTGGGCACGGGCAGCCCCTCGCGGCGGTGCTGCTGTTTTGCACCGTCCTGACCACCATGACGATCGGCACCCTGGTGCCACGCTGCGCCTTGTTTGGCCGCATGATCAAACGGCTGCCTCAGGCTGGAAACCCGGTGCTGCTCACCATTGATGACGGTCCGCACCCGGAACACACCCCGGCAATTCTGGACATCCTGGACCGCCACCGCATCAAGGCGCTCTTCTATCTCGTGGGCGAACGTGCCATGCAACATCCGGAACTCGTGCGCGACATCCTCGCGCGCGGCCACGAGATCGGCAACCACACGCAGACGCATCCTGCCAGCACCTTCTGGATGCTGCGCCCGGCGCGACTGTGGCGCGAGATCGCAGGCTGTCAGGAGACGCTGGCCGCCCTCTGCCCCGGCCAGCCGCCACGTTTTTTCCGCCCTCCCGCAGGCCATCACAACCTCTTCACCGCGCTGATCGCCCGCTCCCTGGGGCTGCGAATGATGCTGTGGACCGCGCGCGGGTTTGACGGTGTGCTGACCGACGTGCCCACCATCACCCGGCGCATCTCCCACCGGCTGAAACCCGGCGCCATCGTGCTGATTCACGAAGGCACCCCCGTGGCCGTCGAGGTGGCGGAAGCCGTCGCCTCCATGATGGTGGCCAGCGGCCTTCCATGCGTACCGCCCGCCTCAATCGCGTTCAGCGACGATGGAGGCTGCGAAGAGGGAGCCTGCTGAAAAGATTTTTTCAGTAGCTGGTGCTTGGCGGAAGTCGTCAACCTTGGTAATTGATGGATTGAAGATAAGCCTCCGCCGTAGTGCCAAAGCGCCACCGGATCATGGTGAAGAATGGTTTCCAGTTACCGTCCACGCCCTTGGAGAGGTGTCTTTGCACGAGGGTTTGATAGTGCGTTGCAGCCTGTGGCGAGTTTTCGCGTAGACGTTTGATTTGGCTCTCAATGGCCTTGTGGACGCGCATTCGCGCCTCGGATAACCGCCGACAGTTGAGGTTGAAGGTCGTGACGGTGGATTCTGCGAGGTTCACCGCCACGCCAGCAGCAGCGCAGTTCACGTCGTCCGGTGCGATGTCCATGCAGTCCGTGCGCTGCTCGTAGCGAAAAAGTCTCGGAAATGCGGGAAGCTCAGCTGGAGAAAACACATGCCCATCAACGACATTGTCTTCCTTTGCGACATCGCAGCTTCGGTTCTCGACAGTCGGGGGCAGGTAAGAGTCCGGGTGGACCATTGTCGCCTGATCGCCACCGCAGCATGCAAACCAGAGGTTCGGCCAAAGAAGCGCCCAGTTGACGCTTCCGTTTGTATCTGACTTCGGATGGAAGTGGGCAATTTGTCGGTCGTTTTCGGGTAACAACCGCTCGCAGTAGGCACACAAACCACCTTGATCCGTCCGACTTGTGGACCGGACGGTTTGATAGCATTGGGTATCCCGAAACTCGTTCCACGTTCCCTGCGGCCATGCGTTGCGGTAAGTCGCGAGGCACAGTGGCTCGGGGTCTGATTTCAGGCACCGCTTCACAGACCGACCTCCTTTTCCCACATACGATTTTCAATTTCCGTGAGCGCTTCATCCACCGCCGGCTCGTTGCTGTTGAATTCTTGAGCAAGGCGGAGGGCGAGTTCTTTCGCCTCGGGGAAGCGCTCGCTTCGGATGTGGGCAAACAGTTCCTCCAGACGCTTCACTCGCTCGTTGTCTGGCGGGCGGCTGGGGATTCTCATCACCCGCTCCAAGGTCCGTTTGCTTTCGGCACCGTAAATGCCACCAGGGGAAGGGTAAAGTTTTCCATCGCGGACAATCTGCACACTCTTGCTGTGGATCGAAGTCAGGACTTGGGGGCTGTGCGTGGTGAGAATAAGTTGCGTGTTGGGGAACGTCCGCTGCAAATCTGGAATAATCCTCTGTTGCCAGTCGGGATGCAGATGCAAATCCACCTCGTCGATGAGCAGCACCGCTTCAGTGGCGAGGGGGTCTTGAAGTTGCGGATTCGCTTGGGCAAGACGGCGGGCGAAATCCATGACGAGGGCTAGCATCGTGCGATAGCCGTCGCTAAGCTGCTCCGCATAAAGATCAGTAACCGAGTTGTCTGCGTTCTTGCGACTAAGCTGGAAATGAAGCGGGTGCGTAGTGATACGCGGGTCGGAGAACTCAGGGAGCATCGCAAGAATTGCGCGGCGCACCGCTTCCAGCACTGGCAGTTTGTAGCGAAAGTCTTCCCGCTCGTTGCGAATTTTTAATTCGTCACGTTCCATCGCAAAGAACCACTCGAATGCGTCCTTGAAACGGCTTACGGGATCAAGGGCATTTTTCAATGCGGCACTGCGCGAAAAAGCACTCTCGAAGTTCGTTTGCCGCTGCGGAATATCGAGGACCGCGCGACTTGTGCCGTAATAAGCATACATTGGCACAATTCCAGCCTCGCCAGCCGGGTCTTCGGCAATCCGGAAAACATCCTCATCCAAAGCATCATTCAAATGTTTGTTACCGATCAGTGGCGGCAAGGCCGCCTTGGTTCGCTTGGATTTATCACGCAGCAGATGGGCGTCCCATTCGACGACATGCCCGTTGGGTTGACCTTTGAATCTTAGATGGCAGAAAGGTTTAGGCGGAGTCTTATCAAGAACGGCAGCAACAGTGTTTGCGTGATGAGCGGATTCGGTGATGTCGAGCAAGTTTCTCCGGCTTCCTCCAGGGGGTTGCCCGAAGCGCCGGGCAATGGGTGCCAATCCTAGAGCGATGGCGTCTAAAATGGCCGACTTCCCCGCACCATTATCGCCAACGAAGACATGCACATTCTCGCCCGGGTCGAATCGCAACGTGAGCGATTCAAAGCAGCGAAAGTTGGTGAGTTGAACTTCAGAGATTCTCATGGCAGAGGGCTTCCATTAGCAAGCAATTTACTAAAATCATAATTCGCGCTCGTCACGCCGAATCCGGCTCTCGCTGGAACGGTATGCGGACGTAGTAGACCCAATGCTGGTTATCGGGCAAGAACTCCGCAATTGCGAGTATGAAGTCATCGGGTAAAGCTGCCTCACTCGCGTTCAGCGACGACGAGATGGTTGTTGAACGGCGTGCCGCCCCATAGCGGCTGCACCCGCACCCGCAGCCCGGCGGCGCCCAGCACGGACTCAAATAACGCACGGTCCGGATAGCACACGGGTGCGTCCTTCATCCAAAACGTCAGCTTGGCCAGCCAGTCTCCCGCCACCGTGATGCGAAAGCGCAGGGAGTCGTTCTGCAGGCAGGTGCGAATGATCAGCTTCCCGCCCTGCGCCACGCGGGATGCGGCCGCTTTGAGCAGCGCCTCCTGCTCCTGCCGCGTGAAAAACTGCAGGATGTCCAGGATCACCACATGCCCGCTGCATTCCGGCAGTCCGGCGCGTGCATCCCCGGTCATGAAGCTGAGCCCTTCGCAGCTGCTGAGGGCGGCCATGCTCTGCGCACAGGAGATTTTTTCGGCATCGTAATCAAACCCGGCGATGGCAGGCGCAAAGCCTGACTCGCGCAGGTAAAACGCCAGCAGGCCGATGCCGCAGCCGATGTCCAGCACCGGCAGCGGGGCACCCAGCAGCTCTTTGGTAACGGCAGCGTAAACGGGATCAGAACGCAGCTTCACCACGGAGTAAAAGCGCTCATGGCGCCTGACACAAAGCTGGGTGATGCGTTTTAGGGCACTGGATGGCAAACGGGTGTTCATGGTCTGCCGATCCATTTACGCGGGACTTCCCAGGGTGCGAGCAATGAACAGGCGGTGATTTTGAAAGCGGGATCAATTTCCGCCTGAGGCAGGCCGACTTCCGCCACGATGTCCTGGCAGCGCTCCGGATCGCGACTCCGGGCACCATAGATTGTCACCTGGTCCAGTTTCGAGGCCCGCATGATTTTTTCGGCGATTTCGATGGGGCTGAGCTTGCGGCCCGCCACGTTGATTCCAGCACCCCTGCACTGCTGAAACCGCAGCTGCTGGCCGTGCCGCTCCACCAGATCGCTCGTGGTGAAAACCCCGGAGCCATAGTTTTCCTGCGGCAGCTGGTCATCATACCCCAGCCCCACGGAGCTGCTGCTCACCACCAGACGGCCCTCGGCATCGGTGTGCGTCTGCACGCCGGGCAGGAGGGTGCCGAGATCGCTCCCATCCTCACGCAAATCGAGCGTCTCGTCCCAGGACACCGCACCGCACTCGCTCGTCCCGTAGAGATTGTGAATCTTCAGCCCATGCTGCTCCAGCGCCAGGCGCTCCAGATCGAGCGTGAGCGGAGATCCGGCGGAGATCGCCAGACTGATGTTGTCAAAGCAGACATCGCCCCGCAGCCAGGCCTTCCAAAGGGCCGGAACACCCGGCAGGAACAGCCGCCGGTGGTGCTGCATCGTCTCCATCAGCGGCTGCGCAAACGGCTGCGGCGCAAAGCAGGTGGGCACCCCGTTGAACAGCGTTTGCAGCACTGTCATCGTCAGGCCAAAGGAATGCGCGCAGGAAATCGCCGCCACCCCCGTCCCGCGTGCGCCGAGATCCAGCACCGCATGCAGCCGGTCCACATCCGCAGCGATTTGATCAAACGTGAAAAACTGGCAGCGGCGTACCCCCGAGCCACCCACGGCCTGCTTGATCAGGGCCGTGCCGGCAGGCGGCGGCCTGGCAGGAATGCGGCGGGAGCGGTCCTTTTCCACCAGCTGCACCGGCACGCCGTGCAAAAATCCGGCCAGCAGCTGCCGCAAAATTTGTGGTACCTCCCCCTGCACCAGCACGTAATCACCGGTCGGCCTGGCAGCACGCGCCTCGACATCCAGCTCGCGGAACGTGGTCGCACGTCCGTCAGCCAGATACAAAGCCGCCTGCGCGCCGCGCTCAGCCACAATACGATCCCAGCGTTCACCAAACATTTGCAGTCCTTGCGGCGAAGCGTAAACCATAGCCCGCGCCGTGCGGTAGAATGAACACTTGCGTTAGCAGTTCAACCCTCCACACAACGAATCTCATCCTGTCCCCCCTAGTGCCTCCACCTTTAAGCAAGAACATCGCTATCACCGGAGCGGGGATCGTTTCACCCTTGGGCATGGGCTGGCAGGCGAATGAAATGGCGCTGGCGGCGGACCGCACCGCCTTCAAGCCGGTCGAACTCTTCGACACCCGCGAATTCATCGCCAAAACCGCCGGCGTGGTGGACCTGCCCGCAGAAAGCCTCTTCCGCCGCATCCCCTCCCACAAGCAGACCTACTTTGACCGTGGCACGCGCATGCTGCTCATGGCCATCCGTGAGGCGCTCGCGCAGGCGGGCCGGGAGAACATGGAGGGTATCGACGCCATGGTCATCGGCACCTCCGCCGGGGCCATGCCTCTGGGAGAGGCCTATTTCGAGCATGCGCATCAGGATGCCGCCCGCGTCCCGACCCAGCTTTCACGTGCCGAATATTACCAGCCGCAGCGCCAGATGAGCAGCATCGCCGCCGAGTTTGACTGGCGCGGCCCGGTCATCATCGTTTCCAATGCCTGCGCCTCCGGTGCCAACGCCATTGGCTGGGCGGCGGACATGATCCGCTCCGGCCGCGCCAAACGCGTGCTCGCAGGCGGCTACGATGCGCTCGCTAAACTCGTGTTTGCCGGGTTTGACACCCTGCACGCCCTCGCACCCAGCGGCATCCCGCGGCCCTTTGATGCGCAGCGGGACGGGCTCGCGCTCGGTGAAGGCGCCGCCGTCATGCTGCTGGAAGCCGAAGAGGTGCGCCAGAGCGCAGCCCTGGGAAACGTCTCCGGCTATGCCACCGCCACCGACCTGCATCACCTCACGCAGCCAGACCCCGCTGGCAAAGCCGCCATCCGCACCATGACCGCCGCCTGCGCCCAGGCCGGTGTCTCACCCGCTCAAATCGGCTACATCAACTCTCACGGCACCGGCACACCGTTCAATGACGTGGCCGAGGCCTCCGCCATCGCCGCCTGGGCGGGTGATGCCGTGTCGAAGATTCCAGTCAGCTCCACCAAGTCCTGCATGGGCCATCTGCTCGGCGGCGCTGGAGCAGTCGAAGCCGTGATCTGCCTTATGGCCCTGCAGGGTCAGTGGCTGCCCGGGAGCCTGAACGTGCGCGAAGTCGATCCCGCCGTTCACTTTGATCTGGTGCGCCAGTTCCGCCGCTCCTCGCTCGACTATGCGCTGACCAATTCCTTTGGCTTCGGCGGCACCAACGCAACCCTCGTGCTGCAAAGGAGGTCCGCATGAACGCGCGCAACATCTGCATCCGTGGTGTCGGTGCCGTGAGCTCCGCCGGCTGGAGCGCCGCCGCCATGCACGCGGCCGTGCTGGCGGGCACACCGCTGCCCTCCCGATCCTGCGCCCGCCCCGGGGATGTCCGGAACTGGCCCTGCGAATCCCGCTTTGCCCCACCTGCCCCGCCGGAAAAGGTCGCGCGTCATCCGCGCCTCCGCCGCTCCAGCGCGATCACACGCTACTCCGTGGCTGCGGCCCTGGAGGCCCTGGCAGATGCCGGGCACGACCCAGCCGCCCCTCCCCCGGGTCTGGGCATTCTCTTCGTCATGATGAACGGCTGCGTAAACTACACCGGCCGCTTTTACGACGAGGTGCTGCAAAATCCCGCGCAGGCCAGCCCGCTGATCTTTCCTGAAACCGTGTTCAACGCGCCCGCCTCCCATGTCGCCTCATTCCTCGGAGTGGATGGCGCAGTCAGCACGCTGCTGGGCAGCCCCAACTCCATCATGGAGGCGCTCGACACCGCCGCGTTCTGGATCGGCAGCGGCATCGTGCAGGAGTGCCTGCTCATCGCTGCGGAAGAATGCGACTGGCTCAGCGCCGAGGCACTCACCTACTACCATCCCAAGCTCATCGGCTCCGAAGGTGCCGGGGCACTCCTGCTCTCCGCCAGCGGCGGCGGCCCTCGCGTCCGCGAAATCATCGGCCCGCTGGGCTATCTCTCCTGGCAGGAGCGCTGCGAACGGCTGCCGGAACTGGCCGCGCAAACACTCGCGCAGCTCCAGGGCCCCGCCACGCTGATCAATGACCGCACCGGCATCGCCAAACTGGACCACACAGAGATCGCGGCCTGGTCCGGGCGGACTTGGGACGCCGTGCTCAGCCCGAAGTACGTCCTCGGTGAAAGCATGGGTGCCAGCAGCGCCCTGCAGCTTGTGCTGGGAACGCTGGCCGTGCGGCAGACGCAGCAGCCGGTGGTCATCTCCATGCCCGGCTCCAACACCGCCGCTTATTCCTGCGTGCTGACGCCCTAGCTCATTTCGGCGCTCCGGGCATCTTCATTTCATTGTAGCCGGCAGGCGGCACAAACTCCTCCGGAGCCAAAGTCTCTTCTTTGGCAGAGACCAGGTGAGAGACCACGCTCTTGCCCATCATCGTCATCTCGGATTTCACCACCATGCCGTCGAAATCCGAAGCCTGCGGTGAAATGCCGGACACCGCGCCGCCCATCACCTTGCCAAGTTTGTCGCTGATGGCGCTGATCTCCGCGTGTTTCGGGAAATCCTTGGCCACCCAGAAGCGGCCTTTGCCCAGCGTCCCTTCCCAGGTGTAAATCTCCGCGTCCCACTCCCCGACTTTCTCCTTCTGCCCCGTCGCCACCGGTTTGGCCGCTGGCTGTCCGCCCGGACCCTTTCCCGTCTTTTCCAGGGAAGCTTTCAGCGTCGCCAGATCCATCTTCATCATCATTTTCTGCGCATGCATCATCATGACCATGCCCTCAGCCCCCAGGATGGCGGACATCTTGTCTCCCATGTCCACCCGTGCCTGCTCTCCCTTGATCTTCGTGGTGACCACGGTCTCCTTGCCCTCTGCATCAGTCTTTTGCACCAGCACCCAGTCGGCGCGGGAATGAGTGGCGGCCAGCAGCAGGACAATCAAAGAAAGAAAGCGCGTTTTCATAAGTGCCGCAGGTTACCCTGAAACTCAGCCCGGGGTCAATCATGAACGTCTGGTCTTGAACTGCATTCTTCCGCCCCTCATGATCGTTCTTTCCGCATGAGCCGTCTCCCTGCCTCCATCCGCCACCACCTCGCCGGCTCCGGCATGCTCATCGCACTGCTGCTGCTCTGCGTCTTCTTCAGCATCGCCACCTGGACCACACAATACCCGCAGAATGCCGCCGCTGCCAGGGACGTCGCCACGCAAATCACCCCGCAGGCGAAAGTCCTCATCGTCGTGCGCCCGACCACCGCAGACACCGCCTTCGCCAAAGCCCTCCAGGCAGAGCTCGGCTCCCGCGCTGAAATCGTTCAGGGCGAACCCAAGGACGCACGCGCCGCGCTGCTGCGTGCCGCCGCATCGGGCGGCCTTGATGTGATCGCCTGCAATCAGGCCACCGCATCCTGGCTCGTGTTCAGCGATCTTCCCACCGACTTCCCCGCGCTCAAAAACACCCGTGTGGTACAGCCCAGGCCCCATGCCTGGCCCGTCTTCCTCAAGACCGACAACCTGCTCAACATCGCCAATCAGATCGCCGTCATCGCCATCCTCGCCATCGGCATGACTTTGGTGATCATCACCGCAGGCATCGATCTCAGCGTGGGCAGCCTAATCGCCCTCTCCGCCGTCATCACCACGATCATCGTGCGTGATTTCTGCGGCGGTGTGCATGCTGGAGCCGCTGGCATGTTCGCCGCCGGGCTCGGTGGCATCGCGGTATGCGGTGCGTGCGGCCTGCTCTCCGGCGCCTTCATCACACGCCTGCGCATGCCGCCCTTCATCGTCACCCTGGCAATGATGCTCGTGGGCAGCGGCCTCGCCTATCGGCTCGCCGAAAATCAATCCGTCTACCAGGTGCCGGATTCCTTTGCCCGGCTGGGCCGAGGCTCCGATCTTCTGGGCCTGCCCAATGCCGTGGTGCTCATGCTGCTGCTCTACGCCGCCGCCCACATCGTGATGACGCAGACCCGCCTCGGCCGAAACCTCTACGCCGTCGGTGGCAATGTGGAAGCCGCGCACCTTTCCGGCGTGCCCGTCCAGCGCGTCATCCTTATCGCCTACGTCATCTGCGGGCTGCTCGCCGGCCTCGGCGGCGTGGTCACCGCATCCTTGCTCAAAAGCGGCTCCCCGACCTACGGCCAGATGTATGAGCTCTATGTCATCGCCGCCGTCGTGGTGGGCGGCACCAGCCTCAGCGGTGGCCGGGGAACCATGCCCGGCACATTGATCGGCGCTTTCATCATCGCCGTCATCCAAAACGGCATGAACCTCACCAACGTCGAAAGCAACACGCAGAAAATCGTCCTCGGCCTCGTCATTCTCGGCGCTGTTCTCGTCGATCGTGTGCGTAAGTAGAAATCAAAACTCATGTTCAACTCCTGGCTCCCCGAATCCAAAGACCACCTTCCGCTGACGTGGTGGAAAACGCACCCCGTCTATCTCGCCGCCGTCATCGCACTCGTCGGAGCTGCGAGCATGATCATCACTGCGGTGCTCGGTTACGACTTGATGGGGCATTTTGTCTTCACTTACGACAACGCTTTCCGTCAGTTCCATCTCTGGACGCCTCTGACCTATATCTTCGTCAATCCCCCCAGTCTCTGGACTCTCGTAGGCTGCCTCCTGCTCTGGAACTTTGGCGAAGCTGTGGAGCGTCACCTTGGCCGCCGCGCCTTTGTCCGGCTGCTTCTCCTGCTGCTGCTGGTTTCACCTCTGTTCATCACATTGTTCAGCCTCTTAGGCAGTCGCGGCCTTGCCTGCATGGGCATCACGCAGCTTGAGTTCGGCGTCTTCATCGCCTTCGCCACGCTGTATCCGAATGCGAAGCTCAACGTCATCATTCTTGCCGTCGAGGCCTGGGTGCTCGCCGCCGTCTTTGTGGGCATCAATGCTCTCGCTTGCATTGGCGGCCGCGACTGGTCCTCGCTTCTCCTCCTCGCCGCCAACGTCGGCACCGCCTACGCCTTCATCCGCTTTGAAACAGGCGCGCTGAAGCTCCCCTCCCTGCCCAAACGTTCGCCGCCGCAGACCCGGAAGCCCGCGAAAAAAAGCAGCACTCCCACCGTCGATGACATCCTCGACAAGATCAGCCACCAAGGCATGCACAGCCTCACCGCCGAGGAGCGCCACATCCTCGACCAGGCGAGCGATCAGATGAAGCGGCGCGCAGGTTAACGCAGCACCACCCGGCACGGCGCGCCATCGGCACCTTCCAGTTTGAGCGGCAGGCAGATCAGCTCGTAGTAGCCGGCTTTGATCTCGGCCAGATTCAGGCCCTCGATCACCCAGATACCAGCACCAAGCATGATCTGATGCGTTTCGACTCCATCCTTGTTGAAGCCGCCGATGCTGAGGTAGTCCACGCCCACGGTCACCACGCCTTGATCCACAAGGTACCGTGCAGCGTCCGCACGGATGGAGACGAAGTCCTTGTCGAACTCGTTCATCGCCCAGCTTCGCGTCGAGTTGCGTGTCTTGAACAGCACGCGCTGGCGCGGGGCTATCTTGAGCTTCTTCAGATCATCCACCGTGATTTGATCTCCGCAGTCCAGCAGCTCAAAAACGCGGCAGCGGCCGATCACGGGCTCCAGCGGCATCTGCTCCATCGTCATGCCATCGGCGATGAAATGTCGCGGCGCATCCATGTGCGTTCCCGTATGAGCGCTCATGCTGAGGTGAGTCAGGTTGCATACGGCGCCATCATCCATGCTGACCACACGTTTGATGTGGCACTCGGGATCACCGGGCCAGTGTATCATGCCGTCACGCAGGGGTACGGAGATATCTTTCCAAGGTCGCTTCATAAGGACTTATACGAGCCTGCGGGCAGACTCTACGCAAGAGCTTGTTTTTATTTTACGTTTTCTTGAGATGTCCCAGCTTCCTCGTCGCCAGTTCATTAAATCCACCGCCGCCGCAGTGTTCGGCTTCCAAATCGTGCCTCGTCACGTGATTGGTGGTACCGGTTTCACTCCGCCGAGCGAAAAAATCAATCTCGGCTGCATCGGCATCGGCGGACAGGGCGGGGGCGACATCCGGGACCTGGATGACTCGGGCCTCGCCAACATCGTCGCCCTTTGCGATGTCGATCTCGATCACTCCGCCGGCACCATCAAAAAATACCCCGGGGCGAAGCTCTACCGCGACTATCGCGAACTGATCGACAAGCAGAAGGACATCGACGCCGTCCTCGTGGCCACGCCGGACCACGTGCACGCCCCCGCCAGCATCATGGCCATGCGCGCCGGACGCCACGTCTATGTGGAAAAGCCGCTGGCCCACACCATCGCCGAAGCACGTGCCATGCGTGATGTGGCCGCAGAGACCAAACGCGTCACGCAGATGGGCAACCAAGGCCACGCCAGCGAAGGCATCCGCCTCACCCGCGAGTGGATTCAGGCAGGAGCCATCGGCAAAGTGACCGAGGTGCACGTGTGGTCAGACCGCCCCGGCAAATTCTGGGATTCCCAAGGCAAGGCCTACCCCACCGACACGCCGCCTGTGCCGAAAAATCTCGACTGGGACCTCTGGCTCGGCCCCGCCAAAGCACGCGCCTACCATCCCGACTTCTGCCCGCGCAAATGGCGCGGCTGGTGGGACTTCGGCTGCGGTGCTTTAGGAGACATGGCCGTGCACAACGCCGACCCTGCCTTCTACGCCCTTGATCTCGATGCCCCCGACTGGGTGGAAGCCGAAAGCGGCCCCAACAACAACCAGTCCTACCCCGTGTGGAGCATCATCACCTACCACTTCCCCGCCAAAGGCGACCGCCCTGCCGTGAAGATGGTCTGGTATGACGGCGGCAAGCTGCCCCCGCGTCCGGAAGGTCTCGAAGAAACCCGCAACCTCGGCGACAACGGCATCTACTTCGTCGGCGACAAAGGCTGCATCCTCGCGGGCGGCTGGTCCGGCACCCCGCGCATCGTGCCTGAGACCAAGATGCAGCAGTTCGTCATCCCCGCCAAAACCATCCCCCGCTGCCTCAGCGGCCACCGCAAGGAGTTCCTCGAAGCCTGCAAAACCGGCAACCCGCAGGATGCCAAGTCCGGCTTCTGGTACTCCGCCCCCTTCACCGAATCCCTCCTCGTCGGCCTCCTCGCCGTTCGCTTCGGCAAACGCGTCGAATGGGACACCAAGGCGATGAAATCCCCCAACACCCCCGAAGCCGACGCGATCATCCACAAGGCCTATCGCGCCGGTTACGGCATCTGACGTAGCACAACCGTCCCGGTTGTGTGAGGTTTGGGAAAGCGACTACGCCAGCATCTTCGTCACCAGCTCCCCGGCCACTCCCGTGAGCCTCATATCAAGGCCCTGGAAGCGCTGATTGAGCTTCGTGTGCTCAAAGCCAAGCACGTGCAGCAGCGTGGCGTGCAGATCGTGCACATGCACGGGGTCTTCGGTGACGTTGAACCCAAACTCATCGCTCTGACCCAGCGTGAGACCGGGCTTCATGCCACCACCGGCGAACCACATGCTGAAGCAGTTTGGGTGGTGGTCGCGCCCGTCGTTGCCACCCTGCACCATCGGCGTGCGGCCAAACTCACCGCCCCAAATCACCAGCGTATCTTCCAGCAGACCGCGCTGCTTCAAATCCCGCAGCAAAGCGGCACAAGGCTGGTCCGTGAGGCCGCACTGTGTCTTCAAGCCATTCACCAGACCACCATGATGATCCCAGGCCTCATGGAAGAGCTGCACAAAGCGCACCCCACTTTCCACGAGACGGCGCGCGAGCAGGCAGTTGTTGGCAAAGGACGCCTCGCCCGGCTTCGCACCATACATGTCGAGGATGTGCTTGGGCTCCTGGCTGATGTCCATCAGCTCCGGCGCCGTCTGCTGCATGCGATAGGCCAGCTCAAAACTGTTGATGCGGCTGGCGATCTCAGGATCACCCACCACGCTGAGCCGCTCCTCGTTAAGCTGCTTCAGCACATCCAGCGTTTCCCGCTGCGTCGCATCATTGACACCCTCTGGATTGCTCAGGAACAAGACCGGCTCCCCACTGCTGCGGAAGGGCACGCCTTGATAAACCGTGGGCAGAAAGCCGCAGCCGAAATTGCTCATGCCGCCGCTGGGCCCCTTCTGGCCGCTCTGCATCACCACATAGCCCGGCAGATCCTGGTTCTCCGTGCCGAGGCCGTAGAGCGTCCACGCCCCAAAGCTCGGCCTGCCAAAAATCTGCGAGCCCGTGCTCATCAAAATCTGCCCCGGTGCGTGATTGAAGGCGTCCGTTTTCATCGACCGCACAATCGTGAGATCATCCGCCATCTTCGCCGTGTGCGGCAGCAGCTCGCTCAGCTCCGCGCCGCTCTGGCCATGCCGTGCAAACTTGAACTTCGGCCCCAGCAGCTTGCTGTTCGGATTGATGAACGCCGCGCGATAACCTTTCAGCAGGTCCGGCGGCGGCAGCTTGCCATCCCATTTCGAAAGCTCCGGCTTGTTGTCAAACAACTCCAGATGGCTCGGTGCCCCGCCCATGAAAAGATAAATCACCCGCTTCGCCTTCGCGGGATAATGCGGCTTCTTCACCGCCAGCGGACTCACCGGCGCCGCCGCACTGGCCGTGCGCGACATCAGATCCATCGCCGCAATGCTCGCCAAACCCACGCCGCAGTCTTTGAAAAACCAGCGGCGGGTGCGGTAGCGGGCGTATTCGGCCTGAAGTTCGTGGCGGAGAGTCATGCGCATGGATTAACGCATAGAAATCGTCCGGGGTCGATGCGGTCTATCCGCACGGGTTGCGCAGCACAATCCCGGCGGCAGCTTTGTCCATGCAGTCACATTGACATGAAGGATCGTTCCTGCTGCCACCGTTCCACCCGCCCCATGAAGCAGCTGAGCATCGTTCTTTCGTCATTCCTTATTCTGGTTTCCTCATTCGCCGCGGACCGCCCCAACATCCTCTGGCTCACCAGCGAAGACCACGGGCCGCACATGGGCTGCTACGGCGACACCTATGCCGACACACCAAACGTCGATGCTCTCGCCGCCAAAGGCATGCTCTTCAAGCACGCCTGGTCCTGCGCGCCGGTGTGCGCCGCAGCGCGCACCACCATCATCGCGGGCATGTACTCCCCCTCCACCGGCGGCGAGCACATGCGCAGCATGGTGGCCATGCCGAAGGGCACGAAGATGTATCCGCAGTTCCTCCGCGAGGCGGGCTACTACTGCACCAACAACAGCAAGGAGGACTACAACCTGCAAAAGCCCGAGGGCGTGTGGGACGAATCCAACGGCAAGGCGCATTGGAACAACCGCAAGGACGGCCAGCCCTTCTTCGCCATCTTCAACGAGCAGTGCAGCCACGAAAGCCAGCTCCGCAAGCGCCCGCACGTGGCCATCCATGATCCCGCCAAAGCCCGCGTCCCCGCCTACCACCCCGACACTCCCGAAGTGCGCCAGGACTGGGCGCAGTACTATGATCAGGTCACACTGGCCGATGCCTCCGCAGGCAGGCGTTTGAAAGAACTCGAAGCCGCAGGCCTCGCTGCCGATACCATCGTCTTCTACTACGCCGACCACGGCAGCGGCATGCCGCGCAACAAGCGCTGGCCCTGCAACTCCGGCCTGCAGGTGCCCATGGTCGTCTACTTCCCGCCCAACTGGAAACACCTCGCCCCCAAGGAATACGGCGCAGGCGTGAAGTCAGACCGCCTTGTCAGCTTTGTCGATCTCGCCCCCACGCTCCTCAGCCTCATCGGCGTCCAGCCCCCAGAATGGATGCAGGGGCACGCCTTCGCCGGCAAGTTCCAGACCGAGCCGCAGCCCTTCGTCTACGGCTTCCGTGGCCGCATGGACGAGCGCTACGACTGCGTGCGCAGCGTCACCGACGGCCGCTTCGTCTATCTGCGCAACTACATGCCCCACCTCTCCCAGGGCCAGCATGTGAACTACCAGTTTGAAACACCCAGCACCCGCGTGTGGCGGGAGATGTATGACGCGGGCAAGCTCACCCCTGAGCAGTCGATCTTTTGGAAGACGCCGAAGGACCCCGAAGAACTCTACGATCTGCAAAGCGATCCCGATGAAGTCCACAACCTCGCCGCCCAGCCCGAGCACGCAGCGACACTCGCCAAGATGCGCGCCGCGCAGGAAAACCTCGCGCTGAAAATCCGCGACGCCGGCATGATCGCCGAAGGCGAGATGCACCACCGCGCCGAAGGCACCACGCCTTACGACATGGCGCATGATGACTCCATGTATCCACTCGCCCGCATCCTGAAAGCCGCAGGCGCAGCGTCCTCCATGAAGCCTGACGCCATGGCCGATCTCAAAGCCGGATTTGCCGATAAAGACAGCGCCCTCCGCTACTGGTCCGCCATGGGTATCCTCATGCGCGGCGGCGATGGCGTTAGTGCAGCCCACGATGAAATCACCCACGCCGCCAAGGACACCTCAACCTACGTGCAGGTCGTCGCCAATTGGTCCTTGGCCAAATACGGCAGCGATGCCGAGCGCGCCGCCGCCCTGCCCGCACTCGTGAGTCTCGCCAACTGGAGCCAGCACGATGTCTTCACCTCCCTGAGCGCCCTCAATGCCATCGACGATCTCGGCGACAAAGCCCAGCCCATCGCCGCCCAGCTCAAAGAACTCCCAGCCAAAGGCGAATCCCCCGATCCCCGCTTCAATGGCTACGTCGCACGTTTGCTCGCGGATCTGACCGGCAGCCCGCCTGCCGCCGATGATGCGGCGGAGCCTCCGGCAAAGAACAAGAAGAAGAACAACAAAAAGAAGTAGGGCGTGTTCAAGGGACGCTCACAGCCCCAGCAGCTGCCTCATCTGATCCTTCGGAATGCCCCCGATCTGCCGCCCAATTTCGCGCCCTGATTTGAAAGCGATGAAGGTGGGGATGGACCCCACGCCGTGATCACGCGCCAGCCTCGGATCCTCATCAATGTTGATGCGAATCACCACCGCCTTGCCCTTCAGTTCCTGCGCCAGCTCTTCCACCATCGGACCCACGACTTTGCAGGGACCGCACCAGTCGGCGTAAAATTCCACCAGCACCGGCACCTTCGCCGTTCGGACGGCGCTGATGGTCGTAAGGCTGCCAGCTCCCCCGCCCGAGACCGGACGCAGCATGTCGAAGGCGATCCAGCCGATGTACAGCAGGACGGCTCCGGCAATCCAGAAGGGGAAGTTTCCTTTGTTCACGCCGTACCATCCGGGGCAAATTTCATTCTGGCAAGGGGCGATGATGACCGATTCCCCCCAGTTTTCGACCTTGAAACCGACCCCTGCGCCAGTAAGGAAGGCGTCCCGCGCCTGGCCGCATCTAGCGCGTTTCCGTCCCTCATTGCCCCTGAACCTCTCTACATGAATAAAACCCTCCTTGCTCAAGCTGCCAACGAAGCCCGTGGTCTCGCCATGGATGCCGTGCACAAGTGCTCTTCCGGCCACCTCGGCCTCCCCCTCGGTTCCGCTGAAATCGGTGCCGTCCTCTTCGGCGAAACCCTCCAGTGCGATCCCGCCGATCCGAAATGGCTCAACCGCGACCGCTTTATCCTCAGCGCCGGCCACGGCTCCATGTTCATCTACTCCTGGCTGCACCTCAGCGGCTATGCGGTGTCCATCGATGACGTCTCCAAATTCCGCGTGCTGCATTCCATCACGCCGGGACATCCTGAGTTCCATGAAACCCCCGGCGTCGAGTCCACCACAGGTCCTCTGGGCCAGGGCATCGGCAATGCGGTGGGCTACGCGCTCTCCGGCAAGATGGCCGCGGCGAAGTACAACACCGCTGAGCACAAGATCATCGACAACCACATCATCGCCCTCGCTGGCGATGGCTGCCTTCAGGAAGGCGTGGCACGTGAAGCCGTGGCCTTCGCCGCGCACAACCACCTGGACAACCTCATCGTCATCTATGATTCCAACGATGTGACGCTGGATGCGATGGCCAAGGTCACGCAGAGCGAAGACACCCAGGCGCTGTACACCGCCCTCGGCTGGAACGCCGTGACCATTGACGGTCACGACCTCGACGCCATCCAGGCCGCCATCGACACCGCCAAGAAGAGCGACAACGGCAAGCCCACCATCATCATCGCCAAGACGATCATCGGCAAAGGCATCCCCGAAGTGGCCGGCACCGCCAAGGGCCACGGCGAAGGCGGCGCGAAGTTCGTCGATGCCGCCAAGAAAGGCCTCGGCATCCCCGAAGGCACGCACTTCTACGTCAGCGACGAGGTGAAAGCCTACTTCGCAGATTTGAAGAACAAGCGCGGAGCAGTCCACGGTGAATGGAACAAAGTTTTCCTCGCCTGGAGCGCCGCCAACCCCGCGCTGGCCAAGGAACTGGACGCCGCACGTCACGGCAGCCTGAAGGCCGAAGACCTCCTCAAGGTGATCCCTGAATATCCCGCCGAAGGCAAGGCCGCCACCCGCAACAGCGGTGGCGAGATCCTCAATCACATCGCCAAAGCGGTGCCGCATCTCATCACCGGCAGCGCCGACCTCTTCGGCTCCACGAAGAACTACCTCACCGGCATGGGCGACTTCAGCGCCGCCAATCCGACCGGACGCAACATCTGGTTCGGCATCCGTGAACACGCCATGGGCGCCATCTGCAACGGCATCGCCTACGACGGCCTCTTCCTCGCCAGCGGCGCGACCTTCCTCGTCTTCGCTGACTACTGCCGCCCCAGCATCCGCCTCGCCGCACTGGCCAAGCTGCCCGTCACCTACATCTTCACGCACGACTCCGTCGGCGTCGGTGAAGACGGCCCGACCCACCAGCCGGTGGAAACCGTCAGCGGCCTGCGCGTCATCCCAAATCTCGACGTCATCCGCCCCGGCGACGCCGAGGAAACCGCCGCCGCCTTCGCTGCTGCCTTCAGCCGCGCCGATGGCCCCACACTGCTCGCACTCAGCCGCCAGGATCTGCCCCATCAGGGCATCGCCAGCGCCGCCACCCGTCGCGAAGGCACGCTCAAAGGCGGCTACATCCTTGTGAAGGAAACCGCTCCGCTGGAGGCCATCGTCATCGCCACTGGTTCCGAAGTGCAGTGGGCCGTCGCAGGTGCCAAGGGCAAGCCCGGCGTCCGCGTCGTCAGCCTGCCATGCTTTGAGCGCTTCGACCGCCAGGATGCCGCCTACCGCGAGTCCGTTCTCCCTGCCGCCTGCACCAAGCGCATCGCCATCGAAGCCGGTGTCACCGGACTCTGGTGGAAATACGTCGGCACCCAGGGCCAGATCATCGGCATTGATCGCTTCGGCATCAGCGCCCCCGGCAACACCGTCTTCAAAGAACTCGGCATCACCGCCGAAGCCGTGGCCGCTGCGCTCGCATGAGCTGACCGCCACGCTCTAGTCTGAAAACTCACGAAGAGAGGCTGGCAACAGCCTCTCTTTTTGTCTGCACGTCCCACGTTGAGTGAACAGCGTAATTTTTTGAGCATATCCATGAAAGCACCTGAAGAAGAGCGGTCCTTATGAATGACACGATGATCGAGGACCAATCACCTCACGCGATCTCCCCCGCCGCAGCGCCGGACGCAAAAGAGACCGTCTTCGCGCTGCTCTTTGCCATCAGCTTTTCCCACATGCTCAATGACACCATCCAGGCCCTGCTGCCTGCGATCTATCCGCTGCTCAAGGAGACCTACGGACTGAGCTTTGCGCAGCTCGGCTACATCACGCTGACCTTTCAGGTCACCGCCTCCCTGCTGCAGCCTCTGGTGGGCTACATCACGGACAAGCGGCCCCTGCCCTACTCCCTGCCTGTCGGCATGGGTCTGACTCTGATCGGCCTGCTCGCCTTCTCCAGAGCCCACAGCTACCCGGCCATCCTCATCGCCTCCGGATTGGTGGGGTCAGGCTCCGCCATCTTCCATCCCGAGGCATCGCGCATCGCCCACATGGCGGCCGGCAGGCGGCGCGGTCTGGCGCAGTCGCTGTTTCAGGTGGGTGGGAATGCGGGCTCCTCCATCGGTCCCTTGCTGGCGGCGTGGTTCATCGTGCCTCATGGTCAGGCCGCCCTGTCATGGTTTTCCATCATCGCGATGCTGGGTGTCTTTGTGCTGTGGCAGATCGGCCTCTGGCAAGGCGCGGAATCTGCACCGCATCCAGCGCAAATCGGCGCGCTCAGCCATGGCTCAATCCCACCCGACATCCGGCAGGATTGCCTTTGCCATGGCCATCCTCGTCATGCTGATCTTCTCCAAGTACGTGTACCTCGTCAGCCTGAGCAACTACTACACCTTCTACCTCATGGAGCGCTTCCATGTCTCAGTACAGACCTCGCAGTACTACCTCTTTTTGTTCCTCTTCGCCGTGGCCGTCGGCACCATCGTGGGCGGCCCCGTGGGTGACCGCATTGGCCGCAAGCGCGTCATCTGGTTTTCCATTCTGGGAGCCGCTCCTTTCTCCCTCTGGTTGCCGCATGCCGGACTCGCCCTCACAGCGGTGCTGACGGTCATCATTGGCCTGATCCTCGCCTCCGCCTTCTCAGCCATTCTGGTGTATGCGCAGGAACTCATGCCCGGAAAAGTCGGCATGATCGCGGGCCTGTTTTTTGGCCTGGCCTTTGGCATCGCAGGCATCGGTGCCGCCGTCTTGGGAAAACTGGCGGACCACCAGGGCATCGACTTCGTCTTCCACTCCTGCGCCTTCCTGCCTCTGCTGGGCCTGCTGACCATGTTCCTTCCGGGTGTGGAAGGAGATGGCCATGCGGCACCCGCGAAAGCGGGCAAGTGACAGCGCCAGCGCTATCAGAGGCTCTGCAGCGTCTTGCGCCCACGCTCTTTCGTCCCCGGATCATCCTGATCACGGTTCGTCATCGCGAGTCCTTTTTCGATGAACTGCTTCGCTTCCGTTTTGCGTCCCATGAGCGCATAGGTGCGTCCCAGTTCGACGTAATGAATCAGGCGGTTCGGGTTGAGCGCGATGGCTTTCTGAAAACACTTCACCGCCTCGTCATACGAGGCGCTTGGCAAGGCACCATAAACGATCATGGCCACCGCACGCGTCATGCCGCCGATCTGCGCCAGCTCCTGATTCCAGCGCCCCAGAAGATGCCAGGCAAAGTCGTCTTTAGGATTGAGCTTCGCCGCCGTCTCCGCCTCCGCCTTGATCTTGTGTGACGCCTCGATGCCTTCTTTGTTGCCCAGCAGCGGTGAAAGTTTGCCCAGACAGATGGCAACCGCCAGATGCGGATCAGACTCCTTGGGAGCCAGCATCACCGCACGTTCGGCATAGGCCAGCGCGGTACGTCCCGACTTTAGTTGATCCGCTTTGCCAGACAGATCCGCCATGCGATACACATACTGCCGCGCGATCTTCACCAGCAGCGACGCATCCTTGGCGTTCAATTTTTCAGCCGGCAGGTAGTACTGCAGCGCCGCCTCCGGTTTGAACTGGGCATCATACGCATCGCCCTGTTTCACGAGTTCCGTGAAGTCTGCGAAAGCATGTCCAGCTATCAACATAACAGCCGCGAGTATCAGTGTCGTTCTCATGGTTTGATGAAGCGATAGTGTGAAACGATCCATTCCTCACCGCCGCGGTAGCCCCACAGCTCGGCGCAGGCGAGGAAAAATAAGCGCCACCAGACCCACCACTTCGTCACCTGATCTTTGCCGTAGGTCTCGGCAAACAGCGGCAAAATCTCCGCCTTGTGCGCGTCCATGTTCGCCAGCCAGGCCTCGCTCGTTTTTGAGTAATGCTGACCACTCACGCACCAGTGCTCTTCGATTTTCAGATCGTCCTGGAAGTACAGTAGCAGGTCATCGCTGGGCATCTGCCCGCCGGTGAAAAAGTATTTTGCCATCCAGTCGTCATCGCTGCGCACCTCATAGTGGTAGGCGTATTCGCGGTGGGTGAAGATGTGAACGAAGAGCTTGCCGCGCGGCTTCAGCCAGGTGGAGACACGGCGCAGCAGCTCCTGGTAGTTCTTCATGTGCTCAAACATTTCCACCGACACACAGCGGTCGAAGATGCCTTCGCCCACGCCTTCGAAGTGGATCATGTTCGCGGTGATGATCGTCAGATTCTTCAGGCCTCGCTTCGCCGCCTCGGCATCAATGAACAGCTTCTGCGTGCGCGAGTTCGAAACGCTGGTGATCTGCGCATTCGGATAATGCTCCGCCATCCACAGCGACAGCGAACCCCAGCCGCAGCCGAGCTCAAGAATGCGCTGTCCATCCTGCAGCTCCGCGCGCTGACAGGTCAGTTGCAGCATCGCCGCCTCGGATTCATCAAAGGTGGTTTTCTCATCCGGCCAGTAACCCGAGCTGTACTTCAAATGCTTGCCGAGCACGAGCTGATAGAACCGCGTGGGCACCTCATAGTGCTGCTCATTGGCCTCATCCGTCGCGATGGCCACGGGCATCTGCTTGAGATCCTGCACGTAGCGCATCAGGGCCGCGCGCTGGGCCTCGACGGAGGGCTGCTTGTTCTCCTTCAGCGTCTCGGCCAGCCGCTGGCGTATGCCGATCCGGATCATGCTGTCCGGGAGGATGTTCTTGGCGAGGATGACGTTGATGGTGCTCATGCGGTTTGGTGAGTTTTGCGATCTTGGATGCAGACTGGATTCACTTTTTTGGCGGCCACGGCACAAAGGCGCTCGTGGTGCGCTGATACTCGCGGTAGGAGTCCCCCTTGCTCTTCACGGCGCATTCCTCCGTGAGCGGGATGCCGGTGACACGCAGCAGAAAATACAGGATCAACGCAGGGGCATACACCGTGGCCCAGCCCCACGGTGAACCGCAGGCAAACAGCCAGAACCCCCACCACACGACAGACTCAAAAAAGTAGTTCGGATGCCGCGAGTAGCGCCAGAGCCCAACCTGACACACCTTCCCCTTGCTCGCAGGATCAGCCTTGAACCTCTTCATCTGCGCATCACTCAAGGCCTCTCCACTCAGACCGATCAGCCACACAATGGCTCCTCCCATTTCAATCAGGTTTAGCTTCGGTGCTGGATTCAAACACGCCAGCAGCACGGGCACCGCCAGCAGCACGATCAGCAAAGCCTGCGCCTGAAAGAAAAAGAAGAAGTTCTTCGCCAGCCCATCCTTCCATTTCTCACGCAGCACCGCATAGCGCACGTCTTCGTGTGGATGGTGGCCTTTGACTCGGATCAGGAGGTACGTCCCCAGCCGCACACTCCACAGAACCCCCATCGTCACCGCAATGATTTTGCGCTCCGTGAATCCTCCACCCAGCCACGCATAAAGCGGCGCCATCACAGCAAGCGCATAAGACCACGTCACATCGACAAAGCTGAAGTTGTTCAGCTTCAAACTCAGCAGCCAGGTGAGTGCAAACAGCACAAATGCCACCACCGTGCCCATGCCCATCAGGAACCAGAAATCATGCATCATGTTTTGAGAAGTTGAGGTGTTTGGCGAGTTTCTCGACGAGGGGTTTGCTGACGAAAAAGACCACACCGATGAGCAGCGGCGCCAGCAGCAGCCACACGACCACGCCGTAGAGACCGATCATGCCGAATTCAGCCATGAACTGCCCTGGGGCGGCAAAGAACCGCTCCATCATCATGGGAATGGAAAGCGGCACATGCTCAGCACCGAAGAGCGACTCACCGGCGCGCATGAAGAGAAGGATGCTGGCCAGATGCAGCGGATACGTCAGCTCTCGAAACACCTGCAGCACCGGCTGGTTCAGCTTCAAAACAACGCCCACTCCCAGCGCCAGCACGGTCGTGGTGCCCAGCAGCGGAAAGACACCCGTCGTGACACCAAAGGCGATGGCCTGCGCGATTTTGGCAGGCGTCGTCCCCTGCGCGAGCTGCGCAACGACCGGCTTCACCACCCATCGGCGCCACAAAGATTCGCGCTGGAGGGGTTCCGTCATGCCGTTCGAAGAAGAATGTCTTCCATGCGCGCATTGGATGGCACCCGGAAAAGCAGGATGAGCATGTACACCGCCATGGCGATGTTGCCGAGCAGCAGAATGCCCAGCAGCCAGCCAATGCGGCCGAACCACGAGCGCTCCTTGTAAGCGACCCAGCAGTAGAACGTGAGAAAGGCCCAGTAAGTGTCAAACAACGTGGCAATGAACCACGGATGCCCGCCCACCGAACCCGGGATGGCCCACAACGCACACTGCTGCGAAGCCCAGCTCGTGACGCCAAGCATGGACACCAGAACTACGACAAAGAAGATTCGAAGAAACCAGATCATGACGTTCAGAAGGTGCGATGCAGAGTGGCATTGTTGGGGCGGGTGTACACGGCCTGCACAACACTGATGTTCCTCGAGGCAAAAGCCGCCTCGCAGTATTGCAGGTAGTAGTTCCACTTGCGGACAAACCGGTCATCAAACCCGAGCGCCTTGACCTCGGTGACCTTGGCGTTGAAGCGCTCAAACCAAACCCCCAGTGTCTTGGCATACGACGCGCCGAGATCTTCCAGACCGTGCATGAACAGCTCGCTGGTGCGGTTGATGGCCTCATTGACGCGGCCCACGCTGAGCAGCAGCGATCCAGGAAAAATGTGCTTCTGAATCCAGTCCACCCCCTTGCGCAGGTCCTTGTGCTGGCAGTCCGCCACCGTGATCATCTGGAAGGCCAGCAGACCCTCGGGCTTCAGAACTTCAGCGCACTTCGCAAAGTAAGTCTCCAGATACTTGTCTCCCACAGCTTCGAGCATCTCAATCGACGCAATCTTGTCGAACTGACCCGTGATGTGACGGTAGTCTTGCAGGCGGATTTCCACCTGCTCAGCCAGCCCTTCACGCGCCACACGCTCGGTGGCATACTTGAGCTGCTCCTGCGAGATCGTGACCGCCGTAACACGGCAGCCGTGATGCTTGGCCGCATGGCAGGAAAACCCACCCCAGCCGCAGCCGATTTCCAGCACATGGTCTCCCGGCTTGAGCTGAAGTTTCTGACACAGCGCCTCATATTTGGAATACTGCGCATCTGCCAGCGTCTGTCCGGGATGCTCGAAGCGCGCGGCGGAGTACGTCATCGTCTCGTCAAGCCAGAGCGAGTAGAACTCATTCCCCAGATCGTAGTGTTCCGCGATGTTGCGCCGGCTGGTGCTCACACTGTTGGGCCGCAGCAGATGTTGCACGCGATTGACGAAGTTCAGCAGGTTCACAAACGCCACCTTCCCGGAAGAGCTCCGCGATCCCTGGGTCTTGGAGAGATTCAAAATGAACCACTCGATCACCGCTGCGATGTCATCAGTCTCCCATTCACCATCCACGTAGGCTTCCCCGAAGCCCACATTGCCAAACAGAGCGCAGCGCTTGAAAAAGTCCCGGCTGCGAATGCGCATCTCGGCCGTGACCTTGGCACCATGCTCTCCCAGCACATGAGCCCGGCCATCGGGGTGCACCATCCGAAGGCCTCCATGTACGAAGGGCTTGAGCGACAGCATGAAAAGCCGCTCATAAAATCCAGGCTTCGCCGCCTCAGGTGTGGAGACGGAGATGTCAGTGTCGCAGGTGATGATGTCGTTCATGGTTTGGTGGGGGCGATGGATTCGTGCGGATGGAGAACTCCGAGCTGCAGCCCGGCATTGTCTGATTTGCGATGCCAGGAGATGCGCTTCAGCCACAGCCGCAGCGCATGCCAGTGGATGAGAAAAATGACGCGCAGCGTGAGCAGTGGATACTTCACCGCACAGAGCAGCAGCGCGGCGTCCGTCAGCGGTCGCTGCTTGCCAGTGAGCGAGGTGAGCAGCATGCGCTCATCCTCTTTCCGGTCGTCGATGTGAATCTCCAGCTTCTCATCCGGCACCTGCAGCTTGAAATCAAAGCTCAGATCCAGCGCGAAGAACGGCGACACATAAAAGTGCTTCGGCGTGATGAGGCGGAAGCGCTGTGCCCGGTCACACTTCTTCAAAAGGTAAGGCTTCTGCTCATGAAAGGTGTTCGTCACCTCGGCCACCGCACACACCGGCTCTCCGGCGGCATCAAAGGCATAATAAAAGCAGACAGGATTGAAGATATACCCCAGCACCCGTGGAAAAGTGAGCAGACGAATGCTGGCGATGCGCGCCTCATCCACCTCGTTCTCCGCCAGATACTTCAGGATGTTCGCCTTCACATCCCCCGCACCGAGATCCAGATGATCGCGGTCATAAAAAGAAAACAGGTTGAAGCGGTTGCGGCTGAACCAGCGCAGCTTCGAAGCGAGATCGTCGATCGCATCCAGATCCAGCCACAGGTAGAAGACATTGTAATTGAACCGATGCACCTTCGGCTGCAGCCGGTGGTGCATCACCGCACATTCATAGATGGCGGCTTCGGTTTGCATCACCACGGCTCCTTTCCGAGGAGATCACGACACAGCGCGACCGCCGATCCAAAGGCATCTTCATGGAATCCATGACGAAAGTAACTGCCGCAGAAATACGTGCTCTGGTCAGGGGCAAGCCTGTTCAAGTCAGGCAATCTCTTCTGCGCATCAATCGCCGCCAGGTCGAAAAGCGGATGCTCGTAGTTGATGCGCTTCAGCACCTTGTCCGGCGCAATTTCATCCGCCGCGTTGATCGCGACAAAGTAGTTCGTCTTGTCGGACACACCCTGCAGGCTGTTCATCCAGTAATGCGTGCTCGGCTCGATGCCGCCGCCCGCCGTGGGCTTGATGCGGTAGTTCCACGAGGCCCAGCACTTCTTCGACTTGGGCATGAAGCTCTCGTCCGTGTGCAGCGTGGCGATGTTGGGCTGATATTTGAAACAGCCCAGCAACTCGCTTTCGAGATCCGTCGGTTTCGCCAGCATGCGCAGCGTTTGATCCGCATGGCTCGCAAAGATGACTTTGTCGAAAACCTCAGCCGCTCCATCACGAGGAAACACCTTCACGCCTTCCGCATCCCGCTCGACACTGACAATAGGCGCCCCCAGCCGAATGCGATCCTTGAACGGCGCGGTCAGTTTTTTCACATATGAACGCGCCCCGTCCGTCACCGTCCGCCACGGGTGCTGCGTGTTCAGTCCGAGGAATCCATGATTGTGCCAGAAGTGGATCAACGTCAGCGCGGGAAACTCCAGCATCAGCTCCGGTGGCGTGGACCACACGGCAGACCCCATTGGGATGATGTAGAGATTGAGGAAGTCACTGCCATACCCCCGCGCCTCCACGTATTCACGCAGAGTCATGCGGGCAAAGCGCGGATCGTCCAGCGCCGCCACAGCCTCGGCATTGAATCGATTGATCTGGAGAATGAATCTCCAAAATCGCGGACTGATCAGATTGCGACGCTGCCCAAACAAATGATTCAACGAGGTGCCGTTGTATTCAATGCCGCTCTGCAGATGCGACACGCTGAAGGACATCGAGGTCGGCTTCGTCGCCACGTCCAGCTCTTTAAACAAGCGGCTCAGCAGCGGATACGTCACGTAGTTGAACACCATGAATCCCGTGTCCACCGGCAGCTCGCGCCCCGCTTCCTTCACCGTCACCGTGTTGGTGTGTCCACCGGCGTAATCGTTCTGCTCAAAGATCGTCAGATCAAAATGCGGATGCAGAAAGTGGGCGCAGCCCAGGCCAGCGACACCCGTTCCAATGATGGCAAGACGTGGTCGTTTCATACGCCAGGATTTTGGGCTGATTGTTTAAGCTGTGCCGCCTCACGATACACACTCGGCGGCACCCCCTTGAGGTCCCAGATCAGGCCCATCCATGAAAGCATCTTGAGCAGGTAGTAGGACACATCGATCTCCCACCAGAAGAAACCCTGCCGCGCAGAGCCCGCATAACGGTGGTGATTGTTGTGCCAGCCTTCTCCCAGTGTCAGCAGCGCCAGCAGCAGACTGTTGCGGCTGTCGTCATTGGTCTTGAACCGCTTCGAGCCAAACACATGGGCCAGCGAATTGATGAAAAACGTCGCATGCAGCAGGATCACCGTGCTGATGAAAAATCCCCAGACAAACATCTGCGCTCCATTCGTCCCGAGTCCAGGCGCATGGCGCTCCAGCAGCCAGCCTGCGAGCCACAAAAACGCACCATACAAAATCGGCACCAGCTGGTCATGCCGGTTGAGAAACACCAGTTCCGGGAACTGCTCCAGATCCCGAATGCGGCTGTAGTCCGTGGGGAAGTTCTTGGGGCTCGTCAGCCAGCCGATGTGAGACCAGATGAAGCCACGCACCCGTGGCGAATGCGTATCCGGCGCTTCATCCGAATGCTGATGGTGGTGGCGGTGCACCGAGGCCCACCACAAAGCCCCGCGCTGGCAGGAGGTGTTCCCCAGCACCGCAAACAGGAACTGCATTCCGCGTGAGGTGCGGTAGCTCCGGTGCGAAAAATAGCGATGGTAAAAGGCCGTGATGGCAAACATGCGCACCACATAGAGCAGCAGCGCCGCCACCAGCGCCGCCCAGCTAAATCCCACCCACAGCACGCTCAGACACCCCACATGCAGCACGATGAACGGCAGGCAGCGCCGCCAGTCGATCCCGTCTGTCAGCTTGTCATCCCCCTCCCACCCCGGCGGGCGGTAGTCGGAGTCAAACCACTGCCTCATCATCACGGCAATCTGCCAGAGGAGGTTCCGGTTTTGGGGTTGATTGACAGTGCTTTCTCTATTCACGCCTCCTATTGCGTCTGGCCCTTTCTTCTGGATTCAAAAAAATGGCAAATATTGGTGATCGTCTTCTGCTGAGCCTGTCCGGCGTGGTATGAATCAGCATGAATGACTCCATCGCCCCCGGCGCACGTGAGTTTCACACCATCGCCACGCGTGGTCGCGGTTTGCATGACCGTCTGGCACACACCTGGCTGGTGCCCTGTTAGAGCACGATGCCCCGCACACGTTCAGCACAGCGCTCAGGCCGCATGCTGTTGATGTAGGTGCCGCTGCCGAGTTCAAAGCCGGCAATCTGGGAGATGCGTACCACGATGGAAATGTACCAGTGGAAGCACCCGGACACTTCTCCCACGGGTGTGGAACGAAACGTAATGTTGTAGTCCGGCGCACCTGCGGCGGCCTTGAGACGGCGCAGCAGGCGGCTCAGCAAGCCCGCCAGTTCCTCGATGTCCGCATCGCTGATCTCATCATAGGCCGCCTGATGCTTGCGCGGAAAAATCCAGGTGTGATAGGGCGACAGCGCTGCGTAGGGCATGAAGGCGACAAACGCCTCGCCGGTTTCGAGGATGCGCTCTTCGGCCAGCAGCTCCTCGTGCAGCACCGCGCAATACAAGCACCCGCCCTCCAGTTCATGAAAACGCCGCGCCTCCTGCAAACGCATGCACACCTGCGAGGACAGCACCGGAGCCGCAGTGATCTGCGAATGTGAGTGCTCCAGGGAGCTGCCCGCGCGCTGCCCCTGGTTTTTGAAAATCACAATGCTCTCCACCATCGGATGCTCACGCAGCATCTGATAGCGTTCCCGGTACATTCGCAGCACCAGCACCAGATGCGCCGGATCCATCTCTCCGAGGTCCAGATCATGCCGCGGATGCTCCACCACCACCTCATGCCCCCCGGAGGCGGACATGGAGCGAAACGTCCCATGCCTCTTCCGCTGCATATTCAGCGTGGCATCAAAGACGGAATACTTGTTGGGCACCACACGCACCAGCCAGGAGCCATCCGGGGCTGTCACGCGGGCGATCTCCGTCGGAGTCATCGCTTCATTGCCGGTGCAGAAAGGGCAGTCGTCACGATGCACGGGCCGCGTTGGATGCGACACCACCTGCGGATGAAAATCATCCGGCCTCAGCATGCGCCCCGGAGCCATGACCACCCAGTCCAGGGTGATGGGATTGAAACGCATTTCAGACATGGGGCACAGATGGATTGGATCTCATCTTACGCACGGATTTCTCTAAGCTGGCAAAAAAAAGCCGCGCAGGCTTCCCTGCGCGGCTTGGTCTTTATTGATGCTGGGGCAAAGGCCTAATGTCAGCTTACTTCGCAGCCTTCTTGAGCGCCTCGGCCTTGTTGGTCAGTTCCCAGGTAAGGTCTGGATCGTCGATCTTGCCGAAGTGACCGTAGTTGGTGCTCTTCGAATAGATCGGACGCAGCAGGTTGAGCTGCTTGACGATGTCCGCAGGCTTGAAGGAGAACACCTTCAAGACGGCGTCGAGGATCTTCTCATCACCGATCGTGCCGGTGCCGAAGGTGTCGATGTGCACGCTCACAGGCTCAGGATGACCGATGGCGTAGGCGAACTGCACTTCGCAGCGGGTGGCAAGGCCGGAGGCCACCACGTTCTTGGCCACCCAGCGGCCCATGTAGGCGGCGCTGCGGTCCACTTTGGACGGGTCTTTGCCGGAGAAGGCACCACCGCCGTGACGGCCCATGCCGCCGTAGCTGTCCACAATGATCTTACGTCCGGTCAGGCCGCTGTCGCCCTGAGGACCACCGACGACGAACTTGCCGGTCGGATTGATGAGATACTCGGTGTCCTTGGTGAGCATGTTCTTCGGCAGCACCTTCTTGATCACCTGCTCGATGCAGAACTTCTCGATCTCCGCGTGGCTCACATCCGCAGCGTGCTGCGTGGAGATGACGACGTTCACGATGCGTGTCGGCTTGCCGTCCACGTATTCCACGGACACCTGGCTCTTCGCGTCAGGGCGCAGCCACTTGGCCAGCTTGCCAGCCTTGCGGATGCGGGTCAGCTCACGGCCGAGGCGATGAGCATACATGATCGGCGCAGGCATGAGTTCCGGCGTGTCGTCACAGGCAAAACCAAACATGATGCCCTGGTCACCAGCGCCCTGCTCACCGTGCTTCTTGCCTTCGGCTTCAGCGGCGTCCACGCCCTGCGCGATGTCCGGGCTCTGGATGGTGAGGTAGTTGTTGATGAAAAGCTTGTCGGCGTGGAACACATCGTCGTCATTGGTGTAGCCAATGCCGCGCACAGCGTCACGGATGACTTTGCCGACGTTGATGACTTCGTCGATCGGCTTGGTGGTGCCAAGCTTCTTGTTCTGCAGCTTCGGAATGGTGATTTCACCACCGACGACGACCACGTTGCTCTTCGCAAAGGTCTCGCAGGCAACGCGGCTCTTCGGGTCGATCGCAAGGCATGCGTCGAGGATGGCGTCAGAAATGGTGTCGCAAACTTTGTCAGGATGGCCTTCGCCGACGGACTCGGACGAGAAGATGTAGCTACGGGACATGATGGTGGTCGTGTGGGTTATATGGACGAATCATGATTTGATGATGCGTCTTGTGAAGCGGGGAGAGTATTCCCCAAACCGGGGGCGTCAATGTGGATTTCACGCTCACGACAGAGTGCGATCTCGATAGGTGCAGGCGGATTTGTCCCAGATAAGGCCGTCCCAGGACCTCGTTTACCTCGCATGCGTACCATTTTGCTCCTGACACTCCTGGGTTCTCTCCTCGGCTCTGCCGCCGCCGAAAGACCCAACGTCCTCTGCCTCGTCGTCGATGACATGGGCTGGGGAGATGTCTCCTGTTTTGGTGGGCAGGTACCCACGCCGAACATGGACCGGCTGGCCAAAGAAGGCATGCAGTTCCGGCAGTTCTATGTCGCCTCTCCCATCTGCTCCGCTTCACGCTGCGGCATGATCACCGGGCAGTTTCCGGCTCGCTGGCGGATCACCAGCTATCTGCAAACGCGGGCGGGCAATCGCGAATGTGAACAGGCCGACTACCTCGATCCGCAGGCCCCCTCTCTGCCCCGCGCCTTCCATGACGCCGGCTACGCCACCGCCCACATCGGCAAATGGCACCTCGGCGGCGGGCGCGATGTGACCGACGCCCCCAAATTCGCCGCCTATGGCTACGATCTGGGCCTGGGCACCTATGAAAGCCCGGAACCCGCCGCAGCCCTCGGCTTGAAAACGATGCCCTGGGACACCAAACGCGAACCCCAGCAGGTGCCCCGGCATGAGCGCACGCGCTGGATGGTCGATGAAACACTGAAGTTCATGCAGCAGCACTCAAGTCAGCCATGCTTCGTGAATCTGTGGCTCGATGACGTTCACACCCCCTATCGTCCCAGCGAGGCCAGGGATGATCGTCCACTGCCAGCGAAATACCGCGACGTGCTCGTCGAAACAGACCACCAGATCGGCCGCCTCATCGACGCACTGCCCCCGAACACTCTCATTCTTCTCTGCGGTGACAACGGCCCTGAGCCCACCCTGGAGCATACCCGCACCAAAGGCCTGCGCGGCATGAAATGGAGTCTTTACGAAGGCGGCATCCGCACGCCCCTCATCGTCCGCTGGCCCGGCGTAGTGCCCGCAGGCACCGTGAATGAGTCCACCGTCGTCAGCAGCGTCGATTTCATGCCCACCCTCTGCGCCCTGACTCAGATCAAAGCCTCCACGTCCGATCAGGACGGCGAAGATATGAGCACCGCCTTGCGCGGCGAAAAAACTGTCCGCCACAAATCCCTCCTCTGGGAATACGGTCGTAAACCCGGCGAGGCAGGCAAGGTGAAGAGCGGCTTTCCCTACCCCAAAGAACCAGATTCCAAATCTCCCAACGTTGCCATCCGCGACGGCGACTGGAAGCTCCTCGTTAACGCAGACGGCACCCAAATCGAGCTGTACCATCTCATTCGCGACCCCAACGAAACCATCAACCTCGCCGAGACCGAAAAAGACACCGCCGAACGCCTAAAAAACGCCGCTTTGGGCTGGCGGAAGGCTTTGCCGTGAAATTTCCCCTCGCCAGCCGAAAAAATGCCACTAGGATGCGCGCCCCCTTCCCCCAACCATGTCCGAACCCAAGAATATCCTCCGCCTGGGACTGCCCAAAGGCAGCCTGCAGGAGCCGACGCTTGAACTATTCAAGCGCGCGGGGTTCAACATAGTCGTCTCCTCCCGCTCCTACCGCCCTTCGGTGGATGACTCCGAACTGGAGCTCCGCCTGCTGCGCGCCCAGGAAATCGGCCGCTATGTCGATCACGGTTTCCTCGACTGCGGCATCACCGGCCGCGACTGGATCGTGGAAAACGGCGCGGATGTCGAAGTCATCACCGACCTGCGCTACAGCAAGGCCACTTCCTGGCCCACCCGCTGGGTGCTCGTGGTGCCGAATGACTCCCCGGTGCAGTCCGTCAAGGACCTGCAGGGCAAGCGCATCGCCACCGAAGCCGTGGAGATGACCAAAAAATACCTCGCCGCCCATGGCGTCGAGGCCGAAGTCGAATTTAGCTGGGGCGCCACCGAAGTGAAGGTGCCCGAAATGGTGGATGCCATCGTGGACATCACCGAAACCGGCTCGTCCCTGCGCGCGAACAAGCTGCGCATCGTGGACACGCTGATGGAAAGCTACCCCCAATTTGTCTCCAGCAAACCTGCCGCCCGTGATGAATGGAAGCGGCAGAAGATGGAGACACTCGTGCTGCTGCTCAAAGGTGCGCTCGAGGCCCGCCACAAGGTCGGTCTCAAAATGAACGTCCCCTCGAAACAGCTGCAGGAGGTGGTCGCATGCCTGCCGTCCCAGCGCTCGCCTACCGTTTCTACACTCGCCAGCCAGGATTGGGTGGCCGTGGAAACGGTCATCGACGAAGCCACCGTGCGGGTCATCATCCCACGACTGAAGTCGCTGGGGGCCGAGGGTATTGTGGAATACCCCCTCAATAAAGTCGTCCACTAGATCAACGCCAACAAACAGGAGAACACGAACATGGGATCGCTCAAAAAGCGGAGAAAAACGAAGATCAACAAGCACAAGCGCAAGAAGCGCATGCGCGCGAACCGTCACAAGAAGCGTTTGCGCTACAAGTCGTAACCGCTAGCCTTCCCGGCATGGCTCCTCTCCGCAGTGCGATTCGATCTTTTCGAGACGCAGGAAGCTTTGTCATGCCCGGGTACGGCTCGGTTGGCAGGGCTCTGCGGCCCTGTCTCACGATGGGTCTTGCCGCCTTCTTTGGCTCCCTCCTCTCAGGTCACGCTGCAACATCAGCGGACCTGTCCTTGGGAGCCAGAGCGGCAGACACATCAGACCTCCACCTCTCTCCAGCATCTGCCTCCCGGGCAGATGTCTTGGCGCATTACACTGCCGCGCTCCAGTTCGAAGCTTCTGGGAAACTAAGGCAGGCGCTGGACCATTATCTGGCCGTTTTCAAAGCAGACCCGGGCAACTCGGATCTGGCAGCGCATACCGCCGGGATTGCCATGCAGTTCCAAGGGCGCGAAGCTGCCGTCAAAATCCTCGAGGATGCCGTGCGTGCCAGCCCGCGCACTCCCGCGCCGCTGCTCAATCTCGCGCGCTTCGCCAGCACCTACCCGCCGGAGGACTTGTTCGTCAAAGACGACGTCCCTTCCAAAGCCGTGGCCGAAGCCCTGGCCAAGTTCCCCTCTCATGCCGAGGTCTACGAGACGGCCGTCATGCTGCACCTCACCCACAACGAGCGTGACAAGGCCATCGCCGTCATGACGCAGGCCGCCAATCAGAACAGCCGCGATCCGCAGTACTGGCTGGCCACAGGCCACACCGCCGAACGCGTCTGGCCGCTCGGTCAGGCCGAGTTCGCCACGGAGTACCGCCAGCGCGTGGCCCCGTTTTTTGAAAACGCCCTCAAAACCGCCTCCAAAGCCGAAGCCGAGCAGGTCACTCTCGAAGTCGCCCGTCAGTATCTCCTGACCAACGATCTCGATCGCGCCCGGCAGCTCTGTGAAAAACTCGCGGCCGAATACAACAACCTCGACGCCCGCAAACTGCTCTACCGCCTCTACGTTGCCTCCGAACAAAAAGAAAAGGCGCTTACCAGTCTGGAACAAATCGTCAAACAAGCACCGGACGACGCCGAGATGCAGCGCCTGCTGGCAACTGAGTACGACAAACTCAAGCAGCCCGAAAAGGCCATCACCCACCTCCAGGCCGCCATTCAAAACGGCGGCGGCGAGATCGGCGACTACGTCAAGCTCGGCTGGGAGCTCTACCAGACGCAAAAGTTCGATGACATGGTGCGTGTCGGCCAGCGCAGCGCACGCCTGTTTCCCGATCATCCCCTCGTCCACTACCAGCTCGCCATCGCCCATCGTGCGCGCGAGGAATGGGGCCCGTCGGTGCAGCATTTCGCCGAAGCCGAGCAGTTCGCCAGCTCCACCCAGAGCGAACTGCTGGACCACCTGTTCTTCTTTCAGTAAGGCATCACGCTCGAAAGCCTGGCACGCTACGAGGACGCCTCACGCATGCTGGAAAAATCCATCACCCTGACTCCGCGCGAAGAAGCCAGGGCCGCAGCCAACACCATGAACTTCCTCGGCTACATGTGGCTGGATGTCGGCACGCACCTCGACAAAGCGGGCGAACTCATCACCAAGGCCAACGAACTGCTGCCCGACCAGCCCGCCTACATCGACAGCCTCGGCTGGTTCCACTACAAGAAGGGCAACTACCCCGGCGCCCTCAAGGAACTGCAGCGCGCCGAAGCCCTCATCCAGCCCGTCACTCCGGAAGACGCCGAAATCCTCGAACACATCGGCCTCACCCACCAGGCCCTCGGTGACAAAGCCAAAGCCCTCAACTACCTCGAACGCGCCGAAGCCCTCAAGACCCCCGACGTAAAAGCCCGCAAGCGCATCGAAAACGAGCTGCTGAAAATCAAAGGCGGTAAATCGGACGCCGAGAAGAAGTAAGTGATGCGGGCACTCTTGCCAGTACTGTTCGGCACGCACCGTTCTATTGAGCGATGGGGAATGATCCATGCACTTGCTTTCAGGCAGTTGTGAGATGGAGCGAGGTGGTCAGATAACTGGCAGCGAGGCATCCGGGCACGCGCAGCCCTGGCAGCAGCCGCGAGTGCGCTGCTGCCTAGCTTGAGGGCTTCCAATTTTGCAAAGATCCATAC
>NZ_JBGANL010000100.1:0-8615 GCF_044222345.1 Prosthecobacter sp.
CGGGTAACCCTGCGGCATCGGGTAGCCCGGCGGATACCCCGGCATCTGCGGTGGGTAGCCCTGCGGCATCGGGTAACCCTGAGGATAGCCCGGCATCTGCGGCGGGTAGCCCTGCGGCATCGGGTATCCTGGCGGATAGCCTGGCATCTGCGGCGGGTAGCCCTGCGGCGGATAACCTTGGGGATACCCCTGCGGCAGCGGCTGCGTGACACCCGGAGGGGGCGCTGGCTGCTGGGGATTCTGCGGATTTTCCGGGGTTCCTGGCTGCGACGGATTCATGAAGAAGATCTTTTCAGAGTACGAGGACGGAACTGCGGCCCCTTTTCTTGGGGTGCAGATGATCAAACACTGACAAAAAAATCAGAACCCTTCGTCACCACCGACCGTGAAGGTCACGTTGGCGACCTTGGCGACGGCGAGGGCATTGAGCACATCAATGACGCGCTCATAGGTGGCCTGCTCTTCAGCCTGGATGGTCACGATGACCTTGGCGTTGCGGTTGTCGGCCTCCTGCTTCAGGCGCTTGAGGGTGCTGATGAAATCAGGCAGGGCTTTGTCCGGACGATTGCTGTCGAACTCCTCTTCATTGAGGGTGACGGCACCGGATTCCTCCACACCGACGATGATTTCATCCGGCATTTCGGTGGGGGCATCGGCGCTGGGCGGCGCGAGGCCTGGGAGCTGGCTTTTGAGTTCGCGCTCGACCTTCACGGAACCAACCATGACCATGAAGAAGAGCATGATGACGAACACCACGTCGATCATGGGGGCGATCTGGAAGCCGACAGCGAGCTGTTCAGTTTCGATTTCGCGATGCTTTTTTTTGCCGGGTTCAGACATGAGGAGGAGGATTACTCTTTGTTCAAGGCGGAGAAGGAAATGTCATCAATACCCGCCTGGGCGATGACACTCATGACGCGCTGGATTTCGATCGCAGGCAGACGCTTGTCTCCACGAATGACCGCACGGTACTTGGCGTTGACATCGTGGCGGGCGCGCAGTTTTTCCACGAGCGGCTCCACGACATCATATGAGTTGTTTTCAAACAGGATGGTCGCCTTGCCATTCGTCCAGCGCACATTGATGTTCGCCTCGTTCTGAACGTCTTTTTCCTTTTTCTTGGCGTCTTTGGCGACAGGGAGCTGGATCTCCTTGTCGATACTCAACACCTGCGCCGAGGTGATGCTCATAAAGAAAATGAGCAGCACCAAGAGCACGTCAATCATCGGAGCAATCTGAAACTCCGGTTCGCCATCACCACCGCCGCCGCCGCCGCCCATAGTGTTAGAAGGTCAAGGGTTGAGTATAAGGGATAAAAGAAGGGTGAATCAGGCTGCTGTGGCAGGCTGAGCTTCGCCGGCGACCCAATTGGGGATGGCGGCATAGAATTCTTCTTCGCCGACGTGGGCGTCCTTGAGATGGGAGTAGGGCATCTTGCGGAACAGGGCCATGACGATTTCCTGGAGATCGCTCATGCTCACCTGGAGGCGGTTGCGGAGGAAGTCGAAGAACATGAACGCCGGGACGGCGATGAAGAGACCGGAAGCGGTAGCGATGAGCACCTCACCGATAGCACCGGAGAGCTTGGCAGGGTCCCCTGCACCGCTGGTCTTCAGGGTGGAGAAGGCGCGCATCATCCCGGTCACCGTGCCGGTGAGACCGATCATGGGGGTGCAAACACCGATAACGGAGAGGTAGTTGATGCGGGTCTGGATGGCGGCGTTGACTTTGTTAAGCTCGCTGAAGAGGGCGGCTTCGGTGGCGTCATGGCCGTCCCCGAGGAAGCTGAGTCCCACGCGGGTAGTGTTGGTGAAGGCGGAGGGGCTGCCTTTGCAGAACTGGTAGGCGCCGACGTAGTCACCAGCGCGGAAGAGATCCTGCACCTGGGCGACCTGGGCCGGAGGGGCGGCCTTCTTGATGCCGGTGCGCATCCATAGGTCAACGGTGAGCCAGACGAGAGCGATGGAGCAGACGGTGATGGGATACATGACCCAGCCGCCTTCGATGAAGCGGTCGATCATGGATTCGGTATGCACTTCAGCGGCGGCACCTTCCGGCGGAGCCGCGTCTTCAGCATACAGGTTGAAGGAGGTGAGGACACCCAGAGCCAGCAGGACGCAAAGGAACGCGCGGGCAGGGCCGTTGGGGATGTGGCGGGTCATGATGGTGGCAGTGTTGGTTTGCATGGGGAAATGATTCAAGCTTTGGGTTTGGAGTCGGTGGGTTTGGCGGGCTCGCCTTCCTTCGGTTTGGCTGCGTCCGTTTTGCCATCGGCAGCGGCGGCTTCAGCCTCTTCCTCGGGGACATTCTTCATTCCGGCAATCGCCGCTTTCTCCTTGGTGGCGGATTCGGCGACCGGGGAGCCGGGATAGGATTCACTGATACGCGCGAGGAAGGCGTTGGCGTCCTCATAGCGCTTCATTTTGATGAGAATCTTGGCGGCATTCAGCTCCGCCTCAGGCACGCGCTGCATCTGCGTGCCGTAAAACACGGGGATGCGCAGGTAGGCCAGCAGGGCTTTTTCCCACTCCTTCTTGCGGGTGTACACATCCGCCATCAGGGCCCAAAGCGAAGCGCCAATGGCGGAGTCGTCGGTTTCCTTGAGGATGCTCTGGGCCTCCACGATGATTCCCGCGTAATCCGAGGAAGTCTGGCGCTCGATGTCGAGCTGGATGATGCGCAGGCGCATCTTCTGGGCGTCGGTGAGCTTGAGGGCGCGGAGAGACGGGAGAGCTTTGACGACTTCATCGAACTTGCCGCCCTGATTGAGCGCTTCGATGTAGGCGAAATAGATGTCGATGTACCAGTTGCCCTCGATGCCTTCGAAATGCTCGAAGAAGTCACGGCCCTTCTTGAGGACGGCGATGGCTTCCTCGGTCTTGCCTTTGGCGAGAAGGTCGGCGGATTCGGTGAGTTCAGCCGGATAGGGCCACTCGAGGGAATCGATGTTCTTTTTCTCCAGGATGGTGGTGGCCTTGTTTTCACCGATCTGGACGGTGCGGACGATCTTGCCTTCCGGACTGATGGAAAACTCGGAGGAGAAGACGCGGTTGCCGTCCTTAAGGACGATGGCCTGCCCGAAGGCGGAACCAGCGGCGACGACGGCGAAAACGAGCAAAAAGCGGGCGAACGAGTGCATGAAAATCGTGGGGTGGGTTCGCGTGAAAATTACAGGGTGGGGAGGAGTTTCTCAGCCTCTTTCTTTTCCGGCTGAGTCTCAAGATCCTTGCGTTCGATCATCTCCTGAACCGTTTTTCTGGCTTCCTCGCTCTTGCCGAGAGCCTTGAAGGACTTGCCGCAGAGGAGGTAGGCCTTGGCCATTTCATCCTTCCATTTCTGGTGGGCGATGAACACGCGCTGGAAGTAGGCGATGGCAGCCTCGTGCTTGCCTTGGAGAGCCTCGATCTCGCCAAGCATGCGCAGGGCATTGGCCGTGGCGTGGCCGCGCCATTCCTTGGTGTTGGAGATGGTCTCGAAGATCTTCTTGGCTTCGTCATACTTCTTGAGTTTGACGAGGGTCTTGGCCTCACCCTGCGTGGCATCCAGCACGTGGGAGCTGCCGGGGTAGTTGTTGAGGGCATCACGGAAGAGTTCCAGGGCCTTGTCATACTCACCCTTTTCGAAGGCGATTTCAGCCAGGCCGACAGGAGCACCGTCTGAGAATTCGCTGTCTTTGAAGAAGTCTCTGAGGCGGACGTAGCAGCCATTGGCTTTTTCCAGATCACCCTTCTTGCGGGCGGCGTCTCCCACGATGCTGAGGAGCATGGGGCTGAGGTCGTCAGGCTTGGCGACTTCGATGATGATGGTGAGGAACTTCTCGGCCTTCTCAGGCTGCTTCATCGTCTTGGCGAGCCATGCCTTGGCAAACAGAATGCGCATCTGCGCGGTGCCATTCATGGCGGTCTGCGGCGGGCTCAGCAGCGTTTCGAGCTGCTTTTCCACGTCTTCAAAAGTGACCTCAGGCGCGGGCGCAGGAGCTTTTTCGGCGGCCTTGGCACCATCCGCAGGCGGTGTCACTGGAGCAGTCGCAGCAGCGGCGGCGCGGCGGCGTTTCGGCGCGCTGATCGAGACGAGCTGCTGGATCAAGCCTTCCACCTGCTGATTGGCCACGATGGGGATGCGGGTTTTGATGTGTTCCGCGAGGAGCTTCTTGGCTTCCTCCACCTTGCCTTCCTTGATGAGGGCGCGGCTGATCCAAAGGATGGCCTTGAGGGCGAGGTCGTCGTTGTCCTTGTTCGTGTTGTAGTAACGCTGCCACATGGCCGCCAGTTCCTTCCACTTGTTGGCTCCGACGTAGAGATCCGTCACCTGATCCATGGCGTACTTGAGAACGTCGTCGGTCTTGGCCTTGTCCACGGCGAAGGCAAACTGAATCATCGCGTTCTCATAGTCGGCACGCTGATTGTAAATATCACCGAGAAGCGCATGCACCTGGCCGATGTTTGGATCGTTCGGAGCGTCTTTGGCGATGCTCAGCAGTTCGGTTTCCGCAGCCTTTTTGTCGCCGCCCTGGAAATCAATGAAGGCGAGGCGATAGCGCGCATCGACGACATACTGCCCCTTGGGGTTGTCCTTGATGTAGGTCTTGAGCGCCTTGGTCACGCTCTTGGAGTCGTTCTGATAGAAGTAAGTCAGGGCGATGCGGTACTGGAGATCGTCCTTGTAGATGGTGTCCGGGAAATCTTGGAGCACCTGTTCATAGGTGGTGCGGCATTCGTCGAAGCTCTGAAGTTCAAACTGGACGCTGCCGATGAGGAAATTCAGCCGTTGTTTGTCGGCCTTGGGGAAACTGAGGGCTTTTTTCCAAGCGGCGATGGCCTCTTTAAGCTGCTTGTTCTGGTAGGCCAGCATGCCATACATCAAGGATACCTCGCCGACCATGTCGCTATCCGGAAAGTTTTCGATGAATTCCAGGCACTGCTCGCGGGCCTCCTTGATCCGCTTCAAGGAAGCGTTGACCATCAGGAGGCCGTACATGCACTTGTCGCGCTGGGCGAACTGCTTGAAATCTTTGACCACGACTTCGAAAGCGAGAATCGCCTGCCACAGGCGGGAGGCATCCCCCGCACCTGCGTCGGTCGGAGAGCCCATTTCATAGTAGCAGCGGCCGAGGCGGTAATAGAGAGAGGCATCGTAATCGGTGCGCTTCTCGATTTCGGCCATGATTTCCTTGTTGGCCTTGAGCTTCGTTTCGATCTCGTCCTTGCGCACGCCCTTGGCGGTCTTGAGCTGGGCCTCCAGCTTGGCCACCTGCTCCGTCTGAATGCGGGAGATTTCGTTCTTCTTGCGCACCAGCTGGTAGGCGCCGAGAGCCTCCTTGTAGGCCTTCTTTTCCATCATCTCATCGCCGAGCTTGAGATAGATGTTGTTCATCTGAGCAATACTGTCGCCACCGGAGGCGAAGTTGCGCACCTTGTCCATGAGGGCGGTGGCCTGATCAAGCTGGCCGCTGGCAACGTAGATGTTGGCCGCGAGCATGGCGGCCTGGATGGACTCCGCACTGCGGATGCCGTCTGCGAGGACGTTGGTGAGGATTTTGAGAGCATCCTCCTTTTTGTCCTGCTTGTTGAGGGTGTCGGCGATGATGAGACCGGCCTCGGCTTTTTTCTCGGGCGAATCGCGGACGACGTTGGTGAGCACTTCGATGCCCTTGTCTTCCTTCTTGCTGGCGATGTAGGAGCGGCCGAGGGCCATGCGGACATCAATGATGGCGGAGCCCTGCGGGAATTCCTTCACGTAGGCTTCGAGAGATTCGATGGCCTTCGGGTAGTCGTTGAGATTGTAGTAGCAGGCACCTTCCGTGAAGAGGATGCTTTCAAAGGGCTTGTTGTTGAGGTTTTTCTTCGCGACGGCGAGCTTGGAAAGCGCCTCCTGGTATTTGGCCTCGGCAAAGAGCGCGCCGGCCGCGTTGATGAGAGCCTCAGTCTCCTGCTGGATGTTCAAGGCAGCCGGGGCTGCAGGCGCAGCAGGGGCTGCCGGAGGTGCAGGCGGAGGAGCCTGGGAAAACACAGGCGTGACAGCGGCCAGGGTCAGAGCGGCACAGAAAATGGGTCTCATGAGTTGCAGGGTGCGTTCCACATCAGCACAAAGTACTAAAAAACTACGTTGATGCACAAGCTTGAATTGACGCACGTCATCAGATTTGATGGCGCAATGTGGCTGGGCATCTGGGGAAACTGACATTTTTTGAGAAAGGGATTCGAGATTAGCAGGATGGTTATTTTTGTCACGGGAGAAAAATCAAAAGGACAAATTCTATCCACACATAGAAGCGTTTGAGATGTAGGTCCTTTCAAAGAACTCGTGGCCAGCAGGCCCCGCCTTGAGCTTTTAAACGATGCCGTTCAACACGACTCGACATTCGCTCTTCGTCATTCCATCATCCAGCCACATGTCCAATCCCGTACTCGAAGTTTCTGACCTCACTTTCCGCCGTGGCCGTCCCATCCTCAAAGGCATCTCCTGGCGCGTGGATCCCGGCCAGCACTGGTGCATCCTGGGCCCCAACGGCTGCGGCAAGACCTCGCTCATCAACCTGATCACGGGCTATGACAGCGCGACGGGCGGCAGCCTCCGCATCGGCGAGAGCGTGTTTGGCGAGGATGACTGGCGCGAAGTACGCCGCCGCGTGGGGCTGGTGACGAACACACTGACCACCTACCTGGAAAGCGGCGAGCCGGTGATCGACGTGATCGCAAGCGGACGCGAGGCGAAGCTGAACCTGATCGACGAGCCGCCCGCAGCCGTGCTGCGTGAGGCGGCAGGCCTGCTGAAGCAGGTGGGCTGCGCCTACCTCGCCGAGGCCCTGTGGGGGCCGCTCTCGCAGGGGGAAAAGCAGAAGGTCCTCATCTGCCGCGCGCTGATGGCCAAATTTGATGTGCTGATTCTCGACGAACCCTGCGCAGGACTGGACCCGGTGGCGCGGGAGAAGTACCTGCAGTGGATGCAGTCTCTGGCGGTGCAGCCGCACTCCCCTTCCCTCGTGCTGGTGACGCACCATGTGGAGGAAATCCTGCCGAGCATCACCCACTGCCTGCTGCTGCGGGACGGCCAGGTGCTTGCCTCCGGGCCGAAAGCGGAGGTGCTGAACAGCCGAAACCTGAGCGAAATTTATGGCGCGCGCGTGAAGCTCGGCCGCCGTGGGGAACGTTATTCGCTGCGGCTCGCCTGAGCCCGCCGCCATGAAAAAACACATCGCCTTCCTGCTGCTGACGGTTTTCACCCATGGCGCGGAGGAGGTCCGCTTTGAGCGTGTGCCGGAGGGCGGCGTGCAGCCGCAGCTCGCCACCACCCGGGATGGCACGCTGCATCTGGTCTATCTGATTGGCGATCCGCGCGGAGGTGATGTGCGCTACGTGACAAAGCAGAGCGGTGCCGCCGGCTGGAGCGCGCCGCGCACTCTCAATAGTACACCGGCCACCGCGGTGGCGGCCGGCACGATCCGCGGAGCCCAGATCGCCGTGGGGAAGGATGACTCGCTGCACGTGGTGTGGAACGGACCCGGCGGCAAAAACCAGCCCGCGCCACTGCTTTACACGCGCTCCTTGGATCATGGCGCCACGTTTGAGAAGCAGCGTGACCTGCGGGCAGACACCCAGGGGCTGGATGGCGGGGCCTCCATCGCGGCGAGTGCGCAGGGGGAGGTGTACATCGTCTGGCACGGTGCGCCTGCGGGTGCCGCGCCGGGGGAGATCAACCGGCGGGTGTTTGTGCTGCAATCGAAGGACAACGGCGGCACCTTCTCGCAGCCCAGGATTGCGAATGGGGATGACCCGGGCGTGTGCGCATGCTGCTCGCTGAAGACCTTTGTGAGCCCCACCGGGGAGCTGATCACGCTGTACCGGGCCGCACGCAGCATGGCGCAGCGGGACATCACGCTGATGACTTCCACGGATGGCGGGGTGACTTTTCAGCACCGGAACGTCGGACCATGGGCCATCAACGCGTGCCCGATGAGCAGCGCGAGCGTGGTCGCCGCCGGATCGAAAACGCGGGCGGCGTGGGAGGCGGAGGGCAAGGTCTACACCGCACTGCTGGATGAGACGTCTGCGGCGCTGGCTGTTTCGGAGGACAAGGCGCGGCACCCTGCCCTGGCCGTGAATGCGCGCGGTGAGACGCTGATCTCCTGGAGCGTGGGCACCGGATGGCAGAAGGGCGGGCAGCTTGGCTGGCTAGTGCTTGATTCCTCTGGCAAAGCCACGGGCAAACGTGGTATCAAGCCGGGGGTTCCTGTCTGGGGCTTCACCGCAGCCTACGCAGAGGGCGCTCACTTTTTGATCTTGTATTAAAAAGGAGGCTGCTTGCTGTTCGCGGAAGAACTAGAGCATTTTAAATAAAAATGTGGCCTCATCTGGGTTGAAAAATCCAAAGCTATCGCGAGGGCGACAGCAAAGTGGTCCGCACAGTCCCCTGTGCGGTGCTCCGCCACACCCATCAAATCCGCGTCACCGCCGCCGCCCCATTAGGCTATAATATAATTTAAAATGCTCTAAAGTGAGGCGGCGCCGCATCAAAAGGCTTGTCATTGTTTTCGCCACCTGATATTTCGGGCCGATCCCATGAGCACCCCCAGCCAGCCTCTTCGTCAGCCCGGCCTCATTGTCTATCTCTGCGGC
>NZ_JBGANL010000101.1:0-8341 GCF_044222345.1 Prosthecobacter sp.
TGGCACACCGAGGATGTCGTAATAACCGCGTTGAGATGTGGCCATCAGGGTCTATCCGTGGAGAATCATTCGATGCGCGCAGACGAAGAGTGCAATCCTTTCCGGAGCTTACGAGGTCTCCGGACGCATTGCAAGCGAACACATGGTTTTTCTCTTCGGCCGCCATTGTCCTTATGAAAGAGATAAGAGAGCCCAGAGCACAGTCAAGTGGCAGAGGTGAAGGGCGGGTCGAAACGGCGGTGGTCAATGAAGAGATGCAATTTATCGACTGGGAAAAAGAGTGTCACTGCCTGTCCTTGAATGCTGTCAGTGCGGCGGGCCGTACGGACCACGAGGCGAAGCTCACCGACACGGCAATGCAGGAGTAGGTCCGCCCCGAGATCCTCCACCAGTTCCACCATTCCCGTTACCTGTGCGGCTTCCGTCGACTTTCTGAGCGTGATGTCTTCCGGGCGGATGCCGACTGTAACGGCGGAGTGTTGTGTTGGTTGAGGTGGGGCCAGTCTTGCCGGGAGCGGGACGGTTAGGTCGTTGCTTTTGAAGACGGTCTTTCCGCCTTCTGTCATGAAGCGACCTTCCCAGAGGTTCATCGGCGGGGTGCCGATGAAGGAGGCGACGAAGGGATCGGCCGGGGCGGTGTAGGTGCGTTGCGGATCATCCGTCTGTCGAATACGCCCACCCTCGATGACGACGATGCGATCCCCCAGCGTCATCGCTTCCACTTGGTCGTGGGTGACATAGATCATGGTGGCCTGCAGGCGCTGCTGCAGCTTTTTGAGTTCGATACGCATCGAGGTGCGCAGTTGCGCATCCAGGTTGGAGAGCGGTTCATCAAAGAGGAAGAGCTTGGGCTTACGCACGATGGCCCGCCCCATCGCGACGCGCTGCCGCTGTCCTCCCGACAGGTCTTTGGGTTTGCGATCCAGCAGCGGCTGGATGTCCAGCAACTGCGCGGCTTCGGCGATGCGGGTTTCAATCGTGTCGCGCGGGACTCGGCGCATCTTCAGCGCGAAGGCGAGGTTCTCGCGAACGGAGAGGTGCGGGTAGAGGGCGTACTGCTGAAACACCATTGCGATGTCGCGCTCCGCGGGCGGCAGGTGATCGACCTCCTTCCCGTCGATGAGCACCTGCCCCGACGTCTGGGATTCGAGCCCGGCGATGATGCGGAGGAGCGTCGATTTGCCGCAACCGGAAGGTCCGAGCAGAATCGTGAAGCTTCCATCCGGAACCTGCAGCGAGATATCGCGCAGCACGGGCTGGTCACGGAACGATTTTGAAATGGTACGCAGGTCTAGTTCAGCCACAGAGACTCCTGCAAAATAACGGTGTGCACAGAATGTTCAAAAAGGCTATCCAGCAAGGCCAAACGAAGCACGTCGACTGAGGCGTACCCTTGCAGTACGTCGCAGGGCGGCGTGCGTAGGAGAACGCCGCTGGCAGCCCTTTTTCAACATTCTGCTAACCTTTCACGGCGCCGGCGGACAATCCGCTCACGATCCATCGTTGGCATAACAGCACGACCACGATCAAGGGAAGGGTCGCCACCACGGAGGCTGCGGCCAGCTCTCCCCAGGGCATGGTGAATTCTCCCTGGAAGAGGGCGATGCCCACGGGCAATGTCTGTTGCTCCGGTTGGGTGAGAATCAAAAGGGCAAAGAAGAATTCGTTCCAGGCATAGATCAGGATCAGAATCGAGGCGGTAAAAATCCCCGGTGTTGCCAACGGCAGTGTGATGCGAAGCAGGGTGCCCCAAGGACCACATCCGTCAACGCGTGCGGCATCTTCGAGCTCGGGCGGCAATTCTTTGAAGAAGCTGGCTAGAATCCAGATCGCCAATGGCAGGGTGAGGGCCACATAGGGCAACACGACGCCCCAACGGTGGTTGAGGCCGCCGATTGCGTCGAGCAGTCGCCAGACGGGCCCGGCGATGGCCATCTGGGGAAACATCGAAACGCAGAGCAACACGGCCAGAATCCCTTGTTTGCCGGGGATGGTCAGCCGGGCCAGCGCGTAGGCTGCCGGGATGGCGAGCAAAAGGGCGAGCAGCGTGGTGGAGCCGGCAACCACGACGCTGTTCAGCACGTAGTCGAAGAGATGGTGGTCGAAGAGGGCGGAGCGATAGAATCCCAGGCTGCCTGATGGCCACCAGGCGGGAGGAGCGGCTTCGATCTCATCTTGCGACTTGAACGACGTGAGGACAAACCAGAGGAACGGCAGCAGACTCAGTCCCACCGTAGCGATGATGCCCAGCGCGAGGAGGAGCCGTCGATTCATGGTTGTCTGCGCTCCAAGAGACTCGACCCGATGGCGCGCAGGTAGGTCAACGACAACGCCAGGATCATCAGGAACACGGCCACGGAGACGGCAGAGCCATATCCGATCCGGCCTTCCGTGAACAGGGTTTGGTAGCCATAGAACTGCAGCACCTGCGTGGCGTCGCCAGGGCCGCCTTGGGTCATCACAAACACCAGATCGAAGACACGAAACGCGTCCATGGTCCGAAATAAGAGCGCGAGCAACAGCGCCGGTTTCAGCAGCGGCAGGGTGATGTGCCAAAACCGCTGCCAGGCGGTAGCGCCATCGACACGTGCGGCGTCGTAGAGATCGTCTGGAATGACCTGGAGGCCGGCCAGGATCAGCAACGCGGCGAAGGAAGATGTCTTCCAGACATCCGCCAGCACCACGATGCCGAACGCTACGCCCGGATAGGCCAGCCAGGGGACGTAGTCGGTGACGTGTTCGCCGAACACCAATAAGTTTGCGAACCCGTATTGGTCATTGAAGATATAGCGCCACAGTTGCGACGCGACGACCGTCGGAATGGCCCAGGGAATCAGGATGGCCGCCCGCACGAGACCGCGTCCACGAAATCGCTCATGAATCACCAGCGCGATGATCAGCCCGCAGGCCAACTCCAGCAGCGTCGAGAGAACGACGAAGGCAAGGGTGACGGCCAGCGCCTGGTGCGCGACCGGATCGCGCACCAGCGTCAGATAGTTGTCCGGGCCGACGAACGGACTGCCGAGTTGCGGCAGCCCGATGTAGATGTTGTGCAGGCTGAGCCAGAGCGAATCCATCACGGGGTACAGTGCGAAGAGCATGGTCACGAGCAGCGCCGGAGCGACCATGGTCCAGGCCGCGAGCTTCTCGCGATGTCGCAGGATCAAGGAGGCGTGGTTCATGGGACAGGCTCCGTCAGGGACAACAACCGATTGATCTGGGCATCGGCCACCGTTGCTTCGTGCGCAAGATCGAGGTCGTCGATGGCAAGGGCGCGGCTGAAATATCGTTGCAGTGCATGCGAGATGGCCGGATACAGGGGGGAACGCGGCCGGGCCGTTGCGGACCGGAGGACGGCGAAGTGGTTACGGAGTTGCGGTGCTGCCGCCAGCAGGTCGGGATCGGAAAACAGCGACTGACGGGAGGGTGCGATGCCGGCCTCCTGTGTGAATTTCTTTTGCATGGCCTGGCTCGACAGAAACTCGATGAGCGCCCAGGCTTCGTCTGGATGCTGCGAGTAGGCGCTGATGCCGTAAAGCCAGCCGCCGAGTGCTGCGGTCGTGCGTCCCGGAGTGAACCCGGGAAGCGGCATCACAGCGACCTGCCCGGCGACGGTGGAGCGAGTCTGGTTGTTGGCCAGTTCCCAGGCGTAAGGCCAGTTCCGGTGAAAGACCGCATGGCCCTGGAGAAAAACGGAGAGGGATTCCGGTTCTTGATAGGTCAACGCCGCGCGTGAGGCGAGCCGGCCGATCACCCGGTCACGAACGAACTGCACGGCGGCCATCGCTTCGGGTTTAGCCAGGGCCGAATGTGTTCCGTCCGCGGTCAGCAGGCTCCCGCCGTGGCCGTCGATGAATTCCACCATGTTACAGACGAGGCCTTCGTACTGCTTGAATTGGGCCGTGTACCCGCGTAGCGTCGGATTGCGCGGTTGCTCCCCCTCAACGATGGTCTCAGCCTGCCGGGCCAGTTCGTCCCAGGTCGTCGGCGGGGCGAAGCCATACTTGGTCAGCAAATCCGATCGGTAGTAGAGCAGCCCGGCATCGATGCGGCTCGGAACGCCGTAAAGATGGTCGGCATATCGGCCGACTTCGATAGTGGCGTGGAGAAACTCCTCGCGCATGGCCGGAGGGAATCGCTCATCGAGCCGACGGGCCCAACCGGCTTCCGCAAACTCCGGCACCCAGATCACATCCATGAAAAAGACATCGACCGTGGCGTCGCGATTTTTCAACTTCTGCGTCAGGAGATCGTGATAGGCGGTGGAGCTGTGCGGGGCCAGTTCGCGCACGACCGAAATATCAGGATGGGTTTCGGTGAACTCGGCGAGGGCTTCGTCCCACACGCGAGGGTGATCAGGTTTCCAGGAGACGAAGCGTAGCGTAATGGAGGCCGTCTGCCCCTTGGGCGGCGCTGCAGGCTCGCCGGCGATCGAATCGTTGAGTGGTGGACCGAAGAGAACCAACCAGGCAAGGAGTAGGGCCGCACGGCGGTGACGTTGATGACTGCCACGCGACGGATGGCGTGGTACGGACTGAAGACACGAGTATGTGAAAAAGGCGCGCACAATGCGACGCATGACAACTCTAGCTTATACACAGTCCATCCGGTCTGTGCAAAGGCGCAGGGCTTCAGCTGTCGAGGAGATGCGGCGGCGTGGCTTTCGCGGCACGTGTCCGGAGGTCGCACTGCGCTCAGATCCGAACTGCAGACACAGTACAGTCGGGCCCGTCCTGGCGTCTTGACTGAATGGAATCTTATCCCCGAGATCATCGGCCGGAACCTGAGCGTCAGGTATTTGGCCTCTGGAACCGGGTGCACATTCTCTACCATTCCTGAAGTCTCAACCCTACACCGGCCGCCGAAGCCGTGGTGGAGGTACACGTAAATCCTCATGAGATAGCACGATTTCTTCACGCACTTCTGTTTGGCATGATCACTGCTCTTAATGAGTCCGGCCGGGACGGTGGTTCATGTCACGAGATGCCCTGTGAGCCGCTTTGCGATTGGCGAAAATGGTATTCCCTTACGTCGCACGTGGGAGGTCATATGAAACGAGGTCTGCGCCAGTGGTTTTCTTTACCTGTGGGTGTCCTACCTCGGATGCTGGTGACTCTTGCCGTGATGCTGATCGGAAGCCTGATGCTGCTTTCCGAAGCCCAGGCCTTACAAGCCAGTCCGACTAGTTTGACCTTTCAGGCCGTACAGGGTGGTCCCAATCCACCCAGTAAGACGGTGAAGGTCTATAAGAGCAGCAGTCGAAAGGTCAGTTGGAGCGGGAAGGACAATGCCGGTTGGCTGAGTCTTTCTCCTACGTCCGGCACTCTGGGAAGTTCCACGCAGGTGACGGTGTCCGTCAATATCAGCGGGCTGGCCGCCGGGACCTATTCCGGAACGGTGACGATCACGACCAGCAGGGGAAGCACCGTGGCGATACCCGTGACGCTCAAGCTCTCAGCCGCGACTTCTTCAACCACCACCGGCACGACAGCCGCTCTGGCGTGGAATGCCAATGCTGAAAGCGACTTAGCCGGATACAAAGTCTATTCCGGGACCTCTTCCGGCCAGTATGGGGCATCGGTTGACGTGGGGAAGGCCACGTCCTATCAGTTTTCGAACCTGAAACTCGGAACGACCTACTACTTTGCCGTCACGGCGTACGATGTGAACGGGAATGAGAGCCTCCGTTCCAGTGAAGTGAGCAAGAGTATCTATTGACGGGAGCCTCGCCGGACGATCACCCGGCGTTCAGGCCGAGCCTAACGCGGGGTGGCGGTCTTGGCCTTTGCCATCATCTTGCAGTAGGAGCAGGTGTCGGCGGTGGTGGGTTGTCCGCAGGATTGGCAGGGGTGGAGCGTTCGCTGATCCTTCTCGGCCATGGATTCCGTGGCGGGCTCCGGCTTGGTTTGCTTCTCTAGGAACCCCCAGTAAAAACGTTGCTTCGTGCCGGGCGATTCCGTTTCCAGCCGGTTGAGGACCTCTTTATAGAGGATCATTTTGGATCCCTTAGCCATCGGGCATTCTTCGACGATGTAGTCGATGCGATTGACGACCGCGTAGGCGGCGATTTCCCGTTCCGACAGGCGGCAAAGCGGTTTCACCTTCTTGGCGAACCCTTCGACGGAGGCCGGCAAGGTGGGGCTTTGCTTGTCCAGATATTCATCCTGCCAGTGCAACACGTTGCCTAACAGGCGGGCAGCTTCGTCGTCGAGATTGTGGCCTGTGGCCATCACGTCGTAGTCCTGTTCTACCGCGGCGCGATTGAATTGGTACCGTTTGATGGTCCCGCAGGTTGAACAGGTGGGACGATGAAGAATGGTGGCCAATTCACGAATGCCGGCGCCGGCTTCCTGCTCAACGACATGCACGATCAGTTTGGCGCCATGGGCGGCGGCCACGGTGTCGGCATAGTGGCGCACCTTCCGGTTCGACTCCTCGGAGTAGCCGCCGATGCCGAGATTCACATACAGCGCGTCGGCGCGGTAGCCGAGGGTCAGCAGGATATGCCACAGAGCGAGGCTGTCTTTACCGCCGGAGACGGCCACAAGGATGCGGTCCTCGGGCGTAAACATCTTGAACGACTTGATCGCGCGTGCGACCTGCTCGTGCACAAAGGTCGTAAAGCAGCCTTTGCAGAAGGCGGCATTGTGCCGGGGTAGGCTGATGACCGCTCTCATACTCGTGGGGCATTTTGTGCAGTTCATGGGTACAACAGTGTTGAGCGGTTAGTTGTGAGTATTGAGTTGAATGGAACCAGAGACCGAACACTCACAACTCAGCACTCATGACTCAGACTGAGCCGCCGGAAATGACCGGCCGGATTTCAATCTGATCGGCGTCGGCAAGCATTTCATCTTCCGTGACGAGTTCATCGCCCCTGATGACGAGATGCGCCTCAATCACCAGATTGAGTTCGCGTAACAACTCCTTGGTGCGTTTGGGCCCTTTGATTTCAACCTGGCGTTGTGGGTGGCTGAGATGAACAAGCATGCGCGATGATACGGCTGAGTTGTGCGGGATTGCAATCCGGTCGGGATGCGGTTGCCTGGATGTACGCTGGTGCGGTAGGACAACAGCGGTTGGAAGGGGACGGGCACATGGTGTGCGACGAGCTGCCGTCGGCTACTTGATGCCCGCGATGATCTGGTAAATCAGCAAGCCGACCACGCTGAGGAAGAGGAGGGCGGACCCGATTGCGAGACGCTTATATTTTTGATTTTGGAGATCCAGCTCGCTGAACGTTTCGTCTTTCCATTCGAGGTTCTGCACTTTCACGAGACCTCCCTACCTTCCTGGTGGTTGCTGCCTTCCCATCCCGTTACATGCGGATGAATGTATGAGTGTGTCGAAAGTGAGCGTTCGCCTTCAGGCGGTCCCCAATACCCTGAAACGATTACGTGAAATTTATACTTTGTCGTACTTGCGAATAGCAAGGAAAGATACTGGACAAAACTCACGTGTCACCGGAGATTTGTCCAGTACGTTGTTCTTGAAGTATCGCTCCCCCGGAGGAACGTGAGGAACTGAGCGTATGCGGTGCTGCCGCGCGATTTCCCTGAGGCGCTCCGGCGGGGTGCTAGATTTCCGCGTCGCGCAGGGCCTTCGCCGCTTCTTCCGGGGAGACCGGGTTGATGTAAAATCCGGTGCCCCATTCAAATCCGGCCACCTGGGTGAGTTTGGGGATGATCTCAATGTGCCAGTGATAGTAGTCCCCGGTTTTTTCGTGCAGCGGCGAGCTGTGCAGGATGAAGTTATAGGCCGGTCGAGCCAGCACGGCGTCCATTCGCCGTAGCGCTTCGCCCAGCATGGGCGCCAGAAATTCAAACTGCGTGCGCTGACATTCTTCGAAATATCCCGCGTGACGCTTGGGGAGGATCCACATCTCAAACGGAAAGCGCGGCGCGTAGGGGGTCAGACAGACAAATTCTGGGTTCTCCAATACCACGCGGGTGCCTTCCGTCGATTCCTGTCGCAGGATGTCACAATAGATGCAACGTTCTTTCTGCTGGAAATGCTGCCGGCAGCCGTCGATTTCCTCCAGGACGCTGGTGGGCACGACGGGCAGGGCGATGAGCTGAGAGTGGCTATGCTCCAACGTGGCACCCGCCGTGGCGCCCTGATTTTTAAAGATCAGAATATATCGCAGCCGCAGATCCTTCTTAAGGTCGAGAATCCGGTCACGATAGGCCCAGAGCACATCCTCCACCCGGTTTGCCGGCAGGTCGGCGAGGTGTTCCTTGTGATTGGGGGTTTCGATGATGACTTCATGGGCGCCGATCCCGTTCATGCGGTCGTAGAGGCCGAGGCCTTCGCGTCCCATATCGCCTTCGACATGCAGCGC
>NZ_JBGANL010000102.1:0-8303 GCF_044222345.1 Prosthecobacter sp.
CTGGTGAAGTTTGAGGATCAGCAGCTCGTGAACATGGAGCAGTTCAGGGCGCTGGTGCGGGCGAAAAAGAAGGGCGATGTAGTCTCGCTGACTGTTATCACGGGCGGCAAGGAAACCACCGTGGCGGTCACGCTGGGCGAGCACCTGGTCGAGGCCAAAGAGCACCATCAGCATCATATGGGCGGGGTGCCGCCATACGGCATGCCTCCTTTCAATGAGGACATGTTCCGCAGTGGTGAGCAGCGCAGCTTCCAGAATCAGAACCATGCGCTGCGTGAGCAGTTCGAACGGCTGCGGAATTTTCAGAAGGAGCTGCGCGAATATCAGGAGCGCATTCAGCAGTGGTCGAAGGGCGGCAGCCAAGGCCCCATGCCCCAGGCGCCCATGCTCAACCTGCCCGGCCACGGCCAGCAGCCTGAAGGTGGTGGACGCCACCGCAACGGACCCCCGAATCAAACTGGCCTCTCCATTCCACCCGGCACCGATCTGCAGCGCTTCCATTTCTCCCAGTCTCAATCCGCCGCCAGTGTGCCCCGGCGTGACGATACCGGTGAGTACACCCTCAAGAACGAAGACGGCAAAAAGACCTTCATCGCGCGTCCGAAAACCGGTCAGGAACAGAGCTGGCCCATCAACAACGAGAAAGAACGCGAGGCCGTGCCGCAGGAGTTTCGCGAGAAGCTGCGCATGATGGATGGCGCGAACGGCGGCATCCGCATCGAGATCCATCCCCGTCCGGGCACGAGTGCACCGGGCCATCCTGCGCCTGCAGGGAGTGGGAATGCTCCGGCTTTGCCGCCGGTCAAAGCGCAGACGACTTCGGCGTAGAGGACGGCTTGTGGGAGTGCGGCTTGCAAACTAGTGCAGCGCCCCTGCCTTTTCACATTCCAAGGACGGCTCACCTTTGTGAGCGCCTGCGGGAGCTACAGACCCGAAGCTTCGGACCCGCACAGCGGTTCCCTACAAGCCCTGTGGCACGCGCTGCTCCTGGCCGTGCATAGGCCTGTATCAATTGGGCAAGGGATACTCTGATCCGATTCATCACATAAAAAAGCGGCGACAACTCATGGAGTCATCGCCGCTTGGATGAATCTAACTACGGAGCGCTTTCGACCTTACTTCGCTGCCAGGGCTTCTTTGATCGCGGCAGTGACTTCCGGGGAGTCTGGCTGCACCTTGGGCTCGAAGCGCTTGAGGATCTTGCCGTCTTTGCCGACGAGGAACTTGCCGAAGTTCCACTTCACATCACCCGGGAAGGGAGAGGTCGGGCCGCTGAGCACCTGGTAGAGCTCGCTCTTGCTGGGGCCTTTCACGGCCACCTTGTCAAACATCGGGAAGGTCACCTTGTACTTCAGGGAGCAAAACTCTTTGATCTCGGCATTGGTGCCGGGCTCCTGGCCGCCGAAGTCGTTGCAGGGGAAGCCAAGCACGGCCAGACCATCCTTCTTGAATTCCTGATTCAGCGCTTCGAGCTGCTTGTACTGAGGCGTGTTACCGCATTTAGAAGCAACATTCACAATGAGCAGCACCTTGCCCTGATAGGCCTTCAAGGAGGTGTCTTTGCCGTCGATGTCCTTCAGCGGCACATCGTAAACAGACTTGGGAGCGTCAGCCGCGCTGAGCGCAACGGCAAGGAGGAGGGAGGAAGCGAGGGTAAGTAATTTCATGGGACGACACCTACGCGCCAACCTTCGCTCCTCTTTGCAATAATCGCTTTCAAGCAGAGAACATCACCTTCCCAGCACGAGCGTGGCCAGAGGCGGCAGATCCACAACGATGCTCCAAGGCTGGCCCTGCCAGGGAGTCGGCTGGGCTTGGAAACCTGCACCAGCGCTGACGCCGGAGCCGGCGTAGTTTGGGGCGTCGCTGTTGAGGAGTTCGCGGTAGCTGCCGGCATCGGAAACACCGACTCGATAGCCTGGGCGAATCACGGGCGTGGCATTGACGAGGACGGTCACCTTGTCGCCGTCCGATGACGAGCGTGTGTAGGCGAAGATGCTGTTGTCGGCGTCGTTGGCGTCCAGCCATTGGAAGCCGCCGGGCTCATGGTCCTTGGCATAAAGCGCGGGACGGGTGGTGTAGAGGTGGTTGAGGTCTTTGACGAGCTTTTGCAGGCCGCTGTGCTCCTCGCCAAGGAAGAGATGCCAGTCGAGGCTGCCATCATGCCGCCACTCATTCCACTGGCCGAATTCGCCGCCCATGAAGAGGAGTTTTTTGCCAGGGTGCATCCACATCCAGGAGAGGAACATGCGGAGGTTCGCGAACTTCTGCCAGCGGTCGCCCGGCATCTTGTTGATGAGGGAGCCTTTGCCGTGGACGACTTCATCGTGGCTGAGCACGAGGATGAAATTTTCATCAAAGGCGTAGATCATGGCGAACGTGGCCTCCCCATGGTGGTACTTCCGGTGCACGGGGTCCTCCGCCATGTAGTGCAGGCTGTCGTTCATCCAGCCCATGTTCCATTTGAAGCCGAAGCCGAGGCCGCCGGTGCTGACGGGCTTGGAGACGCCGGGCCACGCGGTGCTTTCTTCAGCGATGATGGTGGTGCCGGGGTGCTTGGCGTAGCAGACGGAGTTCAGCTCGCGCATGAAGGCGATGGCCTCCAGGTTTTCGCGGCCGCCGAGGTGGTTCGGAATCCACTCGCCTGCGTTGCGTGAATAGTCGAGGTAAAGCATTGATGCCACAGCATCTACGCGCAGGCCGTCGATGTGGAATTGCTCCAGCCAGTAGAGGGCGTTGGAGATGAGGAAGTTCTTCACCTCATGGCGGCCGTAATTGAAGATGAGGGTGCCCCAGTCCTGATGCTCGCCGAGGCGCGGGTCCGCATGTTCATACAAGGCGGTGCCGTCGAACTTGGCGAGGCCGTGGGAGTCCTTCGGGAAGTGCCCGGGCACCCAGTCGAGGATGACGCCGATGCCGGCCTGATGGCAGCGGTCGATGAATTCACGGAACTCGTCCGGGTTTCCAAAGCGGCTGGTCGGCGCGAAATAGCCGGTGACCTGATAGCCCCAGGAGCCGTCAAAGGGATGCTCGGCAATGCCCATGATCTCGATGTGCGTGAAGCCCAGGTTTTTGACATACGGGATGAGGTCGTCCGCGAGTTCACGATAGGACAGCCAGCGGTTGCCATCTGATTCTTTGCGTTTCCAGGAGCCGAGGTGAACCTCGTAGGCGCTCATGGGGGCGTGGTAGAGATCACACTGGGCGCGGGTCTGCATCCACTCATTGTCGGACCAGCGGTAGCGCTCCATGTTGAAGACGAGGCTGGAAGTCAGCGTGCCATGCTGCGCGAAGACAGCGTAGGGATCGCTCTTCAGGCACATGTGGCCGTGGGCCCCCACCACCTCAAACTTGTAGTGGGTCAGCTCGGTGACGCCGGGGATGAAAATCTCCCAGATGCCGGCTTCAATGCGGTTGCGCATCACGTGCATGCGGCCATCCCAGCGGTTCCAGTCTCCCACCACGGAGACGCGCTGGGCATTCGGGGCCCACACGGCAAACTGACAGCCGACGATGCCGTGCACTGTCTTCAGCCTTGCGCCCAGCACCTCCCACAGGCGCTGATGGGTGCCTTCGCGGAAAAAGTATATGTCCTGATCTCCGAGCAGCAGGCCAAAGGAATAGGGATCGCTGCTGCGGGTGATCTCGCCATCGAACGGGGTCACTTCGAGCTCGTAGAGCCCCTTGGGTGTGACGGCTTCAAAGTAGCCGTCCTTGTGCAGCTTCTCGGCCACGATGCGTTCATTGCCCACAATGACCGCCACTTCCTTCGCGTAGGGCTGCACGGTGCGGACCACCTGCTTCCCTGCCCCGGCCTCATGCGCCCCGAGGAAGGCGAACACATTTGGATGGCGTGCAGCCAGCACGGATTCGATCTCGGCTTTAGGGGAATATTGGCTCATCTGATCTCATTCATGTATCGTTTCGACCGGAAAGCAACGGCTGTAGCATTTCGTGTACAATTCGTGACCAAGACAAGCGCATCATCATCTGACGCCGCGACTGCCGTGCCCGCACGCCTAGATGCGCCTTGATCTTTCGCGCCAGCCCCTTCGGTGAAGCTGTGAGCTTGAAGAACGTGGCCCCCACCGCCACCTCCTGGTGTGCAGGAATGAGCGAACAGAAAACAGGCAGGCCATGCAGCGCGGCCTCGATCAGCGGGAGACCATAGCCTTCCTGCGTGCTGGGAAAGAAAAGCAGGTCGGTCATCTGGTAGAGGCTGCGCACGTCATCATCTGACAAAGCACCTTCCAGGCCAAGAAAGCGCACGCGCCTCTCCACCCCCAGCTCCTTGGCCAGCGTTTGCAGCTCGCGGAAGTACTGCATGCCGTCCTTCTGATGGGGGTCCGGTGCAGCGGTGACGAGGTATAACGCCTCTGGTATCTCAACCAGCACGCGCAGACCAAACTCGATGTTCTTCCGCCGCACGAAACGTGCGGGCTGCAGCAGCACCGGGCCGGCATGTTCTTCAAGCTTCAGCGCCAGCACCCGCGGTGTCAGTCCCAGCACAGCGCCGGCATCGCAGCCGTTGGGAATGACGTGGATCGGCTCCTGCGTCACCTGCGCGTAGTCCTGCTTGCGGAATTCTGACACTGCCACATGCACGGCCTGCGGCACCTGGTCGCACCAGCGCACATCATGCACCCAGTTGATCCAGCGGATGTCCGGGCGGGAGCGTGTGAGTGCGATGAGCTCCTTGGTCCAGGCGAGGTCAAAGGGCATCGTAAACACGTTGTGCACGATGACGGCGTCCCACTCTGCCAGGCGCCATTCCGAGCGGGTCAGGATCTCCACCTCATGTCCTAGCCGCCGCAGCGCCGCAGCCTGCTCGCCGATGACACGTTCCACGCCACCGATGACAGGAGGCTTTGAGTAATGAAGGATGGCGATGAGCATGAATGAGAGAGGCGCACTGACAGGCTATGGTATTCAGGTTTATTTAAAGCAATCTCAAACTGCAAGACCTGCCCCCGCCGGGGATCAAATCATGAAGGCACACACAGGCCAGCAACGGCCAGATCATGCAGCACCCTTGGAAAAGAGTGTACGCATGATACTTGACACACCCATGTATTTTGACCTATTGACTCATCATCATGAAAACGACCGCACACCTGGCCTGGATTGTTTCTTCTCTCGTTCTCGTCGCCTTGATGCCCGCACAGGCCAAAGACGAAACGGTGCGCTTGTCCTACCCATCCAAGGTCGAGTCATCGAAAGGCAAGGAGCGCGAAAAGCTTTTCACCCCATGGATGCCCTACGACGCCCTGCGCGCCCAGGTCGACGAGAAGCGGGCCAAGGGGGAGCAGATCATCTTCTTTGAATACAATGCCTCGCAGACGCGCGCCATTTTTGCCAGCAAGCTCAAGCTGAGCGGACCCTACTCCCGCTGGTACATGACCACCGAGCAGGCCATGGAGGAAAAGCTCAACAGCGAGATCAAAGGCGGCCTCCAGCCCGCCTTTGTCGTGCGCAACACCTACGGCGGCTTCACCATGCTTTTCGTCTCCCCGGGAGATCTCGATTCCGTGCGTGCCCAGCTCAAGGAACTGGGCATCGGCGAGCCGAGGCTGAAAAAGTAACTCAGCCCCGGCTGACGCTGAACCGCACGGCTCACACCACGATGTTCACCAGCTTGCCGGGAACGACGATGATCTTCTTCGGCGTCTTGCCTTCCATGAACTCCTGCACGCGGGCGCTGGCGAGGGCGACCTTTTCGATCTCCTCCTTGGTGGCCTGAATCGGCAGGCGGGCTTTGTCGCGCAGCTTGCCATTGACCTGGAAGACGATCTCCACCTCGTCCTCGATGAGAGCGGCGGGATCGTATTTCGGCCAGGCGGCGTCGCTGAGCAGGCCCTGCACGGCCAGCGCGGGGAACTTGCTGGCGATGCGGGCGTTCAGATCTTCCGCGATGTGCGGGGCAAAGGGACTGAGCACCTTGAGGAAGGTGACAATGGCGGATGCGGGCATCACCTCTTCGGCCGTGAAGGTCTTGGTGCAGATCATCATCTGGCTGATGGCGGTGTTGAAGCTGAGTTTCTCAATATCCTCACCACATTTCTTGATGGTCTCATGCAGCGCCTTGGTGACCTGCTTGTTGGCAGGCACGTCCTGCAGTGCGGCGGAAACGCTCCACACGCCCTCTTCACTGACTTCCATGACCAGACGCCAGACGCGGGCGAGGAAGCGGTACACGCCCTCCACCCCCTTCATGCTCCAGGGCTTCACCTGCTCCAGCGGGCCCATGAACATCTCATACAGGCGCAGCGAATCCGCGCCGTACTCACGCACGACATCGTCGGGGTTCACCACATTGCCGCGTGACTTGGACATCTTCTGGCCGTCTTCGCCGAGGATGAGGCCCTGGTTCACCAGACGCTGGAACGGCTCCGGCGTGCTGACGTAACCGAGATCAAACAGCACCTTGTGCCAGAAACGCGCATAGAGCAGGTGCAGCACAGCGTGCTCGGTGCCGCCGACGTAGAGATCCACGCCGCCGGGCTTGCCGCCGCCCATCCAGTATTTCTCAGCCGCTTCGCCGACAAAGCGTTCGCTGTTTTGCGCATCGCAGTAGCGCAGGTAGTACCAGCAGGAGCCGGCCCACTGCGGCATGGTGTTGAGCTCACGCGTGGCCGTGGCGGAGTAGCGCACCCAGTCGGTGGCTTTGGAAAGAGGAGGCTCGGGCGTGCCTGTAGGCTTGAAGTCTTCCAGCGTCGGCGGCAGCAGCGGCAGCTCGCTTTCGGGAATGCTGCGGTGACTGCCGTCTTCCCAAACGATCGGGAAGGGCTCGCCCCAGTAACGCTGGCGGCTGAAGAGCCAGTCGCGCAGCTTGAAGTTGATGGTGCCTTGGCCCAGCCCTTTTTCTTCCAGCCAGGCGGCGATCTTCTTCTTGGCCTCAGGTGTGGAGAGGCCGTCAAGGAAGCCGGAGTTCACGGCGGTGCCGTGGTCCGTGAAGCCCTGCCACTCCTTGCCTTCGGGTGGCTGCACCACCTGCTTGACCGGCAGTTCAAACTTCTGCGCGAACTCAAAATCTCTCTCGTCATGCGCCGGCACGGCCATGATGGCGCCGGTGCCGTAGCCCATGAGCACGTAGTCAGCGGTCCAGATGGGGATCTGCTCGTTGTTGACGGGATTGATCGCATACGCGCCGGTGAAAACACCGGATTTTTCCTTGGCGAGTTCGGTGCGTTCCAGATCGCTCTTGCGACCGGCTTTCTCACGATACTCCTCCACAGCAGTGGCCTGCTCCTCCGTGACCAGCACGTCCACCAGACGATGCTCAGGGGCGAGCACCATGTACGTCGCGCCAAACAGCGTGTCCGGGCGTGTGGTGAAAACAGTGATCGTCTCTTCGCAGCCGGCTACCTTGAACTTCACCTCAGCACCTTCGCTGCGGCCGATCCAGTTGCGCTGATGCAGCTTGATGCTCTCCGGCCAGTCGAGACCGTCGAGTTCATCGATCAAACGCTGGGCATAGGCGGTGATGCGCAGCATCCACTGGCGCATGGGGCGGCGCTCCACAGGGAAGCCGCCGACTTCGCTCTTGCCATCCACCACTTCTTCATTGGCCAGCACGGTGCCGAGTTCCGGGCACCAGTTCACGGGCGCGGAGGAGACGTAGGCGAGGCGGCGTGAGTCGATCTCTTCGCGGGAAAGCCCCTTCCCTTCGAGTTCGGCGATGGGATGCGCTTTACCATCCTCACCAACATAAGAGTTGTACAGCTTCAGGAAGATCCACTGCGTCCATTTGAAGTAGCCGGGGTCGGTGGTGTTCACCTCACGGTCCCAGTCATAGGCGAAGCCAAGGCGCTTGAGCTGGCCGCGGAAGCCTTCGATGTTTTTCTCCGTCGTGGCGCGTGGATGCTGGCCGGTCTTGATGGCATACTGCTCAGCCGGCAGTCCGAAGGCATCCCAGCCCATGGGGTGCAGCACGTTGAAGCCGGACATCTTCTTGAAGCGGCCGATGATGTCCGTGGCGGTGTAGCCTTCCGGATGCCCGACGTGCAGGCCCGCGCCGCTGGGATAGGGGAACATGTCGAGCACGAAGTACTTCGGCTTCGAGGCATCGAAATCGGCATCGCCGGGATTCGGCGTGCGGAAGGCCTTCCTGGCCTCCCACACGTCCTGCCACTTGGGTTCAAACTCAGAGAATGGGAAGGCTTTGCGCTGCTCGCTGCTCATAGGGGGGGCGAAACAAGGCGAGGAGCGGTGAGTGGTCAAGAGAGCAGGAGCGCGGACTTTAGTCCGCAGCAGGTGGCATGCGCTGGGCGTGATGAACTACGCCGCAGGCTGCAAACAGCATG
>NZ_JBGANL010000103.1:0-8263 GCF_044222345.1 Prosthecobacter sp.
CGGACACTCCACCTGGCTGCAGCGCGGCGCGCGCTTTGAGGCGCTGATGCAGAGCCTCAGCCAGAATGATTTTTCAGACCTTCCAATACCACTTCCTACCACATGCAATGGTGAGGAATGGTCTCCCAGCGGGAGCGCATTGAGCGGCAAACCCGGCGCGGTGGCGGCAACCGACCGCAGGGAGCCCGCAGAATCCACCGCGACACCCGCAAGCAGGACGCAGACCTCCAAATAACTGAACCCATGAAAACACACGCACTCATTTCTGCCGCCGCAGCGGCGCTCGCGTCCGCCATGGCCCTGGGCTCCTGCACGAATCCGGCCATCCTGAAACTCCGCACGCCGGCGGTGCAGGCGCAGATCATCGGCGCTGTGGAGAAGGACATCCTGGCCGGTGGCGGCGCGCTGCTGATCTCCGGCGGCAGCACCGGGGCCGCCGTGGCCGCCATGTCTGCGCAGGAGCTGCGAAACATCCCTGCGCTGCAGCAGGTGCTTTCCGCGCAGGTTTCAGCGAAAAGCCCCGCTGCGGGAGTCGCACCATGAATGCACTGCTCGGCATCGCCGCCGTGGGCCTGCTGCTGTGGGGCATGCACCTGCTGCTGGACCACAGGCCACCGCCACCCGGCTCCCGTGAACTCTTCTGACCCTGACACCTGCGCGCACCGCCAACACTGAACGAAAAACCACTGACCCCATGAGCTCTTTATCCGACACCTACGCCGCGCAGTTTCACGACTGCTCCATCAAGACCGAACACGCCGCGGAGGTGCAGGCGGAGGCGGAGCGCATCCGCATGCACCGCCAGCGCTATGCCTCCGTGGCGGCGCAGTTTCCCGGCATGCCGTGGTGGGTGCCGGGCATCCTCCACTCCCTGGAGTGCGGGCTGAGCTTTCACCAGCACCTGCACAATGGAGACCCGCTCTCCGCGCGCACGGTGCAGGTGCCGAAAGGCCGGCCCAAGAGCGGCAAGCCGCCCTTCACCTGGGAGGAGTCCGCACGCGATGCGCTCATCTGCGACGGCCTGGATCAAATCTCCGACTGGAGCCCCGGCGCGGCGCTGGTGGCCTTTGAAAACTACAACGGCACCGGCTACCGCAGGCGCGGCGTCCCCTCCCCCTACCTGTGGTCCTTCACCGACCAGTACCGCTGCGGCAAATACACCGCCGACGGCAGGTACGATCCCCAGGCCGTGAGCCGGCAGTGCGGGTGCGCGGCGCTGCTGAAAATTCTTTTTTAATCCTCCGCTTGACTATTCAAATCCGGACCCAATACCATAGTATGCCATCGTCCAATACACCTCTCCTCCCCTGCCTCCAAGGAGGCCGCGCCGCCGGCAAAGAGCCGCAGGGACACGGAGCAGGCCGGGCCGCAGCCCGCACAGGGGCCGCAGCCCCGGCCATGACCGCCGCCGCGTGATTTTCCTCACCTCACTTAATACCACTTCATACCACTCTCTTTACCGATCATGGCCTCCCCCACAGTCTCCAGCATCTTCCCCGCCAGCGGCCCGCTCAGCGGCGGCGTCAGCGTCACCATCTACGGCGCAAACTTCACCGGCACCACGGGCGTCACGCTCGGCGGCGCGGCCGCCACGAGCGTGACCGTGGTGGATGACGGCACCCTCACCTGCACCACGCCCGGCGGCAGCGCAGGCACGGCCAGCGTGCTGGTGACCAACGCGGACGGCACCAATGCCGCCAACTCCCTCTACACCTACCAGACCGCGCCCACGGTGACCAGCATCTCCCCGGTCAGCGGCCCGCTCACCAGCGGCGCGAGCGTGACGATCACCGGGACGAATTTCATCGGAGCCTCGGGCGTCACCCTCGGCGGCGTAGCGGCCACGGGTGTCACCGTCACCAGCAGTACCAGCATCACCTGCACCGCGCCTGCGGGCAGCGCGGGCACGGCCAGCGTGCTCGTCACCACGCCCAGCGGCACGAATGCGGCCAACTCCCTTTACACCTACCAGGCCGCGCCCACGGTGAGCAGCGTTTCGGTTTCCAGCGGACTTCCCGCAGGCGGCGGGAGTCTGACCATCACCGGGACGAATTTCATCGGAGCCACCGGCGTGACCCTCGGCGGCGTGGCGGCCACCAGCGTCGTCGTGGTCAGCGGCACCAGCATCACCTGCACCATCCCCGCGCACAGCGCCGGCACGGCCAGCGTGCTCGTCACCACGCCCAGCGGCACCAATGCGGCCAACTCCCTCTATACCTACCAGACCGCGCCCACGGTCAGCGCCATCTCGCCCGCCAGCGGCCCGCTGGGCGGCGGCGCGAGTGTGACGATCACCGGCACGAATTTCATCGGAGCCACGGGCGTCACCCTCGGCGGCGTGGCGGCCACCGGCGTCACCGTGGTGAGCAGCACCAGCATCACCTGCACCACGCCCGCAGGCAGCGCGGGCACGGCCAGCGTGCTCGTCACCACGCCCAGCGGCACGAATGCGGCCAACACGCTCTACACCTACCTGGCGGTGCCCACGGTCGCCAGCGTCTCTCCGACGAGCGGTACGGTGAACGGAGGCACGAGCGTGACAGTCTCTGGCACAAACTTCACCTCGGACTCCGTGGTGAAGTTCGGCGGCATAGCGGCCACGATCACGAGCGTGAGCAGCACCAGCATCTCCTGCACCACGCCCACAGGCGGCGGCGCAGGACCGGCGAGCGTGCAGGTGACGACGCCCGGCGGCACGAGTGCGGCGAACAGCCTCTACACGTATGCACTGACACCGCCCACGGTCGCCAGTGTTTCGCCCTCCAGCGGGACGTCTGATGGAGGCACCACGGTGACGATCACGGGCACAAACTTCTCCGCCGTCAGCGGCGTGACCTTCCGCGGCGTGGCGGCCACGGACATCACCGTGATCAGCAGCACCAGCCTCACCTGCACCCTCCCGGCGGTGGGTACTCCGGGATCCGCCAGCGTGCTGGTGACGACGCCCAGCGGCACCAATGCGGCCAACAACCTCTTCAGCTACGTGCCCCCGGTGCCCACGGTCACCCTCGTGTCTCCGAACTCCGGCTCGACCCTGGGCGGCACCTTGGTGACGATCACCGGCACCCATCTCTCCACCACGGGCGGCGTCACCATCGGCGGCGTGCCGGCGGCGAATGTCACCGTGGTGAGCGACTCCAGCGTCACCTGCATCACCCCGGCGGGCAGCGTGGGCTCACCCAACGTGGTGGTGACCACCACCGGCGGCTCCAGCGTGGACGACGCCCCCTTTACCTACGGCCTCATCGCGCCCACGGTCAGCAGCATGTCCCCGGCGCAGGGCACCACGGCAGGCGGCACCACGGTGACGATCTCCGGCGCCAGCCTCACCGGGACCACCGGCGTCACCATCGGCGGCGTGGCGGCCACGCGCATCGTCGTGGTGAATGACACCACCCTCACCTGCACCACCCCGGCGGGCAGCGCCGGTGCGGCCAGGAGCGTCGTCGTCACCACGCCGAACGGGCACAATGCCGACAACAGCCTCTTCACCTACGTGCTGGCGCTGCCCACCGTCAGCAGCGTCTCCCCGCCCATCGGCGCGTCCACCGGCAGCACCAGTGTCACGATCACCGGCACGCACTTCACGGGCGCCACCAGCGTGACGTTTGGCGGCATGCCAGCAGATGGCATTACTGTGGTCAATGATACCACGCTCACCTGCACCACTCCCGCTGGCAGCGCAGGCACGGCCAGCGTGCTCGTCACCGCCGCCGCCGGCACCAGCGCGGCGAACAGCCTCTACCTCTATGTGCTGGGAGTGCCCACGGACACCTACATCTACCTCAAAGGCGGGCGCGGAGACGGCTTCGTGCCGCAGTGGACCGGGGCGCTGAGCGAGGAGGGCATGGTGAGCGACACCGGCGCCACCCTGGGCACGGCGGGCAAGGAAGTGAGCGATCCCTACCGCGACATCTTCCCCTCCACGATATTCACCCAAAACACCGGCGTCTCCTATGGCGGCTTTGCCGCGTGGGTCGTCCCCGGGCCCGGCAGCGGGACATACCTCTATCCGGACGATGGCACGACTGCGGCCAGCAGCGGCTCCAAGAGCCGCCTCTCCGATGAGGTGCTGCATGTGAAGCCGCGCCAGTACGCGCGCGTGTCCACCTGGATGATCTTCACCTCCCAGAGCGGACTCTCCTACAAGTTCCGCAAAGATCAGATCGTGGGCTGGGGCTCCAAACCACGCAGCGAATAATCCGCCATGCCCTCCATCAACACCAACTTCGACTGGGTGGACACGCCCAACCCCGCCGAGCGCGCCTTCTCCATCACGGCGAAGGAAGGCGTCAGCGACATGATCCCCGACTTCCTCAGCAACACCGTGCTGTGGCGCGACTGCCCCGCGTGGATCAAAAACGCCGAGTCCATCCCCGAAAGCCTGCAGGGCTACACGCTGGTGCACGCCCTGAAGGCCGACTACCAGAAGCGCACCTTCATCTTTGGCAGGACACGCACCGACCAGGAGCGCAACACCCCCTTCCAGGTATCCTGGGTCAAGCGCATGCAGTTCTGGCCCACCGTGCTGCTGAAGCTCTGGTTTGAGCAGGGAAACCTCTCGCTCTCGTCCAAGCAGTCAGACGGCAGCGTCGTGCACGTGCGCAGCAAAGTGCGCGATGGCGCCACCTACCCCACCTGGTTCAAGACCAGCCGCTTTCTCTCCGAGCGCCCGTGGCCGCGCAACATGCACCGGTCCCCCACTCCCATCACCGACACCGTGAACTGGAGCTTTGACGGCAGCACCGGCAACATCCCCGAATGCCTGCACCCCGGCTGCCGCTTCCCGCGCATCCAGAGCAGCGGCAAGGTGCTCTTTGGCGCAGGCACCCCGGAAGTGGAGATCGGCAGCGATGCCATGGCCCAGGAATTTCCCGCCACCCCCATGACGGACTGGGAAGTCTATCCCGTGGAAGACACCCCGCAAAACATCAACGGCTTCTGGTTCCGCGAGCTCGTGGAAGCCTTCCCACCGATTGACGACCGCGAACACTCCTCATGATCTGCCCATGATTCAGACCTCCATCGGCCCCATGCAAGTCGGCAGCCCCTGGCTGTCACGGCAGTGGATCAACTCCATCCCCGGCGTCCAGGTGACCCCCGGCATCACGCAGAACAACCTGACCATCCGCGCCGGAAATCGTCGCCCCAGTTTCACCACCGGCCAGAGCGCGCAGAGCGGAACTGGCGGCGGAACTGGCGGCACTGGCGGCACTGGTGGAAGCGGAGGCACAGGAGGCACTGGTGGAAGCGGAGGCTGGGTCTTCCTCAATGGGAGCTGGACCTACGACAATGGAGGCCCTGACGCCTATCTTCTATGAAATCTAAAAGTCCCAACCCATCCGACATCATCGGAGTGACCGTCAGCACTCCTGCTTACCGGCATCTTGAAAAAGATGCTGTGAGCCGCTTCAAAAAGCATTCCGGCCTGCGGGTGAAGGTGATCCGCCGCCGCACGGATGGCGAAGGCTTCCGCGCCAAGCTGCAGCTCGATCTTGAGGTGGGGCAAAAACGCATCGTTTTTTTCGACCTCGACTGGTGGGCACTGAACACGCTGGACTTCAAAGCCTGGGACGGGCGAGAACTCATGGCCGTGCATGATCCCGCCGTGTTTCATCCCGATTCATTCTGCTACAAGGACTGCTTTGAGGGGAATGCCAGACTGGAGCAACTCAGGTATTTCAATACAGGCTTTTTTGCCGTGGATTTCCGCCGTCCAGAAATGCGCCGGATATTCGAGATCGCCCGCGATGCGGAGCATGACGTCTTCGTCGGAAAGCGTGAGAAGCCATCCGACCACACCGACCAGTACTATATCAATCACGGCGCATTATCAGTCGGCATTCCAGTGAGGTACCTGCCCGCTTCGTACAACTACTACGACAAGGCGGCGCAGTGGGGCTTCGTTCCACACCGCCCACGCTTTGTCGTGGGACTGCACGCAGCAGGAGAGAAAGTGGGCAACAAGCTGGCCGCGCTCAAGGCGCAGGAAATGATCTGGGGCCGCGCGCACGCCCCCGTGCGTCCGGAAGCGCTGCTTTATCAACATGTGATGAACCACGAAATACGATGATTGCCTGGACTATCGCAACTCAAGACATGGTGGAGATGGCCGAAGAAGCCAAGCTTCGAGTGAGAATGTTTCTCGGCATTGAAACTGTCCAAATCATTGAATGTGCCAATAAAAAAGAGTGTCATCTCAGAAAGATTGACACTTGGCTAGGCCTGACCGAGCCGGCTTGGTTTTTCGATGCAGATTGGTGGCCTGTGCCTGTTCGCCATGAACTGCCTGAAATGGGTGGCCTTATTATTGGTGCGCCGAACAACACGCCGGAACGGGAAGCGTACCATGGATTTCCTACAGACCATCTTTTATGCTCGGGATTTTGGGGCATGAACCCCATACTCCCCACCAATAGAAAAGTTCTTATAGATGCTAAAGAAGCACAAAGTCCTCCATCTCTTGAAGACGAGAAATTCACCAACCATTCCATTATCCAAAACGGGGCCGTGCTCGCACTGCTTTCAACCAGATGGAATTGGTGTGGCGAAACCCCGCCCAAAGACACAGTAGCCATTCATGCAGCGGGAAAGCAAAACAAACTAGAATGGCTTAAACGAGTATCATCATATTATGAAAGAACCTATCTGGACAAATGACTGGGCATGCCAACACTATAAGTCATGGCGCAATCACCTTGGCAAGTTTGCAGGCATTGAGGCACACGCGCTTGAAATTGGCTCATGTGAAGGACGTTCCACGTGTTTCTTTGTGCAGCACATTCTCAGTCACGAGAATTCAACAATGACCTGCGTTGACCCTTTTATCATGTCTAAAGAGGAAACTTTTTGGCATAACGTTGATGCATTGAACTGCAGGGATAAAATCAATCTGCTAAAGATGGAAAGCGACAAGGCCAAACTTGACTTCAAGATGTGGGATTTTGTCTATATTGATGGAAATCATTCAGCCCGCCATACGCTTACTGATGCCGTCCGTGCTTGGGTATCCGTCAAAAAAGGCGGAGTGATGATCTTTGATGATGTACTTTGGCGCATGAACGAGCTTCAGCGCAGGGACTGTCCAAAGATGGGTATCGATACCTTCATCAACATCTATGAGAAAGAAATGAAGATCCTGCAACTAGGAGGTCAGGCCATTATAGAAAAGGTTTAAACTCCGCATCACGCAGCCTACATGAATCATTTGCGCAACAATGCCAGCACCAGCAGCCGCCATAGTATGGGAGCGTACGCACTCGCCGACACGGCTCTTGGTCCGACATTAAATACCTGAGAGGATAGGCAAGCCACAGCATGCCTCTGTCTTTGCATTCTCTGTGAAAGTCTCATTCCTCCGGCTGGAGAAACCTCAAGCCGGTGGGGCGTGTAATAGTAGCTACTTTGCCTTTGATGATGATTTCGGTCTTCTCTACGGGTTTTTCGCCATCTTTGATTTCTACAGTCAAAACCGTAGGGTCACTTGTCGGCACCCATGTTCCTTTCCAGGAACCTCCGGAATTTAGCACCAACGTACCATCTTCATTCAAGTAAAGCATGCCATACTTCTTGGTGAAGTTCGCATCAAAATAATACCCCCAGGTTTTCGCAATTTTGTTCTGTTTAAGAAAGCTTCGGAAGTCAGCTTTAGTGAACGTCGCTGCTTGGCTTACCAGCCCTGCCTCGATCTCCGCCCGCACATTGCCCAACTCCGTCACGGTTTCGAGCTTGGCGCCGCCAGCAGTTTTCAGCTGGCTTTCGATGCGGGCGATGCCGGACTTCTGCACGGGTGCCAGAGCCTTGGCACGGGCCTCATCGTACAAAGAAAAAAGCTGCACCGCAACGGCATGCGGCAGAGGCACGGGTTCGCCAGCGAGCTTGGCTTTATATTGTCTGGTGAGCAACTCCGCCCCGGCGGTGTCTCCATCCTTCACCAGTTTCGTGACCATCGGCGTCGCAGCCTTCTCCAACGACTGGTTCACTCGCTCCAGCGCCTGGGTGGCCTGCTTGCGGTAGTCTTTGAGGATGGCCTCGGGGCTGTCTGCCAGGGCGGCGGTGGAGGCGAAAGAGACCAGAAGGAGGGCGAGGAGTAGTTGTTTCATGAGCACGGGGTTGGGAGTGCGGAAGATACGCTTAGGAACATAACCGCAAGCTGAATTGATATTTATGATGCTCTGGTGAACATCGGATGAATCAACCCAATATCTAAGTTTATCGCTTATTTTCGAGTGGCGACGAGTGCAGGCAATCACCCAACTTGGAA
>NZ_JBGANL010000041.1:0-52174 GCF_044222345.1 Prosthecobacter sp.
GAAAATGTCTCCACATACCGCCGCTGCCCTTCCGCATAAATCGTATCAAACGCCAGCGACGACTTCCCCGACCCGCTCGGCCCCGTGATCACATTCAGCTTCCCCAGCGGCAGATCCAGATCCACCCCCTTCAAATTATTCTGCCTCGCCCCACGAATGCGAATGACATCATTAAGAGACTTCCGGGCGGCAGATTTTTTGGCAGTTCGAGACATGGAGGCGCGAAATTAACGATACGCCCCCCGCTGGCAAACGGGCGCTGGGATGGTGAAAAAGAAAAGCGTGCCGTTTATCCTCTTTAGCCAAACCAGTCTCGAATGCGTTTGCGCAGCGGCTGCAAATCCCGTCGCATATCCACAAACGAGAGCACCACCACGCCCCGCGCTTCCGGCGAGTAGATGATGCTGTAACGATGCGCGATGAGCATTTTTCGCGTGGGTTTCTCGAAGTAGCTGCCCATCTGAGGCTGCGCCGAAAGCAGTTCCAGCATGCGTTGCACTTCTTCGATCAGACGGACACCGCTGTTCTCATGGGTGTCTTCAAGTTGCTCATAGACCTCCTGAAGCTCGCGCCCGGCTCCCGCAGTCCAAATGATTCCCTTCATGCTACCCTTTGGCGAGAAAAGATCTTTCCTTTGAGGTCATCCCAGGAGATGCCGCTGTCAGGATCATCGCGATACTCCTGAAGACGCTGCTGCACCTGCTCCCGCAACGCTGGATTTCGTTGTGCATCGAGCAACGCATCCAAGCACAGCTCCTCGGAAAGCTGGAGCTTGTCTTCGACACTCAAGGAATGAAGAGCGGGATGTTGCTCAATTACCATGACCGTATAATACGAGGGGGGATTGGCGGGCTCAAGGAGTGATTTGGGATCAGCCAACGGTAAACTCCAGTTTTGTCACCAGGAATTCATCGAACGGCAAGGCATAAGGCTGACCGTCGTATTCCACATAAATGCGCCCGTTTCCGACACCCAAAATCTTCGCCAAGTCTGGCAGAGGCTGAGCAGTCGGTTGCTCTGGCACGTTGAAATATTGAACACGCCACGAGACAGGGGTGCCGGGCACATTGGATTTTTCGAAAACACAAAACCGCTGGGTACTCCAACAGAGATCATCATAGACCACAACCGTGTGATCTTTGGGGCAGTAGAAAATGCGGTTTCCAGAAGAACCCTCATTGCCGGTCGAATAAAGACTTTCTGCCTCAGCGACCAGCTTTCCATCCCAGAGAAGCTGATAACGAGATGCTGTGCGTGTGGGACCATAAGGACTTCCGTCGGCGTGGGTGGCTTTTCCGAGCTTGAGCTTCAGAGTCACATGGTCTCCGAGTTGCATGGACTTGAAACGGTGGCCCGGTCCTTTGGACTCGTCTGTTTGCGGGACATCATCCTGAGTGCACTGATATCGGCCATAACGCTCCACAAAACGGGCTTTCGCCTGACGAAGAGCATCGTCCATCCGCTGTATCTCAGTCCGAGCACGAGCCTGCTCGGCTTCGTAAGTGCGTTTCCACTCGGCTTTTTCTTTGTAAGCTGTCGAATGGCATCCTGTGAGAGTGCTCACTCCAAGGATCATTAAATAGATTCTCTTCATCGGAGCTATTTCCCCAGCACCCTCTCCAGCCCCTCCACCGTCGTCACCGGCGCCTGGCACGTGAAATTCTGGCACACATACGCCGCAGCCTCGCCATTCACCGGCTTCATTTCCGCGACCACCTCGTTATGCTGCGCCAGCCACTGTTGCCCTGCCCCGCCATCAGCGCACAAAATCACCGCCGTCGGCAGAAACCGCCGATGCACATTCCCTGCCAGCGACTTGAACCCCGCGCTCCCCACATCACCCGCCAGCACAATCTGCTGCTTGCCGCGATGATGCAGATCAAACGCAATCGCCATCATCGGCACCGAGGACGGGCTGCTCTGCAGCGTCGAACCAAAGAGCGCAAAAATCCTCTCCGCCTCCTTCTTCCATGCATCCTTCGCCAGCAGCGCGCTCAGCCGCACCAGGTTGAGCGCTGCCAGCGAGTTCGGCGAAGGCTCCGCACCATCATAGTCCTCCTTGATGCGCAGCACGCTGTTCGGCATGTCCGTGTGCACGCTGTAATACCCGCCGTTCTTCGTATCGAGAAACAGCGCGTCCATCTCCGTCTGCAAAGCCGTGGCCCATTGCAGCCACTTCACATCAAACGAAGCCTGATACAAATCGATCAGCCCGTGAATCACACAGGCGTAATCAATCGCAAAAGCCCTCGGCCCGCGCTCCCCTTCCCGCCAGGACCGGTGCAGCTCCTTGCCCGGTGTGGTGCAGAGCTGGTCATGCAAAAACTCCGCCGCATCCGCAGCGAGCTTGATCATCTCCGCATCCCCAAACGCAGCCCCGGCACGCGCCAGCCCTGAAATCATGAGCCCGTTCCACGCAGCGATCACCTTGTCATCCAGATGCGGCCTCGGGCGCTTCGCCCTCGCCTCAAACAGAGTCGCCGTGCCTTGGTCGATGAGCGCCTTGATCTCCTCCGGCGTCTTCTTGAAATACTCAGCCGTCTTCTTGAATGAAATCGCTCGGTACAGCGTGTTCAGCCCCTTGAGCTCTCCGTGCGGATCGCTCTCCGGCCTCGCATTCCCATCGCGCCGCGCACCATACGCATAGCGGAAGATGCTGCCGTTTTCCTTGCCCAGGATCTCATCAATCTCCGCCGCTTTCCACACATAAAAAGCCCCTTCCGTTTTGTGCTCCGCCTCGGCACTGGCCAGACTGTCGGCATCTTCCGCCGAGAAAAATCCGCCATCCTTCTGCCGCAGGTCGCGCTTCACATACGCCACCGTACTGCGCACGATGCTCTCAAACATCGCATTCTGCGTGAGCTGCCAGGCCTCCGTGTACGCCGTGAGCAGTTGCGCCTGATCATACAGCATCTTCTCGTAATGCGGGATGTGCCAGTAGCCATCCACGCTGTAGCGATGAAACCCGCCGCCGATGTGGTCGCGCATGCCGCCATTCGCCATTCCCCGCAGCGTCTTCACCGTCATCTCCATCGCCCAGTTGCTCTCGGACTCACGGTCATTCCCCTTCCGCTCCGCCAGGATGCGATGCACCCGCATCAGCATGTTCAGCGTCGTCGGGCGCGGGAATTTCGGCGCACTGCCAAACCCGCCCTCGTGATAATCAAACGAGCCGGACAGATCATCATACGCCTTCTGCACCAGCGTCTCGTGATTGATCTCATCCAGCGCCGTGTTTTCGTTGTCCAGATGGTCCTGCAGCTTCTCCACGGACCGCGCCGCACGTTCGTCGATCCCCTTGCGGTCCTCCGTCCACACCTTGTGCAGCTCGTTCAGCAGGTTCTTAAAGCCAATGCGCCCCGGCGTGTTCTCCGGCGGGTAATACGTGCCGCCATAAAATGGCTTCAGCTCCGGCGTCAGAAACACGCTCATGGGCCAGCCGCCATGACCGCTCGCCGCCTGCACATAGGTCATGTATGTCAGGTCCACATCCGGCCGCTCCTCGCGGTCCACCTTGATGGGAATGAAGTTGTCATTGATCAGCTTCGCTGTCTCCTCGTTCTCAAACGACTCGCGCTCCATCACATGGCACCAGTGGCAGGTCGAGTAGCCGGAGGAGAGAAAGATCGGCTTGTCCTCCGCCTTCGCCTTCTTGAACGCCTCCTCCCCCCACGGCAGCCAGTTCACCGGGTTGTGCGCATGCTGTAGCAGGTAGGGCGACCGCTCCTTGGCGAGGGCGTTGGTAAATTTGGGGGGCTGGCCGGTCGTGTCACTCATGGTTGGGGGGTAATGAGATAACGTCCGCATGAGGGCCGGGGTTGCAAGGCGAAGCCTTGACCTTCCCTCACTCCACCTTCCCCGGCAGCATCTTCGCCACCACCCACAGCAGCGCTCCCACCACCAGCGCCAGCGCCGCCCAGAGCCAGGGGCCCCCTTTGCCGGTGGCACCGCTGGGATCCGCCTCATATCCCGGCAGCTTCTCTTCCTCGCCCAGTGTGGCCGCGATCTGGGTGGCCTTTTCAAATTCAGGCCTCACAAGCTGGAGATCGTAGCGCGTGTACGGCGCGCGGCGGTTGCCGTAGCAGATTTGCACCGGCGTGGTGTCCGGCACCCGAAACATCAGCCGCACCACCGGATACACCACCCGCGCAGCGGTGATCTGCAGCCGCGCATTGTCACCATTGTCAGTAGCCACACGGATCGAGGCGGCGCGTGGGGACGTGTAGAGCGCCAGATGAAAGGTGCTGGCAGACTGGCCCGGCAGACGCTGCCAGTTGGCATGGCTCAGGGTGCGTTCGTAATGCCCCTTCTCCGTCACATTCTGCTCGGAAACGCTGAGCGTCCGCGCAAACAAAGGCGTGGGAGACTCCAGCAGCAGCTCGCTCGCCGGGAAATTTTTAAACGGCATCTGAATGTCCCATTGGGACCACCTCGGCTTCTCCGGATCGGCCACTTCCGCGATGGAAACTTCGACCTCCCGGTCCACGCCCGGTTTGATGGCGAGAAACGGCAGCTGATGCCCGTCCCGCACCACACGCACATCATGCAGATCATTCGCCGTGAGAGCCAGCACCTCGGGGATCAGTTCCACCACCAGCACCCCGGCCTCCTTGAACTCCACCGGCCTGCGAAACGACCACGGTGAAACATCGATCTCCGGACCCACATCCCCCACATCAGGCGCGGTGGCCTTTTTGCTGAAGGCCGTGTTGGCTTCCACGGCGCTGGCCATGGCGGACTGCGCGGAGGCATCGCGCAGCTTCTCACTCAGCGTGGCGATGTCATAGCGCGGCTCCGGGGCCTGCCCATTGCCAATGTAAAACTGCCAGTCCCCCGCCGCATCCGCTTGAAACACCACCGGCACCGGATGCCGCGTCGCTTCGATGCTCTCGATCTTCAGCGGCGGGCTGTCCCCATTGCGAATGACGAGCTCCACCTCCCGTGTGGTCGCCAGCTGATGCACGCCGATGTCGAGGTCCTCCGCACTGCGGCCCTCATGCTGCAGCCGGAAGAGCGTGCCACGCGCGCCCAGCAGGCTGGCCTCACGTTGAAACACCGCCTCAGGCGTGTGCAGCCGCACCTTGCCCAGCAGAACATTCGCGCTCCCCAGATCGAGCTTCAGATGCGTTTCATCCCCGGTCTCCGTGCGCCCACGGATCTTCACCGCCTGCGGCAGCGTGCGCCACTCAGGCAGATCCCGCCGCACCCGCGCCCCGGTAAACACCACAGGCTTGCTGCGCGCATCATCAAGCGTGATACGGAAATGCGTCCATGCCGCGGGGGCGAAAGTAAAGCGCAGCCGCTCCGTCCCGTTCTGTCGGCACAGCAGCTCGTTGCTGGCCAGCCTCTCCCAGCGGCTGCCATCATGGCTCGCTTCAAACGTGGCGGACTTGATGAAACTGGTCGCCGTGGTTTGCAGCAGCACTTCCGAAGTCGTGCTGCCCGCAGGCGGCCGAAATTCCAGCACGGTGTTCAACGTGCTCGGATTCAGCGCGGCCCTAAACTCGGGAACCTCCACCATCTCCGGCCGGATGATCCGTGGCAAAGCGATGATGTAGGGCGTCTCCACATTGCCGGGACTGATGATCCGCAGGTCATGAAAGGCCGCGCCACCGTTCGTTTGCGAGGCGTCCAGCAGCTCCGGTTCAAGCTCGATGCGCGTGAGTCCCGGCTGCGCGACCCGCACCGTTTGACGATGCGTCCACGCGGCAAAGTCAGCAGCACCGGCGATCGAGGAAAGGCACAGGGCAATGAGCAGAAGAGGCGGTTTCATGATTGGAAAAAAGTACTCATGAGCTTTAGCTCATTCCGGGGCGCAGGGTGGTCACAGAAAAATGTTATAGTTCCAAAATCACTTCGGGTCATCACTAAGAAAACGTTGATACAGGAACGAAGCGGCCAGGGCAATAACGGCCACCACCATCAGCGCGCCAATGCGGTAGATGCTTTCGATGTTCGCCAGATCATGCAGAAACAGCTTCAGCAGCGCCACCGCCAGCAAACCGATGCCGGCATAGCGCGTGGGCGCGTTGCGCTGCCAGATGCCGATGATGAGCAGCACCAGCGCATACAGCGCCCAGGCGATCGTGTAGGTCATGTCACGCCCGAAGTTGCCATCGAAGTCAAAGGTGATCGAGCGTTCCCCCGCAGGCGTGAACGCATCCGCGATCTCAATGTTCAGCAGCAGGAAAAGCAGGACTCCACCGAAGGCGCAGAACACACCTCGCAGATTCACCTCGCCCCAGCGATCTCCCGGCGGCGTCAGCCAGCGTGCCGCCGCAAACATCGCCAGCGCTGAAAGGCTGTAGGCATAAAGCTGCCAGTTCAGGATGGCCGTCTCACCGCGTGTTTGATACGCCAGCACCGCCGGGTTCAGCGCCAGCCGCACAAACGCCGCCACCAGCAGCACCGCGCCCGTGCCACGCAGCCCCTCATGCGGTACCCGGCGGAAGAGCCAGCACAGCGCCGCACCCTCCAGCGCCCAGCCCAGCGTGATCCACTGCTTCTCAAACTGGATCGGGAAAATCAGCGTGATGAAAAACAGCGCCACACCCCCAAACCACGCCAGCTGCGTCAGCCGCGCCGGATTCTCCGTGCCGTGCTGCTTCAGCACAAAGACCAGGCACAGCAGCGGTGCCACCGCAAACGCCACCGGCAGCAGCCCCATCATCTCATTCGGCCAGGTCAGTCCTACCACACGATACACCAGCCCAAAAGTCCCCAGACCCGCAGCCGCCGAGGCAATCCACGGCAGTTGCCGTGTGGCAAACAACTTTTGAAACACCAGCGGAAACGCCGTGAAGAGCGCGTAGAAGCCCACATACCACAGCAGCGGTGTGGTGGCATGTTCCGCATTGAAACTCTGCCCATGCCACGCCCACTCCAGCGCCAGCACACAGCCCAGCGCCGTCGGCACCAGCACCGTGATCCCGCTGATGTGCGCAAGCCCCAGCAGAAACACCGTGAGCAGCAGAGCCAGACCAAACACCGGCGAAGGATCAATCACGTGCAGATGCAGCGTGGCGAGAATCAGCAGCGCAAACGGCAGCACCGCCGAACTCACCGGCAGCATCGCCGCCAGCGGCACCTTCGGCATTTTGCGGGCAAGAAAACTACTGGCCACTCCAAACAGCACCGCAAAGCCGCCCAGCACGATGAGGAACATCCCCAGACCGCCGGCCGTATTCGCGGGCAGTCGAAACAACCACGCTCCCGCCGTGATGAGCGTCAGCGCCAGTGCGGCGAGCACGGGGATCAGAGCACCCGTGAAAATCGCCAGACCGATGATGAGCAGATCCACCAGCAGGATCGCCGGCCACAGCATCAGGCTCACAGCATCCAGACACAGCACCGGCATGAGCAGCAGCACCAGCGTGATCACCGGCGTCCAGCACATGAACAGCGTGGTGGACTGGCTGCGGCGCTGCCACAAGACGGCGAAGGCCGTGTGCAGCAGGCCAAAGCCGAGATAAATGCCCAGCGCATAAGGCAGCAGCTCGTCGGTGAGCCTCGTCGCGGTCCAGATGGAGAGATGTAGAAACGTGAGTGCCGCAGTGATGCCCTGCGCCCTTGCCACACGCGGCTGCTGCCACACGATCAGCAACACCACGGCATTGATCCCAAGCACAAAGCTGTACAGCAGCGTCGGCCGCTCCGTGATCGCACCGAAATCAAGAAACAGGAACGCGGCACAAAGCGCACTGCCGCACAGCGCCAGCGCCGCACTCGCCGGGTAGGCGTCCTCATCCTCACGCTGCCGCGACCACCAGGCAGCGAGCATGAACAAAGCGGCAAAGCCAAGAAATACGATCACCGGAATCCACGTGGCCGAGCCCATGGCATACCCGGACGCCCGGAAAAATTTCACCATCCACCCTGCCTGCATGATGATCGTGCCACCCGCCGCCAGCGCCGTCAGGTGCAGCCAGCGCTTGTGCTTCGCCACCGCCAGCACCCCAATGTCCAGCAGCGCGATGTAGCCAAACAGCCCGCCGGGATTGTCGTGGCCGGTTGAGCAAAGAATCGGCGTCAAAAAGCCGCCCAGCATGCCCAGCACCGCCACCACCTGCGCCTCCATCCGCACCGCCAGCAGGAAAGCCGCCGTGGTGATCAGCGTCATCATGCCAAAGGTTACCAGCGCATGATTGAAGGGCGGAATGTGGTACAGCGCATGCGCCGCAAAACTCACGCCATACAGCACCACGATGCCCGTCGCGCACAGCGTATGCGCCAGCGTGGCATACGGCTTGCGGCGTTGGATCACCACGCCCGCACCCACAAGCCCCGCGCCAATGACAAAACCAATTGCCGTGCGCAGTTCGGGAGAAATCCAGCCGCGTTCGATGCTGAGCTTCACAAAGAAAATGATGCCTAGAAACAGGGCCAGCCCGCCCACCCACGCGAAGAGCTTCGCCCCCATGAATTGTTCGAGGGAAAGGCTCGGCGCAGGTGCGCGTGTTGGTGCAGGGCGTGGCTTGGGCTCCACCGCTGGCCTGAAGTCCGGCGCAGGTACGGCAGCAGCGGGGACGAATGTTTTGGCCGCAGCGGGTTCAGCAGGCGGCATCGGCGGCGGTGCCTTCACGAAGACGGGTGCAGCCGAAGGAGTCGGCGCATGCTTGGCGATGGCTTCAGGCGTTGCCACCGGGGCGGCGGCAGCCGGAGCCCACTGCGCGGGCCTGGGCCCGGCTTCGAGCACCTCGATGCGCCGGATCAGCCGCGCCTCGCGCTCGATGCTCTTCGCGGCGATCTCCCGCAGCGAGCTGATTTCAGCACTCAGCGCCTCTGTTCGCCGCCGCGCCCTGACCGCAAAGACAAGTGCAATGATGGGCATGATGAGCACCGCGCCGCCGATGATCACGAGAAGGAGAATGATTTCGTCCATAAGTTGTCCCAGTCTCTCAGGATCGGCAGACAAGGGAAATTGATATTTCCACGTGGCATCATTGATAAACCGTATAGCCTTTCACCTACATGAACGTCCATCACCTCGAACTCTTCTACTATGTGGCGCGTCACGGTGGCGTGAGTGCGGCGGCCCGGGCCATGCCCTACGGCATTCAGCAGCCCGCCATCAGCGCCCAGATTCTCCAGCTCGAAGATGCCCTGGGCGTCACCCTGTACCAGCGGCGTCCCTTCCAGCTCTCCAGAGAGGGGCAGACGCTCTACGATTTCATCGCGCCCTTCTTCGGCGGCCTCACTGAAATGGGCGACCGCCTGCGCGGCGGCGGTGAAAACCGGCTGCGCATCGCCTCAGCCGAGGTCGTGCAGCGGGACTACCTGCCGGAGCTTTTCGGCCGCATGCAGCGGCGGGTGAAAGGCTTTCATTTCACCCTCACCCATGGCCGTCAGCAGGAGATCGAGGCCCTCCTGGCTGCGCAGGAGGTGGACATCGGCTTTGGCACCCTGATGGAAAAAACCGTCGCCAACATCGAATCACGCGAGCTGATTCGCCTGCCCATGACTCTGCTGGTCCCCAAGCAAAGCGGCATCACCAAGGCCGAGCAGATCTTCGAAAAGGACCGCATCGATCTCCCGCTCGTCGCCCTGGAGGCCAAAGATGTGGTGTCGCGTTCCTTTCAGGCCGCCTTGCGCCAGCGCGGTGTCGAATGGCTCCCCAGCCTCGAAGTCGGCAGCTTCGATCTCGTGCTGCGTTACGTCGTGGAAGGTTTCGGCGTGGGCTTGGTGCTGCGCCATCCCCGCATTGAACTTCCGCCCAATGTGAAAGCCCTCGCGCTGGATGATTTCCCACCCCTCTGCTTCGGCGCCCTGTGGACAGGTCGCCTTTCCCCATTGGGAGAAGCATTCCTCGCGGAAGCCACTGCCCTCGCGGCCGAGCTGGCCCCGTAGTGGGAGACGGCTTCGACGGCGACGGGCTGAGGGCAGCCAGCCCTGCCAGCGCCAGGCTTGCGAACGCCCTGTTGCGCGAGGTAGGGCGGCTTGTCCTCAAGCCGCCGCCGAGCGTCTCCATGCTCGCTTTCTGGAAATCCGCTTCGAGAAACGCTATCGTCACGTTCCGCAACAATCGAATGAATAAGCGTTGAGCCTGCGCGTCGGAGGTGAGGATTATGAAAATCAAATCGCTCTCACTTCTGCTCGCTTCACTGACTGTCGCCGTTTCTCTGACCTCCTGTGATGAGTTCGCAGGCCCTTATGCCTCCGGCTATGGTTATGGCGGTGGCTATGCATCCCGTCCCAGCTACTACGGCGGCGGCTACAACTCGCGGCCCGTGGTGTCATACAACAGCTTTAACAGCTACAACTCACGGCCCTATTCCGGCTATTCATCCCGCTCTTACTCCACGCCCAGCTTCGCCTCGTTCTTTGGCGCACCCTCGCATCACTCCAGCCGCGGTTACTCATCTCCTTCCTACTCCAGTCATCACCAGCACCATTCGTCCAGTCACTCCAGCGGTGGCTTTTCCAGCAGTCCCTTTTCCTTTGGCGGCAGCTCTCATCACTCCGGCGGCGGCACGCACCATTCCGGCAGCACTTCCGGCGGCTTTGGGGGTGGCTTCAGCGGCGGCACCACGCACCACTCCAGCGGCAGCTTCGGCGGTGGAATGGGTGGCGCACCCTCCGGAGGCTCCGGCTTCGGCGGCAGCTCCCACCACAGCAGCCACTCATCAGGCGGTGGTTTTGGCGGCGCACCCTCGGGCGGTGGCACTTCCAGCCATTCCAGCGGCGGGCATCACAGCGGCGGCCGCCACCATGGCATGCATTGAGGTCCGGAACGACCTTCAAGACATGGGATCAAATCAGCGCCCGGAGACTTTCTCCGGGCGTTTTGTTTGCAGCCCCGGTTCAGCTCACTCCTGCGGCAGGTGGCCGATCACACGCGGCTTGCCCGTGCCTTCCCACAGCATCAGCGCGGGCCCTTTGTTTTCCTCCGTCGCATCTCCGCAGAAAAACACCCGTGGTGTGCCGCCGATCTCAATGGCGCAGAAGCCCGCCGCATATTCCATGTCATCCGCAATGACCTCGGTTTTGTTCAGCGAGTGGGCCATGGCATCGAGCTGATCTTTTGCACTGGGAGAATCGTTGGAGGTCGGCGCGTACATGGGCTTGGCAGGCAGTGGTGTGCGCAAAATCGCGGACATGTGGCGCCCGCGCAGCTGGGCATAGATCCATTTTCCTGCCGGGGCCACATGCTGCACCCACAGGCTCCCACCATTGGCCTCGTCCGTGTTCATGATGGCCAGAGGCGCGATCCGCGCTCCCACCAGCGTGCCCAGCCGTTCCATTCCGGTGTCTTCATCCGTCTGGATGCCCCCTTCCCACACATCCCCGTCACTCACGAAAAACAGCCGCCCATCATCGGAAAAAACACCGCCTGTCGCGCTGCTCACGCGGCGGCAGAAAATGGACAGAAAGGTGTGTTTGCCGCCCGGTTTGCGACCGTAAAAAGTCCCCAGGCTCGTCGCGTCCGCCGTTTCATTGCCACTCACAAACAGACAATCCGTCAGCGGCGTGCCCGGCACCGTGGCCACAAACAAATCCGTCGCGCCCACCACCGGCGCTGTGGCGCAGACGCGCTTCACCGGTGTGGCGGCACCCGGCGTCCACACCCACACACTTTCTTTCGCCAGAAACAAGGTTTCACCCTCGCTGCCCGCCGCCACACTTTCGATGCTCTCCTCCTTCAGTTCCGCAGGCAAAGGCGCCTGCGTGATCTTTCCCGTGGCAATGTCCACCTGCAGCAGCCCCGTGCGGCCCCGGCTTCCCAGCCCCATCGTCACCGTCCTGCCGTCTTTCGAAAAGAAGGCCTCGTTGGCCATGCCGGGTTGAACCAAAAGCGCGAGTGCAAGAGTAGCACTGACAAGAAGAACCGGAAGCCGTGAGATGCTCATGGCGCACGGGATAAGGCACCCTGCTGGCAAGTCAATGCACATCAGTCACCACCATGATTTGTCTATCACACGCAAAATACCGGAATAAAAACCGCCACTATCGCATCTCACGATTCGTTCTTCCATCACCCCCTACACCATGAAAAAAACCATCATCCTCATCCTCGCCGCCGCCACGAGCCTCGCTCTGGCCAGCGACTTCCCCAAAGGCAGCCCGGATTTCAAAGACAGCAGCACCGCCGCCATGAGCGCCGCGAAAAAATCCGGCAAGCCGGTCATCCTCGTCTTCTCCGCCGCTTGGTGCCCGCCCTGCCAGGCCATGAAGCATGACGTCTATCCCAGCGCCGAGGTGAAGGCCTTTCACGACAAGTTCGTCTGGGCCTACATCGACATCGATGATGCGCGCAATGAACGTGCCGCCACCAAATACGGCGTCAACGGCATCCCCCACATCGAGTTCCTCAATGCCGAGGGCAAAGAGGTCGCCAAACAGATCGGCGGCACCTCCTCCGAAGCCTTTGCCAAAACTCTCCAAAACGTGCTGACCAAGACGAACAAGTCTTGAGCAGCCGCGATCACGGAGCCGGGGTTATCCCGGCTCCTCAGATCTGCGAATACGCCGTCGGCACCAGCACCAGGTTCGTGATGCGTGACACGATCTCCTTGTCCGTAAACCCGGGCGTCGTTTTCAGCTTCGTCCACTCCGGATCAACTCGAAAGGTGTTCCACGCCTGATCCTTCGCCGCCGCATCACTGAAGCTCAGCATGTACGTCAGGTTCGGCATCAGCGGCCCCACAATGGTCTCGCCAAAGAAGACCGCATTCAGGCCACTGCGCTTGAAGATCGCCAGCTCGCCGATGTTGAACATCTCGATCTTCTTCTTCCCCGTCTTCTCGCTTGGGCTCTCATAGATGCGCAGCTGGTAAACCTGGCTGCCCTTCGCTGGCACCTCCATCGCAGGCATGCCGGCGATCCCCTGTGTCAGCCAGCTCTCGACACGCTCGTACACCGCATCCGCCGCCGGTGCATCCAGATAAGCCGCGCCCTGCTGCTGCAAAGCGGTGTCTGAGAGCAGCTCCGCCGTTTTCGCAAACTGCTCCAGCGAGCCATACCGCAGCACCACATACACCACCGGCGTCCCTTCCGCCTTCTCCGGCAAAAACACCCCAACGTTGCGGACACCCAGCCGGTTCAGCGCCGGGATCGCCGCATCCTTCAGGTAAGCCTCTAGCACACTCTGCTTCTCAGCCCCTTTGAGCGTATACTTCCGAATCTCAAAATACTCCCGCGCAGCCCCGCTTGGCGCATCCGCAGCAGGCAAATTTTGAATGGCGCCCACCAGCCCGCTGGCCGCCACGGTGGATTTGAGAAAAGTGCTTCGTGTCATAAAATGGGAGTGAATGGAACGTCGATGCTGACGAACGAGCCTCGAAACGTCAATCTCTTAAAATAGAGCGTACTTCACCCCGCCTTCGCCAGCGCACCTGCCAGCACCCCATGGCACTTCTTCGCCGCTGCCACAGGATCATACCCCGGCTTGTTGAAAATTTGCCCGCTCACTTCCACCACCACAGGACCAGCATAACCATGCTGCTTCAGCGCCGTGAAATACTTCACATAATCGGTCTTGCCCTCGCCCGGCAGCAGGAACTGAAACTTCGCCGCATCACCCGTCGCGTCCTTCACATGAATGAACTTCGTGCGCGGCAGCAGCAGCTTCATGCTTTCTTCCATGTCGATGCCCTGCAGCTCAAAGTGGCTGTAATCATACGTCACCTGGATGGCCGGCGACTTCACCTGCTCCAGCAGCCACAGCAAACGCTCCGGCGAGTTCACCGCACTGCCCACATGCGCCTTGATTGCGATCGTTGTCTTCTCCTTCTCCGCCACCTCAGCCCACGACTTCAGGCGCTCCACCATGCCCGCCTTCTGCTGCTCCCACGTCGCCGGTTTTCCACCGCACACCGTCTCCATGATCGGCGGCTGCGCTGCATTCATATCACGCGCCACCTGCGCCGCATCCTTGATGCTCTGCAGATTCAGCGCATGCGCCTTGTCATCCGCTGTCAGGCTCAGGTTCACCATCAGGCACGGCACATCCAGCTTCAGCGCCGCAAGCTGCTTCACCGCCTCCGCCCGCGCCTCCGCCGTGAAAACCTTCGGCTCACTCGGAAACCCCGCATTCAAAGCCAGCTCCACATTCGCATAGCCGATCTCAGCACACGTTTTGAGCGCCTCGCTCAGAGACAGCGTCTTCATCCCATACAAACTGAATCCCAGACTCACCCCTCCCGGCGTCGCAGCCCGCGCGAATGACGGCAGGGCGGCAAACCCCAGGGCAGTGTGAAGAAAGTGGCGGCGTGTGGTCATGAGAGTTGGGTGGCTTTGTCTGATAAACTACCGGGCGCTGCATTCCTTGCATCGGAAGTTTCACCACCCTCACGTCGAATCAGTGAGAGACAAAACACCGCCGCCCCGTTCTCGCGACATCCCGCTCTTCTGACCATGACACGCACCTTCCATCACATCGCCCTTTGGGCCTTCGCACTCCTCTCACTTCCCATGGCCGCAGGGGCTGCGAACGAAGCCAGGACACTCAATGTCCTCTTCATCGGCAACAGCTTCACCGCCCGCCACAATCTTTCCACCGTCGTCAAAGCCATGGCGGAGGCCGGCAACCCGGGCCTCACCTTCAATCGCACCGATGTCATCTACGGCGGCCGCACCCTCAAAGACCACTGGCGGCTTGGCACCCAAAACATCGTCAAACAATCCACCCTCACCGAGGCCGAGGAGAAAGCCACCATCGCCGCACTCGAAAAAGACGCCGCCGCCAACCCCAAGGACAAGTATGCCCCCAGCGCTCTCGCGCGCCATCGCGACCTCCTCCCCAAGATCGACGCCAACCGCAAGCCCTGGGACATCATCGTCCTGCAATCCTACCGCGATGACGTCGAAGGCGACCCCACGCTCTATGCCGAGTATGCACCGAAGTTTGCCGAACTCGCCAAAGCCCAGGGTGCTCGCGTGATCCTCTACGAAACCACGCCCGCCACCCAGAACGAGAAAGCCCTCACCGCCCCACCCGACCCGGCTCCCGTCCTCGCCAAAGAAAAAGCCATCGCCACGCTCGCCAAAAAGATCGGAGCCTCCGTCGCCCCCATGGCCCTCGTCGCATTACGCTGCCAGACCCAGCGGCCAGACCTCACCCTGCGCTTCGTCAATGACGCACACCTCAATCAGACCATGGCCTACCTCACCGCCTGCACTCTGTATGCAGCCCTTTTCAATCAAAGCCCCGTCGGCCTGCCCATCGACACCATCACGGACATCCGCACCCAGGAAAAGCCCGCCCCAGACAAAACCAAGGACCGCGATGGCGCCCCCCTCGCCCGCAAATTCTCCGACAAAGACCGCGCCGACCTCCAGCGCATCGCCTGGGAAGGCTGGCAGGAATTTCAGAAGCTGCCGTGATCGTTCTCACAGCCTCCCGCCGTAATTTCCTCATGAGCCGCCTGCCTCATGACACGGACCAAAAGCCCGCGAAGCCGCTCCCCAGCGCGCTCCTCGCCGCCCTGTGCCTCACTGCCATCCTGCCGCTGCAAGCCGAGGACGCCATGCCGCAGCCCATGCCCGTGGACGACGACGGCGCCATCCCCCGCGTGGTCAGCATGGAGGAGTTCGAAGCCCTCGTGACGAACTCCCCTTTCACCCGCTCCCTCGGTGTCTCTGACTCCCTCATCCTCACTGGCGTCGCCCATTTCGAAAAAGACGTTTACGCCACTCTTCTCGACACCAAAACCTTCGAGTCCCACGTCGTTTCCAAAATCCCCAATTATCAGGGCTGGCAGCTCGTCGGCGTCGGCGGCGTCAGCGAAGAGATGCAGACCTGGTCCGCCAAAATCCAGGTGCCCGGCGGCGAAGTCATCTCCGTCCGTTATCAGAAGCCCCCGCCCAGACCCCCGCGCTCAAAATCAGGCGGTAGCTCCGGCGGCTCCTCGGGCGGCAGCGCCCCGCCCCTGACCTCCTCCCAAATGAACGAGGCCAAAACCGCCGCCGTAAACTACAAGGAAGGCTTCTCCTCAGACGGCTACCCCAAAGCCCCGCCCCCTGAGATGGTCGCCAAACTCTCCCGCCTCAGCACCTCCCAGCGCGAGACCATCAACCAGCAAATGCTCGGCCTCCGCAACCAAGGCCTCGGCCTCGACGAACGCCGCAAAATCTACGAAAACCTCGTCGACCGCTCCTTGCAGCGGCGGTGATCGTTGCAAAAGAGTGTGTCAGATTTTTGCTTTCTCCCATCAGATTGCTTTTTAATCCTTCGTTTCCTCGATTGATTAGGGAGGGGACATAAATTTTCATTCAAAACAAAAATATTCTGGATCTTTTTTTGCGACGGATATTTCCGTTTTAAATGGAATTGACTCGAATGAAGCAAGGCCCCATTGTGATCAAATGACGAGCATTTCTGTTCTCCGCAGAGGTTTAATCAAACCCCTCACCGAGTGGCCGCTACCTGGAGAATCGGATGCATGGAGTTATGTTGAGACGCATTGTAAAGCCTTGTTGGAAAGTGCTGCGTTTCAGAGGTTGAGAAATATTACCTTCCTAGGTATTCTTGCGCCTCGTTTTAGGGCTCTTGAGGGACACCCCATTTTTTCTAGAAGTCATATCAAGAAAACGGATGGAACACGTGCTGATCACAGTGTGGGTGTTTCCCACTTATTTTCTGAGTTGGTGCATTCTATGGGGCTTGGAAAGGAAGCCGAAAAATATGCAATGGTTTGGGGACTCGTTCATGACATCTCTACTTGGGCTCTCTCTCATACAAGTGAACCAGCTTTTACTGCCATAACGGGTATTTCGACTCATGAACTTCGACATATGATGATTTTGGGTGATCGTCGATTGCCTTCACGCTTTGAGCTAACTCAACAACTTAAAGAAATTGGGATAATGCCCAGCCAACTGGCTCAGCTATTTGATAAGAGCGCATATATTTCAAATTCAACCATAAAGTTGCCAACTAATTTGGAGATGATCCGAGAAATCGCACGATCTCCTATTACGCCTGATTCAATTGAGGGCATGTTTCGATCAGGGCATGTGTTGGGGGTATCCGTTCCAAAACCCAGTAAATTTTCTCATATTTTGCATGGTGGCTGTTTATTCCCTTCGTTTTCAGGAGACAGTGCCGGCAATCGAAAAAATGTAGTCCGCTTTTGGGAAGCCAAATCAAAAATATACTCGGAGTATATTAATAGCCTTCAATCTATTCGCTGGGAATCAGCTTGGTCCAAAGCTATAGAGCGAGTTTATTATGATATTAGTTTGGGGGATTCGTTAGAACTTAGCGAAAGTGATATAATCGCACAGGTCTTAAAGGAGGGACTATCTGAGACGACATTGCAATTTCGGTATAAAGCCCCGCTTAAATACATCGTAAACCAAGATCAGACTAAGTTATTAAACCGTTCACCTTTACTTAAGGATTTGAATCGGGTGCTCACCAAGGAAAAAACATGACAATTTGTGAAGAGACATCTCCCAGCATATTTGAATGGGATCATGCGGAAAACTGGTTGAAGGGAAGATCATTTGAGATCTTCAAGAAGGCTGACAAATTCAGTTGCGATCTTCTTGAAAAATGTCGCCTTTGTGTAGACGAGTATCTTGCAAAAGCGGGCATTAATCAAGTCAATGTGTGCATTGTCATTATCGGTTCGGTTGGGCGGCGTGAAGCATTAGAGGCTTCAGATTTAGATATTATCCCAGTGTTGGCTGACGATGAAACCGCAAAGCTTTTTGAACCGCATGACCAACCTCTTCGAAAAAAGCTTGGCGAAACTTTAGGAATCAAAGTTTCTAAAGGCGAGGACCTTACTAAATTCACAGCTTTGTCTGAGTTAATTCAAGATGATAGCATTGGGGGTGAAAATGATGGGAGTGGAGCATTAACCAAGCGCATTTTAATTTTGAGTGAAAGCGCCCAAGCTGGCGGGGGGCTTTTATTGGGACATGTTAGAGAGAAAATTTTAACTGCTTACGCAGGTAAAGAACGCACCAGTGGAAGCCATGTTCTTTCCCTCTGCAATGACCTAGCGAGGTATTACAGAACCTTATGCATTGAGTACAAAGCTAAAATTGACGTCGAAGCTAAGGATTGGGCTACAAGAAATATGAAGCTTAGGCACAGCCGAAAAGTTTGGTATTTTACAACCATGTTTTCTATGGTAATGCTCGCCGAAAGATGTCCCAGAGGCAAAAATGAATTTCAGGAAGCATTGCTTAAAGCGTTCGAACTTAGCCCTTGCTTGAGAATGGCCGAATTAGTGGTAGGACGGGAGAGATCTAAATTGAGTGCCGCTCGTATATTAGAATGCTATTCAATATTTTTGGAATTCATGTCCGACAATGGACGCAGACAAGGTCTTGCCAAAGTCTCATTTGTGGAGCGCTATAAAGTGGATTCTGCCAATCTATTCTTAGCCCTGAAATTCAATTCAGATCTACTGCACACACACATCTTAACCCTCATAGAATCGTTGGACATTGAAGCTAGACACCGGATTTTGGACTGGTTTCTATTTTAGATAAAGACTTTTTTATGGCTGTGATATGATAAAATTTGCAGGAATCAGCTTTTGTTCGCCTGACCAACGATAGGCGACAAGTGGACCGCCAGCTCCTGCATTGTAATCCAAGCAAGCAAGGTTTGCCATCTGTGGAACTATTGGAGTTTGCAGAGCCATTCTATAGTGACCTATAAACAGTGGCGGCATATTTTCGGGATAAAGTGGAGATAGCTGAGGGCGGCAGCCCATATAAGCTGAATGAGATGAAGGCGATAATTTATCGTCAGTAAAAACTACATTTTTATCATTCCACCAGTATACTTTCGCTTTTAAGCTGTTTTGATCAGAACACGGGAGGCTAGGGCCAGCAACGATTAGTCTGGAAAATTTATGTTCGTAAGTTTTTGGATCGGCAATGCGTGTGAGGATTGCCTTGTTTAGAGGCTTGGGAAATTTCTCAATAGCTTTGATGGCCTCTTCGTCCCAAAATGCGTGTGCAGCGCGCATATTTGATTGTGTGATGAAAAATGGGAAGCCTGCTATCCAATCTAACCACTGGTGCAACTCATTATCTAAGTTGTTAAACGAACGGAGAGTTGCGGCATGTTGCCTGATATGCTTTTCAGAATGTTCGCGTAACGGCTGCTCAGTAATAGGATGACAACTGTGAAACTGTAAAGCATTAAGCTCGTGGTTACCCAACAGTATAATTGCTGAACCTGCATCTACCATCTCTTTTGCCAGATGTAAGGTGTCTCTCACATTTGGTCCTCGATCAATTATGTCACCTAACAACACAGCTTTCCGAGTAGGGTGAAACATTGCTCCTCGTCGACGTTTATAGCCAAGCTTTATCAACAAGTTAAATAACAAGTCTGCTTCTCCATGCACATCTCCAATAAAGTCTATCATCTTAAAATATAATTCATTTTCATTGGGGGCATTAAATTAAGAAGCGAAAAGTTTCTCACCCAAACAACACCATCTGCCCCTTGTCCTCATCACTCACCGCCTTCTTCCGCACCTTCGCCGGCACACTCGTCGCCACCGGCACCTCCTTCACACTCTCCGCAGGCTGATGCCCTGCCTCGAGCTGCTGCAGCACCTCCTTCGCGCGATCAATCACGTTCTCCGGCAACCCCGCCAGTCTCGCCACCTGGATCCCATAGCTCTTCTCCGCGCAGCCCGGGATGATCTTCCGCAGAAAGATGATCTGCTGGTTCCACTCCTTCACCGCCACGTTGTAATTCTTGACCGCGCTCCGGCTCTGCGCCAGCGCCGTGATCTCATGGTAGTGCGTCGCGAACAAACAGCGTGCGCCAATGTGGTCATGCAGATGCTCCGCCACGCTCCACGCAATACTCAGACCATCAAACGTTGACGTCCCGCGCCCGATCTCATCCAAAATGACAAGACTCCGCTCCGTCGCATTGTTCAGAATGAGAGCCGTCTCGTTCATCTCCACCATGAACGTACTCTGCCCGCGCGCGATGTCATCACTCGCGCCGATGCGCGTAAAGATGCGATCCACCAGCCCCACCTCCGCGCTCGCCACTGGTAGGTAGCTCCCAATCTGCGCCATCAGCGTCAGCAGCGCCGTCATGCGCAGGTACGTGCTCTTCCCCGCCATGTTCGGCCCCGTGATCAAAATCAGGCGGCTCTCCTCCGGCTCCAGCGTGATGTCATTCGGCACAAAGCGCTCACCACTCGTCAGGTTCTGATCCAGCACCGGATGCCTCCCGTCGCGGATGAACAAATTGCGCGTCTCATTCAGCACCGGCCGCGTGTAGTTAAACAACCGCGCCGTTTCCGCCAGCGCTCCCACCGCATCCAAAATCGCAATCGTCTCCGCCGTCTCCTGGATGTGCGCCAGATGCTCCAGCACACGCCCGCGCAGCCCGAGAAACTCCTCATACTCCAGCGCCTTGCTGCGCTCCTCGCTGCCTAAGATCTTGTCCTCCATCCGCTTCAGTTCATCGGTAATGTAGCGCTCCCCGTTCACCGTCGTCTGCTTGCGGTGGTAGTCGCTCGGCACGCTGCCCACATTCGCCTTCGTGATCTCAATGAAGTACCCAAACACCGCATTGTACTTAATTTTGAGACTCTTGATCCCCGTCCGCTCGATTTCCCGGTTCTGCAAATCCGCGATCCATTGCCTGCCCAGCGTCGTCGCCGCCCGCAGTTCATCCAGCGCCGGCAGGTAGCCCTCGCGAAAAACACCACCCTCCTTGATCTGCATCGGCGGCTCATCCGCGATTGCCCGCTGAATCTCCTGCGAGATCGCAGTCAGATCATGCAGACGCGCCAGCAGGAGTGGGATCATCCTGATCCCACCTTCAGCAGATTCATCCCCCGCATTTCCCGACACAATCAACTGCTCCAGCGCCGCACGCAAAGCCGGCACCACCTCCAGCGAAGACGCCAGCATCAGCAGATCACGCCCATTGCCGCTGCCCTGGCTCAGTCGCGAACTCGTCCTCTCCAGATCGCGCACCTCCTTCAGCAGCGTGCGGATCTGGCTGAACAGCATGCTCTCTTCCAGCAGCGCCGCGATCATGTCCTGCCGCTGTGTCAGCGCCTCAAGATCCCGCAGCGGGTGCAGCACCCAGTGCCGCAGCTTGCGCGCACCCATCGGCGTGCACGTCCGGTCCAGCGCGCTCAGCAGCGTGTGCGCATTGCCACCCCGCGCCGTCACCAGCTCCAGATGGCTCTGGCTCGCCGCATCGATCAGCACCACATCGCTAATTTGAGCATGCCGCAGCCGCTGGATGTGCTCCACACTCCGCCGCAGCTGAAACTGCAGATACTGTAAAATACAGCCCGCCGCACCGATCGCCGCACTCAGTCCCTGACAGCCAAAGCCATCCAGCGACTGCACCTTGAAATGCTGCGTCAGGCTGTGCTGCGCCTGATCAATCAAAAACAAATAGCCCTCAATCGGCTGCGCACAGCTCGGGCTGCCGAGCGCCGCGATCAAGTCCCCCTGCTCCTCGCTGTACAGCAGCTCGCTCGCCTGCAGTCGCTCCAGCTCATCCGCCAGCTCCGTCGTGTCCTTGAACTCCGCCACCTCAAACTCACCCGTCGTATGGTCCACATACGCCAGCCCCAGCTTCTTCCCCTCGCGAAACACCGCCGCGAGGTAGTTCGACCGGTTCGAGTCCAGCAGGTTGAGATCATTGATCGTCCCCGCGCTCAGCACCTGCGACACCGCACGCTCCACGATCTTCCCCGGCACCGGATCCGTCGTCTGTTCGGCAATCGCCACCCGCTTCCCCGCCTTGATCAGCTTCGCGATGTATCCCTGCGATGAATGATGCGGCACCCCGCACATCGGCACCCCGTTGCGCTTCGTCAGCGCCACATTCAGGATCGGCGAGGCCGTCTTCGCATCCTCGAAGAACAGCTCATAAAAATCCCCCAGCCGAAAGAACAGCAGCACATCCTCCGGCAGCTCGCGCCGGATGGCGAGGTACTGCTTCATCATGGGAGTGGTGCTGGCGTCGGACATGGAGGGCGTCAAGAAGTCAAGAGGTTGGTCAGGAGGTCAAGGGGGAGGAATGATGAATCAATGTCATAAAGATAAGATTTTTTAACTCGAGCGCCCGAATTCATCATTCCTGCAAATTCGCGGATATTAGCGGTCATTCGCGTTGTGAATTCTCAGTTCGCTGGCGGTCCCATCGCTTAACTTAACGACACTGCATGATGAATGACAAAATGCCGCCTCCACGTTGATGCGGAATGCCCTCCCGCCGCCGTTTTTTTCAAGCCTGCAGCGCCGCCACCCTCCCTGCCATGGGCCTGTCCGCCGCAGCCCCCGCAAAGCCCTTCTCCTTCATCCTCCTCGGAGACCTCCAATACGACAGCCTCGCCCACCACGACATGAAGTGGCTGCAGGACCACCACGCAGGCGACCTCAGCCAGATCCAAAACTACTCCCCGTCGTCATGGTCAATGGCTCCCAGGTGGAGGCTGCCATTCATGCAGGGTCACAGTCAGCAGCCTTCCAGACACTGAAGATTTCAGTGTAGCGAAGAGTGCGCTTGATCAGCCGCGGCATGTTGGCAAAATAGCGCGTTATGAACCAACCCCAGCGCGAAGCCCTGTTCGACATTCTCAGTCTCTCCATCTATGCCGACGCGCACATCTCCCTGACCGAAGATCGCCTGCTGGAGTCCGCCTTTGTCGCCGAAGGCTGGGATTCGAAATACCCCAAGAGCCTCTTCATCGAGGAGTCCCTGGCCCGCGCCCGTGAGGCCGCTGAGAGCGACGACGCCATGTTCGATTACATCAACGAGAAAGCGCAGGTCTTCACCACCAAGACTGCTCAAAAGGAAGTGCTCGGCGTGGTCAAAAACATCCTCAAGAGCGACGGCGAAACCCACGAGGAAAACGAGTTCTACAATCTCCTCGTTCAGGCCCTGCCGAAGGTCGGCAAATAGCCTCGGCTTGAAATGCGCGCCTGTAGGATGGGTGTGGCGTCAGCCCACCCGTCCCTGAGCGCGTGGCAGGCTCCACCGCCTGCAAACATACTATTACTCGGCCGCTTTGCCGGTGTGCACTGTGGGTGCCCACGTGGCCAGCTCATGCCCAACGCGCTGCACTCCGGCCGTAGGTCGGTTGCGTTTGGCGTCGATGGCCCTCCCACCCTCCAAAGCTCTCCCCGCCAAACCGTCCGACTTCGAGCGCGTTCTCACCCCCCAGTGTCTGCCGCACGCCTCAGACGGTCCCGTTTTTCGAAGAGCCCACACGCCTCACCACCCTCGTCCTGAAGCCTCCGTCAGCATTGCGCTGCCTCAGGGCTGGTAGGGACGCGTTGCGCGCGTCCCTCTTTTTGGGTCTGCAGCACCCGCAGGCAATCCAAAAAGGTTCGCCGTCTCCACAGCCTCTGCAGCGCGATGGCCGTAAGATGGGAAACCACCCTGCGGCGGCGGAGCGCCGGCAGAGATGCCGCGCGACAGCACTATGGGGATCAATCCACCCTCATCCTCTGCGGTTGATACCGATTTACAAAGCTCATTTCCGAGCATGCAGGCGCGACGATCTACACTTCGCCGAAGCGGCCTTTGAAGCCGATGTAGCATCAATAGCTCTGCTCCCTCTGCCTCTCCGCCCCTTTGCGGCAAAACCGAAGGTTCCCACCGCTCTCAAAGCTCATGAGCCAGCGTGTCGCCCCACGCCCCTCATGCCCCCTCACTTCACCACCGGCTCCCCCAGGTGCTTTTTGAAGAATGCCGCCGCGATGTCCACCGTCTCCGCGCACCACGGATCGCTCATCCAAAACGGATGCGGCGCATCTTTCAGCGTGTGCACCGCCGTCTCAATCCCCAGCCCCTTCAGCTTCTCCATCATCTCCGCACGGCCCACCTTGAGCGTGTCCTTTTCACCCTCGATGTAGATCGTCGGCGGCACCCCGGCGCGCACGTGGTTGATGGGCGAGGCTTCTTTGTAAACCTCCGGTTTCTCCAGCGCATTGCCACCAAAGAACAGGATCGCGCTCTCGTTCTTTTGAAAATAGTTGGAGTCCACGAGGTTCTGCGTGGCCGCCATCACAATGCACGCTTTGACACCGCTGGATTGCTCCTTGAACGGCCCCTCGCCTTCAAACTCGGGCAGTCCCGTCGTCATCGCCGTCAGCCCGGAGAGATGCCCGCCTGCAGAGCCGCCCATGCAGCCGATGCGTTCAGGGTCAATTTTGAGCTCCTGCGCATGCGCGCGCAGGCAGCGCAGCGCCGCTTTGCAGTCGTGCAGCGCCGCCGGGTATTTCGCTTCGGTGGAAAGCCGGTAGCTCACCAGCGCGGTCACGAATCCACGCTGCGCCAGGCGTTCCATCATCGGCTTGTCAGCCTCCACCTGGCGCGCCTTCCAGCCACCGCCATGGATGTCCAGGATGCAGGGCCAGGTTCCCGCCGCATCAGGCACATAAACATACAGCTCCACGCTGTGCTCCGGATACTTCGCGACCTCGATCGTCTTCAGCGTGAATCCGGCCGGCGTCTGCGGCGTGAGCTTTTTCCACTTCGGGCCGTTGGCACCGGCCTTCGCCGCCGGTTTGGGATCTGCGGCATGGAGGCTGCTCAGCGCGAGTGAGAGTACGAGGCAGAGGGAAAAACGAAAAGGCATGGGCCATGCATAACGCCCGCACCACCTCGGGTCCTAGCGTTATTTCTTCGCTTTCGGCACCTCGCCTTTTTCGGGTGAGGGACGTTCGGAGGCTTTGCGCAGGGCTTTCTTTTTCGGAGCAGGCGCACCGGGGTCAAACGACACCCCGCCGACCACCTGCGCTCCGCCTTGGGTCATGACCAGGGAAGGCCGGTTGCCTTCCGGATCTTTGTAGTACGTGCGCTGGTACACCTTGCCATCCGGGTTCACCACCACGTGGCAGAAAACATGCGGCATCGCCAGAAACAAAACATGCAGCTTGTTGTGCACGTCGATGCTGATCTGCGGCTGCACCGCCATCATCGCAGGCCCCAGCAGAAACGTGGCGATGTAGGCCCCGCTGCGGTCATCCGTGATGCGGCAGTAAAGCTGCAAATCATCAAGCTCACGAAACAGGATGACTTGGTAGCGGCGCTGACGCCCGGCACCATCGAAGCCCTGCGGCACCCCAAACGGCTGGTCAAACATGTTCGGCTTGGAGTCCGTGATGGTCATGCGCAGTTTGTTGGACATGAAGTACTGCCCGGAAAGCGGATGCAGCACGTTCGCCAGAATGGTGAACGTGCCGAGGCTGGACGTGGAATAGCCGCCGGAAATTTCGACCGTATGCTTGGTTGTGGCGCCTGCCGGCAGGGTGATGGGCTCCTCGGAACCAATGCCCACAGGTGACAGCCGCTGTCCGGTGGATTGGATGATCTCAAACTGCAGCCAGTCAGGCGCGCCATGGCCGCCCACGATCACATCCGCGCCGGAACGATTGGTGACACTCACCACCGCCACCACCGGCTCGCCTGTGAGAAACTGATTTTTCAGCAGCGTCAGATTCGTGACATATTGGGCACGGGCCTGGCCGCAGCACAGGCAGAGGATCAAGACTAGGAGGATGCGGTTCATAAGCTTCAAGACTTGGGTTTGGCTGGAGGGGTGGTGCTGCTGCTGGCGGTGCGGAAGCCGCGCGCGAGTGTAGCCTCGTTCGCAGACTCAGGAAAGCGTCTGTCGGTGAGCAGCTGGTCGTTGCTCTTCAGGCCAAAGTGTCCGCCACGCACCACGGGCACCTTGATGTCGATGTAATCCGGGTGCGAAGGCCATTCGCCCGCCTGCGTTTCACCCGCAGTCCATTCGCTCACGTTCCCCGCCATGTCACACACACCGTAAGGGCTGACATCCTGCGTGACGCGTGTGATCGGCGCCCAGAGATTGTACCCGTCGATCTTGCCCCCTTTGCCTTTGGGCGAAGCATCGTAATCATCGCCCAGATTGGCGGCTTTGCTGTTGGGCTTGTTGCCCCACGGGTAGATCAGGCCGTGCTCCCCACGGGCGGCTTTTTCCCACTCCTGCTCGGTCGGCAGGCGCTGCCCGTTCCATTTGGCAAAGGCATACGCATCCCACCAGTCCACCTGGGATACCGGTGTGTTGAGCGTGATGCTCTCACCGTTGAACGTGGTGCCCGCTTTGGCGGCGGCATAATACTGGCCCCACTTCGCAGGCTCGTGGTTGGGTTTGGTCTTCGGTTGCAGGGAATGATCATAGGCTCCCGTCGGCGCTTTTTTCAGTGCCTTCAGAAAGTCCGCATACTGGCCGATCGTCACCTCATGCTTGCTGATCCAAAATTCCGGCAGTTTGATCTTCTCATTCTTTTGATAAATGAAAGTGCCGGCGGGGATCTGCACCATCTCGATGGGCACCGCTGTAGCATTGGACGCCTGCGGCGCATGGCTGCCGTTCATCAAGGCCCCGAGGCCTGCGACGACGGCCAGAATGAAGACGATCATCACCCAGACCCACCAGGGTTTGTTGCCGTTGACGTTCACCGGCAGCGTCTCCGCCTCGATCTTGCGCACGATGCTGCGCTCACGCATGTCGTCACGCACATCATCCAGCGCGTTCAGCAGCCCGTTCCAGTCGTGGTTGGCATCGGCCAGCGATTGCAGCAGCCCGCGGGACTTGCCTTCCGCGGCGATGGGGCGCATCAGGTCCAGAAATGCCTTCACATCCGCCTGCGGATCGCGCTTTTTGGCCACGGCCGGGCGGAAGAAATTCACGATGCTCGCCTGGTGGTCCGCATCAATGTAGATGTCTCGCGGCGAGATGCTGCGATGATGGTAGCCACGCTCCGTGGCAAACTGCATGGCCTCCGCCACCCCGAACAAAACCTCCGCAAGGCGGCGCTCGGTCAGCATCTCATCCGTCAGTTCGATCTCGGACAAGCTGCGTCCGCGGGGCAGTTCACGCGTGTAAAACAACCAGCCGTTCGTCTCACCCGCCTCATACAGCGGGGCGATGCGCGGATGCATCAGCGAGGCCTTCACCCGCTCGCGTTCCCTGAACTTCGCCACCACGTCCGGCTGCTTCAGAAACTCCGGCTTCAGCAGCACCAGAGCCACCGGCCTTTGCACCGTGATCTGCAGCGCCCGGTAGGTTTCAGACTCCCTCTCAATGTACAGCCGCTCCAGCACCTGGTAGTTCCCCAGCACGGTGCCAGGCACCATGACGGGCGGCGGTTCGTTGGACTCCACCGGCAGCGTCAGCAGCGCCCTCACCCGATCCAGCAGTTTCTCCGGCGTGTACGGGGCATCTTTGAGCACCAGGCCATCGGCGATCTGGTCTTCAAACCCGGTCAGGTCGTAGCGGGTCGTGAAAAGCACCCGTGTTTGCGGAAAGCGGGCGCGCACCGTGTCGCGCAGCGCAAAACCGGTTTCCTGGGTTTGAAAAATCGCCTCCGTCACCAGGATGTCCAGCGAGTCCGCTTTCGCCACCCAGGCGGCGGCCAGAGACGGACTGGGAAAATCGACCACCGTGTACCCAGGGAGGTTGTCCCTGAGCCAGGTGGTTCGTATGCCGCGCAGCGCGGCATTGGAATCGACAAACAAAAGAGTCATGCGGGCATGTCAGTGGCGATCATTTTCCCATCGGCGGGAGCAGCGGATTCACACCCCCGGGAGCAGCGCCGGGTGTGGATCCGAACTCCAGGAGATCGCGGGGCTCGGCAGCCACATCCTGGAGTTTGTTGTTGTAGTAGAGCCGGAGCATGTACCCGTAGTACGAACGGCGTCCATGCTGCTGGATTTCGGCGGCGGAAAGCGCAGGCAGGTGGTAAACAACATCCAGCAGCTCCTCGCCGGTCCCGTTCCAGTCCACCGGGGCGGACTGCCACGACTCAACCGGTTCTGGAGCGATGGTCTGCGCCACCTTTTCATTGTTCACCCGGTCAAAAAAGAACACCTCAAGATTCAGTTCCTGCGCATTGATCGGACGATTGCCCGCCCGGGAGATGGGAACATGCAGCACGTAGCGCTCGCCTGAGGGGACCTGGAAATCACGGATCGCCTGACAGGCGCCGAGGCGCAGAAACTTTTCGCCGTCCGCGCCGGAGGCCGCCGACAGCGCAGGGGCCGACACCGCTGCCGAACCCGCGCCCAGCCGTCGTGAGGCCAGCTCAAAATAACTGCCCGTTTTCGTGGCTCCCAGAAGCTGAATGCGCCGCCACGCGTCCATGGCCTTGGCCGTGATCCCCATCTGTTCGTACGTCTGCGCCATCTCGGCAATGATCGCCGGATGATCAGGCGTCACTTCATCCGCCTTGCGCAGCAGTTCCAAAGTTCCCTGCATGTCACTCAGGCCCCGGAGTTCCTTGGCCGTTGTGAGGACGTAGTTCACATCACGCAGGAGTGCCGTGGCGGCATCGGGTTTGGTGTTGGGTCCCGGCGGTGCAGTCGTCTTGAACCCTGCAGCCTGTGTCCCAGACGCTGGCGGAGGTGCGGAAGTCTGAGAAGTGCCGGGTATGGCAGGAGCAGGTGCTGCGGAAACAGCCGGCGTCACGCCAGCTGGTGGAGCCTGGAGAGTGTACGAAGGCGCGGGCATGGGGGCAGCTCCGATTTTGTCGAATGAGCCAATCGGTGGCGGAGCATTCGAAACCGGGGCCGCAGGGATCGGTGCAGGCATCAAAGACCCCGGCAGCGGTGGAGCGCCAGGGGCACTGGGTTGCAGGGCGATCTGGCCGATCTCTGGCACCATGCTAGGTACAGGTGCCGGCACAGTCGGCGCGGCTGCCACCGGGCTCGGTCCCGCCGCAGAAGAAGCGGGGGCTGTCAGCAGTTTGAACGCCAGGCTCATCTGCACCACCGCCAGCACGCATAGTGTCCCCACCGCAACCGCAGTAGAACGATCACGCTCGGAAGACAGAATGGTAGATGGAGGAGTCACAAGTTGCTGAAAAAGACGCTCATGGTACGATTTGGGCCTCCTAGTGTCAATGTTTCAGGGTTCTTCGTTCAAAATGCCGGAAGGTCACTCCCTGCCGCTGTTTTCTCATGCCATTGAAACGTCACCGCACTACCGGCCGTGTGCATTTTCCTTCACTCCCGCCGAAATCGCGGCACAACTGTGCCATCGTGAGGGCTTGGTGTGGATGGATTCGTCTCTGGAGGCACCTGGTGCCATCTCCATTCTCACCGCCGAGCCAGTCGCCGTGTTGCGCGGCCACATCGACCGCGACTGGGAAAAAGTCCGCACCGCCCTCCGCATCCCCCGCTCCTCCGCCGGCGGTCTGTACGGCTGGGTCGGCTACGACGGCCACTTCACCTTCGGCATCTACCCCCACGGACTCGTCTATCACCATGACACCGCGAAGTGGTACGAATTTGGCGACTTTAAGCTCCAAAGCGCCGCACTCCCCCTCGTCTCCTCTCCCACCCTGCATTTCCAGCCCGCCATCACCAGCGCCGACTTCATTCGTATGGTTGAGCGCGCCCAGCGCTACATCACCGCCGGAGACATCTACCAGGTCAATCTCTCCTACCCCTGGCACGCCCCCTGGCCGCAGGATGCCGATGCCCTCGCCCTCTATTTAAAACTCCGAAAGGTGTCCCCTGCCCCGCACGCCGCCTTCATGCAGCTCGCCGGCACCACCGTCCTCTCCGCCTCCCCCGAGCTCTTCCTCCGCATGCAGGGCTCCCGCATCGCCACCCGCCCCATCAAAGGCACCCGCCCCCGCTTCGCCCACGATCCCGCACGCGACACCGCCGCCGCTCACGAACTCACCGCCTCCCCCAAAGAACGCGCCGAACTCCTCATGATCACCGACCTCGAACGCAACGACCTCGGCCAGGTCTGCGAATTCGGCAGCGTCTCCGTCCCCGAGCTCTGGCGTGTCGAAAGCTTCGCCCAGGTCTTCCACCTCGTCTCCACCGTCACCGGCACCCTCCGCCCCCACATCGACCACGTCGATGCCTTCCGCGCCTGCTTCCCCGGCGGCAGCATCACCGGCGCCCCCAAAAAACGCGCCACCGAAATCATCACCGAGCTCGAGCCCCACCCCCGCGGCCTCTACACCGGCGCCATCGGCTGGTTCGGCTTCGACGGCCGCAGCCAGTGGAACATCGCCATCCGCACCGCCGTCCAAAAAGACAATCAAATCACCTTCCACGTCGGCTCCGGCATCGTCGCCGACTCCATCCCCCAGCACGAATACGAAGAAACCCTCCACAAAGCCGCCGGCATCCTCGCCGCCGCAGGGTAAGCTACAATAAAGCGGTTCCCATTGGCCCAGCGCCCACGCGAGCACGTCGGCATTTGGAACCGAAGCGCAGCGAAGATAGACAGCCATAGGCTGCCCGAAGGGTGAGCGCATCAATGCGGTCGCGAAGATGCAAGGCGCAAGCCTGCATCGCAGCTACCGCTTTCGCCGGGTCAAAAACACGCTTCAACCTCACCACCCTCTCCCGCCCACAAAAGGAACAAGCACAGCCCCCTTGTCGCCCCTCATTCCCACAAAACATTCAATACCGCGTCCTTTCAGTCCCTTCTGTCTTTTTTGTCCTTCCGAAGAGACCCAATCCCGCCCCATCCGCTGCATACCCTAAACCTCGCCGAACCCACGCAACCCTTGCCGTTCCAGCCATTCCGTGGCAAAATCACCCCATGACCACGATGCTAACCATTGATGAAACTGGGCAGGTCAATCTCCCTGAGTCCCTCTGGCGCGTCTTCGGCGCAGAGCCTGGTGTACGCGTTCGGGCAGAAATTACCGAAGGCCGTATGGAGATCGTGAAGGATGATTTGCCCGAGGTGACCTCAGGAGTCTATGAAAATGGCGTTCTGGTGATTCCTAAGCTTGGCATCAAAATGGATGCCGCCGCCGCTGTGCGGGCGGAACGTGATGAACTCGCCTCCCGTGCCGCAAAGAGATGAGCGTCTTGTTGGACAGCTCAGTGCTCGTCGCAGCTCTCTCAAGTGATGAAGACTGGCATGCAGAGTGTCTGGCCTTGTTATTGCAAGGCCAGGGAGCCATCTATTCCCATGCGCTGATGGAAACCTTCACCACACTCACTGGCGGCAAGCTCGGCAGTAGAATAAGCGCTGATTTTGCCGCGCAACTTCTGAGCCAGACCGTCAGACCACGGGTTCAGATCATTGAATTGAATGCTGATGAACTCTTGGAAGCGCTGCAGCAGGCAAGACAGCATGGGGTGCGTGGCGGTGCTGTGTACGACTACGCACACCTTGTGGCAGCCAGAAAAGCCGGGGTCGAAATGATCTATACATTGAATCTCAGTGACTTTCAGGCTCTCCGTCGCCAAGGCGATGCCGAGGTTCGTCGTCCTTGATGATCCCCCATTTTCTCTCAAAAGGGCTCGCTCTCGGCGAAAACAGAGAGTGCCGACAGCCAAAGCAGCCCCTCATTCGCGTCCGGCCCACCGCTCACGCGAACGCGTCGGCATTTGAAGTGCGGTCGCGAAGATGCAAGGCGCAAGCCTGCATCGCAGCTACCGCTTTCGCGGGGTCAGCAATGTACTTCGGCCTCCGACGTCGTACGTCCAGTGAGAATGAACGACACCCCTTTACCGAGTGCCATACTTATTTGGCATCTAATCCGCAGTCCTTTAAGTCTCTTCCGTCCTTTTTGTCCTTTCGAAAAGACCCAGTGCTCCACTGTTCGCTGCACTGCACGCCTCTGCACAACAGACCTGCAAACCACGATAAACATCCTTAACTAAGTGCCATTCATGCCCGGCATGAACGCAAGGCGCAGGCGGTTTCCACCCTGACGGCGGCTGCATTCGCCTCGACATTCAGCCTACCCCAGTCAGGTTCCGTTATGCCGTCGCCCAAGATGACTCTCGAAGAACAGCAGGCCTATGATGTAGCGCTGAAGCGGATTCAAGCTTGTCTTCTGCAAGGAAAAAATGGCACCCGGTTAGATTTGGGCGACTTGAGCCTGACCACTCTGCCGCCCGAGGTCGGCCAGCTCACCGCTCTCACTACGCTTGTTCTCTCCGGCAACCAGCTGAGCTCGTTGCCGTCCGAGATCGGCCAGCTCACCGCTCTCACCACGCTTGATCTCCAATTCAACCACCTCAATGCGTTGCCGCCCGAGATCGGCCAGCTCATCGCTCTCACCGCGCTTAGTCTCTACAACAACCAGCTGAGCTCGCTGCCGCCCGAGATCGGCCAGCTCACTGCTCTCACTGAGCTTTATCTTTACAACAATCAGCTTAGCACGCTGCCGCCCGAAATCGGCCAACTCACCGTTCTCACCACGCTTTATCTCTTCAGCAACCAACTGAACGCGCTACCGCGCGAGATCGGCCCGCTCACTGCTCTCACCTCGCTTGATCTCTCCGACAATCACCTCAATGCGTTGCCGCCCGAGATCGGCCAGCTCACCGCTCTCACCGCGCTCTATCTCCAAGCCAACCAGCTCATCGCGCTTCCCCCCGAGATCGGCCAGCTCACCGCTCTCACCGAGCTTAATCTCTCCGACAACCAGCTCAGAGCACTGCCGTCCGAGATCGGCCAGCTCACCGTTCTCGCCACGCTTTATTTCTTCGGCAACCAACTGAGCGTGCTTCCCCCCGAGATCGGCCAGCTCACCGCTCTCACCGAGCTTAATCTCTCCGACAACCAGCTCAGAGCACTGCCGTCCGAGATCGGCCAGCTCATCGCTCTCACCAAGCTTTTTCTCTCCGACAACCAGCTCAGAGCACTGCCGTCCGAGATCGGCCAGCTCACCGCTCTCACCGCGCTTAATCTCTCTGACAACCAACTCAGCGCACTGCCGTCCGAGATCGGCCAGCTCACCGCTCTCACTTGGCTTGATTTAAGGAGTAACCAGCTCAGCGCGCTGCCACAAGAAATCCAGAAATTTTCAAGTTTGAAAGCCCTAATTTTGGAAGGCAACTCGCTCCGCGAATTGCCAGAGGGCTTGAAAAAGCTCGCCCTGCTGCAGGAGCTGACTTTGCATGGGAACGAAGCGCTGGGGTTGCCGCTGGAAGTGCTGGGTCCGATTTGGGCCAAGTCGAGCCCAAGCAACCCGCCCGCTAAACCCGCAGAAATCTTGGCCTACTACTTTGCGCAAAAGGCAGGTGCCAAGCGGCCGCTCAATGAGGTGAAGGTCCTGGTGGTGGGAGAAAGTGAGGTGGGCAAAACCTCACTGATCCGCCAGCTTCGCGGAGAAAGCCACAACCCCAAGCAGGACAAAACACATGGCATCGAGAGACACCGGGTCATGATGCAGTGCGGACGGCTGGGGCAGGTGCGCTTGAATGTGTGGGACTTTGGTGGGCAGGACATCATGCATGCCACGCATCAGTTTTTCCTGACACACCGGAGCGTGTATGTACTGGTGCTGGACAGCCGGCAGAATGAGAGGCAGACCCGCATAGACTACTGGCTGCGTTTGATTGCGTCCTATGGCGGGAACTCGCCGGTGATCGTGGTGTGCAACAAGGCCGACCAACAGGTGATGCAGCTCAACTGGACGGCCCTGCAACGGGACTACCCGCAAATCACCGCCTTTGCCAGGGAGGTGTGCTGTTACCATTTTGAAGGCACGGACCGCCGACAGGGGTTGGAGGAACTGCAGCATCTCATCGCCCAGGCAGTGGAGCGGCATGTGGCGGAAGTGGACAAGCCCATCCTTACCCGCTGGCTAGATCTCAAGGACGAACTGGAGACCGATGGCCGACCCTACCTGACACTGGCGGAGTATCATCAACTAGCCAATCAACGCGGCATTACCAAGCTGCAAGACCGGGAGGTTTTCCTAAGCCTCATGCACCAACTGGGCAGCGTGTTGCACTTCAGCGAGCACGCCATCTTTGAACAAGAAGGGGCCAGCCACGCCGCACCCGCGCATGTGGAGGAACTCAATGTGCTGGACCCGGGCTGGGTGACAGGAGCCATCTACAAACTGTTGAACGATGCCGATCTGATTCGCGCAGGAGGCCAGATGGACCGGGGCAGCATGGGGGCATCGCTCGCCGCACTTCCGGGCGAGCGCTACCCAGGCACAAAAAAAGACTTCATCATCGCCATGATGCGTCGGTTTGAAATCTGTTTTGCCTTTGATGGTGAGGAGGACCGGTGGTTTCTGCCTGACCTGCTACACAAAGACGAGGTTCATACGGGAGACTGGACCGGTGCAGTGGCTTTCCGTTATCAATACCGCGTACTGCCCACCAGCATCATCGGGAGGCTCATGGTGCGGCTACACAGCTACATTGCCCGACATTGCCTCTGGCGCACCGGGGCCAAATTCAAGGATGGTGCCTGTGAAGGCTTGGTGCGTAGTGATCCAGAAGACGCACGGGTGGACATCTACGTGCGTGGCGGCACCAAACTAGAGCGTCTGCATTTCCTGACTTTGATCCGAGGCACACTGCGGGACATTCACCAATCCTTCAGCCGAAACCTCGGTATCGAAGAATGGGTGCCGGTGCCTAAACATCCTGAAGTCTATCTGGAATACGAGAGGCTGCTGCTGCTGGAAGAACGCGGAACTCCCGGAGACATGGTAAAGGTCAACGGCAAGCTCGAAGGCATTGAAATCACTACCGTGCTGAACAACGTGACTGAGCCCGCCCAGCGAAAGGCCGAGCGGAAAACCCAGGCAACACGCGAGTCCGGCAAGACACCCGCAACAACCATAATCCATGTCAGCGGAGACTACATTCAAGGAACCAAACCCATGAGCAATGACATCAACATTCTCGGCAACGTGACGAACTCCCAGATCGGTCAGTCACTGACAAACTGCACCAACATAATCCAGCAGCAGCAACAGGGTGAGCTTAAGACGCTGCTGGAAGAACTGGAGAAAGACGTCCAGACCCTCATCTCCCGCCTGCCAGAAGACCAGAAGGAAGAGACCGCCGGGAACCTGGAGTTATTGGTCAAGGCCGCGACCAGTGAGAAACCGAACCGCAAATGGTACTCTGTCTCCTCTGATGGGCTGCTAGAAGCCTCGAAGTATGTGAAGGACTTCACCGGTAACATCTCTGGCACCCTCACCCATCTGGGCAAGCTGCTGTGGCCAGTTAGTTAAGACTGAACTGAATCATGGGTGTGCGGAAAGGCGGAGGCAGTTTCCACCTTGGCGGCGGTGCTTCGGCAGACATTCCCCTCCAGAATCGTCGCCAACTTAGGACCCACCCCAACCCGCACATCCTTCCTCACCTTCAGCCTCCCTAGCCGGTGCTGCCCAATCATCCACACCTGCAACTTCCCCGGTTTCTTCAGCAGCCCCGCCGGAATGCGCACAGCCCCCGCGCGCCGCTGCTCCGGACTTAGAACGATGGGATGCCGCCCGTAGCTGTCCGCTTCATTGAAGAGATAGATGGCCGCGATCGGGATGTTCTCGTTGCGGAACTTCATCTGCCATTCCTAGGCCAACGAAACGCTTCCCTCCGGCAGGCTCAATCCGAGATCGCACACCGCAAATTCCCAGGCATGACTGGCCTGCATGGAAAACAATTTCAGAAGTCATCTCTGCGGTCTTCTCATCTCTTGCGTTGTTAAATTCGTGCTTCTCCAAGCGTTCCTCTCTCCTCCCATGAAGCGCCTCACCTTCCTCGCCCTCGCTCTCACCAGTCTCTTCGCGCCGCTGCTCCACGCCGCAGACACCGATGCCTCCCCGGTGTACGAACTCCGCATCTACACCTGCAACGAAGGCAAGCTCGACGCCCTCCTCTCCCGCTTCCGCGACCATACCTGCAAGCTCTTTGAAAAGCACGGCATGGGCAATGTCGGCTACTGGGTGCCCGTGGACAAAGAAAACGGCTCGGAAACCACCCTCATCTACGTCCTTGAACACAAAAGCCGCGAAGCCGCCAAGGAAAGCTTCAAAGCCTTCGGCGCTGACCCCGAATGGAAAGCTGCTGCAAAAGCCAGCGAGGTGAATGGCAAAATCCTCGCCAAAGCACCCGAGTCCATCTTCATGAAACCGACGGACTTTTCACCGCCGCTCACCATTGCCAAAGGCAGCAAGCCCCGCGTGTTTGAAATGCGCACCTACACCACCCCTGAAGGCAAGCTCCCCGCCTTGCTCGCCCGCTTCCGCGATCACACCATGAAGCTCTTCACCAAGCATGGCATGACCAACCTCGCCTACTGGACCCCGACAGATCCCGACAAAGGTGCCACCAACAAGCTCATCTACATTCTCGCCCATGATAGCAAGGAAGCCGGACTCGCCTCCTTCACCACCTTCCGCGCCGATCCTGACTGGATCAAAGCCAAAGCCGCCAGCGAGGAAGCCAACGGCGGCCCGCTCACCATCCAGCCTCAGGCCGAAGGCGTGAAAAGCATCTACATGAAGGCCACAGATTTCTCCCCCATCCAGTAATATGCGCTCTCTCTGCCTCCTCCTTCTCGCCACCTCCCTCCACGCCGCCACCCCCACCTTCGAATGGGTCGCCGCCGGCGGCGGAGCCAAAAGCGACAAAACCCGCGCCGTCACCTTTGACCGCGAAGGCAACGTCTTCATGGCCGGTGAAACCACCGACGACGGCACCTTCGGCGACCAAAAGCGCACCGGACTCGGCAGCACGGACTTTTTCCTCACCAAACTCTCCCCGGAAGGAAAATTCCTCTGGGTCCGCAGTCTCGGCGGCAGCCTGGTGGACCGCGGTTACGGCGTGGCGACGGATCCGGCGGGCAATGCCTACGTCACCGGCCACTATCAAAGCACCGATGCCCAGGCCAACGGCCAGACCCTCCCGAATTCGGGTGATTATGACATCTTCATTGCGAAATACGACACAAGCGGTGCCTTGATTTGGCTCAAAACCGCCGGCGGAAAAGGCTACGATTATGGCCACGGCATCGTGGTCGATTCCAAGGGCGACATCGTCATCACCGGTGCCATTGTAGGCGAAGCCAAGTTTGGCGATGTCACCGTCAATGCCGGCAGCACCACCCGCCCCATCTTCTGCGCCAAATATGACTCAGATGGCAAACTGAAGTGGGTGAAGGCAACCGGTGGCAAATTCTCCGGCAGCGGCCACGGCCTCGGCGTCGATGCCAATGACTCTATCTATATAGGAGGAGGCGGCGGCGGAATGGGAACAATGGATGCCGTAACCTTGGACGCCAAATCCCCGTCCGGCATCGTGCTGAAACTCACCTCCGCAGGCGAAGGCGTCTGGGCAGCCGCCCTCCCGGGCGTACCAAGCACAGGCTTCCATGAAATCACCGTCGATGCCAAAGGGCGCACCTGGTGTGCAGGCATGTTCAAAGGCGTGCTCAATGGCGGTCCCGTGCATACCACCGGCGACAAAGACAACGATGGCGTGTTTGCCCACTACAGCCCCGAGGGCAAACTCGTCTGGAGCCACGTCCTCCAAGGTCCTGCCACCGACTACTGCCTTGGCGTCGCCACGGACAACACCGGGCGCTGCTTCGTGACAGGCGAGTTTTCCGACACCGCCACCTTCGCCGGACAGACGCTCAAAACCCAAGGTTCCACGGACATCTTCACGGCTGCTTTTGATGCGAAAGGCGGCCTCGAATGGCTGGTCCAAAGCGGCGGAATCAAGGGAGACAATGCCTACTGCATGGCCTGGCACCCCTCCGGCAGGCTAATTATTTCGGGGGCTTGTGTCGCACCTGCGACATTCGGCGGTCAGACCATGGCGTCGCCCGGTGGGGCGGAGGCTTACGGGGCAGTTTTCCGGTTAAAGTGACGTTGTGGCGCTAAATCAGGCCTTGGGGGCGGCTTAAGCTAGGTTTTGAGGCTGTCCCGGCTACAAACCAGCGCGTTGACAGGGGTGTCGAACTCGTCACCCTGCGCGCCCCTCGACCCGGGCCCCCCATCCGGAAGAGCGCGACCCAACAACCCACCCAAAGATTGAACCGATCCATCCTCCTGTGCCTCGCTGCTATGTGCGTCTCCGCTGCTGCGGAAGAAGTTAAAAGCTCAACCACAACCCCAGCTGGCACTCCAGGCCAGGTCATTGCAGGCGTCAAGACAACCGCCTACACTCACGACGAAAGCGACCATATCGAATACGGTGCCCGCACCGCAGCCGGTACCCCGCTCAAGCATGGTCAAATCCGCAGCGCTGCTGCTGACTGGTCCATTTATCCGGTGGGCACGGTGTTCCAGATTCAGGGAGATCCCTCGATCTATGTCGTCGATGACTACGGTTCCGCTCTTGTGGGCACGAAAACCATCGATCTTTACAAGCCGACCTTCGGCATGATGCACAACTGGGGCACGCGCCACGTGACCATTCGCGTCCTCAGGTGGGGCTCGTTCATCAGAAGCCTCGCCATCTTGAGGCCACGGGCTTACAAAGCCTGGCACGTGCGCGAAATGGTCGCCCGGATCGAATCCCGCCCGGCTTAAGCCAGCACGCTTTCCGGGACACGAGCTACAATGCGCCCTTCGGGATCACGCACGACGATTTTGCCGTGGATGATCTCGGGGGGATTGCTGATGCCCTTCACGTAGTCTGCGGCCAAGTCCTTGCTGCAGCCAAGTGACTGGCGGATGCGGACGGCGAGTGTTTCGGGGTCAATGTCAGTCATGGGTCTTCGACTTTAAGCCACCATCGCCGCAAAGTCGTGGCAAGAATCATCGCGCTGGCGGAAAAGACTGCGCATGTTTTTCGCTCGCCACTGCGGGGCATGTGTTCCTATGATCGGCCAAATTGCATGGAAACCCCGCTCTCGCCCCTCGACTTCGCCCGCCGTGCCCGTCGGCTTTATGCAAATCGTGAAGCCGTGGTCGATGGAGAAAAGCGGTTTACCTATCGCGAATTCTTTGAGCGCTGCGACCGCTGGTCGTCTGCATTGCAAAAGCTCGGGGTGAAGCCCGGAGAACGCGTGGCCACCATCGCGCCGAATACGCACTCTCATTTGGAGGCCTTCTACGCTGTGCCGCAGATTGGGGCGGTGATTGTACCGATCAATTTCCGCCTCACGGCAGCCGACTTCGCCTACATCCTGAACCACAGCGGCGCCCGCGTTGTCTGTGTGCATGCGGATTACCTCGATGCGGTGGATTCTATTCGTGAGCAGGTGCCCGGGGTGGAGCATTTCGTGGCGCTTACCGGCAGCAAGTCCGGCTGGACCGATTATGAGGCCGTGCTGGCAGCTTCCCCCCCTGAGTTCACCGCCGCCGAAATCTCCGAGACGGAGATGATCGCGCTGAATTATACCAGCGGGACCACGGCGAATCCGAAAGGTGTCATGGTTTCGCATCGCAACACGGCCTTCAACATCATGGGCCACCTGATGCACACCCATATCACCAGTGCGGATCGCTACCTGTGGGTGCTGCCCATGTTTCATGCGAATGGGTGGACTTTCGTCTGGACCGTCACCGCCGTGGGCGGCCGCCATGTCTGCCTCCCGAAGGCGGACCCCCGGCTTATCTTTGAAGCGATTAGGCGGGAAGGAGTCACGCTGCTATGTGCCGCGCCGACGGTGCTCATTGGGATGGCCAATGCGCCGGAAGAGCTACGCCAAAACGCCCCGCGCGGCGTTCGCATCATCACCGCCGGCGCGCCGCCTGCTGCCGCCACCATCGAGCGCATGGAAGGCGAGCTTGGCTGGGACATTACCCATGTGTATGGCCTCACGGAGGTTTCTCCCATCGTCACCATCAGCGAATCGCGCCCTGAGCATGCGCTGCTCAGCCTGCGGGAACGAGCGGTCATCAAAGCCCGGCAGGGGGTGGAATATCTCGCGAATGCCGAGGTCCGCGTGGTGGACGACGACGGCCACGAGGTCGCCCACGACGGTGCTGCGATGGGGGAGATCATCATTCGTGGCAATGCGGTGATGAAGGGGTATTATAATGACCCTGCCGCCACCGCCAAGGCCATCCGGGGCGGCTGGTTTTACAGCGGGGACGCCGCCGTGGTGCATCCGGACGGCTACATCGAAATCCGCGATCGCTGGAAGGACATCATCATCAGCGGCGGCGAAAACATTTCTTCTGTCGAGGTGGAGGGCGTGCTGCTGCGGCATCCTGCCGTGCAGGAATCTGCTGTTGTGGGGCTGCCGCATGAAAAATGGGGTGAGACGCCGCAGGCATTCATCGTGCTCAAACCCGGTGCCACCAGCACGCCCGAGGAGCTGCGCCTTTTCTGCCGGGAGCAGCTGGCGCATTTCAAGGTGCCGCATGGTTTTGAGTTCATCCCCGAACTGCCCAAGACGGCGACGGGTAAGATTCAGAAGTACGTGCTGCGTGGAGGGCGGGCGAACATTGCTGTGCAGTAGTGAGCGTAGCGGCGAAGCATCTGTGGAGCGCGGAATTGATGACGCAGCAGGTCGCTGCAGCTCGAGCTCCGCTTTTACGTGCCGCTCATACGCGCCGAGGATCAGCGTGTTTGCGAAGCCACTGCCTGAACAAGCACCCGATGAGCGCAGGCGACCTGCTGCGGAATAAATTCCGCGCTCCGGGGTGCTAATGCCCCGCCAGCTTCCCATCCTCCACATGCACGGTGCCGCCGCGCACTTCGATCTTTTCGCGCGCCTGCTCTACCGGCACATGGCGCGGGGTGTTGGCGGCTTCGCCCTGAGGGCGTGCCCAACGGATGCCGTTGGCGATGACTCGCTGCACATCCGGCAGGTGGTAAATGGGATACACTTCGTGGCCGGGGCTGAAGTAGAAGATGCGGCCGCTGCCGCGAGTCCATGTGGCGCCGCTGCGCATCACCTCGCCGCCTTGGAACCAAGAGACGAAGATCAGCTCGTCCGGTGTGGGGATGCCGAAGGGCTCGCCGTACATCTCCGACTGCTCGATTTCGATGCAGTCGCCAATGCCGGCGGCGATGGGGTGGCCGGGATTGACTTTCCACACGCGTTCGCGTTCGCCCGCCTCGCGCCAGCAGAGGGCGCAGCTGGTGCCCATGAGGCGCTTGAAGACCTTGGAAAAATGGCCGGAGTGTAAAACGATCAGCCCCATGCCGGCGAGCACACGCTCCTGAACGCGGGAGACGAGCTCATCGCTGACCTGATCATGCGCCGCATGGCCCCACCACAGCAGCACGTCGGTCTGATCCAGCACGACCGGGGGCAGGCCTTGCTCTGGTTCATCGAGCGTGGCGGTGTGGACGACGAGGTCGCCATGTTTCGAGAGCGCCTCCGCCAGCGCGCCGTGAATGCCGTTGGGGTAAATGGCTGCCACGGTGGGATTCTGCCGCTCGTGGACAAATTCGTTCCAGATGGTGACGCGGATGGGGGATGTGTGCATGGATGATGAAAACGCTGCTGGGAGGGGATTTAAACTCTGAATTTCAGGCGAGCAGGAGGCTCGGCTCTTGCAATGCCATGAAGAAAGGGGAACTCATGATCATGGTTTCAGAGGAAGAGTTGCTTGCTGCGCTTCAACATGGGTATGACGGCTATATCAAAAATGGTCACTTGCATGTTCATGACTTGCCTCAGTATGCACAGCAGCTGAAGGAAGATCTAGATTGGATAAAATTGGAGCAGTTTGAATTGTTACCTCTTTTGGAGATTAGCCAGCAAGTAAGTGGCATTAATTGTACAGTTCCAATATGCCAATATCGATTCGGCGAGACGCGCAACGACGTCGACAATGCAGACCCCAGCGAGGATAAAACTAAACTGCTGAGTATTAAAAATACAGAGGGCACAGGCTTGGATCGTGAGGACCTTCGTTGGCTTTGTGACATTTTTAGAAATGCCAGAAGACAGTTGCCTCATTTATGGAGGAAGGACGAAGAACTACGAACGCTTTTAGCTCAACGACACCTAAATACGGTAAACGAGTTATTCTGGCTGGGACTTTGGAATTGTCCGAAGCCAGAAAAAACAATTCGAGAACGAAAACTAGATCCGGTGTGTGAAAAGACAGTCGACTGGAGCTTGGAGTGTGCTGAGGATGGTCAAAAGGAACCAAGGAATCGAATTAACTTGGAAGTGAAGAATCTCACCACAAGTTTGGAGCCATTCTTGTTTCGAGGGCATCGAGAAACAGATGATTTTGTGGGCAAAGCCATGAGGGGAATCGATAGAAAATTTCCATCAACATCATCTCAGGATGTGAATGTCATGTGCTTTACCACATTCATTAACGCTCAAAATGAACTGACCAATTTAGGGACAAAAGTTCTTGATGATCATAAAGGAGTCGATGCGGTGATGACATGGATCACTACTGCTGACTTGAATAAAAATTGGCAGATATGCATGCGTTCTGGTGAAAACGATCAAAATCGCAAACTAAAAATTCTTCAAAGGCACTTTATTCCACCGAGCTATAGACAGGGTAAGCCATTGCTCTACAAACATCCGCTTTGGGGAGTCCTGCCTGGGCAACAAGACTGATAAAGGTGTCTCGCTCAATGCTTCACCGAACAGCCCGGGCCGACGGTCTGGAAGAAGTCGTTGCCCTTGTCATCGACGAGGATGAAGGCGGGGAAGTCTTCGACTTCGATCTTCCAGATGGCTTCCATGCCGAGCTCGGCGAACTCGACGACTTCGACCTTCTTGATGTTTTCCTTGGCGAGGATGGCGGCTGGGCCGCCGATGCTGCCGAGGTAGAAGCCGCCGTGTTTTTTGCAGGCTTCGGTGACCTGCTGGCCGCGATTGCCTTTGGCGATCATGATCATGCTGCCGCCGTGGCTCTGAAAGAGATCGACGTAGCTGTCCATGCGGCCGGCGGTGGTGGGGCCGAAGCTGCCGCTGGGCATGCCGGCGGGGGTCTTGGCCGGGCCGGCGTAGTACACGGGATGGTTTTTGAAGTAGTCGGGCAGGGGCTTGCCGGAATCGATGAGCTCCTTGAGCTTCGCATGGGCGATGTCGCGGGCGACGATGATGGGGCCATTGATGAGGAGACGTGTCGTCGTGGGATACTTGCTCAGCTCGGCGCGGATCTCAGCCATCGGACGATTGGTGTCGATGCGCACCGCGTTCGTATCTTTGCGGTGGCGCAGCTCTTCGGGGATGTAGGGCAGGGGATTGGTTTCGAGCTTCTCGATGAAGACGCCATCCTTGGTGATCTTGCCTTTGGCCTGACGATCGGCGGAGCAGGAAACACCGATGCCGATGGGCAGAGAGGCGCCGTGGCGCGGCAGGCGGATGATGCGCACATCCAACGCGAAGTATTTGCCGCCAAACTGTGCGCCGATGCCGCACTCGCGCGCGGCCTGGAGCATCTGGGCTTCGAGTTCGACATCGCGGAAGGCGCGGCCGTGTTCGTTGCCGGTGGTGGGGAGGTTGTCGTAGTATTTGGTGGAGGCCAGTTTGACGTGCTTCATCGTCGATTCAGCGGAGGTGCCGCCGATCACGAAGGTCAGGTGGTAGGGAGGGCAGGCGGCGGTGCCGAGAGACATCATCTTGTCGCTGAGGAACTTGACGATGCTCTTCGGATTCAGCACCGCGCGGGTCTCCTGATACAGGTAGGCTTTGTTGGCCGAGCCGCCGCCTTTGGCGATGAAAAGGAATTTGTACGCGTCGCCGTCGGTGGCGTAGAGATCGATCTGCGCGGGGAGATTGGTGCCGGTGTTCTTTTCGTCGAACATGTTCAGCGCGGCGTTCTGGGAGTAGCGCAGGTTGTTCTCCGTGTAGGCGAGATAGACGCCCTTGGAGAGGGAGGCCTCATCGCCACCGCCGGTCCAGACCTGCTGGCCTTTTTTGCCCATGATGATGGCGGTGCCGGTGTCCTGGCAGAAGGGGAGGAGCCCAGCGGAGGCCACGTCGGCATTTTTGAGCATCGTGAGGGCGACCATGCGGTCGTTCTCGCTGGCCTCGGGGTCGTCGAGGATGGCGGCCACCTGCTTCAGATGTTTCGGACGCAGGAAGAAATTGATGTCATGAAAAGCCTGGTTGGCCAGCAGGGTCAGGGCCTCGGGATCGACGACGAGGACTTCCTTCTCGCCAAATTTCTGCACGGAGACGTGTTCCTTCGTCAGCAGACGGTATTCGGTGTCATCGGTGCCGAGTTCGAGGAGTTCCTGGTAGTGAAAGGGGGGCGTGGGCATGGGGAGGGGAATTTGAAAGGGATATGAGTTCGGGCAACGAGGGAAAGGATCATTTTGCACGTTGGCAGAAGGTGCGCGGGGGGATAAGCTGGAACCATGATTTTGGAAACGTTGCCCGTGGTCCAGCAGCTCAGTTCCCGGGACAAGCGGCGGCTGGCGGAGGAGCTTTGGAACGCCGCCGATGCCGAGGACGCTGAGGTGATGGACGAGGCGGCGGTCTTGCAACTGCTGGATCGGCGTCTCGCAGACCATGAGGCCAGTCCAGAGGCTCTTGCCGCGTGGGAAGAGGTGAAGGCACGCGTCTTTGCGGGGCGCGAAAAGTAGGGCGCTCACTCCACAAAAACCGCGCGCTTCCAGATGGGCACGCTGGTTTTGATCTCCTTCAAATACCACCGGCACAGGTCAAAGGACTCCGCGCTGTGCTTGGTGCGCACGCGGATGAGGATGCTGGGCTGCTCGGCGGTCACGAAGCCGAGGCGGTGCTGGATGAAGACGCGGTGCGGGCCGTGCTCGCGCTGGCCGCGTGTGGTGAGATCCTGCAATGTCTTTTCCGCCATGGGCAGATAGGCGCTGTAGTCGATGCCGGAGATGGTTCTGCCGTCCTCCATGCCGCGTACGACGCCGAGAAACTGGGCCTCGGCACCTTCGCCGGGCTGGAACTCGGTGGGGGCGGTGGGGATGGGATCTGCGGAGAGAATGAAGCAGGCGGGAGACATGAAGCGAGAGGGGAAGAACTACCACAGAGTTCACCGAGAGGCACAGAGTTCTGAATTCATTTCTCAGTGACCTCTGCGGTTGAAACTCAACGACATCGCCCCCTGGATGGCCGATTCCTCATAAAACTTGTCTGCTGGCACCGATTTCTGATAGCGTTTGTGTCCTCCAACCATGAAACGCTTGCTCTTTCTCGCTTTCGCCGCGGCCACGACCGTTCACGCCGCCACCCAGATCACCTGGAAACGTCAGCAGCTTCATGGCGACTTCTATTCCGAAGGCGCGGCCATTGGTGACATCAATGGCGACGGCAAACCTGACGTGGTGGCTGGGCCGTTCTGGTGGGAGGGGCCGGCCTTTGAGAAAAAGCACGCGTACTACGAGCCGAAGATTTTCAGCATCAACGGCTACTCGGACAATTTCTTCGCCTATGTGCAGGACTTCAATGCCGACCAGAAGAACGACATCCTGATCCTCGGCTTTCCGGGCAAAGAGGCGCGGCTCTATCTGAATCCCGGCACGCATGATGACAAGCCGTGGCCCATGCACATCGTGGCGGATGTGGTGGACAATGAGTCGCCGGTATTCACGGACATCACGGGGGATGGGAAGCCGGAGATCGTGTGCAGCACGGGAGGCAGGTTTGGGTGGTTCGCGCCGAACTGGGAAAAGCCGACGGAAAAATGGCCCTTTGTGGCGGTGACGGAGGATGTGAAGGTGGCGAAGTTCACCCACGGGCTGGGCGTGGGTGATGTGAATGGGGATGGCAAGATGGATCTGCTGGAGGCGCGGCGGTGGTGGGAGAATCAGGGGGCTGCCAACACCAGCCCGGACTTGGCAAGTCCGGCTCCTTGGGCACAGCACAACTTCGCGGCGGGGATCGGCGGCGGGGCGCAGATGTTTGCGTATGATTTTGACGGGAACGGGACGAACGATGTGTTCACCAGCCTGTCTGCGCATCGCTATGGCGTGGCGGTGTATTTGCAGAACAAGCCCGCGCCAGACAAGCCCATGTGGCAGCGCATCATGCTGGCCAGCGAGCAGCCGCAGGATAACGACTACGGCATCGTCTTCTCCCAGCCGCATGCGGCGTATCTGGCGGACATGGATGGCGATGGCATCAAGGACATCGTCACCGGCAAGCGCTACTGGGCGCACAACGGGCACGATCCCGACGAACGCGGGCATCGTGTCATTTACTGGTATCAGACCAAGCGCGACGGCAAAGGCGGCGTGGATTTCGTGCCACATCTCGTGGATGCCGAAAGCGGCGTAGGCGTGGATGTGCAGGTGGGTGATGTGAACGGAGACAAGCTGCCGGACATCGTGGTGGGAAACAAAGCCGGCGTCTTCATCCTCACGCAGGAACGCAAGGACAGCACGGCGGATCTGACGCCGAAGAAGATGTATGGGCCTGCGCTGATGCCGCAGAAGGACTACGCCAAAGGGCAGTCCGCGCAGGATGCGCTGAAAGCGCTGCAGCTTCCGGGTGGCTTCAAAGCGGAGCTCATTGCCGCAGAGCCCGACCTCGTGCAGCCGATCGCCTTCACGTTTGATGAGCGCGGTCGTATCTGGGTGGTGGAAGGAAACAGCTACCCGAAACCGCGTGAAGTGGGTGCAGGGCAGGACCGCATCAAGATTCTTGAAGACAAGGATGGCGATGGCGTCTTTGAGACGAAGAAGATTTTTTGCGAAGGGCTGAACCTTGTGAGCGGTATTGAGCTGGGCTTTGGTGGCGTGTGGGTGGGGGCAGCACCGTATTTGATGTTTATTCCAGATGCAGACAAGGATGATCGTGCTGACCCCATACCTGATACCACGCATGTGATCAGCGGTCAGCGAGGACCGAGTAACAATCCGATCACGAGCGAACAGATTGATCACCTGCTTCAGCCGCAGGTTCCCGGCCTCAACTTCACCGCCTACGCCCTGCTCGATGGCTGGGGCAGCCAGGACACCCATGAGACGCTGAACAGCTTCATCTGGGGCCCGGACGGCTGGCTGTATGGCTGCCATGGCGTTTTCACGCACAGCAAGGTGGGCAAGGTCGGGGCACCGGATGATCAGCGCAAACCCATCAATGCCGGCATCTGGCGCTACCACCCGGTGCGGCATGAGTTTGAAATCTTCGCCGAAGGCACCAGCAATCCCTGGGGACTGGACTACGACCAGCATGGCGAGTTCTTCGTCACCGCCTGCGTCATCCCGCACCTCTACCACATTGTGCCAGGCGGTCGTTACCAGCGGCAGGCGGGGCAGCACTTCAATCCGTACACGTATGAGGATATCAAGACGATTGCGGACCATGCGCATTACGCGGGCAGTGCGCGTCCTGATGTCGCCTTCGACAAGACCACGGGCGCCGGCATCGTGAATGACGACACGAATGCGCTCGGTGGTGGGCATGCGCACTGCGGTCTGGCGATTTATCAGAGCCGCCTTTTCCCGCCGACGTATCGCAATCAGCTCATCTTTGGGAACCTGCATGGGCATCGGCTGGTGACGAACTACACGGATCCGCATGCTAGCACGTATGTGGGCAAGCATGGCAGTGACTTCATGCGCGCGAACGACATGCACTTCATCCCCGTGACGCAGAAGGTGGGGCCTGATGGCGCGCTGTATGTGAGCGACTGGAGCGATGAGCAGATCTGCCATCGTGGCAGCAATGCGGTGGAGAACTGGGACCGGAGCAATGGGCGGATTTATCGGATCTCGTATGGCATGGAGCGCCTTCGTCCCTTCGACCTCGCGAAAGAAAGTGATGAAGCACTCGCGATGCTCGCGGTACAGACGGCGAACGAGTGGTTCTCGCGGATGGCAAGGAGGGTACTGATGGAACAACACCGGACAGGAAAGGATCTTCGACAAGGCATTACGGATCTCCTCCGGGAATTTCAAAATCCTGTAAGCTCTGTTAGCCAAGTGAAAGCGCAGCTGGGCCTTCTCTCCTTGGGAATTTTCCACCCAGATAACATGATTCCGATTACAGACAAAAATGAGCACGTGAGGAAGTGGGCAGTGCGTTCAATTACGGAAGAGATATGGGCCAATCGAGCTGTGGACGATTCAATTGCACACAGGGCCACCGAGTTTTTTGGAACGCTCAATCAAGAACTGGCAACATCGATTCCAAAACTCGCGCGCACCGAATTATCTCCTGTCGTACGCCGTGAATATGCTTCTTTCCTCCAACACCTCCCCGTTGCGCAGCGAGAAAACATCGCCACCGCCCTCCTCTCCCACGGTGAAGACAAGGACGATCCCATGATTCCGCTGCTGATCTGGTATGGCATTGAGCCGCTTGTCGGCGCTGATCCGAAGGTGGGGCTGGAGCTCGCGCGGGTGTCGAAGCTGCCGAAGGTGACGGAGTTCATCTACCGCCGCATGGCCGCCGAAGAGGCGGGGCGTACAGGCTTGTTGAAACTGGCGGCTCAAACTACAGATGCCGGGCAACGGGATGTGCTCGTCAAGACAGTGCTTAGTGCAGGGCTGGCTGGCAATGTCATCGTTCAGCCCGAAGGCTGGGCTGCTTTGCGCACCAAGTTGCTGGAAACTTCGGCTTCGAAAGATGCGTATCCCCGCCAGCAGACCCTGGCGGAACTCGAAGGCCTGATGGGCATTCCTGCTGCATTGGACAACCTACGTGGCCTGCTGACGGCAGACAAAGCGGCTGAACGCGGCAATGCGCTCAAGATTCTCATTCTGCGCAAAGACGCTCCAACCGCTGGGAGGCTGCAGGAAATGCTGGGCTGGAAACCCATGGTTTCCCCGAGTGCGCAGCGCGAGAGTTTGCAGGCTCTGGCTGTGCTGAAGGACCCTAAGACACCTGCAGTGGTGGCTGCGCTGCTGAAAGACTTGGCTCCTGATGTGTTGCCCGATGCGGTGAACACGCTCGCCTCCACCAAGGAAGGCTCCAAGGAGCTGCTCAAGGCCGTGGAGGCCAAGACGGTGCCTGCCACGGCGCTTTCGCCTTTCCTAGGCCGATCTGGCCGAGCGGACGAAGAAGTATCGTGAACTGCTCACGCCTGCGGCTGTGGCGAAGGGTGACATCGCGAAGGGGAAGATGCTTTTCACGATGACCTGCGGGCAGTGCCACAAGCTGTTTGGCCAAGGGCAGAACGTGGGCCCGGACATCACGGGCAGCAATCGCGCTGACTTGAACTACCTGCTGGAAAATGTGCTGGATCCGAATGCGGTGATTGGGAAGGCGTATCAGCTCAATCTTTTCACCATGAAAGATGGGCGCGTGATGAGCGGTGTGATCAAGGAGGAAAGTCCTGCGGCGGTGAGGATCGCGATGATGGGCGGGGTGGAGTTTACGCTGCCGCAGCCGGACATTGCGAAGCGTGAGGTGTCAAAGCTGAGCACGATGCCGGAGGGATTGTTTGATGCGCTGAAGCCGGATCAGGTGATTGATTTGGTGAAGTATCTGCAGAGCGGAGCCTCCGGACCGGCTAAAGCCGGGACTACCATCCCCGGAGCGATCGAAGGCGAGGGGCTCAAGGTTTTGAACAAGGGGGGTGGCAATGCGAAGCCGCAAGGCATGGGGGGCTTTGGCGGCGAGTGGAGCGGGGCTTCGCAGCTCTGGTGGACGGGAGGCAAGCCGGGGCAGAAGCTCACGCTGGCGCTGCCGGTGGCAGAGAAGGGGAAGTATCAGCTCAAGGCCGCGCTCACCTTGGCGAAGGACTACGGCATCATCGACGTGTCACTCGATGACAAACCGGTGGCCACGGCTTGGGACGGCTACAACGGCCCCAAGGTCATTCACAGCGATGAACTCGACTGGGGCACGCATGAGCTCAGCGCCGGGAAGCACCAGCTTACCTTCACGATCACCGGCAAGCACCCTGACGCCGTGCCGGGCTACATGGTCGGGCTGGATTATGTGAGGCTGGAGAAGAAGTAGCTGTTCGACATCGGCTGCACCTCGGCTTATGGTTCCGCTCCATGGACGCGGTGGGCGACATTTTCTCTGCCTTGGCTCAAGCAGTTTTGGAGCTGGTGATCCGGCTTGTGCAGCTGCTGTTCTATGTGGTGGAGAACATCGTTTACGGCGTGCTCTGGCTTTGCCGCTGTTCGAAGTTCGCCGGGCCGCGACGACAGAGAAAGCTGCCTGAGGAGACACGGTATCTCATTCGCAGCTGCCTGCATACGACGCTGGCGCTGAGTCTGCTGTCCGTGGTTCTTTATTTTGCGTGGCCGAAAAAGCCTGCGGTGCCAGAGCCAGCGGCTTCGCAACCACCACCACCGACAAAGGTCGAAAAGGCGCAGAAGGTTATCGAGAAGGCCATACGGATCAAAGATGCGCTGCTGCCGCCGAAGAATCAGCCATGAGAGATTTACAATCCACGAAGGCGATGTGGCTCAAAGGCTGGCTGTTTCTTGTCATTGGGCTCATGTCTGCGGGCATCCTGCTCATGGAGAACTGGAGCTGGCGCACGGCGTTGCTGCTGGCGCTGTGAGTGTGGGGATTCTGCCGGGCGTATTACTTTGCGTTCTATGTGATCGAGCGCTGGGTGGATCCGCAGTTCAAATTCAGCGGGCTGGGGCACTTCCTGACGTACCTTTGGCGCTCACGCCGCCGCTAGAGCTTCGTCAAACCGCGCGATCAAATCTGCGGTGTCTTCGAGTCCAGCGGACACGCGGATGAGCCAGCGGCTGACGCCGCAGCTTTCGGCCCAGTCGAGTTCTTCGTAGTGCGCGAGGAGGGTGTAAGGGCAGGCGAGGGTGAAGTTGGTGCCGAGGCTGGGGCCTTTGGAGACGCGCAGGGCGTCGAAGACCTTGGGGCTGGTCTGCTCGGGATTCTTGAGCGTGAAGGAGAACAGGCAGCCGTAGCCGCCGTTGTCGCGGCGGATGAATTCGTATCCACGTCCGCCTTCGCTGCTGGCGTGCCAGACGCGGTCGACCTTCGGGTGCGTGCGCAGATGCTCGGTGAGAGCCTGGGCGTTGTGGCTCATCTTGGCGGCGCGTTGTGAGAAATCGCGGCTGTTGAGTTCCAGGGCCACGGCATCGCCGCGCCAGAGTTCGTGATCGGCATGGGCGGTGAGGAAGGCGGAGAAGGCCGCGTGATGCGGGGAGTTGCGATTGAGCACGACGCTGCCAGCGAGGACATCGCCGACGCCTGAGAAGCTCTTGGTGAGGCTGGTGGTGACGACATCGGCCACGCGGTGTGCATTGACATGCGCGACGGTGGAGATGGTGTCGTCGATGATGATTGGGACGCCGGGTTGTGCGGCTGCACGGATCGCGAGAAGGCGTTCGAAATCGACGCAGCGGAGCAGGGGGTTGCTCGGAGCTTCGCAGAAGATGCCCGCGATTGGCTCGCTTTGCAGCAAGGTGCGCAGATCGTCGTATTCGCTGTCCTTGATGAGAGGCATGAAATGCACGCCGGTGCCAAAGAACTGCTGGAGCTTCAGCACATCCACATAGGGGAAGTCGAGCTGCACGGTTTTGCGGCCGGGAAAGAGCTGCGTGAGCATGCGATGCACCGCAAAGTTGGCCGCCATGCCGGAGGGAAAGAGAAAGACGTCTTCGGGCTGCTGACCGGCAAGCTGCGCGATGCGCTCGCGGATGGTGCGGTTGGCGGCCTTGCCTTCTTCGGTGGTCGCGGTGCTCTTGTGCTCGCCCAGGGCATCGCAGGCCTGGCGGGTGCTCACGCATTCGCCGCAGAAGCGCCAGAACTTGCGGGCCTGCACGTAGCTGTCTGCTGGGAACACGGCAACGCCGAGGTTGTGCGCCGTCCATTCGACCGCACGACCGGTGCCGATGAACTTTGTGCAGCGCTCCGCGTGCACGAGGCGTGGAAAGACGAGGCAGCGCTCGCCTGCGGCGGCGAATTCCTTTTCGGCTGCGGCAAACAGGCGGGAGATGGCCGGGGGGCAGCAGAAGCGGGGGTAGCCGGATTTGAACTGGGAAACGATCCGCTGGTCGCCCTCTTCATAGCCGATCACATGCTCCCACAGCGGCAGGCACACGGACACGCCGAGGTCGTGGTCAGGGATCGCCTTGCCGAGGTCTTCGGCGTTGCAGAGAGGGTGGGTGAACAGATCGGTCATTTTGGGGGGGAGGGCAGTTTTCTTCACACAGCGGCGTGAAGCAACGGGAATAGAGAAGCAACCCCGCAGAAGTTGGATGACCCCAAGGTTACGCAGCGCTTGGGCGTCTCATCCTATTGATGAGGACACGTCGATGCATCCATTTCGAGCCTGGGGAGATCCGTCTGTTCATGCCGATGCTCGCGTTGCTGGCTCCTACAGTGTCGCTGGTAGCTCTGGGAGTGTGGCTTTTTGGTTTAATCTATCCAAAACCCGAGTGTGAAATACCGCTCAGGCTCTATCCCGCTGGATCATCGGACCTGCTGCCAAAAAACTCGCCCATAGTTCTGCTCCGAGGTGATGGGGACGTTGAGTTTAATGGTCGAGGTTGCCTCGATGGCCCCGACAAGCGGGTGCGGGGGCTCATAGAACAGCTGAACAAGATGAAGCAGGCTCAAGGAGTGGTGCCCGTAGTGGTTTATATCGAACCCGAAGCTTTCTTTGAGAGGTGGATCGGCGTGATCAGCGCCTTTCAAGCAAGTGGCTGGACGCGATACCACATGGTTTCCATGCCCTCATTCACCGGGCCGCGAATCCCAGC
>NZ_JBGANL010000104.1:0-8210 GCF_044222345.1 Prosthecobacter sp.
AGTCGGGCGGTTTGGCGGAGAGCGCCGGGGAGAATGATACGCGCTCGACGCCAAACACGGCCGACCTACGGCCGAAGCGCTGCACATGTGACCGTAGGATGGGGGTGGCGAGAGCCCGTGCATCCTTCGAAGCATGCAGTGCGAAGAATGGGCCCGTCCATCAGCGTGCGGCAGGCTCCATGGCGTAGGAATGCGCTCGCAGTCGGGCGGTTTGGCGGAGAGGTGTGAGGGGGATGAAGGGCGTCCTTTTCGCCAAACACGGCCGACCTACGGGCCCTGGGCGTCGCGGTTTGCCTGCTCGATTGCAGCCTCTGCTGCGACAGGAATGCAGACTTCTTTCCTATGAAAGTCACATCATACCAGCGTGTGCTGTACTCCAGTGGTGGCGAGTTTGGCGAGGGCGGCGGGGCCGACGGGTTCCTCGGGCTGCCAGGGGAGCCAGGCGGTGCGGGGGGCGTGCTTTTGCACGACTTCCTCGATGTAGCGGTGCTCGGAGCGGGCGCGGCTTTGGAGAAGGGGATCGCAGGTGTGGCTTTGGAGGAGGCTTTGATTGATGACCCAGGCGAAGGGCTGGATGCGGGCGCGGCGGAGGTCTGCCTGCAGGGCGGCGGCCTCGTGCACGGGGGTGGCCTCGGGGAGGGTGACGAGGAGGATGTGGGTGTAGTCGGGATCGCGCAGGCGCTGGAGGAGGCGGAGGACTTCTTCGGGCTGGGTGCTGCGGGCCTGGCGCTCGAGCTCGCGCTGATAGGCCTCGCTGGCATCGAGCAGGAGAAGGGTGTGGCCGGTGGGGGCGGTATCGAGCACGACGAAGCGCTGGGTGCCCTGGCCGACCTCGCGGGCGAAGGCGCGGAAGACGGCGATTTCTTCGGTGCAGGGGGAGCGGAGGTCTTCCTGCAATAAAGCGCGGCCTGCGTCATCCATGGCGCCGCCCTGGGCCTGCATGACTTCGCCTTGGTAGAGGGCGGTCTCGGCAGCGGGATCGATGCGGCTGAGGGTGAGGCCGGGGACCTGGCCGTGCAATGTTTGCGCGAGATGCGCGGCGGGATCTGTGGTGCTGAGGTGGACGGCGTGGCCGCGCTGCGCGAGGAGGACGGCGATGGCGGCTGCGACGGTGGTCTTGCCGACGCCGCCTTTGCCCATGGTCATGATGACGCCGTGGCCCTGCTGCTCCAGGGTGGAGACGAGGCTTTCGAGGCTCTCCATCTGCGGGGGCGTCCAGTCTTCGGAGAGCGGCTGCGGCTTCACGCCCGGGCTTTCGCCTGGCTCAGGCTCTGCGGCGGCGAGGAGGACGCGGAGGCCGGGGATGCCGAGGATATTGATGGGGCGCAGGGGGACGATGTAGCTGGGCATGCTGCGGATGAAATCGTCTGCGGCGGCGAGTGCGGTGGCACCCCGCTGCTGCATGGCCTGGGCGGTGACGTCTTCTGCGCAGCGGGTTTCAAAGGCGCCATTGATGACGAGGCATTGATTGCCCACGCCGATGGCGCGGAGTTCTGCGGAGGTGCGCCGGGCCTCGCGCAGGGCGGAGGCCTGGGGGCGGCTGACGAGGACGAGGGTGGTGAGGGCGGCGTCTGCCAATGTTTTCACGGTGGCCTCGTAAATGACGCGCTGCTTTTCCAAACCGGCAAGGGGACCGAGGCAGGAGGTGCCGCTGGTGTTGGTGTCGAGAAACTGATCCCAGGCCTTGGCGAGGCTCATGAGGCGGAGGGTGTGGCCGGTGGGCGCGGTGTCGAAGATGACGTGATCGTAATCACGCGTGGCGGCGGGATCGCCGATGAGGCCGGAGAATTCATCGAAGGCGGCGATCTCGACGGTGCAGGAGCCGGAGAGCTGCTCCTCCATGCTGCGGAGTGCGGACTCGGGGAGGATGCCGCGCATGGGGCCGATGAGCCTCTCACGATACGCGGCGGCGGCGGCGACGGGATTGATATTGAGCGCGTGCAGGCCGGGTGCGCCGGGGATGGGCGTGGGGGCGCTGGTGAGGGTGGTCTCCAGCACTTCATCGAGATTGGACGCGGGATCTGTGCTGACGAGGAGGACGCGACGGCCGGCCTCGGCAAGGCGGAGGGCGCAGGCGCAGGAGAGGGATGTCTTGCCCACGCCGCCTTTGCCGGTGAAGAACAGGAAGCGCGTGGTGGTGGCGGCCGTGGGCTGGTAGAGGGGAAGGCTCATGATGCGGAGATTTCATGGTGTGGGAACGCTGCCTGGAACCACGCGGGGCGCTCGTCCTTGGTGGGGTAGCGGCCTTTGAGGTGGACCTGGCCATCCCAGAAGATGAGGGGCAGGACCTCGGTGCCTTCGGCGATCATGAGGGCCTTCACGGCGTCATTCTGCGCGAAGTCGCCTGGCTGCTGGCCGAGATTGTAGCGCTCGATCTTGATGCCTGCGGCCTGGAGCTGCGAGAGCATGGCGGCGAAGTTTACGAGGTCGGGATCGATGTTTGTACCGCAGATGCCGGTGGAGCAGCACATGGGGGGATCGTAGACTTGGATGGAGTTCATGGGTGGTGGTGCAGATGCCTGCTGCGTGAAGGAGATGCCATGGGGGGAAGACTTCCGCTGGCTAATAGAACACTATTTGGCGAAAGTGCCAAGTAAATGGCGGCGAGTGTGCGGGGATTGTCATGGGGGTGTGGGGCGGGAGGTTTCGCGAGTGTGCCGCCTGTCCGGGCGATGGCGGCTGGGTGGTCTTTGCAGGCTGAGAAAGTCAAACAAACATGCCTCTCGGCTGCGTGAAAACCGAAGCGTGGCGCGTTCGTCCTGCGTGCTCTGTTTTTCCTCCCCAACCCGCCGTATGAAACCCGTGTGCTTTGTTGTCTTGAATGTCCTGCTGCTGCTGAGTGCTGCGCGGGTGCTGGCGGCGCAGGTGCCGGTATCGGTGCAGGAGCTGTGGGCGGATTTTGATCCGCGCAGGGATGCGCTGGAGACGGAGGTGATCCGGGAGTGGCAGGAGGAGGGCGGGGTCTACAGGCAGGTGCGCTACTTGATCGGCAGTTTCAAAGGGAAGCCGGCGCGCATGGCGGCGATCTATGGCTTTCCGCAGGGCGTGAAGGGGAAGGTGCCGGGGGTGATGCACATCCATGGCGGCGGACAGCGGGCGTCTCTGAGCGAGGTGAAGCTGCTGGTGGGGCGCGGGTATGCGGCGCTGTCGGTAAACTGGGGCGGCGACGGGGACGGGCAGCCGCCGTTTAACAGCATGGAGGGCGCACAGCCGGGGGACCCTAACACGGACTGGGGCGCGGTGGATCCCACGCAGCTGAATGTGCCGGGCTACACATCCATGTTGCCGGGGCCGAAGCAGTTCTACGAGGACCGCGAGCACCCGAAAAACAACAACTGGTATCTTCTGACATACGGCTGCAGGCGCGGGCTGACGTTTCTGGAACGGCAGCCGGAGGTGGATGCGCAGCGGCTGGGCGTGCACGGCTACTCCATGGGCGGAAATCTGACGATGTATGTGGCGGGCAGCGATGACCGCGTGAAGGCGGCGGTGCCTGCGGTGGGCGGGCAGGGGTATCGCTGGGAGGCGCACACGTTTGCGGGCGGCACGGCGCAGCAGGAGAAGATCGCGGGGGATGTGGAGGTGTTTCGCAAGACGCTGAGCTTTGAGAGCTATGCACCGCGCATTCACTGCCCGGTGCTGCACCGGAGCGGGACGAATGATTTCCATGGCTGGATGGATGATGTGTACCGCACGAATGCGCTGATCGCGGGGCAGCCGACGCGCTACAGCTGGGCGCCGCATCTGAACCATCGCTTAATTCCCGAGGTGGCGGTGACGATGCCGCTGTGGTTTGACCATTTTCTCAAAGGCGGCCCGGCACTGCCGGAGACACCGGGCTGCGAGCTGGTGCTGAAGACGGCGGAGGGTGTGCCGCTGCTGCGTGTGACGCCGGATGCGAAGGCAATGCCGGTCTCACGCGTGGAGATCTACTACAGCGTGGATGCGGACCCACGGGCGCGCTTCTGGCGCAGTGCGGAGGTGGTGAAGGCGGGGGCTGACTACACGGCGGCGCTGCCGCTGCATGTGGTGGACCTGCCGCTCCATGCGTTTGCCAATGTGTACCACACGCTGCCGCAGGCGGTGAACATGAAGGCGCTGCCGGGGAATGGAGCAGAGGTGCGGGAGGTGTGCGTGAGCAGCCTGCTGCGGCATGCGGTACCGGAGGCGCTACGCGCGGCGGGGGTGGTGGCGACAGCGCAACGGACGACGCTGCTGGATGATTTTTCCCATGGGCGGCGGGACTGGTATGTGCTGAACGCGGGGAATCTGACGCATCAGGAAATGTGGACGCGGAAGGTGACGGACCCGCTGTATCGCGCACCCGAGGGGGCGCGGCTGAAGGTGACGCTGAAGATGCCGAGCACGAACCGGCTGACCTTGGTGGTGCGGGAGAATGACTGGCGGAGCTATCGCGGTCCGCGTGCGAGCTATGTGTGCACCCGCGAGATCGCGGGCGGCGCGGAGGCGCAGAGTCTGGTGCTGGCTCCTGCTGATTTTGTCTCTGACAAGGGCACGGCGCTGAAGGACTGGGCGCAGGTGGATGAACTGGGCATCTGCGCGCGTGTGCCGGAAGGGCGTGAAGGATGCGGCGCGTGTGAATGGGGGAGCGATGGAGCTTGTGTGGCTGGGGTGGGAGTGAGGGGGGCGGGCTTGATTCCCGCTTGGGCGGGGTCATCATCGCAGAACATACCACGAATGACCATTTGCAGTGCCACGGATATTATTATTTCAGAATCTTGCTTGACTCCTGAAAAACGGGCCCAAGACTTTTCTCATGCAAGCCTGACCAAAGCATGCGCCATGCGGGATCTCCGCCGGGTGCCGGGCGGGTGAATGACGCAGCCAGCAGCCTTCCACGAATCCAGCCTTTTCTTTTTTATTACGCTACCACGAACAACCACACACTGATATGCCTGACGACTACACGCCATCCACCCCCAGCGCCGCCGAGGCGGGGGCTGTTTTTGAAAATCTTTCGGAGGCTGATGCGAGCGCGGTGCTCGACAGTCTTGCTTCTGCCGGAGGCGATGCCGCGGGTGCGACCCCGGCGGAGGTGGTGCCGGGCTTGGCTTCGCTGGACGAGGCGCTGCAGGGCGCGGACCTGTCCAAGATGTCGGACGCGCAGATCCGGGATTTTGAGAGCGGTGATCCGGAGCGTGTGGAGGCGGCGCTGGCGGCTGTGCAGCCCAATGCGGACCCACGCAGCGGCACGGGGGATGAGGCGTCTGCCTTTGCCCCGGCGCGTGTGTCCATCAAGGCGCTGAAGCCGGAGGACCGTGCACGCACGGTGCAGGCGCTGGATATGATACGCGCCGGGAGCACGCCCGCAGAAGCGTTTGCGGAGGCGTTTGGCATCACGGCGCAGGCTGGGGATGGTTTGGCGCAGGATGAAGCGCCGGGATTTGATGAATCGCAGTCGCAGATGGCGGCACCGCAGGTGGCGGAGCTGGAGCAGCACCTGACGCTGCTGCAGCACCAGTACAAGCAGGCGAAGGAATCGTATGACCCGGCGGCCACGGACCTGCTGGAGCAGATGACGGATCTCAAAATGGACCTGCGCGAGGCGCGGCGGCAGGCGGCGGTGGTGAGCGACCACTGGCAGGGCCAGCAGGCGGAAAGCCACAACCGCATGATGGATCAGTTCTCGGATTTGATCACGGATGAGGACACGGGATTTGTTTCTTACTGTGATGATGAAATTTTGCTTGCAGAGGCAAAAAGCGACCCAATTTTAAATCATCCTGACTGGCCTGAGAAGATCGGACGGCGGGTGATCGACAAGTTTTTCAAAGGACATGCGGCGAACAGCCCAGGTCACGCGAAAGGCACGTCACTGATACCGCCAGCGCCGAGACACTCGATGCGGCTGCCCGGTTCACCAGTCGGCCCCGGTTTCTCCGCCGGCGCGCTGTCTCCCCAGACGGCGATGGCGGAAATCGACAAGCTGACACCTGAGCAGCAGGACGCGTTCATCCACAGTCTGGACAGGCTGACCTCCGTCAAAGTGCGGCACTAGCCGGCCTTTTTTCGGACTATGGATGGTATGTACTGCCGCAAGATACCACACGTTAATCTTCAATCCAAACACAACAGACAACACATCTCTTTTGAGAAACCCATATGAGCGCCTATCACGCTGAATCCGTCGTATCCACACTCGCAGCCGCCGTCGCGGCTGATCCGTCCGTCGTCGCCAAGGTCTATTCCCAGCAGCTCCGCAAGGGTGCGCGCTCGGTGGATGACTTTGCGATGTTTGAGGGCGGGGAGGGCTCCGGAAAGCCCTTCATTGTTCGCAAGGACATCGCCTCCGCGCATGCGGGAGACGAGGTCAAATTCACAGTCATGAGCCAGCCGCGCGGCCCCGGTGCGCGTGGCGAGCAGCCGCTGCGCGGGAATGAGTCCAGCGTGGACTTCAAGACCTTCGGCTGCGTGGTGGACTTCTGGCGCGATGCCTTCAAGTTCACCAAGAAGCAGCTGAAGTTCATGGCGGGAGGCGGCGGGGTGAAATCCGCCGTGCTGCTGGCCCTGCGCGAAAAGCTGGGACGCCGCCGCATGAACGACATGAAGATGGCGCTCAAGCTCCAGGGCGTGGGCAACACCATCTACCCGAATGCGCGCAAGACGCTGGCCAGCCTGAATGCGCTGGACACGCTGACGCCTTCGGGCATCACGAATGCGATCCCGCAGTGGCGCCGTCTTGGCGGCCGCAGCATCGTGGTGACGAGCAAGCATGGCAGCCCCGTTTACAAGCCGATGGTGTACATTCCTGATGCGGCGATCGCCAGCATCAAGAACTCCAGCAGCTATGAGCAGGCGGCCCTGCACGGCGGCGCACGCAGCAATGAGGAAAACCCGCTCTTCTCCGGCAAGCTGCTGGACTGGAACGGCGTGGGCCTCTTTGAGCATGCGTCTGTGGACCCTGAGAACGACCAGTGCGCTGATCCGCTGGCGCCGCGTGCGATGCTCTCCACCGGATTCGGTGTGGACTCCACCAGCGGCGCCTGCATTCTCAAGAGCCATGCGACGGACACCAAGACGCCCTACATGGCGTGGATGGGCGGCTACGCCTATGAGTGGTATGAGGGCCAGTCCACCAGCGCCGCCACCACCGCTCCCGGTGGTGTGGCGTGGACGAGCTTCTACTCGGCCATCACCTCCGCCACTTACTATGGCTGGGTGATCAATCCGGATGGCTCGGTCGGTCTTGTGAGCTGGCTGGGCACGGGCAACAACGGCAACCAGATCACGGTGAATGCGATCCTGAACCCCGACAACACGAACGACGGCTCCGGCCTGGGCGTGGCGACTCTGGGGAACTTCATCGCCACCGGAGACACCTGGGGGCTGAACACCGCCGGCACGTCCTACACGCGTGCTGCGGGCGGCGCAGGCGGCACCTCGAACTGCTCGGCGGACTTTGTCTGGACGTCTGAGTTTGACGCGGGTGCCTACATCATTCCGTGCAATGCGAATGGTGCGGTGGACATGTGCAGCCTCATCCTCGGCCAGGACACGGCCGTGCGCGCCTATGTGGGGGATGACCTCCTCGTGGGCGACAAGGACGACTACTCGTTCGTGGATGGCGGCGGCTATGAGACCATCTTCGGCCAGGCACCTTGCATCCGCACGGATGGCAAGACCAGCGGCTACTCGGTGCTGCGCCACGCCGGCCAGCACCCGGGGCTCGAGGTGCCGACGCTGAGCGCGTAAGGCGGCACAGCGGCCCGCACGGTGTCTTGAAAAAGCGCCGTGCGGGCTAGCACTCCAACTTATCTTACTCCTCCTCTTACTCTTACTCCTCCTCCCTTTACTCGGGCGTTCATGGAACGAACGGCCAAGCCAAGGGAGGAAGAGTAGGAGTAGGAGGAAGAGGAGGATGCCAGAAACCACCTTTGATCTAACTCGACTAAATTTACATTTTCACCTCCAGCCTCCCTTGCGGGTGCGGTCAATGACAGCGCCCCAGGGAGGAAACAGGGAGGGTCTGACTCACCCACAATCTTACTCGTCCTCCTACTCTTCCTCTTCCTCTTCCTCACTTAACTCAGGCACTTATTGAGCCAACGATGCCACGTCGCTGAATTGAATGGGTAACGGGTGGCGCGGCAGTGGAGGAGATTGCAAGTTGGGGGATGGACCAGAACGACTTGTTTGCAATGGCTTTGGGATTGAACACGCCGTGGAAGGTCGTGCGCAGCGGATTTGAA
>NZ_JBGANL010000105.1:0-7936 GCF_044222345.1 Prosthecobacter sp.
GACACCCAGCAAGGCCGCGAGGTGGCGATCAAACGAATCCTATCCAACAAGGCGGGTGGTTGCGGCACGACGGTGGACGCCCTGATCCGCGAGGCACGGAAGCTGTCGGTGGTGCAGCACCCGAACGTCGTGGCCGTGTACGATTTTGGCGTGGATACCGAGGGTGGCTTCATCGTGATGGAGCTGGCCCAGGGCGAGACATTGGAGGATGTCATCATGCGTGGTGCCTTGTCGGCCACGGATTTCAACGCCCTGGTGAGCCAGACGCTGGACGGAGTGAGCGCCGTGCATGCCAAGGGCATCCTGCACCTGGACCTCAAACCTGGAAATCTCATGATCCACCGGCTGCCGAACGGAGGCCTGCAGGTAAAGATCCTCGATTTTGGTCTGGCGCAAAGCACCCCGCAGGGAGGAGCGCCAGCCCCGGAAGCCTGCAGCGGGTTGCTCGGCTCCATCCATTTCATGGCTCCGGAGCAGTTTGAGCGCGCCCCCGTGGACGTGCGCACGGACATCTATGCGCTGGGCTGCATTTACTACTATGCGCTGACACAGAAGCATCCCTTCGACGGCGAGACCAAACCGCAGGTGATGGCCGCCCATTTGCACCCCCGCACACCGCCGCTGGGCGCACTGCGGCCCGACCTGCCCGCCCGCACGGTGAAGTGGGTCGAATGGCTCATCAACCGCGCCCCCGCCAACCGGCCGGCCTCCGTCACCGAAGCGCGGCGGATTTATGAGGAAGTCACCCAGTCGGGGGCATGATTCCCCGCCCGGCCAAAGCCGGTGGGCCAGGCCCGGAAGTAATCACGCCAGAGACGAAAGCCTCTTGCCATCGCACGACGTGCCGCCATCATGGCGAAACCTGTTTCTTGCTTCCCATGTCGCGTGTTCTCACAGCCCTTCTTTTTGCCGCCGCCAGCTTCCTGCTCTGCTCCTGTGGCATGATCAAGAGCCTCATTCCAGACTCGATGCCCAAGCTGCCGAAGATCGGCCTGCCCAGCCTGCCGAGCCGAAACACCGTGGCCAAGCTCGTCCCCGGCATGGCTGAGAGGGACAAGGTGAACTCTGAAGACCCGGATGTGCCCTTCAATTCGCGCGGCACCCTGGGCTTTGGCCACACCGTGCGCCTCGAAATTTACGAAGGCACCCGCAGCCCGGACCGCATCTATCGCGGCATTGAGATGATCAACGCCGAAGGGCTGCTCCCGCTCGGCAAGGTGGGCACCGCCCGAGTCGGAGGACTGACTCTGCCCAAGGCCGCGGAGGCCATCGCCACGGTGTTCCGGCTGGCCGGACGCAACACCCGGGAGATCACGGTGCAGATCATCTCCGTGGAAAACACCCCGGTGATCCTCCTCAATGGGGATGTGATGGAGCCCGAGTTTATCCCCATCTTTGATGACATGAGCGTGAGACAGGCCGTCACCGTCACCGGCGGGCGCAAATCCGGTTCCACCGCCCGTGGCTTCTACATTTCACGTCACGGCCAGCGTCACTTCTTCACCTCACTGGAAGCAGCGGACAAAAACTGGAGGCCGCAGGCTGGTGACATCATCACACTTTCTCCCGACATCTGATTTTCGCATCATGCTCGAATACACCGGCAGTGGTCCCGCCACCGCGCAAAGCCCCCTGAGCTCACTTTTTCAAACCGCCGCCATCCTCCGCATCGGGACCGGATTGCTGCTCATGACACGCTACGGCCTCAATGCCGTGCAAAACGCCTACCATTTCTTCTTTCAGGAGAAGCCCTGGGCCTGGGTGCCTGCGTTTCATGAAGCGGGCATGCCCTACGCTCATCTGCTGGCCCCGGTCGTCGCGCTCCTCATCTTCGCCGTGGCCTTGAGCTGGATCCTCGGCTTTTTAACCCGGCTGTTTGCCTTCATCTTCCTGCCGGTGGTCATCACCACGCTGGTGGTGCTGCACAACACGGACTCCCCACGGGTGGAGGCGGCGTGGCTCTACCTGATCATCACCGTGACGCTGCTCCTGTTTGGATCAGGCACCGTATCCGTGGACCAACTCTTCCGCCTCGGCCAGAGCGGGCCTAAAAAACGCCGCTGATGGCCCGCATCGTCAGCAGTTCCCCGGCTGCCGCCGTGACGCCCGCTGTGGAGCGCGTCCTGGCCATCGACCCGGCGCTGCGGAAAACCGGCTGGGCGGTGGTGGAATGCGCCGCCGGGCAATTGCGCGCGATCGAGTGGGGCGTCATTCACAACAAGCCGGCCCTGCTGCCCTCCGGGTGCCTCGTCGCCATCCGCGCCGGATTGATGGACGTCATCGCCCGGCATTCACCGACGGTGTGCGCCATCGAGTCCACCATCTTCGTGCAGAGCTACAAGACGGCCATCGTGCTGGGCACCGCGCGCGGAGCCTGCCTCATCGCTGCGGCGGAGCACGGCCTGCCGATCTACGAATATGCCCCGCGCGAAATCAAACAGGCCGCCGTGGGGCGTGGTGCGGCGCAGAAAGACCAGGTGGCCTTCATGATCCGCGCCCAGCTCCGCCTGCGTGAAACGCCGGAGCCGGATGCCGCCGACGCCCTCGCCGCCGCCATCACCCATTTCCAAAACAGCGCCGCCGCCCGTGCGACGGAGCGCGAGACGCGGCGGGTGTGAGGGGGAAGGTCAGGCGCTTTTCTTTTTCTTCTTTGCCGGAGTCTTGGTGGCAGCCTTGCCGCCATTCAGCTTGAGCTTCCCGCTTTTGGCATCGCGCTCCACTTTCTCCAGCTTGCGCAGGAGTTTCGGCCATTGCTTTTCTTCCACGATGAAGCCGACACAGCGGTCCGTGCCGCAGCGGCAGGGATGCTCGTCCCAGGTGTCCACGTCAAAACCGTAGTTGTAGGTCAGCTCCTCGCCGGCCTTGATCTCGCGCAGGGAGTAGATCCAGATGCGGCCGCGGATGATGTAGGCCTCGCAGTTGGGGGCGCAGGAGTGATTGATGTAGCGCGCAGGGTTTTTCCCCTTCGCACCATCGATGTCATAACGCTGGTTCAGGGTGAACACATAGACGGCGGCACAGCCGGTCTTCTTGGATTTCTCAACCAGCGCCTCCCCACGGCGGGAGGACTCCGCCTTGGTGATTTTTTCACCGACGTATTCGATGATCGGCACATCGTTGGGAATGTCACAACGGGCGAAAATGCCACGGTTATGGATGGAGGAGGAGCGGACGGTCCAGTAGCGTTTCGTGGGAGCTTGGGGCATGAGGGCAGGCGATCAACGGAAAATCGGAGCGCATGAAGTGTGCCGGGTGCCTGCAATGTCAAGGGATGAGGCCGAATGTTTCCAAGAGGCGCCAGATGAGTGAACTCCACTTTCCGGTTGCTGCCGGGGTACGGTGCGGCTTATTGCGCGCCCTTCAACCGACCTGACTTCCCATGCTCGAATTTTTCCGCCGCCACCGTGGTGCCTTCCTCATCACCCTGACGATCTCCATCATCATCTCCATGTTTTACTATGGAGTTTCCCAGACGACCGCGAACCATGAGAAGAAGATGCTCGTCACCGACGTGGCCCTCACGGTGTTCGGCAAGGACTACACCGTGGCTGACGTCCAGCGCGCGCAGCGCTCCGTGCAGTTCACCCAGTATTACCTGCAGTCCGATGAACTGTCTTCGATCCTGAGCATCATCCCCTCCTCGGGCGGCTTGGATGCTTTTGCCAATTTCTTTGTGGCACGTCACATGATGGAAAAACTCGGCATCCGCACCAGCACTGCGGAGGCACGTGCCGCACTGGACAAGCTCCCTGCCCTGCAAAACAACGGCAAGCTCGACGTCTCCCGCGGCCAGATGCTGGAGCAGCTCGCCTCCTCCATGGGTTTCGACAGCGAGGCCCTGCTGGACATCATGAAGGACATCGTGGGCCTGCGGAAGCTGCAGGAACTGGTGACCAAGAACTACACCGCCTCCCCGCTGGCTGCTGAAAAGCAGTACGCCAGCAGCTATCAGACCTTCAAGGGCTCCAAGATCACCTTCGAAACCGAGACCTTCAAAAAGGCCGCCACCGTGACCGATGACGAGATCAAGAAGTACTACGAGGAGAAGAAAGAGGAGTTCAAGACCCCCGAAAAGCGCGCGGTGAGCTACGTCTTCTTCGAAAACGCCAAGGATCTGGACAAGAAGCCGCTGGAAGAGCGTCAGAAGGCGCAGAACGCCATCGTGCAGCGCGTGAATGCCTTCAATGACCTCACCGTCAAGGGGCACAAGAGCTTTGCCGATGCGGCGAAGCAGACGAAGGAAAAAGTCGAAACCGTCCCTGCTTTTGCCCAGGGCAGCCCTCCCGACGCACTCAAGTCCGAAAGCGGCTTGGTCGAACAGATCTTCGCACGCCCCAAGGATTCCAAAGCTCCTGCGGAAGCCGTCGAAGGCATCAAGGGCTGGTATGTGTTTGATGTCACCCAGGTCGAAGAACCCAAGCAGCAGACACTGGCCGAAGTGACTGCCAAAATCAAAGACGTGCTGCTGGGCCAGAAGGCGGATGAAGCCCGCACCAAGGCTGTGAATGAAGCACGCCTGGCTTTGACCGAAGGCCTGAAGGCGGGCAAGAAAATCGATGAACTGGTGAAGGCGCAGAAGCTCACGCTTGAGGCCCTGCCGGACATCGACATCGCCAACCCACCTCAGGAAGTCCCCAACAGCTTCTACATCGCCCAGGAGGCCGCGAACACCGCCGTCGGCGGCATCTCGCATGCCGTGGATGTGGACAATGGCAAAGCCACCGTGCTCGTTTACGTCAGCGCCAAGGAACTGCGCAAGCGCCCGGACGCCGCCGAACTGCGCAAGAGCCAGGTGGAATCCGTTTCTGATCAGGAGCGCCGGAGCCTCTTCCAAGCCTGGTTCAAGAAACAGCACGAAGCCGCACGCATCGCCTACGCCAAGCTGGGCTGAGACACCGACCCTCGACGCGCATGAGCGACACGCCATCCACCGTCGAAGAACTTTACGATGAAGCCAGCGGACACGTCGCCCTTGGCGAACTGCCGGAGGCCATCGCGCTGTACCGCCGCTGTGTCGCGCTGGACCCGAACCATTTTGAGAGCTGGCATGCCCTCGGCATGGCCTTGCTGCGCAACGGCGAGGTGAAGGAGGCCATCGGCGCCGGCCTGATGGCAACGACCCTCCAGCCCAACGACCTGCTCGCCTGGACCGCGCTCTCGCAGATGTATGTGACCAACAAGCAGATCGCCGAAGCCGAGGACGCCAAAGGCAAGGCCCGCATCCTCTCTCTGGGCGGCAAGGTGGTGAAGTAAGGAGGGGCCCCCTCACTTCAAAAATCAGCAATCCTTGTTCATCAATCGTCAATCACGCACGCCCACGTAGCTCGTGATCCGGAAAGATTGAAGATTGTCGAACCATCGATTTTTGATTGTTGAAGGCAGCTGCCCGCACACCTTTCAAGACACAATCGTCAACTTCCCCACCTATGTCCTCCCCACTCTTCAATCTCTCTGGCAAAGCAGCACTCGTCACCGGCGGCAGCAAAGGTCTTGGCAAAGCCATGGCCCGTGGCTTCGCCGAAGCAGGCGCGGATGTCTTCATCTCCAGCCGCAATGCCGAAGAACTCGCCGCCGCCGCCGCTGAAATCGGCGCGGGATTGAGCGTCAAAGTCGAGTGGATGGTGGCCGACATGGCCGACCGTGCCGCTGTGAAGGCGCTGGCCGTGGAAGCAGAAAAGCGCCTCGGCAAGATCGACATTCTCGTCAACAACGCCGGCATCAACAATCCGCAGGCCATTGATGAAATCACCGACGAGGTGTGGGACCGCAACGTCGAGGTGGATCTCACCGCCGTCATGTCCCTCACCCGCGCCGTCGTTCCCGGCATGAAATCCCGCCAGTGGGGCCGCATCATCCACATCTCCAGCGTCCTCGGCGTCGGCGGTCGCTTGAAGCGCAATGTTTACTGCGCCTGCAAGGCTGCGCTCATTGGTCTGGCACGCGCCAGTGCGCTCGATCTCGGGCCCTATGGCATCACCGTGAACTGCCTCTGCCCCGGCCCCTTCCTCACCGACATGCCCGGCAAGCTGCTCAATGACGAGGAAAAACAATACTTCGCCGACCGCACCGCCCTCAAGCGCTGGGCCGCTCCCCGCGAACTCGCCGGCCCCGCCCTTATGCTCGCCAGCGAAGCCGGCGCCTACATCACCGGCCAGGGCATCGTGGTGGACGGTGGTGCTGCGGTGAACGTGCTCTGAGCAATCCTCCTCTTCCTCCTGCTCATACTCCTCCCATTCAGGAAAGCAGATGGGGAGATATAGAAAGCCGCGAGACACGCGACGGCTGCTTGAGGACAAGCAGCCCTACCTCCATACGCCAGCCCCTCGCATGCCCAGCGTAGGTAGGGCGGGCTGTCCAGGCTGTGTGAAAACTATTTCACCGGTTTGACCGGTGGCATGTTCATGCGCAACAAGATGAGCATGAGCCACCTTCGAGGAACTGATCGCAGCGAAGTGCAGATGCTGCCGCCATGCCTGGATGATTACGTCGCAGCGGAAGCCGCCGTGCGCTTCATTGATGCGTATGCCGAGTCGCTCGACTTCAAGGGCTGCGCGCAACCTCGAAGTCATCTGGATGCTGCGCACCCTGCGCCCGGACTTCAAGACCATCGCCGACTTCCGCCGTGACAACCGCAAGGCGTTCAAAGGCGTGCTGCGCGAGTTCAACCTGCTGTGCCGCAAGCTCGAGCTCTTTGGCGCGGAGCTCGTGGCCATCGACGGCAGCAAGTTCAAGGCCAGCAACGGCAGGCGCCGCCACTTCAACGCCGAGCAGCTGCGCGAGGTGATCAAACACATCGACCAGCGCATTGATGACTACCTGCGCGAGCTCGACACGCAGGATGCAGAGCAGGGGCCGCCACCGCCGCCTTCCTCTTCGCCACCCGCCGGCGGCAGGAAGCCTGAGACCATGGCCGAAAAGATCGCCGGACTGCGCGCCAGCCGCCAGGAGCATGCCGCGCTGCTTGCAGAGATGCAGAAGAGCGCCCGGACCGAAGTCTCGCTCACCGACGCCGATGCACGCAAGATGTGCGACACGCAGCGCGGCGGGTTCTTCATCGGCTACAACGTGCAGGTCGCCGTGGATGCAAAGCATGACCTCATCGTCGCCGAAGAGGTGGTGCAGTCGGCCTGTGATCGAGGCCAGCTCGGTGCTGTCGCCCAGGCCGCGAAGACTGAACTCAAGGTGCCGAGCCTGGAGGTGGTCGCTGACAAAGGCTACCACTCGGCCGACGAGCTCGAAGCCTGTGAAGCCGCAGACATCATCACCTATGTGCCTGCGCAGGGCAGCACCAGCGGACGCAGCAGCAGGGATGGCAGGAGAGTGTTTGGCAAGGAGCGCTTCACCTACGACGCGGTGGCAGACGAGTATCAATGCCCCGGAGACAAGCGTCTCAAGCTGCGGGGCAAATGCCGCAGCCACGGCAAGACCGTCCTGCACTATGCCAATGCAGCGGCCTGCCGCACCTGCCCTCTTAAGGCCCGGTGCACCGGCGGCAGCTACAGGAAGATCCACCGTCTGCGCAATGAAGCCGTGCTGGAGCGGGCAGCGGCACGCATGGCCGGAAAATCAGCGATCAGCGCCCGCAGGCGCGAGGTTGTCGAGCATGTGTTTGGCACGCTCAAGCAATGGGGGCACGGCGACTTTTTGACCCGCGGACTGGAGCGGGTGAAAGCTGAGTTCAGCCTCAGCGCACTGGCCTACAACCTCAGGCGCGTGCTCAATCTCAAACCGATGAGCGAACTGCTCAGAGCGCTGCCCAAGGCGGCATGACGGGAGTCAACGGGCCTCAAATGCACTGCACCGTCCCTCTGATAAGCGCATTACAAGCGCTCAGGAAAGCAGCACAGCGCTGAGGGCAAAATCGCCTGGCAGAATGCCAGAATTTAACCGGCATTCCGGGCAGGCCTTTCTAAAAAGAGTGTTTTCACACAGCCTG
>NZ_JBGANL010000106.1:0-7685 GCF_044222345.1 Prosthecobacter sp.
CTCCACCCGGCCCTCCACATACTTCGTGCTGCGATACTCGTAGCCTTCGCGCACGCCAAAGGCGTGATATAGCAAACTCTGGCTCATTGCTCCCCTCTGCCATCATCCCGCCTCGTATGCACCAACTTCCCGGATGAACCGGTTTTCTCCGGGCATCAGCGCATTGCGGTAGTCAGGAGCCTTGCCGATGTTGTTGTCCGGATTGTAGCCGGCGGGGCAGCCAAAGGTGCGCTCATCTGCCGGGATCTCTGCCGCGATCAGCTCCTGGATCAAGAAGCGGAAGGCGTCATTGGCGTTCTGCGCCAGGGCGCCTGTCAGCGGGTTCTGCACCGAGTCAGAATATTGGCTGCGGTTGTCTGCGGCGAACATCTTCAGGGAGAGGATGATTTGCTTGCAGTTGTTGACCCCTTTCATCTGGTTTTCCTGAATCTGGGCCATGCGGGTGAAGGCGGGCACAGCCAGGCTCGCGAGAATGGCAGTGATCGTGATCACCACCAGCAGCTCGATCAGAGTAAAAGCGTGGTTGCGTTTCGTTTTCATTGGATGCGTAAGTTGATGAGCCGGGGAGGATGTTGCTTGAACATCGGAATATTCCGATATGTGCCCACTTAGACCTAAACGTGGCTGAAATACGAGCTAAGAATTGTGCTGCTCACCACATGGCGGCAGGCGCATGTGGGAACTTCAAGCCAGGGCCAGCAGCGTCACCTTGAGCTCCTGACAGAGACGGAAAACTTCCTCCCGCCCGAGCAGCAGGGTCATGCCCGCCTCCACGGCGATCAGATCCACTCCGGCAGCCGCCGCCGTGCGGATCGTCTCCGGTCCCACCACGGGCACATCAAAGCGCATGTCCTGCTTCGGCTTCGAAACTTTCACCATCGTCGCACCGCCACGGCCCAGAGAGCCGCCGCGCTTGACGGCTTCATTCGTGCCCTCAAACGCCTCCACCGCCAGCACCGTGCCGTTCTTCACCACCACCGTCTGGCCGATGTCCAGCCGGCTGCTTTCCTTGGCGATCTTGAATCCGTACTCCGCATCCTCCTGCCGCCGCTTTTTGATCTGCGGCCCCGCCACATGGCCCGCCTTCGGCATGAGGTCTTCGAGAAACGTCGTCGCTGGCAGCAGCGTGATGCCGTCCTTCGCCAGCTCATTGGCGATCCCGCCAAACAGCGTCTCCGCATTCCTCTGCTTCAGCTTCGCCATCATGATCAGCGTGCGGAAGTCCGGGCGCAGATCGAAGAGATTCTTCGGCGCGATCTGCCCCACCATCACCGTCTGCGTCACGCCCTGCTTTTTGAAAAAGGAAATCATCTTCCCCAGCTGCCCCACACGAAACCACTCGATGGCATCCACCATTCCCGCCAGCTCCGGCTTCGTCTCATTCGTGAAGGCCGCCGCCACCAGCTTCTTCACCCCGGCCTTCCGCGCCGCAGCCACAAAGGTTTCCGGATAGATGCCGTTTCCGGCAATGAGAGCGATGGTGTCGAGGCTGGGCGTGGTCATTCAGTCAGGACGCTGACTTTGGACGCAGGCGTGCGGATGTTCAACGGTTATGAGCCTTGTTTAGACCAGTGCCATCGCAAACGCGGAGCGTCTTGGAGTGCGTGCGGCAAGCCTGGGCGCGACGCCGCTTTCGCAGGCTGGAGGGTGGGCACACGACGAAGAGCGTTCTTCACCTCCCGAAAGCGGTGTCGTCGATGCAGGCATGCACCGTGCAATCTCTGCCGCCGCACTCCAAGACGCTTCGCGCTCGCAGTGAAAACATCCTCCTGCACGCTTCCTCCAAAACAACGCAAGACAACTCCAGCCATTAACAACAGACCCAGACGTCCTGCCCATTCACACAAACTTTCTTTCTGCCTTGGCGGCTAGGACGGCCCATGAAGGCCTCCATTTGACGCTTCAACTCTTCAGCGGTTATCGGCTTTCGTGACGCCAGTATTCTCTCCATCTGCTCTGGAGTGAGCAGAGGTATCACTGGTGGTTGGCTGACTTCGGTTTCGGACATCGGCATGCATGCGTCATGCGCATTCAAGCATTGGCCGTACTCGCGGCTTGGGCAAGCGGCGTCCCGCTTTGGCTAGATCGCTGATGACTTCGTCCACGACTTCGCAAAGCTCTTCATAAAGTTTCACGGGATTATCACCATGAATTCCAGTGATCAAATCAGGGCAATGACCGACGTAAACACCATCCTTGGCGCTCCAATCGACCCATTTGTGATATTTGTCGGCGGTTTTCATTCGAGTGTTTTGTCGATAGCTTGGCGGATTTGCTTCTCCTGATAATGTTTCACATCAGAACCTTCTTTTCCACTGACAGTGACCGCACCAGGATAGCGCGAATGGTAAAATTTGCGATGTGAACCTTTGCCTCCTCCCGCTGATTGGGAAAACCCGGCACAGAGCAGATCTCGGATGAGTTCGCGGACTTTTCTCGGCATGATTTAAAGCTTAAACTTCTCACACTGCCCCATGAACTTGCGCGGGTTATCCCACGCCACCCGCTGAATCATCTCAGTCGTCCACCCGCGCTGGCGCATCGCCTGCATGGTCTTCGGCACGGCCAGCGGATCGCTGATGCCCCAGTCGCAGGCGCTGTTCATCCAGATTTGTTCGGCGTGGCGCTGCTCCAGCATGTCGATGGCGCGGTTCGGCGTGCACTTGCTCTCCGGATACAGCGTGATGCCCGCCCAGAAGCCGTGATCCAGCACATGGTCAATCGTGTGCTCCTCCACGTGGTCGATGATCACGCGCTCGGGCTTGATCTTGGGGAAGTTTTTCAGCGCCTCCACGATCAGCCGCGTGCCCTTGAGCTTGTCTTCAAGATGCGGCGTGTGGATCAGCACCAGCGCATCGTAGTCCTGCGCCACTTGCACATGCTGCTCAAAAATCTTCAGCTCGTTGCGGCTGTTCTTGTTCAGGCCGATCTCGCCAATGCCCAGCACACCCGGCTTGTCGATGAACTGCGGGATCAGCGCGATCACGTCATCCGCCAGCTTCAGATCCTCCGCTTCCTTCGGATTGATGCACAGCCAGGAGTAATGCTGGATGCCAAACTTCGCCGCACGCTTCGGCTCATAGTCGGTGATCTGGCGGAAGTAATCATAAAATCCCTCCGCGCTGGCGCGGTCATAGCCGGCCCAGAACGCAGGTTCGCAGATCGCCTGGCAGCCGGCGATGGCCATGCGCTCATAGTCATCCGTGGTGCGGCTGACCATGTGGCCGTGGGGCTCGATGTAATTCATGGGGGAAGTGGTTGGCGAAAGTTTCCGGTCGTCGGGCGGCAATCACAAACGACTGCCCGCAACGACCAACCTCATTTCTTATACGCTCCGATCGCGCCCTGCATTGCCGCTTTCTCCACGGGTGCGGTGCTTGGATCGCTGAAACTCAGCAGTACATCCTTCGCGCGCTGGGGCTGGTCCTGGGAGAGCAGGGCGATGGCGTTTTTCAGGGCCTGCACGCGGAAGTCGCCCTCCTGCCCGGCGCGCTGCACGCGGTCCAGAAAGGCGGCGAGGTCGATGAGCTTCGAACGCGAGTCCATGAAGCCCAGATCGACCAGATTGACTTGGGTTGGGGGTGTCCAATCAGGCATGACAAGAATGTAGGCACGCCAGGCCCTCCCGCAACCGCTGGATCGTTGCGCTGTCGATTCTGCATGCCATGGTGGGAGGCTCATGCCCGACCTCACCCCCGACGAACTGAGCCGCTACGCGCGGCATCTGGCCATCCCCGAATTCGGGATCGAAGGCCAGCGCAAGCTGCGCGCGGCGCGCGTGCTCTGCATCGGGGCAGGGGGCCTGGGCTCGCCCATCACCCTCTATCTCGCGGCGGCAGGCATCGGCGGACTCGGCCTGGTGGACCCGGATGCGGTGGAGATCACCAACCTGCAGCGGCAGATCCTCTTTGGGCAGAAGGACCTCGGGCGCAAAAAGCTGGACGCCGCGCGCGACCGCCTGGCGGATGTGAATCCGCACGTGGACATCCAGGTTTACCCGGAGCTTTTCACCGCGGCCAATGCCATGAAGATCGCGGCGGACTACGATGTCATCATTGACGGCACGGACAATTTCCCCACGCGCTACCTCAGCAACGATGTGGCCGTGTGGCTGCGCAAACCGAATGTGTATGGCAGCATCCTGCGCTTTGACGGGCAGGTGGGCGTCTTTGCCCCGCACCTCGGCGCGCCCTGCTACCGCTGCATGTGCCCGCAGCCCCCGCCTCCCGGCATGGTGCCCTCCTGTGCGGAAGGCGGCGTGCTCGGCGTGCTGCCGGGCCTCATTGGCACCATGCAGGCGCTGGAGGCCATCAAGCTCATCACCGGCATCGGCCAGCCGCTCCTCGGCAAGCTGCTGCACGTGGACACCCTCAGCATGCGCTTCCGCACCCTGACCCTGCGCCGCGATCCCGCCTGCCCCGTCTGCGGAGAGAATCCCACCATCACCGAACCCATCGACTACCAGGGCTTCTGCGGCATCACCGCCGCCGCCGCCCCTCCAGATGTTCCCACCATGACCGTTCACGAACTCAAAGAACTCCGCGAAGCCGGAGACGACCATTTCCTGCTGGATGTGCGCGAGCCGCATGAGCAAACCATCTCACGCATCGCAGGCGCGGTCCTCATCCCCCTCGGCGAGCTCGGGACCCGCAGCGCCGAGCTGCCGCGCGACCGGCGCATCCTCGTTCATTGCAAGAGCGGCGGCCGCAGCGCGCGTGCCGTCAGCCTCCTGCGCGATCAGGGCTTTGAAAACGTCTGGAACATCTCCGGCGGCATCATCGCCTGGGCGCGTGAAATTGACCCCACCATGGCTGAATACTGATGCAAAACGAAACCCCATGGCTTGAAGATTTCCTCCCCCTGCTGCGCTGCCCGGACACGCACCAGCCCCTGCGCCGCGCCACCCCCGAGGAGTGCGCCGCGAACAAAGTGGACGCCGCCCTGGCCACCGCCGACGGCACGCGGATCTTTGTGATCGACAACGGGATACCCATCCTGCTGCCGAGAACCTAGATCGACATGGTTGGACGAGATCCTCAGGCAGGCTGCTTTCGCTGACATCTCAGCGCAGCCAAGCAGCCTTGTTCCTGCGGAACAAGGACCGCTCCGCCTCGCCCCGGACGCTTAACAAGGTATGGCGGTTTGCGAAACGGATTTCCGAAATGCCCCTTCCTACCGCGCTGCTCCAGGGCTGGTAGGGATGCGTTGTGCGCGTCCCACTTTTCGGGTCTGTGGCACCCGCAGGCTCCCCAAAAAGGTGCGCCGTCCTTGCCGCGCTGCTCCAGGGCTGGTAGGGATGCGTTGTGCGCGTCCCACTTTTCGGGTCTATGGCACCCGCAGGCACCCAAAAAAGGTGCGCCGTCCTAGCAGCCTGCTGCAGCGTGATGGCAAAAGACGCTGCGGGAGGTTTAGCGCTGGGTGAGATGCGATGCTCAGGGGCCGCGAGAAAGCGCTGGGACGAAGGATTCCAGGGACGCGCACAACGCGTCCCTACCAGCCCTCAGGCATCATGGCCTTCCTTCTTCGCTCTCCTGCGTCGAGCTACGCAGGACACGTCGACGGCGGACAGCCAGCCCTACCAGCACTGGGCATGCGAGCACCCGGCGCGAGGTAGGGCGGCTTGTCCTCAAGCCACCGCCGAGCGTCTCCACGCTCGCTTTCCGGAAATCCGTTTTGCGAATGGCTATAGAACCAGCCCCGCCTCGGAGAGAACCCGGCGGCGCGGCTGTGAGGTGCTGCTGCTTTCCAGTATTTTCTGGTAGGCGTTCTCCGCCCGCTGTCCTGCGCCATGGCACGGCGGATCAGGCGCTCTGCAGCAGCCTGCCGCTGAAGCGTGTGGCTGGCGGGGCGTAGAGCTTGTGGCCCAGCGCGAGGTAGCGCTCCCGCAGGTGGTCGCGGTGCTCGTGGATCACCTGCACCCAGGGGCTGCGCCGCACGGCGAAGGCCGGCTCCGCCGCGAGATTGGCCAGGTCCTGATCCCGGCCCAGAAGGTGGCCGAGGCGCCGCGTGCGCCGGATGCGCCGCTCCGCACCGCGCAGGTGGGAGAGCACCAGGGTTTGAAAGTACAGATCCTTCACGCGGTGCCGCCAGCGGTGCAGGGTGCGCGGGTTCGTGGTCTCGCAGGCCTGCTTCATGAGCTGGCGGCCTTTGCGGTAGCAGCGCGCGTGCTCCTCCAGGATCTGCTCTTCGGACAGCGACTGGATGCACGTGCTGTCGATCAGCCGGCCCACGGCATAAAGCTGGTGATGCAGATCACAGGCGGGCGGCGCTTTGAGCGGCTGGCCGGGCAGCTGCGGGCGGTGCTTGGCCGAGAGATGAAAACGGCGGGTGAGCTTGTCGATAAGCCTGCTCTGCACGACGTACTCGCGATTGCCGGCGCAGGCGTTTTTCACGGCGCGCAGGTGCTGCCGCATGGCCTGCAGCGTGTGTTCTTCGATGCCCGGATTGGCCAGGCGGAGCAGGGCCATCATCTTCTTCACGCGCAGGCGCAGCTGGTGCGTCGCGCTCTCTTCATGGATGGAAATTCTGAGCACATCCTCCTGCGCGCGCTCGCAGAGCTGATGCAGCAAACGCTTCAACTTCCGGCCGGAAAGGCCCTCGGAGTCATGGCGTAGTCTCATGAGCCAGTATTCAGCCGAGAATCCGGCCGGACAGCAAGAAAGAGTTTTTCACATTCGTCCGCCACCCCTGGCAATAACTCCGCCACACCTGCGATGAGGTCTGACGTACTCTACGGAGTCAAGCCAGTGCGATTGTCGTCACATTTCGGGCTGGCTCAGCATGCCCCCAAGTCTCCAGCGCGAGTGGCTTGAATCTGAATGGCACGACGTCCAGCACGAACTCTCGCAAGAGCATCCGAACGTCTCCATCACACTCATCTCCAAGGCCGTAAGTGATGCCCAGGCGACCGTGCCGCCCCAGGACGGGCACGTGAAACTGCTGACGGTGGCACGGAAGATTCTGGCCGGTGAATTGTGAACCCGCCCGGAGCGGCCCGCACGGCACGCCTCAAACGGAAACCGCCCCCGGAGTGCGGAGATGGTGAAAACTTTCGTTGATTCGTGTGCCTCTGATGCCAGCGTGCATCCGTAACCTTTTTCTCAACCCCCCACTCCATCCACCATGGCCAGCGAAGCAGTCCTCACCCTCACCGAAGCAAATTTTGAATCCGAAGTCACCTCCTCCACCGTGCCGGTGCTCGTGGACTTCTGGGCTGAATGGTGCGGCCCATGCCGCATGCTGGGACCGATCCTCGACGATCTGGCCAAGGAGCAGGGCGACAAGGTGAAGATCGGCAAGGTGAACGTGGATGAATCGCCAAATCTGGCCTCCCAGTTCAGCGTGCGCTCCATCCCGATGATGGTCTTCTTCAAGGACGGCAAGGCCGTGGACACCGTCGTGGGCGTGCAGTCCAAAGACGCCCTGACCAAGCGCCTCGCCGCGCTGGCCTGAGTCCTGGATTGACCAACTCCTTCTGAAGCAGCCGCTGGATCTCCTCCAGCGGCTGTTTTTTTATCTCCGCGCCTTCTGTACTGGGAGCGCCGATGTCCACATCGGCTCCGGCGAGTGGTCCATCGCTCTCGACATGCAAAGAAACGCTCGATAAACACGCCGCTCGCCCGTGCGGCGGAGCTCTCCCCAGAGCCGATAAAATATCGGCGCTCCCAGCAAAGAGCTGCGCCCTG
>NZ_JBGANL010000107.1:0-7321 GCF_044222345.1 Prosthecobacter sp.
GCCCACGCGGGCGCAGTTTCGGAGATCGTGCTTTGCAGCTCGGCACCCTGCAGCAGACGGTGCGTGGCACGGGCGAAGAATTCAGCGCATTCGATTGTCTCGGGCGAGCGGTGCGTCATGATGGTCTGTTCAATCGCTGCGGCGACGGCTTCAGATTCGGGCTTGTCGGCGAAGAAGGCCATGAGTGGTGCGATGCGTGCAGGGCCTGCGAGTTCATCGGAAGGAGCACCGCTGGTGGCGGGTGTGGTACCGGCTTCGAGATTGGCGAGCGTTCCTTTCGTGGCCTTGTCCACGTAGTCGTTGTAGGTCGGCCACATGGCCTGCCAGTCGGCGAGGAAGGCGGTGGCGTCCCAGCGGCGTTCGCGCTGAAGAAACTCCAGCAGACGCAGGGCCTGATCTCCGGCATGCCCTTGCTCACCTGCCTGCTTGCGCGGATGGTAGGAGCTGGCACCCGGAGCTTGGTAGCCAGTCACCCGGCCATGCTTTTTCACGATCAAGGCGGGATCATAAATCCAGTGCACGCCCAGAGAGATGGATTCAGCGATGAAGCTGCCCTGCAGCATGCCGGTGAGGCGGGAGGAAAAGGATAAAGACATGTGAGGTGGGTTGTACTCGAAATCGGTTTGTGCCGGAGGCGCGTGGATTGTTCCTGGAGCGACATTCTTACGCCTGCTTGGCACAAAGGGGGACTGAAAAACGGCGAATGGAGAGATGCGTGCAAAGGAACGAGGACTTGTGTGTGTCCAATGCATTCGCCATCGTGGAGGCACATTCTCTTCATTTTATCCCAATGACTCTCCGCGAACCTGAAACCATCGAACTCTCCACCCCCACCGGGCCCATGCGTGCGCTGGTGCTGCGCCCGGCAGGCGAGGGGCGCTTTCCGGGGCTGCTGTTTCACTCGGAGATTTTTCAAAATACGGGGCCCATCTGCCGCACCGCCGCATTTCTGGCCGGGCATGGCTTCATCGTCGTGCTGCCGGAGATCTACCACGAATACCTGCCTGCGGGCACAGTGCTGGCCTACGATCAGGCAGGCTCCGATGTGGGCAACAAGCTCAAGATCGAAAAGCCCGTGGCGGCTTATGATTCAGACAATCGCGCCGTGCTGGACTACCTGAAGTCCCACCCGGACTGCACCGGGCGGCTGGGCTCCTTCGGCCCCTGCATTGGCGGCCACCTCACCTATCGCGCCGCCTTGCAGCCGGATGTTTCCGCCTCAGTTTGCTTTTACCCCACGGACCTGCACAAGCGCAGTCTCGGCGCTGGGATGAATGATGATTCTCTGGCCCGTGCCGCCGACATCAAGGGCGAGATGATGCTGGTGTTTGGCCGCCAGGACCCGCATGTGCCCGCCGAGGGGCGTGCCATGATCTACCAGACGCTTACGGCTGCTGGTGTGAACTTCACCTGGCATGAGTTCAATGCCGCCCATGCCTTCCTGCGCGATGAAGGCCTGCGCTACGATGCCGAGATCGCCCGTCAGGCGCTGGGCATGACGGTGGATTTTCTGCGCCGCTGCCTGTGTGAGTAGTGTACACGCCAGGCGGGGGGCTGACTGATGAATCAGCCCCGTCGTTCAATGTGCCAGTCGGGCGGGCATCACTCAGCCGCGATCAAGGACGTCCGGCACAGCTTGGCATACATGCCATCCTGAGCGATGAGTTCGTCGTGTGTGCCCTGCTCGATGATGCGACCGTGCTCCAGCACGTAGATGCGGTCGGCATTGCGCACGGTGCTGAGACGGTGGGCGATGACGAAGCTGGTGCGGTGCGCCATGAGGTGCTCCAGCGCCTCCTGGATCTGGCGTTCGGTCTCGGTGTCCACGCTGGCGGTGGCTTCATCCAGCAGGAGGATGGGAGGATTGCGCAGCAGGGCGCGGGCGATGCTGATGCGCTGCTTTTCACCGACGCTGAGCTTCACGCCGCGCTCGCCCACATGGGTGTCCAGCAGATCGGGCAGGCGTTTGACGAAGGCGTCCGCATTCGCGCTCTGCAATGCCTCCCAAAGCTGCTCATCGGTGGCATCACGTTTGCCGATGACGAGGTTCTCACGCACGGTGCCATTGAACAAAAAGCTCTCCTGCGTGACGTAACCGATGTGGCGGCGCAGCCAGGCTTTGTTCAGTTCGTGCACAGGCGCGCCGTCGATGGTGATGACGCCTTCATCGTATTCGTAGAAGCGGGTGAGAAGATTGATCAGCGTGGATTTGCCCGCGCCCGTGGGACCGACGAGGGCGATGGTCTGGCCGGGATGCGCATCGAGCGAGACGCCGTGCACGGTGGGCGTCTTGCCTGCGTAGCTGAAGCCGACATTTTCATAGCGCACATGGCCGGTGACGCCGGAGAGTTCGCGTCCTCCTGTGGTGTCGGCTTCCGGTTCGGCATCGAGGATGTCGAAAACGCGTTCTCCGGCAGCACGACCGGTTTGCAAAATCTGATTGAGCTGGTGCAGGCTTTCGATGGGATCGTAGAAAAACTTGAGCAGCAGCAGGAAGGCGGTGAGGTCACCGGTTTGAATCCTGCCGGCCATGAGCTGGCGCGCGCCCACCCAGAGCACGATGACCATGCCGGTGCTGGTGAGGAAATTCATGCCGGGGCGGTAGATGGACCAGATGCGCATGACGTGGAGCGTGGCGGTGCGCAGAGCGCCGCTGGCGCGGTTGAAGCGGTCATGCTCCTCGCGCTCCATGGCATAGGCCTTGATCTGGCGCATGCCAGAGACGTTGTCCTGCAGCAGGGAGTTCATGGCGCTGCTGGCCTTGCGCACCTTCCTGTGGCGGTTCTTGGAGGTGCGGGTGTAGAGCAGGGCACCGGCCATGAGAAAGGGCAGGGGAATGAGGGCGTAGAGCGTCAGGGTGACGTCTGCCTGGAGCATGAAGCCGCCCACGACGACGATTTGCAGTATGGAGATGAGCCCCTGCTCAAGGCCATCAATGAGCACACGCTCCACGGAGGGGATGTCCTCGGCCACGGTGGTCATGATGTCGCCGGAGGGGCGGTTGTCGAACCAGCGGAGAGGCAGGGTTTGCAGGCGCTGGTAGATGTCGCTGCGGAGGTCATAGATCACCTTTTGCTCAAAGGTGTTGTTGAGCTGGATGCGCAGGGAATTGAACAGGTGCTGGGCAAAGTAGGCTGCCAGCGCCCAAAGTACCAGTGGGCCGAGGCGGTCCCACTGCTTGCCCGGAACGACGACGTCCATGACCTCACGGGTGATGTGCGGGAAGACGATGACCATCAGGGTGCCGATGATGGCACAGGCGATCTGGGCGGAGCCGAGCCAGGGATAGCGACGAAGATAGGAAAAGACGCGGGCGATGGTTTTCAATCGGGATGGGAGCTTGATGCGTGCGGGTTAGCAGCTATCTAGCATACGACCTACAGCAACAGGCATATACATGAAATACCATCTGGCACGCGGCGAAGAACAGCTCGGCACCTTCAATGATCTCGATGTGAGCGCCGGATTGCGGGAGGGCCGTTTCAAATCCACCGACCTTTGCTGGGCGGACGGCATGGCTGAATGGAAGACGCTGGGCAGCCACTTGCAGGAACTGAACATGGAGGAAGCGGCTGTGCCATCCGTCTCCGAGCAGCCCTCCATCAGGGCCCTGCGCGCCGAAGTCCGGCAGGATCAGGTCATCCGTCTTGAGATGGCGTCAGTGGGTCAGAGATTTGCCGCCAAAATGATCGATTTCGCCCTGATCATCGTGCCGATGTGGGTCGTTCTCACCATGGTATTTGATCAGGCGTTTGTGGAGGAAACCCAGAAACTGCAGAACGATCCGACGGCCATGGTGAACGCCATGCAGAAGCGGGCGGAAAAGCTCCAGGCCTCGGGCGGCATGAAACTGCCGCTCGCAAGCTTGGTATTTGATACCGCATTGATCGTGAATGTGGTGTTGCTCACCCTGCGTGGTCAGACGATCGGCAAACTTTGCCTGGGCATTCAGGTGGTGCGTTTTCCTGAAGGGACGAGGGCTGGTTTTATCAAGGCCTTGCTGCTGCGGTCCATCCTCTTCTTCATTCTTCTCTTCACCAGCTTCGTTTACTTTGGAGGCGTAGGATTGATCCTGCTGATGGCTGATTCCCTCATGATCTTCCGCAAAGACCGCCGCTGTCTGCATGATCTGGTGGCCGACACTCTGGTGACCAAACGAAACAGGTGATTACGGGGCTATGCCCGGCTTGCTGTTGCTCTGATACTTGTTGATCTCCTGCATTCTTTCACGCTGTTCGGGAGTGAGATCACGCATTTTATCACGATAGCGGTCGGTCACACCGAGCACAAAGCAGGAGACATCCACCACCAGGATGGCCATGGCCACCACGATGCCATAGCGCTTCAGGGCTTCATCAATGACTTTGTTCTTGTTGACGGAGAAGGTCTCCGATTTGGAGAACATGGACTGAAACAGCCGCCGCCAGCCTCGTGGTTCCCGGGCAATGCTGAACGACCAGATGAAAAGGGCGGTCAGTATGACGCAGGCGATTTGGTAGGGGATGGGAATATCACGCATGACTTTATCGCCGAAGGACGGCTGGCTTCACAGGGGCGCAATTTATAGGGTGCCCATGTAAGGTGTGCAAACGGCGATTTGTCACGGAGCTGCGAATTGATCGAGCGCCGGACTGTCCCCGGCGGCAACAATCCGGGCCTGGCCATTCGCGGCCAGGTGATTGAGCATGTGGAAGGCATCCTCAGCATCAATTCCAAGCTGGGCGGCCACTTCATCAGCCGTGCGGCCTGCAGCGGTGAGTGCAGCGCGCACCTTGGCAAGCTGAGTCAGGAAGTCTGTGGCGGCCTTTTTGCCTGCCTCAACGCCGGGCTGGTGATAGGCGTTGATGTTGACCAGGCTGGCGTAGAAGCTGACGGCGCGCTCAAACAGAGCAATCAGCATGCCCAAGGTGAAGGCATTGAGCTCGGGAATGGTGAGCGTGATGGATTCGCGGCCTTTCTCCGCCAGTGCCTTGCGCGTGCCGCGCAGGAAGCCCTGGAGGTAGTCGCCCGTGGTGAAGCCGGGATCGACTTCGAAGGAGGCGGTGTCACGGGACTTGGCCACGTCGATGAAGGTGACAAAGAAATTGTTCACGCCATCGCGCAGCTGCTGCACGTAGGCATGCTGGTCGGTGCTGCCTTTGTTGCCATAAACGGCGATGCCCTGGTTCACCACGGCTCCGTTGAGATCATGCTCCTTGCCAAGGCTTTCCATGACGAGCTGCTGAAGGTATTTGCTGAAGAGTACGAGCCTGTCCTTGTAGGGCAGCACCACCATGTCCTTCAGGCCCCGGCCTTTGCCGGCCTGGTGCCACATCAGCGCCAGCAGCATCGCGGCGTTTTCGGTGGCCGGACGCTGGCGCGTTTCCACATCCATCGCAGCGGCTCCGGCAAGGAACTGCAGGACGTCCACGCCCTGCAGTGCTGCTGCCAGCGTGCCCACGGCGCTCATCAGGCTCGTGCGGCCGCCCACCCAGTCCCACATCGGGAAACGGGTCAGCCAGCCCTGAGCGGTGGAGTGCTTGTCCAGTTCGCTGCCCACGCCCGTCACGGCGACGGCATGCTTGGCAAAGTCGAGCCCTGCGGCCTTGTAGGCGGCTTCAGCTTCGAGCATGCCATTGCGCGTTTCCTTGGTGCCGCCGGATTTGGAAATCACGATGGTGAGGGTTGTCGCCAGCTCGTCACCGATCTGGGCCATCACGCGGTCAATGCCATCTGGGTCCGTGTTGTCGAGGAAGGAGATGGCCAGCGGCGGGTTGGCCGGGGTGATGGCATGCGCCACGAGCTGCGGGCCGAGGGCGGAACCGCCAATGCCCACGACGAGCACGCGGGTGAACTTCTGGCCGTTGGCGGCAGTGATCGCGCCGGCGTGAACATCTGCGGCGAATTTCAGCGTGGCTGCGAGGGTCTCACTGATCTCATGCTGAAGCGCGTCATTGGGGGCGAGGCGGGCATTGCGCAGCCAATAGTGGCCGACCATGCGCTGCTCATCCGGATTGGCGATGGCTCCGGCTTCGAGTTCGATCATCGCCTTGTAGGCGGACTCAATGCGTCCGGCCATGTTGGTGAAGATGTCATCCTCAAAAGCCATGCGGCTGATGTCGATGGAAAATCCCAGCTTGGAGTAACGGACAAAGTATTTTTGAAAGCGGTCCCAATGGCTCATATAAGTCGTTTAAGGAGCATGCACGATGCCACGGCGCAACCTGTTTGAGGCGTTGACGCAAAGAGCACTTTGCGTCATTCTCGCGCACCATGAAAGCCGCCCTCTTCGCTCTCGCCCTTCTTCTCTCCGCCATGACCACCCTTGCCACCGCCGCAGACGCCCCCTACCGCCACGTTGTGTTCTTCAAATTCAAGGACAGCGCCACACCGGCCGAGGTGCAGGGCATTGAGAACGCCTTCATCGAACTCACCAAGAAGGTCAACACGGTCACCGCTTTCGAATGGGGCACGAATGTGAGCCCGGAAGGTTTGAACGACGGTTTCACGCATTGCTTCCTGGTCACCTTCAAAGACAAGGCGGGCCTTGACGTGTATCTCCCGCATCCAGAGCATTCGGCCTTCGTGGCCAAGCTCAAGCCGCTGCTCGACAAAGTCTGCGTGGTCGATTTCGTGGCGAAATAAATCAGCCGCACACCGCGCAGTCGTCCCGCTTCGGCAGCCGAATCTTGCGGAACTGCATCGTGGAGAGATCCATGGAGAGCAGTTCCCCGCAAAGCGTCTGGCCGATGCCGGTGATCAGCTTGATGACCTCCATGGCCCCAATGCAGGCGGCGGTGCCTGACACCGCGCCAAACACCGGGAACTGACGCTTCCACGAGGGGGGCACTTCGGGTACGTAGCAGGCCAGACAGCCTGTTTTGCCGGGCACAAAGGTCGTCACGCTGGCTTCCAGCGTGTGCATGGCGCATTCCACCATCGGCTTGCCTGCACGCATGGCGGCGGCGTTCAGAGCCAGCCGTTCCTGAAATAATGGCGCGGCATCCACCACGAAGTCCGCCTGGGTCACCAGAGCATCGGCGTTATCCGGAGACACGTTTTCCGCGACGCCCACGATTTCGCAGCGGGGATTGAGTTCCTGAAGGCGGCGAACGATGGAATCCATGCGCGGTTTGCCGATGTGATCGTGCGTTTGCAGCAGCTGCCGGTTCAAATCGGACGGCTGCAGATCGCCGCCGTGGGCGAGCACCAGCTTCCCCACTCCCGCCGCAGCGAGTTCCAGCGCCACCAGACCGCCTAAGCCGCCGACGCGGGAAATCAGTACCGAGGCTCCTTTGAGCTTCCTCTGGCCTTCCGCACCCATTCCGGGCACCCACATCTG
>NZ_JBGANL010000042.1:0-47548 GCF_044222345.1 Prosthecobacter sp.
CAAGGGAGATGCAGGCGGGAGGTTTTGGGGGTTTTGTTGGTTTTGATGGTTCATTTAAAAAGGGGGAGTTACTTTTTCGACCATCCCAGATGGAGGTGGGCTGGGGGTTTTGGTGGTTTCGGAGGTTTTGGAGGTTCATTTTAAAAGGGGGAGTGTTTTTTTCACGGCGGGATTCACGGCGGGGAAGGACTCGAGGGCGTGCTGCCATGAATGAGCTGATAAATGACATGCTTGTAGATACCACTCTGTGCTATTCAGAATCACTGTAAGGACTGTGGGGCACCCTCACTCCATCCACTCCCGTGGATCCAGACGGTAGTACCTGGCCAGCTCAGCGTACATCTCCGGCCGCTCGTCGTAGAGCTTCTGCGGTTTCTCGAAGAAGGTCTCGGTGGCCACGGCGAAGAACTCCGCTGGATTGGTGGCGCCGTAGGCATCCAGCACCTTCTCGGTGCCCTCATCCGTGCGCTGCAGGAAGTCGGCGTAGTTGTCATGAAAGACGTGGGACCACGTGCGGTAGGCGGCACCGCTGGGCAGGGCGGGGGCACCATCCGTGGGACCATCTTCGTGGTCTAATTGATGGGCAAACTCATGGAAGGTCACGTTGTCTCCATCGTGAATGTAGCGTGCTCCGTGAGCCACGGAATCCCAGGCCAGCACCACGGTGCCCCAGCGGGAGGATTCCCCCAGCCGGTGCACCTCTCCCTCGCTGACGATGCCCTGGGCGTCTCTGCGCTGCCTTAGCGAACTGAAGGTGGTGGGGTAGAGGTACACGGCACTCAGCTTCGGGTAGGGTCTCCCCGTGCGCTGCACCACCAGCAGGCAGGCCTGTGCTGCCACGGTAAGGATCATGGACTCCGTCAGCTCCAGCCCGCCACAGCCTTCAAAACGAATCGTCGAGATGAACTGCGCGATCCTCTCGTGAAGCCGCAGCCGCAGCTCCTCCGGCAGGTGGGCATACAGCGGTACATTCTGCCTCAGGATGTCGATCCATTCCTCATGGAACACCATGGGCTCCTTGGCCTCGATGCCCAGCAGCGCCTTCAGTTTCTCCCAGATCATGGGGCGGAGAGTAGCCCATGGGTGGCTGGCTGCCAGAGCATTTGAAAATGCAGGCCCATGACTGCGAGGCAGGGAGGTTCTTGTTCCACAGAAACAACGCTCCTCAGGTATCCCAACCTCATCCCGCAGGGTGGAAAAAATATTTTCACTCTGCAAAACACACCGACGAAACCGACGAAACCCCCAGCCTGCCTCCATCTCGGAGGGCAGAAAAATAACTCCCCCTCTCCAAACGAACCACCGAAACCACCAAAACCCCCGAAACCTCCCTCCTGCACCGCCCGGGACGGCTGAAAAAAATATTCCCCCTGCAAAACACACCGACGAAACCGACGAAACCCTGCAACTTGGGGTCAGTCTTCCTGCCACACGCAGGACAGTAAAAACACACTCCCCCTTTTAAAATGAACCAGCAAAACCAACGAAACCATCAAAACCCCGGTTTCGTTGGTTTTGATGGCTCCGCTGGACGGGAGCAGGAAATGTTTTTCGACCGGCCTGGGCGCCATCGGCGGCACGTTTCACCTCGGCGATGTCGATCTTGATCATCTGGGTCATAGCCTCCAGGGCCCGGTCAGCCCACCTCCCAAGGGAGCGCGTCCGCGCCTCAGGAACCATGGAATGGTAGAAAAAAATAGGACCATGCCGGAAGACAAACTGGCCAATCCGCAGCAACCCCCAGGTGGGAGCCTTGGTAAGGCAGCCTCGTTCCGGTGAAACGGGAAAGCGTAGCGCCACGGTTCGCGCCTGCAGGCATCGGTCCAAAAGCAGTGTCTTCAGGCAGGGCGCGGAATCACGACACAGCAAAGCTGACTGGGGGTGAAAACCAGCAATCTGTGGAAAAATAGAGCAAGAATCATGCCAACTAGCGGTGGTTTCTTCTTGCCTGCAGGGGTGGTTTGGTTAGCATCGGACCCCAACCAGCCTCCAACCAAGGCTCAAGCACCAACCACCCAACCAACCATGACCTCATCCCTGCTGAAACGCACGGGGAGCGGGGCCGCACGGCATGCCTTTGCCGCGCTGGCCGCGCTCGCTCTCGCCACCACCTCCGCCCAGGCCGCCGACGGCTCCACAATCAATAGCGGCGACACCGCCTGGCTGCTGACCTCCACCGCGCTGGTGCTCTTCATGATGATCCCCGGCCTGGCGCTGTTTTACGCCGGACTGGTGCGGGCGAAGAACATCCTCTCCATCCTGATGCAGTGCTTTGCGCTGACTGCCGTGCTCAGCCTCGTCTGGCTGGCCGTGGGCTACTCGCTGGCGTTTTCAGACGGCGGCAGCATCGTCGGTGGTTTCAGCAAGGTCTTTCTCAGCGGCGTCACTCCCACGTCCGTGCGCAGTGACTGCCCCACCATCCCGGAGCTGCTGCACTTCGCCTACCAGATGATGTTTTTCCTCATCACCCCGGGCTTGTTCATCGGCGCGTTTGCAGAGCGCATGAAGTTCCAGGCCATCCTGATCTTCAGCGTGGTGTGGAGCCTCGTGGTCTATGTGCCCTGCTGCTACGGTGTGTGGCACAAGGCGGGCGCGTTCTTCGGCCTCACGGGTGTGATCGATCTCGCGGGCGGCATCGTCGTGCACATCACCGCCGCCGTGGCCGCGCTGGTAGCTTGTATGATGGTCGGCCCACGTCGTGGTTTCCCGCATGCGCAGATGATGCCGCACAATCTCGCGCTCACCGTCACCGGCGCAGGCATGCTGTGGGTGGGCTGGTTTGGCTTCAATGCGGGCAGCCAGCTCGCGGCGAACGGCTCTGCGGCCATGACCCTCGTCGTCACGCACATTTCCGCCAGCTCCGCCGCCGTGGTGTGGATGTTCATCGAGTGGCTGCGCAATGGCAAACCCAGCGTGCTCGGCATCGCCACCGGCTCCATCGCCGGACTCGCGGCCATCACCCCGGCCTCCGGGAAAGTGGGCCCTGTGGGAGCCCTCTGCATCGGCGCCATTTCCTCGCTGCTGTGCTGGCTGGCCTGCACCAAACTGAAGCATCGCTTCAAGTATGACGACTCGCTGGACGTCTTCGGCGTCCATGGTGTCGGCGGCTTCGTGGGCACCATCCTGGTGGCCGTGTTTGGCACCACCTCCTTCGCCGGCGGCCTGGGAGATTTCCACATCGGCAGCCAGCTCGTCACGCAGCTCCTTGCCTCACTTTACACCATCCTGCTTTCCGGCATCGCCAGCTACGTCATCCTCAAGGTGATCGATGTCACCCTCGGCCTGCGCGTCAGCCCCGAAGACGAAAACCAGGGCCTCGACCTCGCCGAGCACGGCGAAGCCGCTTACAACGACTGAGTTTAAACCCATGTCGCGGGAGGGAAGGGCAGAGGCAGTCACCACGCCTCCACTCCCTTCCCCGCGCATGGTGGTGTGAGGCTTGCGTGGTGCGCGGGAGATGCGGAGCCGAAGCTTGTTGCGCAGCCGCAAGGCTACTTTAGCCTCCCCCAGCCATGCCCATCCATCTCCCCACCCCATCCCGGCGCACGTTCCTCACTCAGCTTGGCGGCGCGGTCGTCTGCGCTCCGGTGCTTCGCGCAGCAGACTCACAGCGGGTGGATGCGGACCGCATCGCCATTCTCAATGACACGCACATCGGCGCGCAGCATCCGGCCAGTGCGGCCATCCCCACGCACCTGCGCGAGACGGTGGCCTGGCTCATCGCGCAGGAGCGGCGGCCTGCGGCGGTCGTCATCAATGGAGATCTCGCCTTGAGCAATGGGCGGCCCGGTGATTACGAGCACTTCGCGCGGCTCATCGCCCCGCTGCGGGAGGCCGGCATGCCCGTGCACCTCACCCTGGGAAATCACGACAACCGCGACATTTTTTACCAGGTGCTGCAGGCGGAGAAACCGGCGGAGCCGCCCGTGGTCTCTCGGCATGTCGGCGTCGTCTCATTAGCCAAGGCGAATCTCTTCCTGCTCGATTCGCTCAAAACCGTGGGGCAGGGCGCGGACGCCCGCGCCGTCGCGCAGGGGTTGCTCGGCCCGGAGCAGCTCAAATGGCTGGGCCGCATGCTGGATGCGCACCCCGGCAAGCCCGCGCTCGTCGTCGCCCATCACAATCCCCGGCTCGGCGGCGAGGAAAAGCATTTCCCCGGCGGCTTGGAAGACTCCGAGCCTCTGTGGGAGCTCCTCGTCTCACGCCCGCAGGTGAAGGCGTACATCCACGGCCACATCCATCATCGGGATCACTTCCAGCATCGCGGCATCCACATCCTGAACACTCCCGCCACCTCCTACGTGTCCAATCCCACCGAGAGCACCACTGGCTGGACGATGGCCCAGCTCACGCAGCAGGGCGCAGACTTCACCACGCTGACGCATGCGCAGGATCACGCATGGAATGGCAAGGTGGAGAAGGCGGTGTGGCGGGCCTAGGCTGCGCTTCCTCCTCTGGCGGAAGGAGCACACCCAGTCTCGGGATGAAGGCAGAGCGCGGGTGCGTGGAGGATCATTCCGCGGACGCCTGCATCAAAGGTCCCACATGCACGGAGCCTTTTTTATCGCCAGCGTGCCGCACGGCCTGGGCGTGGTAGAAGGTGTTGCTGGCCATGCTTTGGTGATCGTAAAGGAAGGGCGTGTAGAGTTTCGGACTGTACTGCTGCAGCGCCACGCCATTGTTCATCACCAGAGGGCCGATGACGCCTGGAGCGGATTCGAGCACCGTCCCGGTATGGACCAGCTGGATCTTGGGAGAATATGCGCAGGCGGAGAGGCCGGCGGCCAGACCGGCCAGAGCGAGAAGCATAAGATGACATTTCATGGCGATAAGTGGTAAGGAGTTGAAGCGCGAATGTGAGACACTCAGTTCTAACATTGGACACCCAGAGATCGAAAACCGCTCAAAGAACGACCTTCCGGAACACCCCCGAGAAGAGGGTCAGGTACTCCATTACAGCCAGGTGGCTGGCGGCCGGTGTGATCCCTGCCCATCCCTTATCCACCCCCCTGCTGGCTGGAGCATCAGTCCGGGATTGCCCGTTTGATCAAGGAGGGGGCTGTCAATGTTTGGCTCCTGCGTCCTTCTTCTCATCCGGGCTCACGACGTCGCTGAAATGTTTGGCGACGCATTTCGGGCAGATGCCATGGGTGAACTGGGCGGCGGATCGCGAGGCCACGTATTCTTCCATCTGCTGCCATTCGCCCTCTTCATCCCGGATGTCCTTGCAGTAGGCGCACGTGGGCAGGAGCCCCTCCAGCGTGCGCACGCGGGCACGCAGGGCCTGGGTCTGCTCAGACAGTCTGCCGCACAGAAAAGTGATGAAGAACAGGATCGCGAGCCGCAGGATGGCGTTGGTGATGGCGACGGGCAGCGTGTAAGGAATGCCCCAGTAATATTGGATGCAGAAGCGAATGAGGCACAGGATGGCCCCCAGCCACAAGGCGGTGCGGAGACCGCAGTTCCACGCCATCAGCGCCACGGGGATCACGAACAGGAAGGGAAAGAAGATGATGGGGCTGGCCAGGAAGTCGCTGCAAGCCATCAGCAGAGCCATGCAAAACAGCACCCGCCTGTCGTTCCAGGGATACCTTTCGAAAAAGTATTCAGACGGAGGTTGGAGGGTGGGTCCAGTCATGGCAATGGCCGCTTAACAAGCATGGAATAGGTTCTGCACAAGAGCGGACTCGTGCAAATGACTATGAGCCAGTGACTAATGGACGGCATGGGCTCCCGTCTGTGAATCCACTTAAGCTGCATCTTGATCCGCTGAAAGCAGATCTGATTCTGAGCCGGTGAAGCCTCTGCACTCAAAACACCTCACGGCTCCTGTGCAGATCCGGATGGCAGGTGCCAGAAGCCGCATGCCCTTTTCATCATCAATCGGGCGATGATGCTTGTTGAAACTTAAGGCGGCGCGAAGCCGTTTACGGCAGCTCATGAAAACCGCTTTTGCTGCTGCGCATGTCCTGCTCTTTGTCTCCACTGCATGGGCAGGTGATTGGAATCAATGGCGCGGGCCGGACCGCAACGGGGTTTCACAGGACACGAGCCCGATTGCGGATGCCTTTCCAACGGAGGGGCTCAAAAAGGTCTGGGAGAGCGAGTTCATACCCAGCAATGAGTATGGCGGCCATGGCAGCCCGGTGGTCAGCGGGGAGAAGGTGTTTCTCAGCGTGGTGTGGCATGAGCGCGTGCCCTCTGAAACGCGCGAGATCGACACGGAGGTGCTGCAGTCGCTGAACTATCGCAGCACGTCGCCGGAACTCGCGAAGAAGCTGGAGGAAACCCGCCTCAACCTGCCTGCGCTGCGCGGCGCGAAGTTCGATGAATGGGTGACGCAGTGGCGCAAGGACAACCTGAGCGAGAAAGAGGAGATCAACATCGGCACCTGGGTGGCCAGCCGCTTCAAGGCGGGCAAAAATGCCATCGCGCTGGAGTGGCTGGACAAGATGAACAGCCGCCAGGGCAAGCCGTTTGCCAGTGCGGCAGTGTTCAGCAAGTGGCTGGATGACGAAGGATTCCCACCGGACGTGAAGGAGAAGATGATCGCGCTGGTGCCGAATACGGTGAAGACCGCGCAGGATGTGATCCTCTGCATGGATCTGGCCTCAGGGAAACAGATCTGGAAATACACGCAGCCGGGCAAGCCCAGCGGCCGCCAGTCCTCCAGCACCTGTGCGGTGGTGGATGGCAAGGTCTATGCGGCGTGCAGTTCGGAGTTGCTCTGCGTCAACGAGGCCGACGGCAAGCTGGTGTGGTCAGCACCGCTTTCTGTCAAAGGACCTGCGGCATCGCCGCTCGTGATGGGGGACCGCGTGTACATGGCCGCTGGCACGACCTGCGCTTTCTCGAAAGCGGATGGCAAGCTGCTGTGGGAGCAGAAGGAAGCGAAGGGATTGATCGCCAGCCCGACGTGGTGGGCGCCGAGCAGCGGCAAGCCCGTGCTCGTCATCAATGGCAACAATGCTCTCTACGGTCTCGATCCGGAAACCGGCGGAGTGAAATGGAAGGCCGAAGGCGGCAGCCAGAGCACGCCGGTGAGCAGCGGCGACTGGCTGGTGCTCTACAGCGGCACGGAAGGCGTGGGCCTGCGGGCGTACAAAATGCAGCCTGATGGCACGCCGAAGACTGCGTGGTCGCATTTCTGGGTGACGCGCCGCTACGCCGGCAGCCCGATCATTTACGAAGGCAGCGTCTATCTCTGCTGCGGTGAAAAGCATCAGTGCATCGACCTTGAAACAGGGGCGGAGAAGTGGGTGGTGAATGAGGTGAACAGCACCATCACCTCTCCGCTGCTCGCTGACGGCAAGCTGCTGGTTTATGAAAACAACGGCACGCATGTGCGCATGGTGAAAGCCACCAACGCCGCCTACGAGCAAATGGGCCGTGCTAAAACAGATGCCATGGGCTGCTCCTCACCCGCCATTGCCAACGGCAGGCTGATCGTGCGGCAGAAGGACAAGCTGGTGTGCTTTGACCTGCGGCCGACGAAGTGAGAGGCGCGCTACCTCAAAGCTCCTTACAGCGGAGCGGGGGAGGTGCCTTTGGGGCTGAAGGTGATGATGAAGTGCTCAGGAAACACGTCGAAGCCGTAATCCAGGCCTGCTTCAAGGACCAGCAACTTGATGGCGCGGAAGGTTTCGAATGAATCGGGATAGACGCACAGGCTGACGTAAACGCCCCCGCGCTTGTAGCTGGCCAGGAGTCTGCGCAGCGTGGCAAGGTCCGTCATGGGGATGCCTTCGGATTTCTTGGGAATGGCTTCGTAGTCTTCCGCGCCCTTCATGACACGTGTGATGCCGGAATAGTTGGCACCGGTGGAGTCCTGCAGCGGATACACCGCCCCGTACTTCAAGATGATGTTCGTGGCTGACTTGGTGATCTGCCGCTCTTTGGGAAAGCGCACACGCTCGATGCGTTTTTCATCCTCGGCGGTGATCTTGCTGCGGAGGCTTTGAATTTGCGCGGCGAGATCGCGTGCCTTTTTGTCAGCCGCTTCCATTCTGGCTTTGGCATCGGCGAGGCGCTGGTCGAGGGCCTTGATCTCAGAGCGGAGGACCGTGAGGTCTCCCACAGGATCTTTGGAGACGGTGGTGTCGGAGTTCGTGGGCTGCAGTTTTCTCAGCCGGTCCAGGGTGGCCTGGAGTTCGTTGCGCTCGCTGATCAGGGTCTGCAACTCGTCCTGCCCTTTGGACTTCCTTGTTTCGCTGATTTTTAGGAGTCCCGCGAGTTCGCTTTTGGCGGCTGCGATCCGCTCCGCCAGCAGCCGGCCCTGAGTGCCTGAAATGCCGTTGGGGTCGCCCGGAACGGGAGTCTTTTGATTGGTCAGAAGCGCCAGCAGACAGGAGATGAGGATGATGCCGCCAAACACATTGCACAGGGTGTCGAGCAGCAGATCGAGGCTCTCTTCGGAGTTGGGGCGCAGTCTTCTCATGGCCTGTTACTTGGTGGGCCCGGCAGGCTCCAGCTGGATGTGTTCGGGGATGAGATCGTAGCCGATTTCATAACCTGCGCCCCGAGTCCGCCGGGTGACTTCATCAAACTGCAGCGCGCCTGAGGGTTTGAAGTAAAGCACGATGTAATGCTGAGCTGATGGGTAGGCGGTCAAGGTCTGCATCAGCTCCTCCAGCGAGCTGGCGGACTTCGATTTTGAGCCGTCAAAAAGCTGGATGCGAAAGCCGGTCTTATCGACCACGACGAGCACGGGATCTTTGTTGGTGGTGCTCTTTTCAGGAATCAGGCGCAGGACGTTCTGCTGATCATAGCTCATCTGCAGAAGGCTCTGGATTCTTTTGACCTCGCTCTCCTTCGCGGCCACTTCGGACTCCGCCTTCGCGGCCTTCTCCGTGGTTTCAGGAAGGAGCTTTTTGAGTGATTCGATGGTGGTCAGCAGCTTCTGCTTTTCTATGCGCACCTCCCTTTGAAGGGGCGTCTCCTCGGTGGTCTTCTGGGTGGCATCCGGCTGCGTGGAGGGAGTGAGCCGCTCAATGGAGCGCTTCAATTCCTCGATCATGCGTCTGATGGTTTCCTCCGTTTCGTTCGGACTCAGTTCGGCCATGACGCCCTTCTGCTTGAGCTTCACGATTTCGGCCAGTGTGTCTTTGAGGGTGACAGTCAGAGCTGAATGGGGATCTGCATCGCTGCTGATACTGATGACATCATCGAGATTGAGCGCGAGAAAAATGGTGATGATGACGAGAAAGCCGGTGGTGCCCGTGATCACGTCCTGGAACGCGAAGAAACTCACCGCGCTGCCATGGGATTTTTGGAACCGGCCTCTCATCGCAATGGGGATCAGGTTTCCTGCAGACGGAGTTTTCCAGCCACCTGCCTGCTGCAGACGTCATTGCAGTTGTCCAAAAATTGAGATTCCAGGGACTGCATGAAGCTGACGATGAGCTGCAAAATGAACGCGCAGACCAGAGCAACGAGGGTGGTTTCAAAGGCGGTGGAGAGTCCGCCGGTGACCGTCTTCAACGAGGCGCGGATGGCGGTCAGATCTCCGCCTGCTTGCAGGGTGTCGGTAAAGGCACCGATGGCCTGGCTCAGGCCGAGTACGGTGCCGATGAAACCGAGCACCGGAATGCCCCACATGAAGCCCTGAATGATCCCATAGCTGGAGGCGATCTGGGCTTCGTCGTTTTCCGCCTGCACCTTGAGGATGGCGGCCACATCGGCGGTGTGGCCGATGTTGTGTAGATTGGCGAGTGCGAGATCGATGCGGTTGAAGAGGACGAAGTGGTGCGGGTTGTCCACCAGAGTGCTCATGCGCTCGCGCACCTCGCGGGCGGTGGCGGAGGTCAGTACAAACTCAGGCTCCTGCGGCATGAGGGGCAGACCGAAGACCCTGCGCTGAAAGACCAGCTTGCGCCATTTGAGCAGCAGCAAAGCCAGCGCCCAGAAGAAGAGCAGCATTGTGGGGTAGGGGCAGGGGCCGCGCTCCAGAAACATGGCGGCAAACCACCGCGTCTGCGGCCACTTCTGCTGCACCAGAATAATGGCGGTGTAAAAGGCGGCGGTCAGCAGCAGGGCGATGATCAAAGACAAAGTGTTGCCCGGACTGGTGAAGCGCCCACCCCGAAAGCCGAGCCTGCGCTCAATGTCTGAGCGAGACCAGTCGAGTGATTTCGGCGTGTCCTTGAAGGGATTGCCGGATGGAATGGCCACCGAGTTTGATGGCGGGACCTGTGGCATGCTCATGGATTGGTGAATTTGTGGTAGGACGTGGCAGAAGAGTTCATTGCTCCGACGCGATCGGTTTGATGCCGAGGTTGCGGGCCTCTTTGAGGGAGATGAGTTGGTATTTTGAACTGCCCCCCCCCTGCAAATTGAGGACGCAGCCCTGAATCCTGCCACTGCCCACGTTCATAGCCTCCACGAAGGTGCTGACGGAGGCATGGTTTTCTTTGGACTGTTCAGCATCGGAGAGAAACTCCAGCTTCTCTACATTGGTGATGTTGTCGCGGCCCAGCATCGTGGTCTCCAGACCGGTGGGAAGGGCCGCGCTGTCCTCTATCTCGTTGAAGGCGAGAAAGCAGTGGCCGGGGACTAGCACGAGGTAGGACTGAATGCCGATCTTTTGCAGCACAGAGGCCATGAGAACCGTGCCGTCCACACAGTTGGCCGAGCGGTTGTCAATGGACTCATCCAAGAAACGCACGCTTTGGCAGAACATGCGGTCTCCGGGCGGCGTGTTGGTAACGCTGCTGTATTTGATGCCACGGCGCTGGAGGGCGTTCCAGATCGCAAACACCTGCCTCTTAACCTGCATCCTGATCTCTTCTGGCTTGTCGGGATCGCCCTGATAACCGTTGAAACTCTTCACCAGGCCGGTGTCTTGCGCCTCTTTGAGGATTTTCTGAACCTGCGGGTGGCCCTCATTGACGTAGGCGGCAAAGAGGAAGGAGAGGTTTGTTTCTCCTTTGCCATCCGCATTCAGCAGCACCAGGGGACAGTCGTTGATGGATCTCATCGTGTAGGTTTCTGTCACTTCCGGCAGCGGCTTGCCATCGACTGAGGCCGTGAAGCTGACATTGACGGGCCGCTGCTGGCGGACCTTCTGCAGTGCCGCGTAATCCCAGATGAGCTTGGGTATGATCATGGCCGCGCCATCCTCGCTTACCGAGGTGATCTCCCCCTCCCATTTGGAGGGTTTTGTGAAGCCGTCCACGGTTATTGCCACGCTGACATGGGCGTTCTTTGTCACCCCTTCCACTACCAGGCCCAGCCAGCTGCCCTCATCGCCGAAGATGGCCGGGGCGAAACTGTTCAGCTCTTGGTTGTTCCATTGCACGTTATAGGTGGAGACGAGCGCACTGGGGAAGAACTCTTTCCCGGCGCGGGAATAGGGGAGGATTTTCAAGACCCTCGCTGTGGCCTCTCCCTTGCCCTCGCTGCCAGCACTGGTGCTTGTTGAGGAGGTGTTCGTTGTGGTGTTGGATCTGCGGTTGCTGGAAAAACTGCTGGCGATGAAATACACGAGCACCACGCCGATCAGAATGCAGACGGTGGAAGAGAGGATGATGGTCGGCCAGAACCAGACGGGCTTTGCTGCCTTGCGACCGGCGGGCAGCGGCAGAGAAGAAGGAACGGCTTTGCCCATGGGCGGCGGTGGCGGTACCGATGACTGCAGATCTGGCCGCGGCAGTGCATTGCCGACAAGCTGCGGCAATGGAGACGGCGGGAGATTTCTCACCGGGGGCGGTGCGAGCAGCGGGCGCTGCTGCTCCACGAAGTCCCGCAGCACGAGCCGTCGGCCGTTCACCTGGATCTTGTACAAGGTGTGCAAATCCCCCGAGACGAGGCCTGCCTCAATGTCTTCATAGGTGAGGCCGGACTTCACAGTGCCGCGCCACTCCAGAGAATAGGTTGTGTTGCTCATATCAGGGGTTGGTTAGAAAGAGGGATTCAGCAGGGAGCGGCTTGAGATCGACTCCGGTGGAGGAAAGAGCTTCTTGATACTGCTGCAGCAGGGCGCGCCGGTCTGCAGTCACGAAGAACACCGGGCTGAGAGGAACGGAGGCGGAGGCCACGATCGCTTTGGGCGTGTCTGATGCGGCTTTTCCAGCGGCAGGATTGGGCACCAGGAGCGGCTTGCCGTTCTCCCTGCTGATCATCCACAGCTCACCTGCGCTGCGTCCCTGTGAGTTGAGGACAAGAGACAGATCGGTCTCCACATAACCGGCAAACTTCAGTCCGGCACTGGTGGCGGCGCGCAGGTAGTTCCTGTGGGCGAGCGCCTCCCGCAGATAGGCGCGTGATTTCAAAGGTTTGAAAAAGGCGGTGAGCGGCGTGAGCCATTTTTCCTGCATCTCCGGCACGAGCCAGTCTTCGCTGCGCAGTGGCGTGGTGCCGAGCGTTCGATGCAGAGCTTGCAGATCCTGCTGCAAGGACGGGCAGTGCACCAAGCCCCATTCACGCGGCCTCAGGTGCATCATGTCTTCAAGCTTGAGCAGGACGTAGGCTTTGGCGATGGGGCTGCCACGGGTGTCCTGCACCAGCTTGTCACAGACTTCCAGGAGCGGCTTGAGCACGTGCTCTCCTTTTTCGTCACTGATGCGTCCGATATCCAATGAGTTCATGAACTCGCTGGTCTGACTCAGGCGGGTGGTGGTGATGGCATCCCCCTGGTATTCGCCCACCTCTCCGGCGCGGGTGAAACTGTGCTGGATAAACATCACCGACGTCTGTGTCGGATCGGGCTGGTAGAATTTGGCGCTCCAGCGGCTGGAGCCACCAATGACCGTCGCTTCAGGCTTGCCCATTGACCACACGGTGCCGCCGCTCTTTTTGCTGGAATAGTGAATCACGCTGCTCTCGAAAATGTTGTTTAAATATTCGTTGTGCAGAAGGGAGAGGATCATTTTCAGCTCCGCTTCGAGCAGTGTGTCGGGCGCCATGTAGCTCCTGGACTTGTCATCGAGAACAGCCTGGAGCAGATCCTTGTCTCCACCGGTGAAGAGGGCGGCCTGAAAGGCTTTTTCCGTCGGCAGGGTGTCCAGCATTTTGAGGGAGGGGGCGGCCTCGGCAAACTTGATGGTCTGCCACTTGGTGATGGCCTTGCGGTAGTCGTCCAGCGAGGCGGCACCGGCGGTTTCCTTGCGGATGGTGGCAAAGGTGCGCAGATCATCCTGGTAGGTGCTCAGACGCTGGCGCAGGGCGCGAATCCGCGTCTCCAGATCCGCTGGGAAAGCCAGGGCCGGCACCTCGGGTTTAAGGAATGCTTCGAGGGGCAGCAGCTCCTTGTCGATGGCCGTGCAACTGGTGCTGACATTGGCTGCGAGCTTCTCGTGCGAAAGCTCGGCGGTGCCGCGCTTTTCGAGCTTGGCCAGGGTGGAGGAGGTGCTGGCGACAAGTTTTTTCAGGGCCGTCACGAGGTGAAGATCCGCCTTGGTCTTCAGGGCTGCGAGGCGGTTTTTCGGTTCTGCCGCCACATCGCCTCCCAGTTGTTTTACCAAGGCTTCGGCATCGCTGAGCTGCCTGACGAGTTGGGTGGCCGTCAGCTTGGTCTGCTCCCCCTGGAATGAATTTTCCAAGGCCAGCAGCGCTTCGGCGGCCTGCTTGCCGGTGACGCGGGACTTGGCGGCCCATGCACTGACTTCTTCGATCCGGGCCTGCAGGTAGGGCCAGCGCAGCAGCAGTTCCTCTTCGCCACGCAGTTTCTTGATCAGATTTTCTGCGGCGCTGTAGTTTTCCTTGGCCTGATAGGAGGCGAGTTCCTGCGTGAGCGTCCAGGCCTTCCAGGCATGCAGGCTGATGGCGGAAACGCCGCAGAGCAGCACCAATGCCGCAGCGGCCAGCGCGATGTTTCCCGCACGTTTGGTGCGCTGCATGCGCTCCAGCTTGTGCCGCAGTTCCTGGCCAGCCGTGCGCAGGCGCTGCAACGAGTCAGCGGCCACCGGCAGCTGATAGCCTTCCAACTCCTTCCAGCGTTTGACGAAGCTTTCATCCTTGCCGGCAATCTCTTCAAACGTGACGCCAGCGCCCGTGAGCAGGCGGGTTTCCACCTCCTCCACAAAGGAGAGAAAGCTTTTGAGTGTGCGGTCAAAATTGCGCTGCTTTTCATCGGCAGCCCTTTCCTTTTGATGGAACTGGGTCAGGTCCGCCAGGGTGGCTTTTTGCGCAGCATCGGCAGGCGTGAAGCCATGCTCTTTGAACATGGCGTTGATGACGCTCAGCATCTGTCCCAGCTGCCGCCATCTGCCCTCGGCCTTGAACTGCTGCATGGTGGTGAGCATGCCCGGCACGCGGGCCTCGGCCTGCCTGCGGCGGAGCGCCTGACGGATGTTCTCCCCCTGCTCAAAGACATCCAGGCGTTCCAGCTTGGATGGAGGAGCGGCGGCCTTGATGTCCTCCGTGAGCGTGGCGATGCGTTCTTCGTCATCCGTCTTCAGCGCCTCACGCAGCAGGTCGATTTTTTCCTGCAGCGCCTTGTTCTCCAGACGCTGGAGTTCCTTGCGGGCATTGTCGTCCTGCGGGTTGAGCTTGAGGATGGTTTTGACGATGCGCAGCGACTTTGCGTCATCGCGTGAGAGCACCGCCGCGCGAAAGTCTTTATAAAGCGGATGATTGGCGGAGATGCCCCGGGAATAGAGGGACTCCAGATCCTGAATGATGCGGAGGTTCACGCGGGGGGCCACTTTCAGCCCATGAGCGTCGCAATAGATCTGCCAGTTTTTTTCTTCGCCGAAACTCACGGCTGCCGCGAGATCCAGCAGCGGCGGGTCTTCTTCCGCCACCTGGAGGGCTTGGTAGTCGCTGCCTTTTTGCAGCATGGTGGCGACAAGGTCCAGCCGCCGCTCCACATCCGAACAAAACTGCGCGTAGAGGATGGCGGCATCCTCCACGGCGGATGGTGGCACCTCCTCTTTGAGGGCGGCGCGGATGGCCTCGATGGCTTGAGTGAGAGGTTTCACGGGTTGGTCGTGGGAGTTGCTGCAGGTTTTGCTGGAGGCACGATCTGCACTTTGCAGATGTCGATCTCAGTTCCTGCCTTGGGTGAGGCATAGAGAATGAATTCGCCTGAAGGCAGGCCGGGCTTGGGCAGTTCTTTGGTCTGTTTTAAAGCGGCCAGTTTTTGCCTGGCCTCGGCCAATTCACTCTCCTTTGCAGCGATTCCGTCATCATACTGTTTGAGTTTTGCCTCAGAACCGGACTGTTTTGCCCCGGAACCGGACTGGTTTTTAAGGAGCACTTCCTTGAGGTTTCCCAGGCTTTTTATTCCGTCGAGAAGGGCCTGAATCTGGTTTGCCAGAAGTGTCATGGCCTGGGCATTTTGAACGGAAGTGAGCTGTTTCTGCGAGAGGATCCATTTTCCATCCTGCAGAGTTGCATCCCAAGGCTCTTCGAGATTCAGCGGAGAGCGCAGCTTGAACTGCGATGCTGCATTAACAACCTGAAGGCGACTGAGCAGCGCTCCCAGTTTTGGCGATTCGATCATTTCAGGTGACTCAACCAACGTGGCCTTCAAAACGAAAGGCATAAGAGCTGAGTGGCCTGCGGATGATTTGAAGATGCGAAGATCAAAAAGAACTTTGGTGCCCTCTTTGCTGCGTGCAACGATCCTGACGCCGTCGGGCGATTTGCTGAGTTCTTCAGGAATGGCGGTCAGTTTGCCGTCCTTGGAGAAAACGATCATTTCGTTCAGTTTGGCAAACAAGGACGTGCCGAACTTGAGCGCCTCGTCGCCTTCCAGGCTGACCGGCAGCCACTTCTTCAGTTCGCCCTCTTTGGGCTCGGCCTTTCCATCCGGGGGCGAATGCTGTGCCCAGGCGTTGCCGACAAACAACTGCATGTCATCAGAGACCTTCAGCCCGGCGATTTTTCCCGCCGGATCTTCGTTGGGCTGGAGCAGGCAAAGATGGATGGGATTGGTGGCGGAGATCGCATCCGCATCCTCGATCATGACCACCGGTTTTGGCGCCACTTGAGGGCGCGGATCGTCAGCCTTGACCGCCATCTTGGGGTCATTTTTCTTGTCAGGCTGCTGCTTCAATCCTTCCGCCTTGGCTTGCAGCCATTCTGGCAGTGAATTGTTGGAGGCGGCAGTTTGCGCTGTGGCGCGGGACTGGGGGCCTGCATCGTCCAGTGCTGCCCAAAGCTTCAGCCATTGCTGCACTTCGAGAACGGTGCTGTTCTGCGGGTCTCCGGGGAGTTTAAACACTTCCTCCCACTGAGCACGGGTGTCGCGTGCAGGCTCCGCATGGCGCAGCACTTCTCGGGCTGCGTCCTTCAGTGATTGGACGAATTCCTCACCGGGTGGCGGAATCTCTTTCAGGCTTGTAAAACGGGTCAGCTGCTTCCAGGTGGCATTGCGTGAGTCCTGCCATTTGCGGTAGGCCTCAAGAAGGTCCAACGCCGTCACGCTGGCCTGGCCGGATTGCAGTTTCGCCCAGGGTTTTACATGCAGTCCTGTCCATTCCTCCAGCAGCTTTTGGAGATCTTCGAGATCGTCCGCGGTATGTGCGGGAAGGGGGAGTTCGATGGAAGTCCCCGGCTGCTTCAGCACCTGCTTCATGATGCGGAAAAAGTCTTCGTGTGACTTCAGCAGAGCCGTCCCTTCTTCAAGGTCGGGCTGTTCTTCGAGCAGCTTGCGCGTGTCGCTGAGGACGAGTTGATGATTTTTCCAGGTGGCGGCAATTTTTTGTTCATAGTCCGCACGCGCCTGTTCCTTCAGATTGTTCTGCCGCAGCAAAGCACCCACCACGACAACGATCATCACAGCGGCAATGATGAGCGAGATGCCGATGAAGCTCTTGTTTGATTTGGCAGCTTTGCGGCGTGGCTCAGGCGACCACGCGCCCATGGGGCTGACGGGAGCTGACGCGGCATCTGACGAACGCATGGATTCATAGACCTGTGCTGGTGCGGAGTGCGCAGGCGCCGGTGCTGCCGCACTCACGGATTCAAAGGCTGGCGGGGCAACCTCGGGTAGAGGCGGCGACGGCAGCGTGTCAGGACGGGTGAGATCGAGCGTGAGGCGGTTGGAGGTCTCCGCCTGCGAACGCATGGGGGAGGTGGATGACAGGGCGATCCAGCGGAAGTCCGCCACATCGTCATTGGGCTCCAGACAGGTGGTGAAGCGGGTCTGCCAGGAGTGCGCCGGCTGCACCTGCAACGACTCGCGGAAAAGCTCCAGCGCACTGATGCCAGAAGGTGTGATGAGATAGCAGCCCCTGTCTGCCTCACGGGACCAAAGGATGCCGGCGGAGGCGGGATCACCGGTGACTGCGGCCCAGGCATGAGAGGCCGAAGGGGTGAAGCTTGTCAGATTGATCTCCTCGGCAGGGTCAAGGTAGCGCGGGCCTTCGTTCCATGATGTGCGCCAGGCCATGGAGAGGAGCACGTCCGCCGGTGTCAGTCCTGCGGCGGAGAGGGCGCGAATCTCCCGAGGTTCGGCGATGAGGTGATGGGCGATGTGATTGGTGCGGCCGGTGTAGTCTGAGCCGGCGTCCTGCAGGCAGCTCAGCACATGATAAGTGCTCGAACCTACGGTCAGGATGCGGTGGGCGTGAACTACGCGCCGGGGATCATGACCCGGCAGCCGGGCAAACTGGCTGAAGCGTTCCACCGCTGCTGCGAGCATGCCGCTGACAGCGCGATGTCTGGCCACGGTGCCGAATCCCGTGCGGCCTGCTTCGATCAGGCGGGGGGCGCTGGTGTAAATGAGCTGCCAGGCCATGTGGATCAGTTCGCGGAGGTGGAGGGAATCATTTCAGGCGTCGCCTGCGACAGCACCCAGAGTGTGGGCGCCTCCACATGCTGGGGATTGAGCTGCTTCGGATCCGGGCCGATGCGCGGCGTGCCGTCTCGGTCAAGAAATTCCACCGGTGAAGAGCCCAGCGGACTGACGGCGAAGTAGCACACATTGGAGGAGATGGCCTCCGCATTCGCCACGATGGAAGGGCAGATGCGCACCATGAGATTGCGCACGCGCTTGGAGTTTGCCTTGATGTGGTCGAGTCTGACCACGCCATCTTCAATCACGGGGAGCAGGGGTTCATCTCCCAGCAAAGAGGCCCAGGTGTCATACTTGCCCACCATCACCGCGAACGGTGTGGAGACGCGCTGGCGGGAGTCCAGCCCGAGCAGGCTTTTGATGCGGACTTCCGTTTCAGCGAGGATGACATCCTGCTGATCGATGCGGTGGGTTTTGATCTGCGGATCCGTGACGCCCTTCATCATGGCGCGGAACTCGGTGTTGTGCAGGGGATCGAAGAGAAAGAAAATGCCGGAGGCCACCGCGATGTGCTGGGCACCGGGCGAGTCCGCACTGTTGCGGGTCGGCTCGAAATGCTCGCCCGCATTGTCATAAAAGACCATGGAGAAGCCGTTGTCCGGCGTGTCGGGATGAGACAGTTTGAAGATGAAAGGCTTGGGCAGGCGCACCTTGCGCCCCTGGCGTGGCAGGGTCTCATAGAGCGCCCCTTCCAGATCGGTTTTGGCCAGGAAGGCATCCTCCGGTGACGAGGAGGAAAACAGCTGCGTCTTCATCTGCGTGAGGATGACGTTCTCCGAGGGATCAGCATCCCGGAACGTGATGCCAAAATTCTGGAACAGGGTGCTTTGCAGGATTTTGATCAGCACGCTGAGGTAGTACGATTTGCCTGAAGAGGGCGCGCCGACGATGGAAAAGATGTGATGGGGCAGGTCGAGGAACCCCGGTGGCAGCTTGCGGCGGCAGTGCGGGCAGGCGAGGTCGGAGGTGGAGAGGCCCATGGCATCCAGCGCCTGCCCACGGTCATTGAAGCGCGTGGCGTGGAAGCGCTGCATGGCTTCATCGCCCAGCATGGGATCACCCCGCAGGCTGTTGTGCACGGCAATGTTCATCGCATCGCCCCGGTCAAATTTGAACCAGCAGATCGGGCAGGTGAATTCGCCGTATTCGCTGTTCACTTCCGCGGCCTCCATGGCTGGTTCACGGGAGCTGGATCGGGAACGGGCCGGTTCGGCTGATTCATCCGGCATGGAGCTGTAGCGGTCATACCACGCGGTTTTTTCGGCCGGCGGGGTCATGGGCGGCGGGATTTTGAGGATCTCCATGGAGTCGTGCACATAAAACCCCATTTGCTCCATGCCGTTCGGGATTAAAACCAGCCGCTTGCGGGCGTTGGTGGAAAACTGGCCCAGCCAGGTTTTCAAAAACTCCGGGCCGAAGGGGCCGTTCCAGTCATGCTGCTCACTGTTGTAAACGAACCACGAGTTGTCATTCCCCAGAGCCATCCAGGTGCCCGGCTGGGGGCTGTATTTGAAGGCCAGCAGCTGCCCCGCGCCTGTCATGGTGTGCTCCTCTCCCGGCAGGGATCTGAAAAAAGTCGTTTCAGCGCCGTTCACCAGCACCGGGCTGCTGAATTGGAAGTCCATGGCATCGCCGGTTTTCGTGACTTTGCAAAGCACCTGGGGGCACTGCGGCGAGTTTACCTTCAAATCTGACTGAGGCCCTGCGCCAATGACAAACGTGCCGCCGTCAAATTTGGAGCGTTCCCCGGTGATGCAGTTTAAAATGCAGAGCGAGTTGTGGTTGCCGTTCATTCTTGCCTGTTGCGTGATTGGTGGGGAATAATTAAAAAAATGAACCTGCGAAGTTCGATCTTAACTTGGCTTTTTACTTAGAAAAGCACGAGTTTTCATGGTTCATCAAATCATTGCAAATTCAATCTGCAAAGCAGCTAGCGGGCCGCCACAGGCTTGAGATGACGGTCAAAAAAGGCCAGCATGAGCTGCTCGGTCTTTTCAGGGGGCACGCCTTTCAGACCGTGGCCAGCTCCTTCGAAGCCGACGAGTTCGGCTTCCACGGTGGCGGCCTTGAGCTTGTCCACGATCCAGGTGGCCTGCTCATAGGCGACGTATTCATCAGCCGTGCCGTGAAGACAAAGGGTGGGGGCGGCATTGGGCGTCACCCAGTAGAGAGGACTGCCGATGATGTGCTCCTTGCGCTTGGTGCTGAGATCGCCGCCGAAAAAGAGCGGCAGCACGTCCTTGGCGTCCACGCTCTTGTCGTAGCTCTTGGTGAAGTCACTGGGGCCATAGAAATTGACCACGCAATTCACGGCGCTGCTTTGCTCCAGATTGCCATCACCTTCAAACTGAGGGACGCCGGCGGTCACGCCGAGGAACTGCGCCAGATGACCGCCCGCAGAGCCGCCCATGGCTCCGATGCGTGCGGGGTCCACGTGATATTTCGCGGCGTTTGCCCGCAGCCAGCGCACGGCGGCTTTGCAATCATGGACGGCGGCGGGGAACTTGTAGGCCGGTGCTAGCCGGTAGGTGACGGTGATGGCCACATAGCCATGCTGGGCGAGTGTGAGCAGCAGTTTGTCATACCCCTCCCGCTTGCCAGCGCGGAAGCCGCCGCCATGGATGCAGACCACGGCGGGGAAGGGGCCCGTGCCCTCTTTGGGCTGCGCCAGATTCACCTGCAGATGCTGGTTGTCTGGATTGGCGAATTCGATGTCGCGGGTGAAGGTGACGTTGTCTGGAACGACGAGTTCCGCCGCGTGAATGGAGGAAACGAGCAGCAGGGAGGCGATGATGTGGCGCATGAGGAGTGAAGGGGTGGGAAAGAAATGAGGGAGGGACCTAACGGCTCTTGTCGGCGGGGAGTTTCAGCGGGGGTGGCATGCAAAGGCAGCACGAGAGAAACCTTTTTAGGGCCAAGGTGTTACACGCTGTCATTCGCTTCACCCTCCCATGAAGACTCTGCCCTTCTCCGTCCTTCTGCTTGCTCCCATGGCTCTGTACGCCGCTGACGCCACCGAGGCGTCGCATGCTGGCATACCTGCGGATCAACTGCAGTTCTTTGAGAAGAACATCCGGCCCGTGCTGGTGCAGTCCTGCTACAAATGCCACTCCGCTGAATCGTCCAAGGTCAAAGGCGGATTCACGCTGGATACCCGGCAGGCGACGCTGCTGGGCGGGGAATCGGGGCATCCGGGGGTGACGCCGGGCAGCATCGCACAGAGCAGCGTGTACGAGGCGATGACCTGGAAAAATGAGGACATGCAGATGCCGCCGAAGCAAAAGCTGCCGGATGATGTGATCGCGAACTTCAAAAAGTGGATCGAGATGGGCGCCCCTGACCCGCGTGAAAACAAGGTGGTGAATGCGGGCGGTGGCAAGCGGGTGATCGACATGGATGAAGGCCGCAAGCACTGGGCCTTTCAGAAACCGGTGAAGACTGCACCTCCAGCGGTGAAAACGGAAGGCTGGGCGAAGACGGAGATCGACGCGTTCGTACTGGCTGGCATCGAAGCCAACGGCTTGCACCCCATGCGCGATGCGGACCGCCCCACGCTGATCCGCCGCATTGCGTTTGACCTGACGGGGCTGCCGCCGACTCCGGATGAGGTGAAGGCCTTTGTCGCCGATCAGTCGCCTGAAGCGGTGAAGCGAGTCATCGACATGTATCTGGACTCCGGACGTTATGGCGAACGCTGGGCGCGGCACTGGCTGGACGTGGCCCGCTATGCGGAAAGCAGCGGCAAGGAGGTGAACGTGCTCTACCCACATGCATGGCGCTACCGTGACTACGTCATCGATTCATTCACGAAGGACAAGCCGTATGACCAGTTCCTCAAGGAGCAGATCGCAGGAGACCTGCTGAAGTTTGAGGGCAAGCGCGATCAGGCGAACAAGATCGTGGCCACGGGTTTTCTCGCGATTGGGGCCAAAGGACACAACAACCGCGACCGCCGTCAGTTCTCAATGGATGTGGTGGATGAGCAGATCGACGCCGTGTCGCAGTCCATGCTGGGGCTGACGCTGGCCTGCGCACGCTGCCATGATCACAAGTTTGATCCCGTGACGCAGCGCGACTACTACGCGCTGGCGGGCATCTTCCTCAGCAGCGAGACGCTGTTTGGCACGTATGAGCAGCTGCAGAACAACAATACGGCAGGATTGATCGAACTGGATCGCACTGCCGGGCAGACGGCCTCCCTGGCGAAGATTTCGCCGTCTGAAGTGGCTGAGCTCAAGGGCAGCTATGAGCGTGCGAAAACCGCTGCCGCCGAGGCGCAGAAGGAGATTTTTGCCATGCGCCAGCAGGACCGTGAGAAGGCTGGGGCGGCGAGCTTCCTGCGCATTCGGGGCGCACGTGATCGTGCGGAAGAGGTGAAGGCGGACGTGGATCTTTTCTATGACGATGGCACGCCGCGCACTCTGGCCATGGGGATGCTGGATCGCGCCACCCCGTTCAACAGCCCGATCTTGATTCGTGGCGACATCAAGCAGCCGGGCGAAGTGGTGCCACGAGGACTGGTGGAGGTGCTGTGTGCGAAAGGCGAGCCGTTGAACATCAGCCCGCAAAGCGGCAGCGGCAGGCTGGACCTGGCCTACTGGATCGCCTCGAAGGACAATCCCCTGACGGCACGTGTGATGGCCAATCGCGTGTGGCTGAAACTCATGGGCAGCGGCATCGTGCCGACACCGGACAACTTTGGCACGATGGGCCAGAAGCCATCCAACCCTGAATTGTTGGACTATCTGGCGGTCTCCTTCATGGAGAATGGCTGGTCGGTGAAGAAGCTGATCCGTGAGATCATGATGAGCCGTGCCTATCAGATGGGCTCAGGCTACGATGCGGCGAACTATGCCGTCGATCCCGATAACAAGTGGCACTGGCGCATGAACCAGCGCCGCCTGGAGGCGGAGGCGATCCGTGATGCGATGCTCGCGGTGGGGGGCACTCTGAATCTGTATCCGGTGGACGGCTCGCCCGTGGCACGCGCTGGTGAGGGCAGGCAGGGCTTGCTCTCGATCTTTCGTGGTGAGCTGACGAGCAAGAGCTACACCTATCGTTCGATCTACATTCCAATCATCCGGGATCAGATTCCAGAAATGCTCTCGGTCTTTGACTATCCGGATGCGAGCCTGGTGAATGGGGATCGCGATACGACGAACGTGCCTTCGCAGAGCCTGTATTTGATGAACAATCCGCAGGCGCAAAGTGCAGCGGATGCGTTTGCGGCACGCATCGCCAAGCACCCGGGCAGCTCCGCCGAACGTCTGAGCTACGCCTACGAGCTGGCGTTTGGCCGTGAACCCACGACGCAGGAGAAGGCGGCCATCAGCAACTTCTGGATGCGTTTCCCGCAGCAGATTGCGAAGGACAAGGGCAGCGGCAAAGAAGCGAAGGCGCAGGCGGAATTTGCCGCGCTGTCCGCCTTCTGTCAGAGCCTGATCGCGAGCGCGGAGTTTCGTTACCTCAATTAAAGCACCTCCCACATCATGAACACGACCCCATTCTCCCGGCGCGAGTTTTTGAAGACCGGCTCCAACGGCTTCGGCTACCTGGCCTTTGCAGCGCTGGCACAGCAGCAGGCTCTGCGCGCCAATCCGCAGGCCGCCACGGGACCGCTGGCACCGAAAGCACCGCATTTCGCGCCACGTGCAAAGCATGTCATCTTTCTCTGCATGCAGGGCGCGCCGTCGCATGTGGACACGTTTGATTACAAGCCAAAGCTGATCGCCGACAACGGCAAAGGCGCGCCTTCGGCGGCCGGACGCTATGGCACCGCGAAGCTCATGGCATCGCCCTGGAAGTTCAACCGGCAGGGCAAGAGCGGCCTGTACATCTCGGAGCTGTTTCCCAACCTGGGCAGGCATGCGGATGAGTTGTGCATCCTGAATTCGATGTCCACGGATCTGCCGGCGCATCCCCAGGCGTTTTCCCAGCTCCACACCGGCACGACGCAGTTCGTGCGGCCATCTTTGGGGTCATGGGCCTTGTATGGACTTGGCACGATGAACGAAAATCTGCCCGGCTTCATCACGGTCAATCCACCCGGCAATGCGACACGCACCTACGGCAGTGCATTCCTGCCTGCCATTTATCAAGGCACCAAGATCGGTGGCAATGGTCTCCCCGGCGGCGCAGGCCGGCGGTTCGGCGGCGCAGAACAGGCCACGGTGGCGAACATCAAAAACAACCGCTACACCACCGAGGAGCAGCGCACGCAGCTGGATCTGGTGCAGGCGCTCAACAAAGCTCGCATGCAGCAGGACGGCGGTGTCAGCGCCGAGGTGGAAGGTGTGATCGAATCGTATGAACTGGCGTTTCGCATGCAGGCTGAGGTGCCGAGGGTGATGGACCTGAGCAAGGAAACAGCGGCCACAAAGGCGCTGTATGGCATTGATGAGCAGGAGACGGATGCCTTTGGCAGGCAGTGCCTGATGGCGCGCAAGTTTGTTGAGGCTGGCGTCCGATTCATCGAGCTCACCAACGGCAACTGGGACCAGCATTTCAATCTGAAGGCCTCCCTGGAGCGCAACACCGGGGCGATCGACAAACCCATTGCCGGATTGCTGACCGATCTCAAGCAGCGCGGACTTCTCAAAGACACGCTGATCATCTGGGGCGGTGAATTTGGCCGCACCCCGCACAGCCAGGGGGAGGATGGGCGCGATCACAACAACAAGGGCTTCTCCATGTGGATGGCCGGTGGCGGGGTGAAGGGCGGCATGAATTATGGCATGACCGACGACTACGGCTACGAGGCCGTGCTGAACAAGATGCACATCCATGACTGGCATGCCACGGTGCTGGCTCTGCTGGGCCTTGATCACGAACGGCTTACCTTCCGGTATGCAGGCCGTGATTTCCGTCTTACGGATGTTTACGGCACGGTGGCGAAGGAGATCATCGCATGAGCGAATTAGCCCCCTAAGTGACGCACGCGTTGCATCTGGCGTGATCCGTCTTATCAATGGCGCTGAAAATGGGAAACAGCGCCTCAGCATCCGCCTTGAAGATGTCCTCCAGCCAGGCGCTGGACGCTTCCCCCAGCAGTTCGATCGATGCGGAGACGATGACGCGCATCGAGGCGATGATAGCGACGGAACTGCCAGAGGAGCTGCGCGCCAGCGCCAAAGGGCTGCTGCGCGCCATGGTCGGCAAAGTCGCCGTGCCGGGTCACTTTGATGCGTTCTGCTGCCAGGCATTTTCAAAGCCGGAGTGGGCGGCGGCGGGCAGCCTGCTGATCGCCGAGATGTTTGAGCAGGATGAGGACCAGCTCGCAGAGCTCGCACGCATCCCCGATCTGGTCATTGAAATGGGCAGCGGGGAAGTCAACGTGACGTGCATGGTGGCATCCCGCTGGGCTGCACGCGGGGAGACGCACCGCCTCTCCAGACTCGCCGATGCGATCGTGGCATCGCATGCCTCCAGAAACGCCTGCGCCGTCGATGTCATGCTGGCACTGGCAGCTACGCTGGCGGTGACGCGGTTTTCACGTGCAGAGCAGCTGTACAATGCCGCCCAGCCCCTGGCAGGGGAGGAGCATCGGGAGGCGCTGGCGGATGCCAAGCGCTGGCTGGCGGCCGGACGCGTCGTGTGCAGTGCGGTGCAGGACGAGCGTGATTTCTGGGACGTGCGGCTGCGCAAACCCAAAACAGCCTGGACTTGGAAGAGCAAGACGGAACTCGAAGCGCTGGATCATTTGTCGGAGTGTTTGACGACCGACATGGAAGGCGCTGACTTATACAAGGCGGTGTTACCCGAGAGCTGGTGGAACCTGGCGGTGAAATTTGCGCAGCAGCAGGACAAGCTGGTGGAGGTGACCCAAAAGCTGGCGGCTGTGAAAACGGAAAACGGGGTGTCTCCGAAGCCTGCGCCCGAACTGGTTCCGACAGCCGGGAGAGTCACCCGAGAAATACTTCCGCATCCTCAGGCGGGGCCATTGGCGCGGTTTATTCTGCCTTGGTTCTGCGGCTGCCTGGCCATGCTGCTCACCGTGCTGGTGCCTGTGCTGGTGCTGCCGAGGGAATTTGTCCTTGGCATTCTGGACGCTTTAAAACCGGTGGCGACGCTCTCGATTCCTGCCGAGATGGAGGCATGGAGGAAAAAAGAACTGCAGAAAAAGGCCGCTGAGATGAAGCCTTTTGAGGCGCAGCATGCTTTGGCAAAAAACGGCGGCTGGCAGGAAAATGAAAAAGTGCTTTCAGGAAAAAGCCAGGAACTGCCTTTTGAGAGCCCGCAGTACATGAATTTGCTGGTCTGGCTTCATCTAGATCCGCCGAAGGATGAAGAGGTCCGTCTGCGTGTCTGTAAACTGCTGCTGGATCGGGTGAAAGGAAATGCAATCACGCTTTGGGAGATGCTGGCCTATTCCGGTTCCGCGAATGCTGCTGAGATCAAAATCGCCGCCCGCAATGGGCTCACAAATGCAGCCTATCAATGGAACGATGATGAGAAAAAGCGCCTGACCGCAATCGCTGGGGACATTTCTGGCAATAAATCTGTGCCAGTGGTTGGAGACAAAAAATAAAAGGATACCCTCCACTGGCTCAATTCCGAGTATCGGATGTGGAATTTATTGTTTATATGATTATAATTAATGCCGTTTGATCTTATTGGAATTGGCTTTGGTAATTATTTTTTATGGTCTGATCTCTGGTGGCTGGTTTGTTTATGGGGTTGAGTGACTAGATTTTCCATAATAAACTTTGCAACTTTGAGCCGCAACCCTTATAAATAGGAATATGTATGCGTGGTCGTGCCTCGAATTTTCATCTCAGTATGACTCGCGCTGGATGGTTGATTAACTTGTTATGATTGAAGAGCCTCAGCAATTTGGCAGCCTTTCCGTGGCGCATCGAACCGGTGGTGCACCGGTCGAACTGGTGCGTTCCAAGGATGAGGTGGTTTATTTGGCCTTCGACAACCGGATTCACCGTTTGGTGGAACTGCATGTGCTGCGCGGGGGAGGCACGCTGGATGCGGCGATGAAGAAATCCGCGTTTGATCGTGCCCGTCAGGCATCGGAAATCCGCGGGCATGCTTTCATGCGCATTTTGGAAGTGGGTGAAGATCAAGGGCGGGTCTACTACACCAGCAATCTCAATGACGGTGAGTTCGTCGAGCACTACACCCAAAGGCGCGGCGCAGTGGCGCCCGCGACAGCCTTGGCGATGGTCTATCAGTTGCTGGATGACCTGCTGCAGCTGCAAGGCTTCCAGCGTCTGGTTTCGCGCATGCATCTCGACCGCGTGCTGGTCACGACTCTGGAAGACACATTCCTGCAGCTCCGCGTGTTTGATTACGGTCTGTCGCAGCTGGATGCAGGTGCCGAGGGAAAAGACGGCGCACGGCTGGTGGCGGAGGCCTGCCGGTTGATTTTCCTGCTGCTGACCGGGCAGCCTTATGCGGGTGAAAATCCTGACCGGTTCCCTGCATTGACGCAGCTCCCGATGGGATTGCGCACAGCGGTCCGAGCTGCACTCACCGACCCTGGCAATGCCCCGGCATCAATTGAAAAACTGCGTGATGATGTGCGTGAGGCGTTCAGCGCGCTTTCGAGCAACATCAAGGCACGCAGTTTTCGCAAACACCTGGTGGTGAACTCCTCGCTGCTGCCGCAGCCTCTGCTTCAGGAGCTGCTGCTGGAGGACGTGCCGGTCGAGACCATTCTCGGAACGCGGTTTCGCGTGGAGGATGCGGATCACGCACGCCGCTATCCCTTCTCCATTCCAGCGATCAATACGAAGCTGGGGCAGCCGGTCACGGTGCACCTGCTGCCTCCTTCGCGAATCGTGGACAAATCTCGCTACGAGGCGGTGCCCTTGCAGATGTGGCGCTTCAATCCTGAGCGGCATCCGAACATCCTGCGCTCTTTAAGTCTCTGGGAAAGCCCTGACTGGACCTTCCTGACCGAAGAGCGAGAGCCTGGTTTTGCACTCAGCCGACTCATGGCGGAACGCATCACGCTGAATCCTGCCGAAGTGACGGTGCTGATGCGCCAGATCCGGGCCGGGCTTGATCAGGCGGTGGAGTGTGGTGTGCAGCGTGTCGATTTGCACCCTTCCAACATCCTGCTGCGGGTGGGGAAAAATGGTCCGTTGCTCTCGCGTGAGCTGGAGCGGCTGATGCAGAAGCGCTTGGACGCCTGGCCTTCGTTTGTCGTGAAGCTTCGCCCTCACATGACTATGCGCAGCCTGTATGAACCGCTGCTGGTGGACATGGACCTCGCCGAAGGACAGCAGCAGGAGGAGCATTTGCAGAATCGTGATTTCCGGCATCGCTCCTTTGTGGCGCTTGCAGGTTATTTGCTCACTGGGGAGCGTCAGAGCGGAGGTGTGCCGCAGTTCCCTGAATCCACCCCTGAGGCGGCCGCCGCTTATGTGCGTGAATGTCTTGAAATGATCCGCCGTCCGGGCAAAGCCCCAAGTCCGGGTGAATTCATCGACAAGTTCGAGGCGCTGCTGTCAGCACCGACTGTGGATCTGGCCACACGCCTGCGGGGCAGCCATGTGGTGGCGGTGGAAGAGATGGAAAGCGTCGGTTCCGTATCTGATTTTGACGATGATTGGAATGCGAATGCGGCATCTGCTGGAAATGTGGAGGATGAGCCCATCTCCCCCATCAAGCGCGGCATCAAGACGCATGACTTCAATTCATTGGTCCAGCAAAAACGCAGCCTGCCAGTGGGGGCCATCGCGGCTGCTGCTGCAGTGATGCTGGGCTTTGGAGCATGGATTTGCATGGGCGGCAAAAAGGAGTCGGCAGGTGTGGCGCAGTCGGTGGCTGCCTCTGCGGAAGCTGAAGGACCTGCCGTCAGTCGAAAGGATGCGCCACCTGCATCCGTGAAGGCTGTCCAGAGCAGGCCGGTTCCGGCTCCTGCCCAAGCCGAAGCTGTCAAGCCACAACCCGCACCTGCCATTGTCGCCCCCGTCAAGGTGGTTGCGGCGATGAAAGCTCCTGTTCCGGCTCCTGCTCAAGCCGAAGCTGTCAAGCCACAACCCGCACCTGCCATTGTCGCCCCCGTCAAGGTGGTTGAGGCGATGAAAGCTCCTGTTCCGGCTCCCACGGTCAAGCCTGTGCTAGCAGTGGTGGAATCAGCGCCGAATAAGCCTGCTAAACCAGAGCCTGAAGTGGTGGCCTCAGTGACGGTTGCTTCCGCCCCACCACCAGGTGTGCCCGCCCAGGTGAATGAAGTGAAGCCGATGACAAAACCTGTGGCCGCGCCCTCGGTGGATTCATCGACGAAAACTGCGGTGCTGACACCTGCCCCCGCAAGTCCGCAGCCCGTGGCTGCGCCAGTCTCTCCAATAACTGCCGCAAAGCAGCCAGAGCTCCCCCCCATCACTATTCGCCGCGCCATTCTTCCTTCCAAGGAGGAGATCGACCGCATGAAGCAGGGGCAGGTGGAAAACAGGACAGGGCAGATGCCTGCCATATCCACTGCCGCACCCTTGTCGCCGAAACGCAAAGCAATACCATGATCCCAGCGGGTGCCCGTATTTCAATAGGGCGGCCATTCGGGCGTGGGATTCCCCGCGAAAGCACGGGCTGAGAGTCACCGGCACGATGAGGTTGGTGGCCTTTCCCCCATTCAATTGCAGGCAGCACACATCACACTAGAAATCGCTCGTGTGCTGGACCGGATCTGCCACAACTTTGACAAGCTCTTGCAGCGCAAGGCCTTCGCCAACTGCTGCCTCAATGAAGGCATGTTCGCAGAGCAGATCCATGCACTCCGTTCTTCCGCGCGGGAGCTCAGAGCTCACGCATGGCTTCCGCATACAACAACCTCGGGATGCTTTATTACAGCTGCATGGATGTGGATCGTGCGCAGGCCTTGCATGAACGGACGCTCGCCATCCGGCAGAATCTCAATGAAGGGCTGATGGACCCCGCCGGGCTGTCCTATTCGTCATATCCGCAGTTTCTCAGTACAGCTCCACGGGGGAACGTTTGCCATCTTCGACGCTGAGATTTTTGGCGGCTTCTTCTCCCAGAGTGTCAACGCGCAGCTGCCAGATGTCGCGGTTGATCGCCGCGAAGCGCTCAAGATCAAACCGGTCCGGCTTCACCAGTCGCTTCTTGGTTTTTTCGATCCGCATCAAAGCATCATGCAGGGCCGGGGCCTCGACGCCTTCGAGGTGCTGGCGGGCCAGCTCCACCATTTCCACGCGGTGGCAGATCATGACGAGGTCATTGCCGGCGCGCACCGCTTCCTGGATGGCCTGCTCAAAGGTGACTTCATTCAGGATCGCCCCCATGTCGAGGTCATCGGTCATGGCCAGCCCGTCGAAGGCGTACTGATGGCGCAGCAGCTTCGTCACGATGTTGTGGCTCAGACTTGCAGGCCAGCGGCCACGGTCGGGATCATACGCGGTGTAGTTGCTGTGGCAGGTCATCACGCTGTCGAGTTCCGGCAGCAGCGCGGAGTAGGGCAGCAGTTCGCTGCGTTCCATCTCTTCACGACTTTTGGTGATGACGGGCAGGAACTCATGCGGATCACACTCCGCAGGCCCATAGCCCGGGAAGTGTTTGCCGCAGCTCAGGATGCCTTCGGCGCGCATGGCACGATTGAAGACGCCGGCGTTGTCGATCACCTGCTGCGGATCGCGGCCATACGTGCGGCCTTTGAGAGAATTGTCCGCTGCATCATCATACGAGATGTCCAGCACAGGGCAGAGGTCGAGATTGAAACCGAAGAGACGCAAAATCTGCCCGGTGAGTTTGCCATGACGTTTGATCAGCGCCGGATCTCCCTTGTCACGCAGCGCTTGGGCATTCGGTGGCTCTTCACCAATCAGCCGGAGACGTGAGACGCGGCCACCTTCCTGATCAATCGTGATGAATGGCTCGATGTTGGAAATGTCGCGCAGGTCATCGATGAGTTTGCGGACCTGTTCAGGGGTCTGGATGTTGCGTCCAAATAAAATGAAGCCACCCGGCTGAAGTTTTTTGAGCCGTGCGGCGGTTTCTGGAGTGAGTTCGGCACCGGGGACACCCATGAGGAGGAGCTGGCCGAGGTCTTGGGAGGTGGGCATGATGGCGTGTGTTCGGTTGAGTAGTGGTTGGTCGAAAGTGACAGATCAGGTGTCAAGACTCGTTTTGCTAAAATTCTGATAACAATTGGGCGTTTTAGGCTCTCAGGATTGCGACTCAGCGGTTTCTTTTTGCAAAAGAAGGGTGGGCAGGTTGACGGGAGGGGCAAAACTTTTTAACATGTCGTCGTCCGTGGGGCAACTCGCGGGCCACGTTTGCAAGCTTCCTCAGCTAACGCATTTCGTGCCAATCGGTCCTCTATCGTTGTTGGTTGCTGGATCGCCAATGGAACCCCCCGGCTTCGCATGCCGGGGGGTTCTCTGTTTCTGGGTGATGCATTCGCGCATTGTGAGCAACTGTGTGATTAGCTTGTTAGCTCCGTGTGATTAGTGTGTGAGCAACTCAATCAGCTCACGGCGCACTCAACTGGCGCGCCCATTGAATCGCACGCAGCATGCCGGTGGCCTTGTTGATCGTTTCTTGATACTCGGACGCAGGAACAGAGTCAGCCACAACACCAGCACCCGCCTGCACATAGGCTTTGCCATCCTTCACGACGCAGGTGCGCAGCGCGATGCATGAATCAAGGTTGCCATCGAAACCGAAGTAGCCCACGGCACCGGCATACGCGCAGCGCTTGCTCTTCTCGCACTCGTTGATGATCTCCATGGCGCGCACCTTGGGCGAGCCGCTGACGGTGCCGGCGGGGAAGGTGGCGCGCATGACGTCATAGGCGGTCTTGTCGTCGCGCAGATGGCCGTCCACGTTGGAGACGATGTGCATGACGTGGGAGTAGCGCTCGATGATCATCAAATCGCTGACGCGCACGGTGCCGTAATCAGCCACACGTCCGACATCATTGCGTGCGAGATCGACGAGCATGATGTGCTCGGCGCGTTCTTTGGGATCATTCAGCAGCTCCTGCGCCAGGGCATCGTCTTCTGCGGGGGTCTTGCCCCTCCAGCGCGTGCCGGCGATGGGGCGGATGTCGATGCGGCCGTTCATGCACTTCACATGAACCTCCGGCGAACTGCCGACGAGCGCGAAGCCCTGCGGGAAGTCGATGCAGAACATGTAGGGGCTCGGATTCACATGCCGCAGTGCGCGGAAGAGATCCAGCGTGGTGCCCTGGTAGTCCGTTTCAAAGCGCTGGGAGGGCACGCCCTGGAAGATGTCACCGGCGCCGATGTACTCCTTCATCTTGAGCACCATCGCCTCGTATTCTTCCTGAGTGGTGTTGCTCACCGGAGGCGGCAGTTGCCCCACCGGGGCAAAGGTTTGCAGCGGTCTGGCAGCCAGAGGCTTCTCCAGTTTGGCAATGACATCCGCGATCTGTTCGCGCGCCCAGTCGTAAGCAGCCTCCAGCGTGGCATGCTCATCAGTGTGGACATTCGCCACGATGGACAGGCGGCGGGTGCGGTGATCAAATACCAGCACGGTGTCTGTGACCATGAACACCATGTCCGGCAGGCCCAGCTCATCCTTCGGTGGTGGCGGCAGCGTCGGCTCAAAGAAGCGCACCATGTCATACGCCAGATAACCCACCGCGCCGCCGTGGAAGACCGGCAGCGGCTGCGTTTCCAGCGGCGTGAAGGGCTTCATCAGCTCCTGCAGCTCCGTCAGTGGATCGCCGGTGGTGGTGTAGCTGCGCTTCTTGCCGCGCTCCTCGATTTCGATCTCACGACCGCGTGCGGTGAAGATGATTCGCGGGGAACTCCCGAGCAGCGAGTAGCGCCCGGAGTGCTGCGTCAGTTCTGCGGATTCCAGCAGGAAGGCACAGCGGCCATCGTGGATCTTTTGAAATGCGGAGAGCGGGGTTTCGTAGTCGGCGGCGAGTTCCGCCACCACTGGTACGAGATTGCCCTGCTGCGCGAGCGTCTGAAAAGTGGCGAAGTCGGGCTGAAGATGGAGCTGTGGCATGCGGGGCGTGAAACGAGCGCGCATTCTGGACGCGGAATCGCGTTGTGGCAATGATGCTTCAAAGCACAGCGCGCATGGCGGCCAGGAGCTCACCATAGTCGTCGAAGGGCTTGAACTGCGGAAACTGCGCCTGAATGCTGGCGGGGGCGTGGAAGAAGAATCCGACATCGGCCTCGCCAAGCATCGTGGTGTCGTTGAAGGAATCACCCGCGGCGATGACGCGGTAGTTCAGCGCCTTGAAGGCGGCCACGGACTTCTGCTTCTGGTTCGGCTGGCGCAGCTTGTAGTCCACAATGCGGCCGTCTGGGGCGACTTCGAGCTGGTGGCAGAAGATTGTCGGCCATGCGAGCTGGCGCATCAGCGGCTGGGCAAACTCCGCGAAGGTGTCGCTCAGGATGACCACCTGCGTGCTTGAGCGCAGCTCATCGAGGAAAGCCTTCGCGCCCTCCAGCGGTGCCAGCGTGCCGATGACATCCTGGATGTCCGGCAGCTTCAGGCCGTGCTCATCGAGGATTTTGAGGCGGCCCTTCATGAGCACATCGTAGTCAGGTTCCTCCCGAGTGGTGCGGCGCAGTTCGGGGATGCCGGTCTTCTCGGCAAAGGCGATCCAGATTTCGGGGACGAGAACGCCTTCGAGGTCGAGTGTGACGATGGTCTGCTGCTTCATGTGGGGGAGATGTCATGCACTGGGCCGCTTGTCCAGTAAAGCCGCGATCTTCAAAAAAGGCGCACATGCGGGCAAGCCATGCGGAGACGCTGTTGAAAATTTGGCGTTTGTTTGAACATGAAAATCGAAAACGAAGCCACTCGAAACGCTGCTCAACTGGTGACCAATTGCCGCAATGCCGTGCTGGCCACGTCTGATGCCGAGGGCCATCCCCATTCGGCTTGGATGACCACGCAGGTCACCACGGACATGGAGGAGATCATTTCCATCACCGCTCCCAATTCGCTGAAGGCCGACATCCTGCGTGCCAATCCGCAGGCGGAATGGATGTTTGCCTCACCCTCGATGGAGACCATCGTATACCTCTCCGGGCGCACTCGTTTGATCGAGGGAGATGCCGCGAAGCGCTACTGGGATCAGATGCCCGGCAAATCCAAGGCCTACTACCGCAAGTACTGCGAGACGGAGGACTATCACAAATTTGCCGTCATTCGCACGGAGGTGAGCAAGGTCGTGCTGTGCAAGCCCTATGCCTATACGAAGTCCGTGCTCTGGGACAAGTCGGTGCCGGCAGCAGCCTAATGGGATGCTGGGCGCGGTGCCTCCACCGCCTCGCACTTATCTCGCCACCCGGGAAAATTCCAGGTGTTGGGAAAGCCTTCACACTGCACCGGCTTCACCGGCTGGATGCGGCAGACATTCACGCCTTCGAGGAAGAAGCACTCGCCGTTCGGCTTGTCGATGATGCTCAGGCCGGTGCGGTTCGCGTTCAGTCGTGTGCACTGCTCCACGAACTCAATGCGCGGCATGTCCAGATACGCGGCGATGCGCGTGATCTCATCGTCTGTGACGCGCACATCTCCTGGCCAGCGGCAGCAGTTGCCGCAGCGCTGGCAGGCATACCAGGGCGTGGAGGTGTCAAGTGGGGAGGCTTCGCTCATGAAAAGTATTCTGTTCGCGCATTGCCGCGCTGGAGGCATAGTTCGTGCGATGAACGGGTCTATGCAACGAAGGTTTGAAAATCGCCGCCCATGGCTGCGGCGCGTGTGGCTGTCGCGATGAAACTGCATCTGCTTCCCACCATCACTCTGCTGCCTGCACCGCATGACACGGCGGATGATCAGCAGGTCATCGAGGACTGGTCTCGCGGGCTGGACTGGGTGAAGTGGCTGCTGGGCAGCGTGCGCGCCCGCGTGGAGGTGCTGCTGGTGGAGGATGTGGGCGAGTGGAATGCCGCAGCTGAAAGTGTGCTGCGTGAAGCCATCGGTCCGGCGCTCAAGTCCGCGTGGCAGAGCGCGCATGCCAATGATCTGGCGGGTCTCATCGCAGCTTCTTCCAGACTCTCTTCCCAGCTTTCACCCGCCGCCTGCCAGCGCAGTCTGCAGGCGGGCGCAGTGTTGCTCAAATCCACAAAGCATGCGCGCTATCAAGGAGTGCTGGGCCGTTTGCGCGAGGCCGTGGAGCAGGGGAAATGCGACTCCCACATCGCCATCGTTTGGGCGGCGGTCGGACATTTTTTCCAGCTCAGCCTCACCAATGTGATCGCCGAATACCTGCGGCTGGAATGGGACATGGTGGCCCGGGATACGCACCTGCAGGTGCCCTACGCCGGAAAGTTCAGCATCGCCGGAATCACAGGCCGTATCATAAACGATGCCTCTGGCGAGTCCGCGCTGCGCGTGGTGGATGCGTAAAATCCGGCGTCTAAACAAGCCGGCGCGCCACTGCTAAAACTTCACCGTCACACCGAGGTTCGCACCAAAACCGGGCTCATTGGAGCCTGAGCCGTGGTAGCGGTAGGTTTTGTTCAGCAGGTTGTCGAGGGAGGCTGTCAGGATGAGGTTCTCGGTGACGGAGTAGCCGCCGCGCAGCGTGAGCAGCCAGAAAGAAGGCGTGCCGTTGGGCGGGACTCGCTGGGTGTCGAGCTGGTCGGAGGTGTTCATGCGTCCGGCCTCGCCATAGGTCAGGCAGACAAACTCCGACCAGAAACGATTGTCGGTGGTCTGCCAGCGCACGCCCGCATAACCCACGAGCGGGGAGATTTTGCCCAGCGGCTCGCGGCGTTTCTGCGTGGTGGTGCCGATGAACTGATCCGCCTCACCTTCCACCCAGGCCAGATGGCCGAAGAGGCTCCAGTGCTGGTCGATCCGCCAGCGTGCGGCAAATTCCAAGCCCTGCATGTAACCATTGCCGCCATTCGCCTTGGTGTCCTGCAGGGGCACGGAGGTGGAGCGCCGGATGATCAGATTGTCCAGCTGGGTGTAGAAGTAGGCCAGGCTGGCGGTGAGGCTCTCGGTGTTTGCCTTGAGGCCGATCTCATAGGTCAGATATTTTTCCGGGGAAAGGCCCGTGGCCGGTGTCTCTTTGCGCCCGGACAGCGCCACATCAAAACGGGACAGGTCGGAGAGATTGGGCGCGCGGAAGGCCTGCGACACGCCGCCATACATCGAATAGCGGTCGCGTTCATCCAGGTCGATCACAAAGCGCACGCTGCCGGAGAAGTTGTCCCAGCTGCTGGCAAAAGACTGCTGCGCGAGGGTGGTGGGATTCTGGAAGCTGCCGAGCCTGGCCGTGGCATGCGTGTAACGCTCTCCGATGAAAAGATGCACACGTTCGCCGAGGTCGATGGCGTCCTGGATGTGAACCCCCAGCAGGCTGTAGGTGGAGTTGTCCGCCACGGCTCCTTGGAAAGGATTGTCCGAAGCGTGTGATTGCACAAAGTCCTCATAAAAATCGACGCCATAGACGAAGGTGCCGATGGGTGACTTGCTGGTGAACTGGAGATCGGAACCCAGCGTCGTGACGTTCACATTGTTGTAGGAGCGCACACCGGGGCCGGTGACACGGAACTGGTTCTCTCCGGCGGTTTGCAAAGAGACGGTGAGGCTGGCGTTGTCGATGAAGCTGTTCAGATCCTTCCCGGCGAGGCGTGCATACGTCAGGCTGCGCTCCTGATCAAAGAGTCGCACGCGGTCAGTGCCGACGGTGGTGCCTTCAAAGGAAACCCCGGAGGTGGTGGAGTGCGTGCGCCACACATCGTTCTGGCGCACCTGCTGATGCGCGGCGGTGAAGCTCCACTGATCGTCCAGTGCAATGTCCAGCCTCACATCGAAGGCCCATTGATCGTACCCGGTGTGCCGCTGCCGCCGTCCGCTGCCGTCGGTGACATCGCCAAACTGGCTCAGGGTAACACCGGCGTGAAGCCCCCACTTCTGCCCTTCGCCGATGCTGGTTTCCAAGTGCTCCACATTGCTGTGCTCTGCGGTGGAGTAACGATAATCAGCCCGGCCATGGGAGAAAAAACCGCCTTCGGCTTCGCTGAGAAAGCCCGACCCTTTGGTGAATGCGTTCACCGTGCCGCCGATGGCATCACTGCCATACAGCACGGAACCTTGGGATGGCAGCACTTCCACATGGTCGATGCCATGCTGGTCCAGTGTGTTCCAGTACTGGTTCGGGCCGTCCCGCAAGGTGGAGTTGTTGAAGCGGATGCCGTCGACCATCATCAGGTTGCGGAAGCCCGTGAACCCACGGATGAAGGGGGAGCCCTGGCCGTTGGAGGTCTTTTGAATCGTCACGCCAGGCGTTTCCCTCAGCGCCTCGGGGAAGGTGCGCGTGAGCCGTTCTTCCATCTGCTTTTTATCCAGCGTTTTCACCGCCGCAGGCACCTGGGATAGCGGAGTCTCGCTGCGCGTGGCCGTGATCACCACCTCAGGCAGGTCAGCGGTCTTCGTGGGCTTTTTCTTTTTATCTTCCTCCATTTCAGCGCCAAAACTGGCAGCGGAAAAGGCGAGCAGGAGCGGGAGGGAGAATCGGCGCATGGATTGAAAAAAGTGGAATGCCAACCAAACATCGGCCAATTCTTTGTCATGCTCGGGCTGCCGCTGAATTGATGAATGGACAAATAGTGTCCATTTTGACATCGAGACGGAATCGAGTGGCACGAAGGCACACTCGTCAGAAAAAAGTCCATGCGGGTGGCTGCGCAGATTTCATCCGCCGCCCAATGAACGACGAGGCCTATTTCCCAAACAGTCCCTTGATACCGTCGGTCTTGAGTTTGTCGGCACCACCTTGAAGCATGTTTTTGAGAGCACCACTCGCGCTGGCCTTGACGGCTTCGGTGTTCAGCTGGCGGAGGATCAGTGCCATCAGCTCGGCAGGAGTGATGCCGGCGGCACCGGTGCCGAGATTCGTGAGACGTATTTCAGGCAGCGTCATCCTGGCACCTGCACCCGGAACAAGACCCGCTGCGCTGGCGCTGAGTGTGGCACCGGTGATGAGCAGTTCATTCACCTGGAGTTTGACGGACTTCTTCGGCTTGCCGTCGGCGGCGGGCACGGCGGCATTGCCGGCAGGCGCGGTTTGCTGGGAGACAAAGTTCATCGCGTTGTCAGCGATGTGCTTGAGATTGGTGCCACCGGGCCCGGCTTCGAGATTGATCTCAGGATCCGTGATGCGGATGTGCTGAATGACCACCTTGTCAGCGCTGACGCTGTTCAGGTCCAGGCCCACCTCCGCACGGCCAATTCGCAGGGCATAAGGGCCCGTGAAGCCTTTGGGATTGTCGATCTGAAAATCTTCGACCAGACCGCTGCCGGAAAAGGGGGACACATTCACATGCCGTACAGACACGCTGGTCTGAACCACCGGAGGCGTGCCCTGCTCAATGCCAAACTTGACCAGGTTGCCAAGCTGAGACCAGCCAAACCAAAGACCGGCGCCAATGATAACCACGAGAACAATGACAATGCGAATGAGCCACTTCATAGGCTGCGAGCTTTCCCGGAGGAGCAGGCGCTGTAAAGCATCAAAACTGGCTTCTTCCGCAATGGCCAGGGGCGGCCGAATGCCGGAGATCAGCCCTCAGTGAACTGACCCAGGGCGCGGAATTTCTGATAGCGCTGCTCCAGCAGCTGGGCGGTCGGCAGGGCGTTGAGCTCCTTGAGCGTGGCCAACACCGCTTCTTTGAGGGAGTTCGCGGCAGCGAAGTGATCGTTGTGCGCACCACCGAGAGGCTCGGGGATGATGCCGTCGATGATGCCGAGCTTGGAGAGATCCTGGGCGCTGAGCTTGAGTGCGGAGGCGGCTTCCGGGGCGTGCTCGCGGTGCTTCCACAGAATGGCGGCGCAGCCTTCCGGGCTGATCACGGAGTAGTAGGCGTTCTCCATCATGAGCACCTTGTCCGCGATGCCGATGCCGAGGGCACCACCGCTGCCGCCTTCACCGATGACGATGGCGATAACCGGCGTGCGCAGGGTCATCATCTCGCGCAGGTTGAAGGCGATGGCCTCCGCGATGTTGCGCTCTTCCGCGCCGATGCCGGGGAAGGCTCCGGGGGTGTCGATCAGAGTGATGATCGGCAGGCTGAATTTTTCGGCCATGCGCATGAGGCGGAGGGCCTTGCGATAGCCTTCGGGATGGGCGCTGCCGAAGTTGCGCAGCAGATTTTCCTTGGTGTCGCGGCCTTTCTGGTGGCCGAGGATCGCCACGCGCTGACCACCGATGGTGGCAAATCCGGCGGGCATCGCATTGTCATCGCCAATGTGGCGGTCACCATGCAGCTCCACGAACTCATCCGTGATGTGCTTCACATAGTCGAGCATGAAGGGCCGGCCAATGTGGCGGGAGATCTGCACGCGCTGCCAGGGGGAAAGATTGGCGTGAATGTCACGCTGCAGGTTTTCGGCCTTGGTTTCGAGATCGGCAATCTGCTGCGCCAGCTTGTCGCTGGGCTTCGCGGCGAGCTTCTTTTTAGCCTCCTCGATTTCTTCGCGGATTTTGACGATGGGCTTTTCGAATTCCAAAACTTGTTTCATGGCGGTCGGTGGGAAAATGGGATGGGAGGGATTATCTCACAAGGCTCAACTTTGACCCGTTGCGCACGAGCGCAAAGAGTTCTTCGATGTCTTCGCGGGCAAGAAAGATGCCCGTTTCCGCCGTGGGAGAGGGGGCTGGGGCCGGCATGGCAGCCGGGGTGGCGGAAGCGGTGGATTTTTTCGAAGCTGGAGTGGGGGCCTTTGGCTCCTCCACCGGCATGGTGCGGGCCACGGGCGGTGTGCGGATGCTGATCGTCGTGGTTGAGCCCGGCTTTTTGCCCGAAAACCATTTCTCCGCATCGACGTAGTTGGGATCGGTGGAAAGCACCGGCTTGCCATCAAAGATGGAGTTTTTTCCAGCAATGGTCATCTCCACCGGCAGGCGCATGCCCGGGGTGATGCGGATGTCTTTCGCATTGTAGACTTTGAACAGGTATTCCTTGTCGCCCACTTTGCGCAGCAGCATGACCTGCTTTTTGGAAATGCTGACCCCGAGATGGAAGTCCATCGGGATGATGGTGAGGTGGTCGCCGGGGTGCAGATTGAAGCTCATCAAACCGCTGGAGCGGATGATGGAATCCACGGTGGTGTCGAATTTGGTGGCGATGGAGTTCAGCGAATTGCCCGGCTGCACGATGTAGTCCTTCTTCCCGGCGGTGGAGTTCGCGGAGTAGAGCTGGTCCATGTTGATCTCTCCAATGATGCGCATGGCCTCGGCGCAGGTCTTGGAGTCGGGAAACTGCTGGCAGAGTTTGTAGAGCGCATCACGGCCCTCGTCGATTTTGCCCTGGTGAATAAGTTCCACGGCGGCTTCGAAGCGACGGACGCCGGGGTCCACACGCGGGCGGTCCTTCGCCTTCATGGAGGCGATGTCCTGCTCCACCTGGCTCTCCTTGAGCAGGATGTTCATGTAAACCCAGTACCCCATCGCCAGAGTGCCTGCCACCAAGCCCACGGTGATGAGGAAAATCAGCAGTTTGATCTGGGTCTTGGCCATCGCGTGAACCTGCAAACTACCACTCAGCCCAGCAGGCCGCGGCGTTTGAAATCGAAGAGGTTGATGTTCTGGGACTTCTCGATCATCTCGACGGTGAACTTCAGCAGGCAGATTTCCCAGGTGTCGTCCACTCCTTGGATCACCGCACGCATCGGGTTGCCGGAGTTGCGGATCTCACCGAGCAGCTTGCCCGTGACTTCTTCCATGGGTTCGTGGATGATCAGCTCGCTGATGTCGCCTTTGCGAAATTTGAAGCCGTACTTCAGGATCGCCAGCTTGTGCAGGTTGTCCCGCAGGAATTCGCCAAATCCGGCCACTTCGGGGCCGAAACCTTCGAAGTCAAACTGGCCCGGCAGTTCCGGCCGCAGGATGAGGGGCTTCTCCGCCTCGATGCGACCTTCACGCACGCGCACGGCCCCGACGGTATCCATGAGTTCGGTGACGATCTGAAACTCGAAATGCGTGCTGCCAAAGGTGTCGATGCGGCGGTCCGGCTCATGGAGCACCTGGGTGTTTTCCAGGGCGTATTGAATATCGAACTCGGTGGGCATGTCTTTTTGGGGTGGCTGAGAGTAATCTGCTTCTACGCTGGGGCCAGTGATTTCTTGGTAGCCGCAGTTGTGAAGGGGATACGCCTGCGCCATGTCTCTAGTCCCATGAAACTCCCGCCCCACCTGCTTGACGAAATCATCCTTTCACTCGGAGAGGTGTTTGTAGGCAAACGCTATGCGGACAAGGTGATCGAGTTCACCTTCAAGCGGCACCGCAAGTGGGGCAGCCGGGACCGGCGCATCTTCGCAGAGTCCATTTATGAGTGCGTACGCTGGTGGCGCTGGTTCTGGTATCTGGCCGGGCTGCCTGATGAAGAGCACACGCAGCCGGAGAACATCACCCCGGAGCGCCTCTGGCGGGTCTGGGCCGCTTACTGGATCACCAACGGTCGTGACCTTCCCAAGGACGAAGCCGCGCCCGAGGTGAAACCTGAGGATGTGCGGAAACGTGCCAAGGAGGGCGCATCGCCCGCCATCCGTGCCGCCATCCCAGACTGGCTGGAAGCGCGCGGCAGTCTCGAACTGGGGGCCGCATGGCCCGCACTGCGCGAGTCGCTGAACCTGCCTGCGGATGTGTTCATGCGTGTGAACACCCTCAAAAACGACCGTCGTGCTCTGCGCGAGCGTCTGGGCCAGGAAGGCTATGAAACCGAAGCCGTGGATCAGGTGCCCAGCGCTCTGCGTCTGAAGCAGCGGGCGAATCTGTTTGGCACCGCCGCCTACAAGTCCGGCCTCTTTGAAGTGCAGGATGCGGCATCGCAGCTCATCGCACCCTTTTTGCAGGTGGAGCCCGGCATGCGCGTCATCGATGCCTGCGCCGGTGGCGGCGGCAAAGCGCTGCACCTCGCGGCCCTCATGCGCAACAAGGGCCGTCTGCTGGCGCTGGACGTGCATGCCTGGAAGCTGGCAGAACTGCGCAAGCGCGCCTCACGCGCCGGCGTTGACATCATCGAAGCGCGCGAGATCGAAGGCTCGAAGACCGTGAAACGCCTCGCTCAAAAAGCGGATCGCGTGCTGCTGGATGTGCCTTGCTCCGGCATGGGCGTGCTGCGCCGCAATCCGGACGCGAAATGGAAACTCAGCGATGCCGAGATCGATCGTCTCATCGCCCTGCAGGCGGAGATTCTCGAAAGCTACAGCCGCATGGTCGTCCCCGGCGCAAGCTCGTTTACGCCACCTGCAGCATCCTGCCGAGTGAAAACGAACGGCAGGTGCAGGCTTTCCTGGCCAAACACGGTGAGGAATGGGCTCTGGAAGAAGAACTCCACCGCACCCCCGAGACCGGCGCCTTCGACGGCTTCTATGCAGCACGTTTGATGAGAAAAGCTGCTCCGCAGAAGGAAGAAACCAAGCTGGCGAATGCCGAAGAAAAGCTCAATGACGAAGTGGTTCCGGAGGTTTCAGGCATTTAGGCCTTGGAACTTGGGATTTCATTCGACATTCGCGAATTCGACATTCGTCATTTTCTAATGACACCCGCACCCAGTCCCGCAGGAGCCGCCGCCTGAAGCCTGGGCACCGCCGCTGCCACCACCCATCATTCCCGTGCCGCCAATCGGCACGCGCCGGACCGGCTGGCCGCTGTCCGGGTGCTGCGTGAGCGCGGCGTCCTTCATGCTCTGGCGGATTTCAAAGCGCTTGGTGGGCTCGCCTTCAAACTGGGGGATGGTTTCGTAAACGTAGGTGGGCATGGTGGGAATGACAGATGTTAGAAATACGAATGCCGAATGAATGACACTGCGCAAGGCGGGAAATAAAAACGGCGTCCCCGTGAAGGGACGCCGCGTGGGAGTAATGGAAAGATAGATCAGGCTTTCGCGGCCATCTCTTCCTCAATGGTCAGAGGCTTGTAGCCGCCGATGGACTTGAAGTAGACCAGCAGGAGCAGGTAGATCACGGCCATCGTGCCGGGGATGTAGGAGTCAAACTTCAGAGTCTTGCGGTCGCCCTGCTGATCGGCCAGCACCACGGCCTTCTGATCCGGAGTCTTTTCCTTGGCTTCCTTGGCTTCGGAGAGCTTCTTGCCATCAAGACCGATAGCGGCAGTCGCTTCCAGATTGAGGAACTTGCTCGGAGCTTCAGCCTTGTAGGTTTCGTACAAGGCGGGGTTGGAGGCCTTCAGGGACTCACCAGCAAAGCGGTCCTTGGTGTAGCCGAGGCCAGGACCACCGATGATACCAGCGGAGAGCATTCCGATGCCACCCATGATGGAGATGGCCACAGCACCCGTGCTAGGGAAGCGGTCCGAGGCGACGGCCAGCATCGTGGGCCAGAAGAAGGTCTTGCCGAAGGCATAGACGCCCAAGGCGACGAGCGCCGTGGTGAAGGTGTTCATACCGGAGGCCAGCGTGAGGCCGCCACAGGCGAGGGCTGCGCAGACGCAAAGCAGGCCGATGGGGGAGAGCTTGAGTGTCTTTTCGATCCAATGAGCGCAGAAGCGCAGACCGAACATGATGGCGGAGGTCCAGAGGAAGAGGGCCTTGCCCTGCTCTGGGGTGAACAGGTTGCCGGTGATGTTCTGGATCCAGCCGTCTGTGCCCAGTTCGACCGCGCCGACGAGGGCGTGAGTCACGAAGAGAACGAAGAGCACCAGCGATCCAAGCGAGAACTTGGTGAGCACACCCACGGCGATCAGCACAATGCCGCCCGTGGCGTAGCCGAGGTTCTTGGCCAGAGCAGGCTCAACGCTGAGCACGTCTTTGAAGAAGCCTTCCGCAAAGAAGGAAAGGAGGAAGCATGCCACGGCGCCGCCGAGGATGCCGACGTCCTTGAGCATGTTGCCAAAGCTGACACCCTTGGCCGCAGCGGCGGACTGGGGGAACTTCTGGCCCATGAACATGAGGCCGTAGATGACGGTCGGGATGAGATAGAGCGCGAGCTGGATGCGCCAGTTGATCTCCATTTTGTCGTCAAGGAACCAGCCGATGATCACACCGATCACCATGCCGGCAGGCCAGGAGGCGTGCAGAATGTTGAGGTAGTGCGTGCGGTTTTCCGGGAACAGTGTGGCGACGAGGGGATTGGCCACGGCTTCCAGAGTGCCATTCGCGAAAGCGAAGATGAACATGCCGAGGGACAGCACCATGAAGGCGCTGCTGCCGCTGGCGGTGAACGTCACGAGGGCGGAAACGATGTGAAGAAGAAAGGCCACCACCACGAGCTTGCCATATCCGATCTTGTCCACCACCACGCCACCAAGGATGATGCCGAAGCAGAATCCGTTGAAGCCCATGCCGCCGATGGCACCGAGCTGCGCGCCCGTGAAGCCGAACTCCTTCGCCCAGTTGTCAAAGATGCCGCCGCGGATGGCGAAGCCGACGCCGGCCGCGAGAATGGCCATGAAGCCGGCCCAGAGAAGTCTCATTCGATTGTTTTCGCTCATAGAGGAGGGAGTGGAGTGTGTGTGTTGGTTGGAGTGGTGGTTGTCGGGAACGGGCGTGTTTTAGGTGCCACGCCTTGGAGCGACAAGGAAAAAGTGTTCTCAAGGTTGAGAACTTGCCAGAACGCTCAGCGGGAAGGTCCGCAAATCGCGTCCAGAAAAAGACCTTTGCTGTGAGCGCTTTCGGGTGGGCGGGCCTGTTATCGCTGCGAAGCCTGTCGATCTTGCAGCGAATGTAGGGGGCTTTGTTTCCGGCGCCTTGGGTCAGTGGCCCTGGCCTGCATCTCCTTCAGAAATGACGACCGGTTGGTAGCCACCACGGGATTTGAACCAGAAGAACATCCCAAGATAGCAGGCCAGCATGAAACTGGGGAGGATGGCAATGGTCGTGAAGACGCTGCGCTTGCTGGCGGCCTGCACAGTCTCGAGTTCCTGATGCTGCGGGGCAGGGAGGGCTTTGATTTTCTCCTGGTTCAGCGTGGGCGCATTGCCGAAGATGCCGGCTTTGGGTTCGCCCTTGATCTCTGAGTACAGAGCGCTGTGCTCGGCCTTGGAGAGACGCTCGGCCATGTCGAGGTCCTGCTTGTGACCGATGTAGGGGCTGCCCAGCACCCCCAGGAAAAGCACGCCAACAGCAGAAACCCCATTCAGTGTGAGCGCCCCACCTTTAGGGAACTGCTCGGCCGTGAGCCCCAGCGTGGTGCTCCACAGGAAAGTCTTGCCCAAGGCATACACACTCGCGGCCGCGAGGATAACCCAGCCAGTGGCATGCGAGAGGAAGATCAGACCCGTGATGGCGATGGCCCCGCTGATCACCAGCAGGCCGATGGGCGAGAACCTGTGCACGATGGGTCCCGCGTAGAAGCGCAGCACCGTCATGATCACGGAGACATACACAAAGATCCACGTGGCGAAGTTCGGGAAATCCGGGCCGCTGAGCTTGAGCAGTTCCGGCATCCACCCATCGGTGCCGAGCTCGGTCGTGGCCAGAGGTCCGATGGTGATGAGAACGACAATGAAAAGCCAGTTGCCCAGTGAATGGGTGTAAAAGCCCGTGGCCGCACCCAGCACCAGTCCGGCGATAAGCGAGTCCCGCAGGGAGGCTTCAAAGCCGATCATCTGCACGACGGCGCAGTAAACCAGAGATCCGATGATGAAGGCCCCCACCGCTCCCACTTCCTTGAGCATGTCGCGGTAGCTCACCCCGGCGGCCACGCGCTCATTCACCGGGAAGCTGCGCGGCAGGATGAGCAGCGTGTAGAGCACCACAGGAATGAAGCACAGTGCAAAGCGGAATTGCCACACGGCATTGAAGAACAGCTTGGTGTCCGGGAGCAGCGCACAAAACAGCGCGCCCAGCGCCAGGCCTGCGGGCCAGCCCGCGTGCAGGATGTTCAGCCACTTTGATTTGTTCTTGCTGAAGATCGTGGCGACGACCGGATTGATGAACGATTCCACCGTGCCATTCGCCACCGCGATGAGCAGCGAACTCCAGTAAAAGTCCTCATAACCGGAGGCGCGCAGCGTAAGCACCAGCGATACGACATGGCAGCCCGCCGCAAACAGCGCGACCGTCTTGTAGCCGATGCGGTCGATGATCAGGCTGAAAAAGATGATGCTCAGCGCAAAAGGCCACATGCCTGCTCCATTGATCGCCCCTTTCTGGGACTCAGACAGATTGAAGCTGTTCTGCAGTTCCCCAATCGTGTTGGCTCTCACCCCAAACACAAACGAGGTGGCGACCAGGGCGATGAAGCACGCCCAGAAAAGTTTCATGTCGGCTTTGCCGGAGGTGGTCTGAGTCATGGCGTGGGATGGGATCGGTCAGGGAGTCGGCGATTCCAGCAAAAGCAGCCTCACAGCGCAACGTCTTTTTCCTCGCTTGGAAAATAACCGCCAAGGCTCTGGAGGCGAAAAGCTCAACATCACACCGCCAGTGCACAGAACGCCATGAGCACGGAGAAAGTACTCCCGAGCTTCAGCTCGCTCTGGAAAAAGCACCGCATCCCCCAACACATGCTGAAAGTTGTATCAGCTCCTTTGGCCAAGCCATCCTACAGCCTCCGCAATCCATCCTCCGTCATCGCGCACGGGATCGCTTCATCAATCTCATTAATGCGGGCCAGTGTTTCATCACTCAGCACCAGATCAGCCGCAGCAAGGCTTTCGTTCAACTGCGCCACCGTCGTGGCACCCACGATCGTGGAGGCTACAAAGTCATGCTGCTTGCTCCAGGCCAGCGCCAGAGCCGTCACACTCACGCCCAGATCAGCCGCAATCACCTGCAGACGCGCGGTGGTCTCAAGGCTGCGCTCATTGACGAAGCGCGCCGCCATCCTCTTCTGACGCGGCCCACCGTTCAAAATGTAGTCGGTGAAGCGCGCCCCTTGCGGTAGCGCACCACCATTGTACTTGCCGCACAGCACCCCGCCACCCAGCGGCGAGTATGGCAGCAGGCTCACCGCTTCCTTGCGGCACACCTGCGCCAGCTCGCTTTCACACCGGCGGTTGATCAGGGAAAAATTGTTCTGCACCGTCGCCATGCGCGCCAGGCCATGCTTCTCCGCCTCCCAGAGATTCTTCATCACGCCCCAGCACGTCTCATTGCTCGATCCCCACGCCCGGATTTTCCCCTGGTCGATGAGATCCGTCAGCGCGCCCAGCGTCTCCTCCTGCTGCATGCCGTGGTCAGGCCAATGCGTCTGATACAGGTCGATGTAATCCGTCTGCAGCCGCTTCAGGCTGTCCTCACAAGCCTGGAAAATCTGCCGCCGATCCAGCGCCGTGAACCCATTCCGCACCGGCGGCCGGAACCAGCCATGGCCCGGGCCCGTGACCTTTGAGGCAATAATGATCTCCCCACGCTTCTGCCCCTTGAGCCACTTGCCCACGATCTGCTCCGTCACCCCAAACAGCTCCGCACTCGGCGGCACCGGATACAGCTCCGCCGTGTCAAAAAAATCGATCCCCGCCTCCAGCGCACGGTCCATGATTGCAAACGAGGTCTTCTCATCTGCCTGCAGACCAAAGGTCATGGTTCCCATGCATATGTCAGTGACAACGATACCCGTGCGGCCAAGGCGTTTGCGATTCATAAGACGCCGATGCTAGAGAAGGAGGGCGGGATGGGCAAACGCGAAAGCGCGGAGCACATGCGTTCTCAAGAAAAACAGACCCAGTAGGACCCTGATCGATGGAGCCCTCAAGGGGTTGGATTGCAGGCCTATGTTTGAAGTGCGAAATTTTGGTGCTAAAGATAAGCATTAACGTTAAAAAAATGTGCTGTGTAGGTTCGATATTTGGTTCATCCGGGAAGTTGGTGCATACGAGGCGGGATGATGGCAGAGGGGAGCAATGAGCCAGAGTTTGCTATATCACGCCTTTGGCGTGCGCGAAGGCTACGAGTATCGCAGCACGAAGTATGTGGAGGGCCGGGTGGA
>NZ_JBGANL010000043.1:0-47775 GCF_044222345.1 Prosthecobacter sp.
GTGCCGACGCAAAAGCACACGGATACACGTTTCCGCAAAGGTCTGCCGGATGGAGAGTCGCTGGGCTACTCACGCACAGGTGCGCTGGCGCTTTCCGCCTTCTACAAGGCCGGGGTGAAAGACCGCGAAAAATGGACTGGTGAGATGCCGCAGGAGGAGTTCGAAAAAGCGGCAGTGACTTCCTATTCCATGATCGTTTATCCGGCGATCCCGCCCTTGTGGAATGCTGGACACTACTTGGGTACGGACAGCCGTGGCTGGGATGTGCTGGCGCAGATTTATGGCGGATGGCAGCTTAACCTGAAGGCGATTTTGCTGTTCATTCTTTTCACCTACGGCGTCGGCATCCTCATCGGTCTGCTGATGGGTTTCCTCGGCGGCTTTTTTGACATCGCCATGCAGCGTTTCATCGAGATTCTCGATGAACTGCCTTTCCTCTACATCGTGATGATCCTCATCAGCATCATCGGCGTGGCCAACATGAACCTGCTGATTCTCCTCGGTGTGATCTGCTTCTTCTCCTGGACGAGCCTGACCTACTCGCTGCGTGCGCTGGCTTACAAGGAGAAGGAGCGTGACTACATTTCCGCCGCACGCCTGCAAGGGGCCAGCACCTGGCGCATCCTCACGCGCTATCTGCTGCCGAACATGCTCGCGACCATCGTGACGAAAATTCCCTTCAGCGTCGCCGCCATCATCTCATCGCTCACCGCACTGGCCTTCCTGGGCTTTGGCCTTCCGGAAACCTATCCGCAATGGGGCTGGCTGTTTGACGACGGCACCAGTCATCTTTCCGCCGTGTGGATCTCCATCTCGATGTTCAGCGTGATGGTCTTCATCCTTCTGCTTGTCACATTTGTCGGTGAAGCGCTGCGTGAGGCGTTTGATCCGAAGAAGTTCACCACCTATCAATGAAGCTCGCTGTTCCCCGTTTGCTGTTGGCTTTTACCACCGCCGCCATCCTCGGTGGTGCGCTGCATGCCGCAGATTTCCCGCCGTATGATGGCACCAAGGAGCGCGAGGCCTTTTGGAGCTTCTACAACAAGAAGGTGCTCGCAGGATTGCAGGACCAGGAGAAGGAGCTGCCCGGATTGATCGCGAAGGAAGCTGACGCAGCGAAGAAAGCGGAGCTGGAGGCCCAGCTCGCCGCGACACGCGAACGTCTGAAAAAGCCGGAGTACTTCACCTTCGCCAAGCCCAAGGACGTTCCGGCAGATTTGAAATGGGAGAACGGCATGGATGAGCCGGAGATCGGTGACTCCCATGCCAAAAAAGGCGGCACGATGCGCCAGTACGTCCTCTCTTTCCCACCGACGCTTCGCGTGCTCGGCGAGAACAGCAACAGCTCCTTCCGCGGCTACCAGTACGACGATGTGGAGATGGCGTTGATCAGCCTGCATCCGGAAACCGGACGCGTGATACCTGCCATCGCCAAAGAGTGGGCCGTGGCCCCCGACAACCGCACGGTGTATTTCCGCATCGACCCGGATGCGACCTTCTCCGACGGTACGCCGATCGAGGCGGACGACTTCTTCAACCAGTTCTACATGCAGCTGAGCGAGTACCCGAAGAACCCCTTCGGCAATCAGTGGTATGGAGAGAACTACGCCAACATCACGCGCTACGATGCGCACACGCTGTCCATCTCGCTCACGGAGCCCAAGCCGCTTGCGGCTTATTATGTGAACACCTCTCCCATGTCCCGCCGCTTCTACAGCGAGTTCGGGCCGGACTTTGAGCAGCGCTACCAGTGGCGCTGCCGGCCGACCTCCGGCCCCTATGTGATCAAGGAGGAGGACATCCATTTTGGTCGCGACATCGCTCTCACCCGCGTGAAAAACTGGTGGGCCCGGGACAAAAAATTCTCCCGCTATCGCTTCAACGTCGATCACATCGTTTATCGAGTCGTGCGTTTGCAGGAGAAGGTGTTGGAACTCTTCCGGCAGGGTGAACTGGACGTCGAAGAACTCATGATGGGCATCCCGGAATACTGGTATGAAAAGCTGGAGATCCCCGAGGTGTACAAGGGCTACATCCACAAGGCGAAGTTCTACAATGTCTGGCCAGGCTCCCATGCGGGCCTGTGGCTGAACTGCGCGGTGGCACCGCTGAACAACAAGGAGGTGCGCCTGGGCCTGAGCTACGCCACGAACTACCAGAAGGTCATCGACTTCGATCTGCGCGGTGACTTCCAGCGACTGACCTGCTTTAGCAAAGGCTTCCCGCTCATCGGCGATCCGCCCATCACTGCAAGGCCCTTCGATGTGCAGCTGGCACGCGAGCATTTCGCCAAAGCCGGATACACCAAGCTCGGCAACGACGGCGTTCTGGTGAATGACAAAGGCGAGCGTCTGTCCGTGACCATCCTGCATCGCAAGGTGGAGATCGTTCAAAAGGTCATGCAGCGCCTCAAAGAGGAGGCGATCAAAGCCGGCGTCGAATACAAACTCGAAGGTCTCGAAAGCACGTCCTACTTCCAGAAGGCCACGCAGAAAAAACATCAGATTGCGTCCGTGGCGTTCAGCGTCACGCCGCCGATTCCGGATCACTACCAGGCCTGGCACTCCAAGGATGCGTTCATGGAAGACGGCAAAACGCCGAAACCCAACACCAACAACCTCTGCAGCTTCGCCGATCCGCGCATGGACAAATTCTGCGAAGACGAACGCCACGCGACAACCATCGAGGAGATCCGCAAAGCCTCCTGGGGTGCGGACCAGATCATCTACGACGAGGCCGCATGGATTCCCGCCTACGAGCAGAACTACTACCGCTGCGCCTACTGGCGCTGGGTGAAATGGCCGGTGAAAACCTTCAACGTCGCTGTCAGCGAGCTGCCGATGTCCAACCACGTGCACTGGATCGACGAAGATGTGAAACGTGAAACCGAGGCCGCGATGCGTGCCGGCAAAACATTCCCCGAAACCGATCAGGTCTTCGACCACAATCTCAAAGCAGGAGGAACCAAGTAATGCCCACACCTCTGCTCGAAGTCCGCAATTTACGCGTCGGTTTCCAGACCGACGAGGGTTTGCTCACCGCCGTGGATGGGGTCGATTTTATCCTCGAAGCCGGCAAGACGCTTGGCTTCGTTGGTGAAAGTGGCTGCGGCAAAAGCGTGACGGCCATGAGCCTCATGCGGCTACTGCCACAGCCTGCCGGGCGCATTCTCAGCGGCGAAGTGCTGCTCGAAGGCCGCGATCTCACCAAGCTGCCGATCGACTCCATGCGGAAGATTCGCGGCAATGACATCGCGATGATCTTCCAGGAGCCGATGACAGCGCTGAACCCCGTACAGCCCGTCGGCATGCAGATCATCGAGGCGATCCAGCTGCATGAGCCCACCACTCCCGCCAAAGCGCTCAGGCGGGCCGTCGAACTCATGGAATGGGTCGGCATCCCGGCGCCTGAACAGCGTGTGAATGAGTATCCGCATCAGCTCAGCGGCGGCATGCGCCAGCGCGTGATGATCGCCATGGCGCTCTCCTGCCATCCGAAAGTCCTCATTGCCGACGAGCCGACCACGGCGCTGGATGTCACCGTTCAGGCGCAGATCCTAGAGCTCCTGAAGCGCCTGCAGACCGAAACGGGCATGGCGGTCATTCTGATCACCCATGACCTCGGCGTGATCGCTGAAACCTGCGATGATGTCGCTGTCATGTATGCGGGTCGCATCGTCGAGCGCGGTCCGGTGCATCCGATTTTCGCCAAACCGCAGCACCCCTACACGCAGGGTCTCATCCGCTGCCTGCCGAAGCTCGATCATCCGCCCAAGACGACGCTGCCCGTCATCCCGGGCATGGTTCCCAGCCTCAGAGACATGCCCACAGGCTGCCGCTTTGCCTCGCGCTGCCCGAACCCGCACAGCACGGATGTTTTAACCACCCGCCAGCCCTGGAAAGAATGCGGCAGCGGCCACGGCGTGGAAGCCTGCGCATGCTTTGCCTCCCAAATCTCCGCATCATGAGCCTTCTCTCTGTTCAAAATCTCAAGATGCACTTCCCAGTACGAGGCGGTGTGTTCTACACCACCCAGGCGGTGTGCAAGGCCGTGGATGGCGTGAGCTTCGAGCTGAAAGCGGGCGAAACGCTTGGCCTCGTCGGTGAAAGCGGCTGTGGCAAAAGCACCGTCGCGCGTTCCGTGGTGCGCCTGCTCAAGCCCACCTCCGGCAGCGTCGTCTTCAACGGCCACGACATCTCAACGCAGTCGCAAAGCGCGCTGCGCGCCCAGCGCCGTGAAATGCAGATGATCTTCCAGGACCCTGCCGAGTCGCTCAATCCACGCCATACCATCGGGCAGATTTTGGAGGAACCCTTCGTCATTCAAAAAATGGGCACGCGCGCGGAACGCGCCGAATGGGCGGTCGAGCTGCTCAAGCGTGTCGGTTTGCCGGCAGACGCCATGCATCGCTATTCCTTCGAGTTCAGCGGCGGTCAGCGGCAGCGCATTGGCATTGCACGCGCCATCGCGTTAAAGCCCAAGCTCATTGTGTGTGACGAGCCCGTCTCCGCGCTGGATGTCTCGGTGCAGAGCCAGGTGCTGAATCTGCTGCTGGAGCTGCAGCGTGACATGGGCCTGAGCTACTTGTTCATCGCCCACGGACTCAACGTCGTGAAACACATGAGCGACCGAGTGGCGGTGATGTACCTCGGCAAGATCGTCGAACTCGCGCCGGCCACCGAGCTTTATCAAAACCCGCGGCATGCCTACACCAAGGCCCTGCTGGACGCGATTCCCATCGCTGATCCCACCCAGCGCCGTGCCCGCCAGCTCCTGCGCGGCGATGTGCCTTCGCCGATCAATCCGCCCGCCGGCTGTGCTTTCGGTCACCGCATGAAACATCCCAAGTGGGAGCAGAGCGTGGGCATGGACCTCACGCTCAAGGAAATCACTCCCGGGCATTTCGTACAGCCTTGCCCGTGCTGCACGTGATGGATTGATGCAGGCACTCTTGCCCGCATGACGCATGATATGACTGCGGGCAGGAGTGCCCGCATCACTTTCCGATCAATGCGAAGTCGCCTTCTCCGCACCGAGGCCGGTGTGGGCACGCACGGTGAGTTCGGCAAACTTGGCTTCGGCCTCTGGGTCACGAGCGGTCAGAATCGTTCCCAGCCAGGCGGCGATGAAGCCGATCGGGATGCTGACAATGCCGGGATTTTCGAGCGGGAAGATGGCGCCTTCCTTGCCGAAGATTCCGTTCGGGCTGAGCAAGATCAGGACGATGGAGGAGATGAGTCCCACGCTGAGACCGGCCACTGCTCCTGTGGTGTTGAAGCGCTTCCAGAAAACACTGAAGATGATGACGGGCAGATTCGCACTGGCGGCGACAGCAAAGGCCAGACCGACGAGGAAGGCGGCGTTCACGCTGGGGCCGAGATAGATGGCGATGCTGATGCTGACGGCACCCACGCAGAAGGCGGTGATGCGTGCAACTTTCACTTCCATGCCCGGGCGGTTGGTTTTGCCGTGATGGATGACGTTGGAGTAGAAGTCATGCGCAAAGCTGGCGCTGGCGCTCATCGTGAGACCGGCGACGACCGCGAGGATCGTGGCGAAGGCGACGGCGCTGATGAACGCGAAGAAGAATTCGCCCCCGAGCACCTGCGCAAGGATCGGGGCGACCATGTTGGTGTCCGGTTTGCCGGCAGCCGTGGTGATGAGGGCTTTCTTGAGGATGGTGGCGGCACCAAAGCCAAAGAAAGTCGTCATGATGTAAAACAGACCAATGATGGCCATGGCCCAGACGACGCTGGAGCGGGCGGTCTTGGCATCTGGCACAGTGTAAAAGCGCACCAGGATGTGCGGCAGGCCGGCAGTGCCCAGCACAAGGCCGAGACCAAGTGAAATGAGATCCAGCGGTCCCCACGGACCTGCCACGGCGACGCCAAACTTGAGCCCGGGCTCCATGAGATTCTTTGGCTCTGCGGTGCCGGCGTAGTCAGCTTTGGAGACGGCACTGAAGAATTCGGCAAAGCTGAAGTGATGATACTGCAGAACCAGATAACTCAGCAGCATAGCACCTGCGATCAGCAGCAGGGCCTTGATGATCTGCACCCACGTCGTGGCCAGCATGCCGCCAAAAACGACATAGACGAGCATCAGCATGCCCACTCCGATGACCGCCGGTGCAAAGGGCAGACCGATGAGGCGTTGAATGATCACGCCTGCACCGACCATCTGCGCGATCATGTAGAAGGTGGAAACGGTCAGCGTGCTGAGCGAGGCCAGCGCCCGCACCGGCCGGGGCTTGAGACGATAGGCAAGCAGGTCGGCCATGGTGTATTTGCCAGCGTTGCGCAGCGGCTCCGCGACGACGAGGAGCACGGTGATGTAGGCGACCAGAAAGCCCACGGAGTACATGAAGCCATCATAGCCGTAGAAGCAGATCATCCCGGAGATCCCAAGGAAGGATGCGGCGCTCATATAGTCGCCGGCGACGGCAAGACCATTCTGCCAGCCGGTGATGCTGCGCCCTGCGGCAAAGTAGGCGCTGGCTCCGGTGTTCTTCTTGGCTGCCCAGAAGGTAATAAGGAGCGTGAGGCCCACAAAGGCCAGAAACATGATCAGAGGGATGTTCATCGAGAAGGAAAGGAGACGAATTTAAGATGGAAGGTTCAATGGTGACGCAGGGCTCATTCCTGACCGTGAATCACAGCGGCGGCGGCTTTGTCCCACTTCGCGGCAACGCGCACGTAGAGGAAGGCCATGATCCAGGCCATGAAGAACTGTGACAGCGCGAAGACATAGGCGATGTTCACCTCACCCCAGACCTTCTTCTTCATCAGCTCAGGGCAGTAACCCACCAGGATCGGCAGCGCGAGGTAGTAGACCAGGAAGAAGATCGTCGCCGGGATGATGAATCGCGACTTCCGGGCCAGCAATGCGCGGAATTCCGGCTTCGCTTCCAGCTTTTCCCAGTTCACAGGTGTTTTTTCGCTCATAGTGGGGCGGAGAGTATGGAGACAGACGCTGGATGGCAAGAGTGGAAAGCAGCAGAGATGAAAATGCCCCGTGTATTCGAGTCCCCAGGACAGGCGACTGCTTGACTCTTTATCAAGCACCTTGGTTTGTATTGAGCGGCATTCGCCTGGTGCTCTGTGGCACGATTCTTTACGCAGGAGATTCTGCTTCCACAAAACGATCCGCTGAGGTGGTTTGCGCTGGCTTGTTCCTTGAGCAGAGGGAATCCCTGCGCCACTGGTGCGGCGAAATGGATGCTTGGATCGTCATCGGACTGCTCATCGTGGCCGTCATTGCTTTTGCCACGGAGAAAATCTCGGTGGATCTCGTCACGCTGTCATTGCTCTGCGTGCTGGTCATGTGCGGCATTCTGAAGGCTGATCAGGCCTTTTCGGGCTTTGGGGACCGTGTGATCATCCTTCTTGCAGCGATCTTTATCATCGGTGCAGCCCTGCGTGAAACGGGCGTGCTGGACATGATGGGGGGCGTTCTGGCCCAGACATTCGGCACCCATCCGAAGCGGCTCATGGGCTTCATGATGGCCGTGGTGGGCGGTCTTTCCGCCTTCATGAACAACACCACCGTCACCGCTGTGTTTGTGGGTCCGGTGATGGGCCTGGCGCGCAAGCTGCGCCTCCCTCCCTCACGCCTGCTGATGCCGCTGGCCTTTGCCTCGCTGATGGGCGGCACGTGCACCTTGATCGGCACTTCCACGAATGTGGCCGTGAGCGGCGCCATCACCAAGCTGGGTTTGCAGCCGCTGGGCATGTTTGAGTTTACCGCGATCGGTCTTGTCCTGATGCTGACCGGCATCCTCTACATGGTCTTCATTGGCACCCATCTGGTACCAGAACGCGACAAGGCTGCCGCCGTGGCCGGTGATGCCATGCGGGATTACTTTGCCGAGGTGATGGTGCTTCCCGGCTCGCCTCTCATCGGCCAGGCTGCCTTCGACTCCGACTTTTCAGCAATGGAGTTCCAGGTCATGAAAATCCGCCGGGCCGAGCAGACGTTCGATGCCGCTCCCAAGCTCCGCTTTCAGGAGGGGGATGTGGTGCTGGTGGCCGGCAAGGTGGAAAATCTCATCCGGGTGAAAAAGATCGAGGGCATTGACATTCTCGAAGACGTCACGCTGCGCAGCTCCGGGGTGGACATGAGCGATGCACAGGTCGCCGAAGTCGTTCTCACGCCGCGCTCCGCCTTTGTGGGACGATCCTTGCGCGAAAACAACTTCCGGCAGCGCACCGGCCTCTCCGTGCTGGCGCTCATGCGCGGAGATCGCTCGCTGATGCATCACATGGCGGCTGAAAAACTGCGTGCAGGCGATGTGCTGCTGCTGCAGGGGCCGAGCGATCGCTTTCGCGCCTTTGAAGAAGGCAATGACATGATCGTCATCACACAGTACCAGTTCAGCGCGGAGACGCGCCGGCGCGGCTTCATACTGCTGGGCGCCTTTGTCCTCGCTGTGATTACCGGCAGCCTCGGCTGGGTACCCGACACCGTCGCTTTCGTCATGGTGGCCATGCTGGCCGTCTTCATGCGCTGCATCAAGCTGGAGAACGCCTATGCCAACATCGACTGGCGGCTGCTGATCCTGATCGGCGGCATGATGGCTTTTGGCGAAGCGATGCAGGTTTCCGGCGCATCACGCATGATCGCCGACTTCATCACCGGGTGGCTGCAGCCCATGGGTGTCTTTGCGGTCTTCACCGGCTTTTGCCTGCTGACGATGCTGCTCACCCAGCCGATGTCGAATGCCGCAGCCGCGCTGGTGGTGCTGCCGGTGGCGCTGCAGGCCGCCGAGTCCATGGGAGCCAATCCACGCAGCTTTGCCATCGGGGTCATGCTCAGCGCCTCCGCCTCCATGCTCACACCGTTTGAGCCAAGCTGCATCCTCGTCTATGGCCCCGGCAAATACCGCTTTGGAGACTTCATCAAAGTGGGCGGTGGATTGACTCTTGTGATGCTGCTCGTCATCCTGGCCATGGTGCCGGTGTTCTGGCCGCTCAAGTAGTGGACATGAGCGGGCCATGTGATCCGTAGCTCTCAATGCGGCAGTCGAATCCTGGCATGATCTATTCCTCTGCCCGTGAGATCGTTGCTGATGTACTCAAGATAAAGGACGAAGGGCAGGCCTGAATCCATGTCTGCCTGCATGGGGCAGAATGGCTTGATAGTTCCTTCGCCAGGCACGCCTTCAAATTCCAGATAATCTTTTCTGCTTTGCTCCGCCATGGAGGAACGGCTTCAGGCTGATTCGCATGGGAGTTCTGAGTCTCGAAAACTTTCTGGCTGTGAGAGGTGTCGATTCATCCAAAACGGACTTGTTCCCATCTCTTATGATTGGGGTGAACGAGGTTGTTTAAATCCTCATATCCGTAAGTACTGCGAACAAGCGCAACAAGTCGGTTCCCCTTTGAAAACACAAGGGTTCCACGGGCAGACGAGCTGTGAACGGATCCGGCAGGAATTGTGAGCGAGCTCGAACAACCTGGACTGTTCACGGTTGCTCTCATGACCTGCGGTTTTGTTCGTCCAGTTGTGCACGGGTTGTTCGCAGCAATTCTCGGAGCGCCGGATTGTCGAGCGCGGCTTGCGCGGACACCACTTCGGCGTCTTTTTTGCTGCGTCCGGTGCCCCGTCCGAGCTGGGTGCCCCGCCAGGAGACGGTGGCGATGAAGTTTTTTGCGTGATCCGGCCCCTCAGCACCGACGATCTCATAGACCGGAGGCTCCACGCCTACGGCTTGGATGAGTTCCTGAAGCTGTCCCTTGGGATTGGCATCCAGCTGGCCGCGATTCAGGGCTTCGAGATCTTCCGCAAACAGCCGTGCGGCAAATTGATGGGCGGCGTCGGTTCCGGAATCGAGGTGGATGGCACCTGCGACGGCTTCGAGGGCATCGGCCAGGGTGGATTCGCGGTCCCGGCCGCCATTGGCATCCTCACCACGCCCCAGGTGCAGGTAGGCACCGAGTCCGATGCGGCGGGAGATGCGCGCCAGCGCCTTGGTAGAGACGAGCTGGGCGCGCGCCTGGGTCAGCACGCCTTCGTCGGCCTGGGGCAGGCGGTGATAGAGCAGATGTGACAGGGCCAGCTGCAGCACGGCATCGCCGAGGAATTCGAGGCGCTGATTGTCCGAGTGAACGCGCTGGCTTTCATAACCCACGCTTCCATGCGTGAGCGCGAGCTTGAGCAATGCGGGATCGCGAAAGGTATGGCCTATGACTTGTTCCAGCGGTTGCATGTGTGCTTCTTTGTAACCGGAAGTCCGGCAGCACTCCATGAAAAAAAGTGGGGTGACCGACGGGACTCGAACCCGCAACAACCAGAATCACAATCTGGGGCTCTACCGTTGAACTACGGCCACCATCTCTTCCGAGAGTTGAGCATAGTACTCGGGACGAGCGGTTGCGCCAGTGAAAAATCAGGGCTCGGAAAAGTGAGGGGGGCAAATGCGCCCCTGCGATCAGTCTTTCCGCCGGAACCAGACCCACGGCAGGGCGAAAGCGGCCGTGATCAGCACGGTGAGCACGCCGATCATGGCGGTCATTCCCAGGGTGATCAGCCCGCGATTGCTGCCTACTGCCAGGGCACCGAAGCCCAGGCCGGTGCTGAGACCGCAGTAGGCGAGCGAACGGCCCAGCGAGGCGACGCGCTCCCGGGTCATGCCGGGCTCACGCAGGGAATGCATCACATGAATGGTGAAATCGAGACCCAGGCCCAGACAGAGGGGGATGGCCCCGACGCTCATGAGATTCCAGGTCAGACCCCAGGCGGACATGCCGCCCAGGAGAATCCAGCCGCTGGCTGCGAGGGTGAAGAAGGCGAAGGCCCGCTCCCGCCAGCCATGAAACACCAGCAGAAACAGGAGGCAGGCAATGGCGACGGTGGGCACGCAGACGTGCAAGATCTCACGCTTGAGCAGGGGTTCCAGGGATGTGCGCAGAAAGGCCCAGCCTGCGGGATGAGCACCCGGGATTTTTTCCAGTTCATGCAAGACTGGCGCGTTCTCCAAGGATCGTCCCGGTGCAAGGCGTATGGAGCCCATCGCCATCAAACCGTGTTTGTCATGCTGGGAGACAATACCGCCGAGATTTTCGAGCACGATGGGCTTGGGCCAGAGCGGCAGCGCTGTTTTGGCTGCCGACCATTCACGCAGCTGTTTGAAGACATTCTGTGAAAGGGCATAGGCCACGTCGGTGAATCCAGCGGCATCGACGGCTTGTTTGAATGCGTCTTCGCGTGCAGCGAGGGATTGCAGCGCGGCAAGATTCGCCTTTTGCGCGTCCGCATCGGGAACCAATGCAAGCGGCAGCACCTGGGCTTCGACTTCATCGCTTTTCAGCGTTTTCTGTGCGGAGAGGATGCTCTGGCGCAGGGCGGCGGCATCTGCGGCCGCAAAGACCACGGGCACATTGCGCCCCGGTTCGTTGCTGGTGTTCAGCATGCGCTGCTCGATGTCTTCCAGAACATCGAAAGCCTCGCTCTTGTCAGGACGCAGCACGGCAGAGCCGAAATCCATCTTCGGCAGGCCCTTCCATCCCACCACCGCAGTGGCGGTGATGAGAGCGATCAAGACGAGCCACACCATGATGCCCTGCATTCTCATGGCCAGGCGAATGCTGCCATGATGCTCCTCCAGTTTGCCCGTGGTCATGCCCAGCGGTAGAAAGCCGAAGATCATCACCGCTGCACCGATCAGCACTCCGAGCGCCGACAACACACCGAGCTGCGCCACGCCGGGAAGCTGGCTGAGACCCAGCATGGCAAAGATGCCGGCGATGCTGACGGCCGACCACGTGACGCTGGGCAGCGCGCGCCGGCAGATGCTGCCAAATCGCTCGCCCGGGTGTTCGCGTGCCACATGCAGACCAAAGACGCCAAAGTCTTCAATCAATCCCGTGAGGATGGCCGCAAAGCCCATGGACATCACATTGAGCGAGCCATAGATCACGCCTGCTGTGCCGAGCGTCAGCAGGTTGGCGCAGAGAATGGCCAGCAGCAGCCAGAGCAGCGGCTTCACACTGCGGTGCAGCAGCCAGAAAAGAAAGCCGACGATGAAGGTGACGGCTCCGATCGACTGCCGCATGTCCCCTTCCATGCCGGTGGCGATTTCCGCCTGAAAAGCCGGATCACCTGTGAAGCCGATCTTCACGCCCGCGAGTTCTTTTTGCTGGGGCAGCCATTCCTCACGCACGGCCTTCTTGATCTGCATGAGCCACGCATTGGCTGCACGATAGTCAGCCAGCGCCTGCCCCGGTGGAGTGACAAACAGCAGACGCAGTGTGCCATCGGCGCTGCTGAATTCATCGCTCATGAGGCTGCTCATGTCCCCTCCCCCGCTCATGAACGCCAGGGCACCGCGTGCGAGGCCGAGTGGATCGTAGCCAGTGAGCGTGGCGTTTTGCAGATCGAGAGAAGAGGCTGCGGCTTCCTTGGATTTGGCGAGCAGGGCTGTGAGCGAAGCGGGATCAAGGGATGAGATGAGCTTCGCCACCTCCTGCGGCGGCGCATTGAGCCAGAGATAGGCGACGACTTCCGCGATGATCGCAGGATCGGATTGCAGCAGCGATTTGCTGCGCACGCTCGCGCACAGTTCAGGCTTGGCGGCCAGGTGTTCGGCCAGCGTATCGGCGGTGACTTCGGCCAGTGCCGGATCTTCGGCCTGCACGGCGATGAGCAGCAGGTTGCGCTTCTGCTCCCTCAATAGGCGCGTGCCCTGCAGCCCCGGCAGCTCCTGCGGCAGCAGGCTGAGAGGATCCACATCGAAATCCAGCCGCGAAACGCCGAACGCTCCCGCCACGATGACGAGCAGGACAAAGAGCAGGCGGAGATAGGCTGGTTTCATGCGCGGCTGAAAGAAGCGGAGTCAGGCGCGAAGTCCACTGTCGAATGTCTTGACGTGTCCGCTGCCTCCCTCCAGCATCGCGGCCATGTTTCTCCTTGCCGCAACCTCGGCCAGCTACTGGCCCTTCGTCGTTCTCGCTGTCAGCGTCGCCTTCATCATCATTGCGATTAGCAAGCTGCGCATGCATCCGTTTCTGGCGCTGGTGGTCGCGGCGCTGCTGGCCTGTCTGCTTGCAGGCAAGGATTCCTGGGATGTGGTGCAGAAGGATGGCAAAGTGAAAGTCATGTCGTCAATGGTCGGCGCGGTGGAGATGGTCTCCAAAGGACTGGGAGATTCGGCGCGTGATATCGCGATCTCGATCGCTCTGGCGGCGATCATTGGCATGTGCCTGATGGAGAGCGGCGGGGCGGACAAGGTGGTGCGGCGCTTCCTGGCATTCTTTGGCGAGAAACATGCGGGCTGGGCCCTGCTGTGGAGCACCTTCATCCTCAGCGCCCCCATCTTCTTCGACACGATGTTCATGCTCATGGTGCCCCTGGCGATGGCGCTGCGCATGCGCACCGGCAAAGACTACACGCTGTACCTCATGGCAATCTGCTGCGGTGGCACCGTGACGCATTCCATGACGGTGCCGCACCCCGGACCGGTGGCAGTGGTGGAAAGCCTGAACCTGAATGTAGGCGAGTCCGTGGTGGGCGGGATGGTGATTGGCGCGATCACCTGCTTCTTTGGCTTCTATTTCAGCAAGTGGCTGAACGCCCGCACCGACGTGCCGCTGCGCGAGACTGGTGCCGTCTCATTGAGCGAACTGCAAGGCGTCAGCGCCAAGCCTGAGAGCGAGCTGCCTTCCTTCTTCTGGAGCATCACGCCGGTGCTGCTGCCGATCATCTTGATCAGTCTGACCACGGTGTTTGAACTGGCTCATACAGGTGCGAAGAGCGGTGCAGGATGGGGCGTGGCGATGGTGAATGCGCTGGGTGGCGAGCATGGCTTTGATGCGGTGCGCACCTGGGTGGACTTCATCGGGCACAAGAACATCGCACTGATCATTGGCGCATTGATCTCCATCGGTGTGCTGGCCAGGCAGCGTGGATTTGGCTTGAAGAAGATCGAGGCACTGATGGGACCGCCGTTGGAGACGGCGTGCATGATCATTCTTATCACCAGCGCAGGGGGGGCCTTTGGCTATGCCTTGCGCATCGCTGGCGTGGGCACCGCAGTGGCGGATCTCGCGAAGGCTTACAGCTTGAATTTGATCCTGCTGGGCTGGCTTGTGGCTGCCGTCGTGCGTGTGGCTCAAGGCTCTGCCACCGTGGCGATGCTGACCGCCGCCTCCATCATGGCACCGCTGCTCACCGGCACGAATCTTGGCTGTCATCCGCTCTACCTCTTCACTTCCATCGGCTTCGGCGCGATGTTCTGCTCCTGGATGAACGACAGCGGCTTCTGGGTGGTGAACCGCCTCAGCGGCATGACCGAAAAGGAAACCCTGCGCACCTGGTCCCTGCAGCTCACGGCGGATTCCGTGATCGGTTTGCTGGTGACGCTTGCCTTGAGCAAACTGCTGCCGCTGGTTTAGGCCAGGACTCTTTGTGTCCCATTTCAATGGCACATGGTTGGCTTCATTTGCTGCAGCGCTCCGGGCAATAATACCCTGGAGCGCGTCGCATCGGAATGAGGGCTATGCCCAGCCCAACTGCCGAAGACCGAAGGCGTCATTCCAAATTTTGGTCATGTGCCGAATGCGGCCTTCTTCAAACTGCATCACATAGGCATAGTCAGCCGACAGGGTCTTGCCGGTAGGCTCAACCGGTCCTCCCGGTCCGGTGTGTGTGCCGTAATAGACGCCATAACCTGCCACACACTGGCGCTCCTGGTCTTCTGCGAAGAATTTCAGCTCGTAGCGTCCGTCCGGCACCGGCGTGAAAAAATCCTTCATCCAGTTGGTGTAACCTTCCAAAGTGTTGACGGAAGCGAGCGCTGGACCCTGTGCCGAGAACGTGGCATCTGGATGGCAGTACTCCTTGCAAACCTGCCAGCCCTTGCCGCTGTCACAGGCATCAAAAAACAACTTCGCTTTGTCGTATATGGCGCTCATTTTTTTTGGTGTGTTGCTAATCCAACATTGATTGTTACCGGCAACCGTCCTGTCGGTTACTGCCGGTGTTTTAGCTCTTAAGACCAGGATGGCAACTCCACAGTTGGCTTTCACTGGCATGATGCATTGTGGCGGTGAGTTGACAGCGCGTTCAGCAGGCCGCATGACTGGCATCGCATCGCACGAACAAATCAGCGCACTCATCCGCCATCGTCGTTCCATCAAGCCGGTGGACATGGATGCGACGCGGAGTGTGGAGCGTGTGCTGCTCACGCAGGTGCTCGGAGATGCGACATGGTCTCGGTCGCAGGGATGCCGTTCACCGCACAAAAAGTTTAAGTGTTAATGCATGTGCCGCCTACTTTGGGATGACGGCCCGCAGGTCATCAAACATCTTTCCCGTATCCCGCTGTCCTTGTTCTTTGATCTCATTCTGACGGGCTACAGCCGCGTTGATTTTGGCCATGGACGCATTGAAGGCCGTCAGATCCGCATTGTCGTCAAACATGAAGAGGCCCTTGCTCATGTGCCAGTGACCACGCCGTCTGCTCAGCATATCGATGATGGCCTGGATGCCATCGACGGCGCTCCCTTCGAGGGCCCATGTTTCATCAAAGGTCTTCAGGGCAGCCTCCACGCCCGTCTCGGCGCTGCGGATGTGATCTGCCTTGCCGGCGGGGCTGATATGACTGTCGCGAACTTTCGCGGGGAAGCTGGCAATCGCTTCGCGCATTTTAACGCCGTATTTCTTCAGCAGCACCCGTGCGCGAGCGAGCAGATCATACGACTCGCTGGAGTCTTGATCCTTGAGGATTCGCTCTCCGTCCAGCACCCGCAGGAAGCCGATCTTGGCGATTTCGTCCGTGTAGTCTTTTTGCAAAGCGGCGATCTCTGCAAAGTACTGTCTTGAGATGACCAGCATCTTTCCCAGGTCATCGGCAGGCTCTGCAGGTGGTGTCTGCGGTGTGGCTGGGGGGGCGTCGTTCGCAGGCGGGGTGCCCTGCTGCATTTTTTCTAACTCTGACTGCAGCTTGTTCAGCTCACTATGGATGTTTTGAGTGACCTGGGGAGACATGGCCGGTGCGGGCGCGGCAGGCGCGGGTCCGGAGAGGTTGCGTGATCCCGAGAATGACCCAGCCAGCATCAAAAGTGCGAGAAGCACCACGGCTATGCCGTAGCTGCGTGCCAGCACGGAGACAAAGCTCTTTCGGAGTGCCGCGGCGATGCCCGCGATGACCAGAGCTGCGATAAGCGCGAAGATACCGGCGGCGATGGTGTAGCCGATGGCACCTGCGAAATTGCTGACGAGTCCCACATTGCCCAGCGCGGAGTCCAAGACCGAGACGGGCTCGACAAGCTTTTTGATGAAGCACAGTAAGAACGCCCCCCCCGTGCCCAGCAGCGGAGCACGGCGGCGCCACTCGTCAGGTGCGGACGACGACTGGTCGGCCGGTGTGCTGTCATGTTTCTGAATATAAGCTGGTGCCTGATAAGGCTGGTAAGACGGGTTTCGGGCGCAGGCTGGCACCTGGATGACGGCCCCGCAGCCGGGACAGCAGGCCTCGGTCCCCGCGAGTGCGTCGTCAGCATCAATCGATTGTCCGCACTGACCGCAGCAGAAGAGAGGCATGATAAGAAAAGATAGGTTCGATTTGCCTGAGAATAACAATGATAGTATACAGAGCTGTCTTTTTAGCAAAAAATCTGTTGGGTTGTCAATCACATTCGATGGTCTGCGGCTGCAGTCCATGGGACTCACCCCGGAACTAAATGATGAAATGGGGCTGGCAAGCAGTGACCGAATCACTGTCGCTGACACAGCCACAAACCTGTCGTTTCAAATTTTGAGCAAACAGCTGCGGATGGTGTAAGGCTGCCGCATTCATGTCCGAACTCCCCTCCCCTTCCCAGCTCAGCGCGCTCATACGTCATCGTCGTTCCATCAAGCCGGTGGACATGGATGGGACGCGGAGTGTGGAGCGTGTGCTGCTCACGCAGGTGCTCGAAGATGCGACATGGGCGCCGACGCACGGGCTGACGGAGCCGTGGAAATTCATCGTGCATCAAGGAGCTGGTCGTGCGCGACTCGCGGAGACGATGCAGCGCGTATATCGCGAGACGACACCAGCGCATGAGTTCCGCGAGGACAAGATGAAGAAGATGAGTGAGAACCCCCTGCTCTCACCCGTGGTGATCGCCTGTGTGATGGAGCGGCGTGGTGGAGCAAAGATTCCTGAGATCGAAGAGATCGAAGCAGTGGCCTGCGCGCTGCAAAACCTGCAGCTCTCCGCCACAGCGGCTGGGCTGGGATGCTACTGGTCATCCCCTCCCCTGCTGGGCACACGTGAGTTTTCCGACTACCTCCAAATCGGCGCGGAAGATCGCTGCGTGGGTCTCATTTATCTCGGCTGGCCGCGTGCCGGGCTGAACTGGCCGAAGAGCGTGCGGCTGCCCGTCGAATCCAAAACCCAATGGCGCGATGACTGAGTGGTTCACCAATGCCTGGCATTCCACGGCGCATTTTTTCACCACGATGCCGTGGCAGATGTGGGGCGTGTGGTCGCTGACGATCTGCCTGCTTCTCGTGGGCATCATCGGTTCGGTGGTGCCGTTTCTGCCAGGACCGATGCTGATCTTTGCTGCGGGCATTATTCATACGGTGCTGCGTCCGGAGTCCGGCATGAGCACCTGGGGCATTGTGATTCTATCGCTCGGGCTGGTGCTGTCCTACGTCGTGGATTTTGCCAGCGGTGCCATGGGTGCACGCTGGTTTGGCGCGAGCCGCTGGGGTATCGCCGGGGTGTTCATCGGCGGCATCGCGGGCATGTTCTTTGTTCCGTTTGGTTTGATCTTGGGTCCGCTGATCGGTGGCGTTGCCTTTGAGCTGATCTTTGCCAAGAAGCAGCTGCACCCTGCGGCGAAGTCAGCCTGGGGCTCCCTGCTGGGCACGGGTGTTGGCCTGGTGCTGCGCCTGATCGTGGCGCTGGGCATGGTGGCCACGTTCTTTCTCGACGCGTTGGTGTGGTAAGGCTTCAGGCCTTGCCCTGCAGCAGCATGCGTGTGCCAAAGACGACGAGGATGGTGCCGAAGATGCGTGTGAGTGTTTCGTTGCTCATCGACTTCAACCAGCCTGCGCCAAAGTAGGCGAAGATGGACGCAGAGACTGCGGTGATGGCGGCGACTTTCCATTCCACGTAGCCATGCCTGGCATTCTGCGTGGTGGCCATCAGCGCGGTGGGAATGATGATGGCGAGCGAAGTCGCGACGGCTGTCTTGTGCGGCAGCTTGAGGAAGAACACAAACGCAGGAACCATCACGACACCACCGCCGACGCCGCATAATGCTGCGACTGCGCCGCTGATGATACCAATGGCAAGACAGGCGAGAATCGTGGAGGTGGGCATGGTGGATCAGCGGGATTGTCTGGCGAGGAGGCCGACGAGGAGACGTTCAAGCACAAGCTTGGGATCGAGCGATGAAGTGACGAGCTTGGAGTTGGCGACAAGGCAGGCTTTGAAACCTGCATGCAGTTCTTCGAGCGTGAAGTTGCCGGTCTCGGGGATGGCGAGGAACATCGGATAGGCATTGAAGCCGGTGCCGTCTTTTTTGCGCGGCAGATGCGAGGTTGCCGTCGAAGGCAGGCTTTCGAGCGAGGAGCAGAAGCCGGCGTAGTTGAACTTGTTGAGCTTGTAGCGTGAGCCGAGGTCTTTGATGAGCAGCAGGCTGCGCACGCGGGGGACGATGGCGGCGAGCAGCAGGCCGATGGCGTTCTGCCCCTGATACATGAGTGTGCCGAGAAGCTCCAGCGCACGCGGCAGATCGCGTTTGCCGATGGCGTTGCCGAGATCCCACAACACACCGGCGCGGCTCATGGACACCATGTTTTGCACGGTCTTCAGTCCGGCGCGGCGGCGCTCGCCGAGGAAGAGATCGATCTTTTCGAGCTCGTTTTCCATCTGCCGCGTGTCATCGCCGGCCATCTGCACCAGGAGTTCCAGTGCACCGCTTTCAAAAGTGATGCCGAGTTCCTTGGCCTTGCGTGAGGCCATGGCAAGGACCGGGCCTTCCCATCCGGCGCGCGAGGTGTCCGGCTTGTCGAAGACTTCGAAGGCGGCGATTTTCGAGATGCGCTTGTAGGTGCTGCGCCGTTTGTCGATGCCGGTGGCGCTGATGACAAAACTCACGTCACTGCCGAGGCCGCGTTCCACCACATCGAGGATGCGTTCGAATCCGTTCACCGCATCCTGGCCACGGCCTGCGCCGGAGTCCCCGAGGAAGTTGGCGTTCTTGAGCCACACCACTTTGCTGCCGCCGAAGAAGGGCAGCGTTTGCAATGCCATGCACACGTTGGAGCAGATGTTGCCGGCGTGTTCGGAGTTGTCGGCGGTGCCGTCGATGACGTCGTTGCTGAAGTCTCCGGCGTCTGGTGGCGTGAGGCTGCGCACGAGCATGAGCGCGGCTTCCTTCACGCGTGCTTCATCACTGCCGATGAAGACATTCACCTGGCTGGCAGCGGTTTTTTTCGGCGGGGGCATGCTTCACCGATGGAGCAGGATGCGCACGGCATCAAGCCTCGCCGTTCGTCAGCACGCTTGACATTCTTTCAGCGATTTGGTGAAATTAGGTCAAATCCATCCTCCACCATGAAAACATCAATGATTGGGTCCAAGGTTTCCACGGCAGTCGCGCTTTTGACGACTGCCTTTTTTATGTCTGCCGCAGGCTTTTCAGCCCAAGCGGAAGATCTGAATGCGGTGTTTCAGCAAGGCCGCGCCGCTTACTACAAGGGTGACTTGGACACGGCGTACAAGCTGCTCTCCCGCGTGGCTGCGGCGAATCCGAAGCACGCAGAGACGGCGAACATGCTCGCCTACATCCGCGCCAACTACCAGCCGAAGGACAACTCGCTCAAAAACCAGTACGCCGCCGTCATTCTGCCGAAGGTGTCCATGGATGACGTGACACTGACCGAAGCCATCGAGGGTCTGCGGGCGCTCTCTAAAAATGCGAGTGGCGGCAAAGTGGTGCCCAACGTGATCGTGAAGGGCGAGGACCTGGCGAAGAAAAAGCTCAGCCTCTCACTCGCCAATGTCCCCCTGGACGAGGCGCTGAATTACGTGACTCAGCTCGTCGAGGCCAAGGCGACCTATGACAAGCACGCCATCATCCTGACCAGTCAGGCGGATACCATCACCTCTGCGGCGGCTGCAAAGTAGCCCTCAAGGCCGTCAGCTTGGCGTGAAGCGAATCAGCGAACCTTTGCCTTGGAAACAAGGCAAAGGTATGTGATGCAATTCATTGGTGTTGAATGAATTAATGTGGGATCAGCTCCGAGAAAACATATTTCGGAGTTTAGGCCTGTGATCTGAACTTAGCCTGAGAGGGTGATCAGGGCAAAAGGCAGATGCAATCAGCAACAAAGTCCGGGGTAAAGCCCCACTCCGGAAGTGAGGCAAGCCGCCTTAGACTCAGTCGTTGAAGAAGTGGCGTCCGGTCTGGCCCGCTTCGGTCTTGTTGTCCACTTCCCAGTACACATCTTCAAAGATGGATTCGGGTTCTGGATATGGGCTGACCTTGGCAAATTCGGCGGAATCTTCCGCTTCCTTCTGCGCTTCCTTGTCGATCTTCTTCAGTTCTTCTTCGGTGGCCACGCCTTCCGTGAGAAGGTTGCGCTTCCACACCTGAATCGGATCGTGCTCGTTTTGGAACTGCTCGACTTCTTCCTTGGTGCGGTACTTGAACTTGTTGGCGTCAGCGACGGAATGCCCTTCCCAGCGGTAGGTGGCGATTTCGATGATGCTCGGCTTGGACTGGGTATGCGCCCGCTCGATGGCCTTGCTGACTCCGGCGCGGACTTCGTAGATGTCTGCACCATTGAACTGCTCCCAGGCCATGCCGTAACCTTCAGCGCGCTTGGCGAGGAAGTCGGTGTACGCAGAGGAGCGCTTCTGGCTGGTGCCCATGGAGTAGCCATTGTTTTCGATCACATAGACCACAGGCAGATCCCACAGCTCAGCGAGATTCAGGGATTCATGGAAGGCACCCTGGTTCACAGCACCGTCACCGAGGAAGCACAGCGCGGCACCTTTGAGGCCACGGTATTTCAGACCGAAGGCAAGGCCTAGGCCCAGCGGGGTCTGGCCAGCCACGATGCCGTGACCGCCCCAGTAGTTTTTGTCAGGCGCGAAGTAATGCATGGAGCCGCCCTTGCCGCGGGAGCAGCCGGTGGCTTTGCCGAAGAGTTCGGCCATGCACTCGTTCATGTTCATTCCAACGGCCAAGGCGTGTGCGTGATCGCGATAAGCAGTGATGACATGATCGTTTTCGCCCATCACTGAAACCGTGCCGACGGCCACTGATTCCTGGCCGATGTAGAGGTGGAGGAAACCGCCCATGCGACCGGCTTGGTAGTGCTGGAGAGACACCTGCTCGAAGCGGCGGATGCGGACCATCTTGCGGTAAAGCTCCACCTTGTCGGCGGCGGTGAGCTTCTGATTGATCGGGTCGGCAGCGTGGTTTGCCAGGGCGTTGGTGGGGGCGTTTGCGGAGGCCATTGGTGGGGGCGATACTAGCGGGAAGCATGCCGGAAGCAAGCATGGTGTTTGAACTGCGGCACGGGAGAATCAGGCTCCTGTGCGTGGGATGGCGAAGGTGAACCGGATGGCTCTAAGAGCATGGCGTCGGAGCAGCGCGGAGTCACGAAAGCCCGATGGTCAGGTGCGTTCCATCGTCTGGTGCTGTGAAGCTACGCAGGGGGATGAGCGGTGTCTGCATGAAGGGTATTCCCGGCCCGGGCGGCAGGTTGTCTGAGTGCGGCGCACAGCGACACTCGACGGCGCTCGCAGGATTTTGAAAATGGCGAGAGCGCGAAGAATCGGACTGGTGCATGAGGTCCAAAACCCCTCCTCCCCTTCCGCAATCGGGCATTCCATGGATGGGAACCACAAGGCCCGCTGATGGGAAAATGCCCGATGTTCCATGGAGAGGCATAAGACCTCAGGGCTGGTAGGGACGCGTTGTGAGCGTTCTTGGAATCCTTTGTTCCAGTGCTGCCTTGCGGCCTTTGAGCGCCGCATCTCACCCAGCGCTCCACCTCCCATCTCGCAGCCATCGCGCTACAGAGACTTGCGAGGACGGCGCACCTTTTTGGATCGCTTGCGGGTGTGCCACAGACCCGAAAAGAGTGGGACGCGCACAACGCATCCCTACCAGCCCTTGAGCGGCGCGGCAGGGCAATCAGTTTCGTAAACGGCCTCCTTCTCTTCCCGCCCAGCTCACGACGAACACTGTTGGTCGAGGGTTGGGGTGGAGGGAAGATGGAAAAACCTTCGCCAGTATGGTGTGCCCCCCTTACCTGCCCTGCCCCTTGGGCGCTTTTCCTCTCCTCTGGGGGGGACGCTCCGGATGCCTGATTCCATGCCTCCATGCACCCTCTTCGCCGCCTTCACATCTCTCGTTCCCCCATCCCGACCACCTTCTTGGGTAGCTCTTTGCGCCTTCTTGGACCCCTTCTTTTCAGCCAGCTCCCCTTCCCTGTTTGCCATTTCCGACTCTCCCTTTGCCCATCTGACCCGCTTCTGAAACCCTCTCTGAGATTCCCTTTTGTTCCACATGGAACAATTTCTGGCCTGTGTTACTCTCGTTGCCCTCATGTCCACCAGCCTCTACACCTTCCCCAAGCACTATGACGTCATCGTTTGTGGAGCCGGTCATGCCGGCGTGGAGGCGGCGATGGCGGCTGCCAGGCTCGGTTGCCAGACGGCCATCCTCACCCAGAACCTCGACACAATCTCCCAGATGTCCTGCAACCCCGCCATTGGCGGCTTGGCCAAGGGTCATGTGGTGCGCGAGATCGACGCTCTGGGCGGCGTGATGGGTCGAAACACAGACGCCACGGGCATCCAATTCCGCATGCTGAACGCCCGCAAGGGCCCAAGCGTGCAGGCTCCCCGGGCCCAATGCGACAAGAAGGCCTACCAGTTTCGCATGAAATGGCTGATCGAAAACCAGCCCAACCTCGACCTTCATCAGGGCAATGCCGCTGAGATTCTGGTCGAAAACGATGCCATCACGGGCATCCGCACCAGCCTTGGCATGATCTACCGGACCAAGGCAGTGGTCATTTCCTCCGGCACTTTCATGCGCGGACTCCTCCATGTGGGGCAGCAGAACCAGGCCGGAGGCCGTATGGGCGACAGCATTTCCACCCTCTCTGACAGCCTCCGTGAGCTCGGCTTCGACGTCCAACGCTTCAAAACCGGCACCCCCTGCCGCCTCAACAGCCGGAGCATCGACTTCTCCAAGTGTGAACTTCAGCCTGGAGATGAGCCTGCACCGCACTTCAGCTACCTGTCTGGCGTGCTTCCGGAGGATGAATCTGAGGTCGAGGATAGGGGTTCGAATCCCCTTAGTTCCACCGGTCCGAACCAGTTTACCCTCAATCACTGGGCCCCAGAAAAGTTCCACGTGGAACAAATTCCCTGCTGGATCACCTACACGACCCCCCAAACGCACGACATCATTCGGGCCAACATCCACAAGTCGGCCATGTATTCGGGCCGCATCGAGGGCGTCGGGCCACGCTACTGCCCCTCCGTGGAGGACAAGGTGGTGCGCTTTGCGGAGAAGGAACGGCACCAGATTTTCCTCGAACCGGAGGGCCGCCACACCCGCGAATTCTACGTGAATGGCGTCTCTACTTCCCTGCCCTTCGAGGTCCAGTATGAGTTCATCCGGTCCATCCCGGGCCTCGAAAATGCCGAGATCGTCCGCCCTGGTTACGCCGTGGAGTACGACTACTGCCCCCCTACCCAGCTTCATCCCACCCTGGAAACCAAGCGCGTTTCCGGCCTCTACTTCGCCGGGCAGATCAATGGCACCTCCGGCTACGAGGAAGCTGCCGGGCAGGGCCTCATCGCCGGAGCCAATGCTGCGCTGAAGGCTCAGGGCCGCCCCCCTTTCCTGCTCCAGCGCAGCCAGGCCTACCTCGCCGTGATGATCGACGACCTCGTGACCAAAGGCACCACCGAGCCTTACCGCCTCTTCACCTCCCGCGCCGAGTACCGCCTCCTCCTCCGCCAGGACAACTGCGACCTCCGCCTCACCCCGCTGGCCGCACAAGTGGGTCTCGTCTCCCCCTACCGCATCCGCCATACCGAGGAAAAAATCGCCGCCATCGCCGCGGCTCGCACCCTGCTGCAGGAGGCCCGTATGGGCGACGTGACCTTGGAAAAATGGCTGCGCCGCCCCGAAAGCACCCCTGCCCAGCTGCCCACCGAGATGTATTCCCGCTTCATCCCCGAGGTTTGGAGCCTCGTCGAAAACGACGTCAAATACGCCGGCTACATCACCCGGCAGGAAGACATGGTGGCCAAAACCTCCCGGATGGAGGAAAAGATGATCCCCGCTGACTTCGATTACCACGCCATCCCCGGCCTCAAAACCGAAGCCAAGCACCGCCTCACCGCCCTCCGCCCCGCCACCCTCGGCCAAGCCGCGAGAGCCCAGGGCGTGAACCCGGCGGATATTGCGCTGCTGGCGGTGATGCTGAAGCGTGGGAGCAAGGAGGTGGAGAGCACGGAGGTGGAGAGCACGGAGGTGGGGGCGTAGAATTCAAGACTCTGCTCGGACATCTTTTTTCCTCGCCGTCATACTCAGCACTCGTCCTCGATCCCTGCGGGTTGCATGACTTCCAAAGCCCACGCAACTCCCCAATGACGATACCCCAAGTCCTCGCCTTCGCCCTCCTGATCTACCTCGTGCTCCATTTCGGGAAACGGCTGATCATCTCCCGGCTCACTGATCGCGTCGTTGCCAAAGCACTGGACCCAGACACCCCGCAGGCACGCCTTGACCCCGAAAGCCGCTACATCATCCACCTGAGCGAAACCGAAGTCTCCTGCCACCGTCCCGATGGCACCGTCGAAAGCGTCCTCTGGGACGATCTCCAAAAAGTCGAAGTGCTCACCAATAGCGACGGTCCTTTGCTACCCGATGTCTTCTGGCTGCTGCACGGCACAGAAAAAGGCTGCTGCATTCCTCAAGGTGCCACCGGTGATGTAGAGCTCCTGGCACGCCTTCAAAAACTCCCCGGCTTCAACAATCAAGCCTTCATCGAGTCCATGGGCAGCACTCAGGAAGCCTTGTTCGTCTGCTGGCAAAAGCTCAAGAACCAAAACTGACAGTTCGGCACTCCGTGTCGAGCTGCCGCTTAATCTGATCCACGGTCTTTTCGTCCAGCACAGTCCGACCCAGAATGGCTTTCTCGACCTGTTTTTCGTTCATGGGTATGACGGCTCCGGTTCCCGTCCGCTTCACATACCAGCCAGGAATGACCAGCAGGGGCACGACCTGGACAGCCAAGCCGAGCCGTTTGTGGACGAAATCTCTCAACCATACAGCATTTCGTTCGGCCTGCTCCACCTCTTCGCGGCTCTCACTTCTGGGCCAGTGCAAGCTTCGACCATCGAATTGCACGACGTGATCTGCACCGCTGGCATCTTGGTGTATTTTGCGCCGGGCTTTGGTCTCCACAACAAACAGGCCGGAAGGACCGACCACAACATGATCCAGGTTGAAGGCCTTCTGCGCACCATGGGCAGGCATGTCGTGAAAGACGTGGTAGCCCCGAGCCAGCAAAGGTTGCAGGGCTGCAGCCACGGCGCGCTCTCCGAGCAGTCCGAGCCGGTACTGAGCCGTCTGTTTGAAAATCCCACGGACACGTCGCAGCCGCAGCACGAAACTCACGACGAAGCCCGCACAGGCCAGTATCATCACCGTGCTCTCCCGGCCGCGCATCTGGGGCAGAAGGGTTAGCGGTATCAGCAGAATGAACACCGGAATCACAATGCCCAAAAACCACTGCTCTGTCATTTGTTGATCGAGTTCCATCAACTGTTCCTGCAGATGTTCTCCAGGACCGCGCAGCAGTTTTTCATCCTCGCCGCGTGGAGGCCGCCCACGCCGCAAACGCTTGGCATAAAAGACAACTGCACCTGTGAAAGCGATGGTGTTGAGAATAAAGCCAAGGGCGATTGGTACGGGAAGGAAAGAAGACATGCGAAGGAAATTTCCACGTCTAATTTCTTATTTTCATCTAATATTTATTCTGATATTTTGAGACGCAGGTCTCAGAAGCGAAAGGTGTGATGATGAATGGGAGCGTGAGCAAAGCGGGAAGGCGTTTGAAGTGGAGATGATCGACCCTACCTCCCCGTCTGCACCACCAGCTCCCGCACCTCCACCGTCTCTCCCGGCCGCAGCTTGAAGCAAAAGTAGCCTTTCATACCAGAAGATGCTTTGCTGTTCTGCGCTTGCACGGGGGCCTCCTCGAGGCGGGCGGTGTACTGCCCCTGCTTGCGGCCGAGTAGGGCGTTGTGCCATTGGTTGCCCTGTGGCGGGTTCAGGCAGGTGAGGCGCTGGTTGCCGCCGTCGGCGGACTGGAGGTCGAAGGATTCGAGCTGGCCGCGGTAGTCGGCGGAGACGGTGAAGTCGCCGTCCAGCAGGGTGCCGCGATAGACGAGGATGGCGCGGGGCCAGTTGCTGTTGGTGGTGTTGCTGGCGCTGAGCACGCCGTCCTGGATCTGCACGGTCATCTTGTCCAGCGGGTGTTCCACCCAGCGGTTGTCGGCCTTGGACCAGCACCAGACACGCCAGTCGGCGGCCTGCATGGGGATCTTGCGGGCGGTCATGGATGATGAAGCCGTCGACGCAGCTGCGGGCGCAGGAGGTGGGGCTGCGGCGACCGGAGCACGACCCGCAGGGGTGGCCAGCACACGGAGCTTGAGATTGCGATACGCCACCTCCGCGCCGTGATCCTGCAGAGCGATGGCGGTGGCGCGCTTCACACCCACGCCGGGGTAGTACTTGTATTTGCTGCTGGCGATGATGCGCTGCAGCTCGGGGCTGCCGAGCTCGCATTCGGCCACCTTGCGGCCATTGAGCCAGTGCTCCACGTGATTGCCATCCACCACGATGCGGCCTTGATTGAATTCGCCCACGGGGCGCAGCGTTTTGCCTGTGGGAGTGACCAGCGAGTAGATGGAGGCGGCCAGCCGGTTCGCCGCGTTGTTGGCGTGCGGCGCGTCATCCAGCACCTGATACTCAAAGCCCACCGGGCTGTCGCCGGTGTCTCCAGGATAAAAGCTGGCCGTGCGTTTCTCGCCTTCGGTGAAGAGGTACTCCACGCCACTGTTGCCCACGGGCCCCACACGCCATTCGAACTCAAACTCGAAGTTCGTGAACATCGCATTCGTCACGAGATCGCCGCCGGTGCCATTCGGGCGGCCGTTGCCCTTCGGAATGACGAGGCAGCCATCCTGAATCTTCCATGAGCCGGCGGTGACGGACTTCTTTCCATACGTGTGCCATCCCGCCGTGCTGCGGCCATCAAACAGCAGTTTCCACCCCGCCGCCTGTTCCTGCGGCGTGAGCGTGTTCGGCGCAGCGGCCAGCACTGCCAGGGATTGAAGGGAAAGTGCTGCGGCCATCGCAGCCAGCCGGGGAAAGAGGAAGAGGGGTCGGTGCATGGCCAGTGGCGTTGGCTGAATGAAAGCGGAATGTGCGATGAAAGGCAAGCCCTGAGCCTGAGGGCATCCCATTACAAAACAGAGGAAAGAATATCGTACTGCGATGAACGGGTTGCATCATCACGACACAAAGGTTCATTGGAGTTCATGAAGCGACCCAACCCCGCCTCCATTGTCCTTGGTCTTAGCATGCTCCTCTCCGCGTCCTGCGGCACGGTGCCTGATGCAAACGGCACTTACAACGGCAAGCCCGTCCTCACTCGCGCCAGCCACCCAGCAGGTGGTTCGATGCGTGAGGTGAAAGGCGGCACCTACCTCGGCCGCCGCTACTTCACACCACCCGGCTCCAAGAGCGGCCTGCAGTGGATTGATGTCTATGGCCAGTGAGACCACACTGGTTCAAACATCTTTGGAGTGATGGAGCCCATCCATCACTCCAACTAATAGTTCGGCGAGTACAGACGTTGTGGAAGAACGCAGCTGCTTTCTGGATGCAGCCGCATCCCCCTCATGAAAACCGCCCTGCCCCGTTTTGCTTTCGGTCTCTGCATGCTGATGGCCCTCGTTCTGGCAGGCCGTGGGTACGCGGACAACGCCCAGGAAATCATCGGGCAGTGGGAGTGCGTTGAATCGCGCATTGGCACCACGACCTTCACCACCGCCCAAGGCGAGGAGAACCTCAAGGTAGAGTTCCGCGCCGACGGAACATTTACCGAAGGCAACAGATCTGGCACCTACTGGTGTTCCGACGACGCTGTTCTTCGACTGAACTTCATCGGGAAAGGGAAAAAGGGTGTGAGCAAGGAGTATCACATCCGCCTCACTGGAGACTCGATGGTGAAGAAAAGTTCGGATAGGTCGAAGCTGGCTCCTGAGGAGAAGTACCAACGCTTGAAATGACGCGAGTCAAAGGCCCCGCGCGTCTGCTGTGATTCGAACGAGCAGGTGATCGAAGCAGCAAAGCCATCACTCCTCGCTCCAGCGGATGTCCCGCCGCACACCCACGTTGTGGAAATGGGCATCGGCATCCTGGATGTAGCCCTCTGTGTCGATGCGCAGGCCTTCGGCTTTGAGCAGGCGACGTTGTTTGCGTGACGATTCAGGAGGCATGTTTGGGCTGATGCGCGCATTGGCTGCCACCACCCGGTGCCAGGGCAGCGCGGCGGATTCCTCGGGCGTGAGATGGCTGAGCACCGTGGCCACATGACGCGCGATCACATTCATGTGAATGGCGATGCTGCCATAAGTGGTGAACTTGCCCGCTGGGATCAGAGCGACCAAACGAATCACCTCCGCACGGATGCGGGCGAAGGCGACGGATTTTCCACGAGCGGCCATGAGTGAGGAGAATGCGCAGCGTGCGCGCTTTGTCGAGGTGGTGCATACGGGGCTCCACCTGCTGCTTCCATAAACGGCTTGGAAGTGTCATGGCGGCGGAGTGGGTGCGGCGCATGATCGCGTTCGTCATGCTTAGTCCTCCTGCCCATCACAAACGCCTGGAACGCGTCGAACCGGAACTCGGTCTGACCGCATTCCGCTGTTCTGAAACCGGCGGGCACGCAGGCCATGGCGGTGCTCACCTCCACTGAGCCGGAATCAAGTCACTCGTGGATAAAGACCCGCCGCAGATTCAGCGGCCTGGCGCAGAGGGCAGCAGGCGGAGCGTGCGCAGCGAGGTGAAAAGCTGTCTGCCAAAGGCCTGCAGCAGTGCGGCGTCCACCTGTTTGCGTGCAGCAGGGGCGCCTTCTTTCGCCGGAGAAACGGTGATGGACTGCTGCAAGGTTGGGACGTGGATGAAAAGCACCAGACGCAGCGCTTCGGGATGCTGCTGCTGGGCGTAGAGGAGTGAGTAGAGCATCTCCTCGCACAGGTAACGTCCGGCGCTCTGCGACAAGTGGGTGGGAAACCCCGCCTGGGTCAATGCAGCGGCGAGATCCTTCACCTGCGCCAGCTGTTTCAGCACCGGTGCCGCAGCGCTGACGATGTCCGGTGTGGCAGGTTTGGCCTGCTGGTTGTCCGGGTACATTCCACGCTGATTGTGCGCGAGGATTTCGATCTGAAATTCCGGCGTGCCTTCACCAAAGGCGATCCACACCTGCGGCAGCGGTTTGACTGTTGATGGCGGTCAGCGGCGCCCCCCAGACGACGGGAATCTGCAAGGCGCGGACTTCATGTGGGAAGGCCCTGGCGATTTCTCGAGCCAGAGTCCAGGAGGCATTGCGGTCACGCCCTCCAAAGGGCTCAAAGCCACTGACCACGATGGCAGGTTGCTGCGCATCGGCAGTGTTCTGCGCCCGCAGGACAAAGCCCGTGAGACTGAAGGCTGTGAGCCAGACAAGCGTGCGGGCGCGGGTCATTGCACATGCAGGTTGCTGATTTGAAACATGCCGCTGTCACTCGGTTTGTGGGGAAAGTACCAGGTGCCGGCAAGCAGGCTGGAACCCGGCGGCAACGAGCCGCGATAAGCGACCGGAGGCTCCTTCGAGTGGCGGTAGGTTTTGGTGAACTGCAGATGGGTAAAACCATCCTCACTCTCGCAGGTACCGGTGATGTCCGCCCATACAAACCCATCCTTCAAAGTGCCAAAGCCGGTGTAGGATTCCTTGATGACTCCCTTGATCTTGTTGGAGCCGCGCGCCTGCCGCAGGGAAATCTCAAAGGAGACGGTCTTCCCGGCCAGCTTCTGGTAGGCACCGCCGTAGGTGTAGGAGCCTTGGTAGATGCCCTGCACATTGGGCGTGGGGGCTGCGGAAAGCCCGCCGTTGTCAGCAGGCACTTCGCAAGATGCCAGCAGCACCAGCGCCGCTGCTTGCAGCATCCAGACTTGCAGGCGTTGGAGAGCAGACAAGAGGGTGGGCAAGGAAGTCTTCATACGTTGCGCATTCTGCCCGCACAGCAGCGGCGCTGTCAATCAGCATGAATCCCATCTTTGCGGGTGCTTCCCGGGCCTCGCTCTTTTGGATGCCAGCAGCCTCGTTGATGAAGCCCGGTTCCCCGACATTCGGGCGTTTATTTCACAGCCAGGCGGGATGACGTGCATAAAAACCGTCGTAGGAACGGCTGGAGGCACGCCAGCGGGGCCCTTCCCCGGTCAGCGTGCCGGAGGTGTCAAAACGGAGGCCGCAGATCTGCATGAAAACGTGATGCTTGGGTTTGACGAAAAGCGTGACGTAGTTCCCAGGTCCAGGCCAGGCGTAACGAGCAAAGGCTATGGAATTGAGAGGCTTGTCCAGCAGCCTGGCACGGTAGAGAACGTGAGAGACGGAGCCCGAGCAGTCGAAGCCGTTATCAAACAGAACTTTGTGTCCCCCGCCCCACTTGTAGGGCTTGCCCACCAGTTCATTGGCGGCGGCCACCAGCTGATGAACCACCGCAGGATGGCTTTCATGCGCGAAAGCGTAAACGCCATTGAAATACAATGGCACGATTGCAGGAGGTGCCATGTAGTAGCCCATGCCTCCTCCAATCGTGCCCAAGGCACCCCCCATACCCAGTTTCATCCAGTGCCTGCGTCCGAACAGCTGCCGCACACATTCGGCTTCGGGCGTGTCACTCAGAGATTCTGGTATGGGGGTGTCATCCTCTTGTTTGTCCACACCCAGAGGTTATCTCGAACATTGGAGTTTAGCTCCTAAGTAAGCATTCAAATAAGGCTCATGGATAACTTAGATTCTTAAGACGTATTGCGAGCACAAATACCCCGCTTCAATTTAAATGAAGGCGCTGGCTGGTGAAGCACCTGACGGAGTGACAAAAAAACCGCCGCCCCGTGAAGGACAGCGGTTGAGCAGACGGTGTGTCCCTCAGTCTCAGGCCTTCTTGGCTTCTTTCTTCTTCGCGGCAGGCTTCGTCCGTTCTGGCGGAGACAGCGGTTCCTCGGCGGGGGCTGGAGGCATGGGGATGAGCGGGAAGGGATTGGCCTGCGGCTCCATGGCGTACTCGCGGTCTTTGAGGATACCAGGCTGTGGCACAGGATACTTGCCGTTTGCATCAGCGATGATCGGTGCAGGGCCGTCCAGGGTGAGCTTGTCGACGCCTGGGGCGAACTCGAACGCGCTGTTGATGTAGTCATCGTAGCGGACGACCTGGCCGGTGTGCGCGGCGGCACGGCCCATGGCGGTGGTGACGCTGGACTTGATGCCGCGCTCCACTTCGTTGTAAGGCTTGTCGGCAACGATGGCGTCGATGAGATCCTGCCACTCGAGGTCATACGGATTCGGCTCCGGCTGCTTGCCGCGCCAGATGATGTTCGAACGCTGCATCTTCTGGCTGTTGAAGGTCATCGCCTTGGAGGGGAAGTGACCGGCGGTGGAGACGATCGCGCTGCCCTTGGTGCCATGCACCTGGGTGGCAAACTGGTTGTGCGTGCCGATGGCGGTGCGGCCTTCGAGGAAGAGCTTGGCGCCGTCTTTGAAGGTGTACTCGCAGCTGTAGTGGTCGAAGTTCTGATCAATGTAGTCACCGCGATCGCTGCGGCCGCCGCTGGCCTGCACTTCCACCGGCCAGTCGTTCTTCATCCAGCAGGCTTCGTCGATGTTGTGGATGTTGAAGTCGCTGAAGCCGCCGCCGCTCGCCCAAAGGAAGCTGTGGAAGCGCTGGATCTGCCACTGCAGTTCGCTTGGGTCCACTTTCGGATCACGCGGCAGGGTGAACGCAGAACCCACGGGGCCCTGCATGCGGTAGGCGCGCATGAGGAGAAGATCGCCGATCTCACCGTCCTGAATGCGGTTGAAGAGTTCGCCACGGACGCGGCAGTGGCGGCACATGAGGCCCACGCCGACCTTGAGATTCTTCTTCTTGGCCTCTTCATTCAGCGCGAGCAAACGGCGTGCAGTGGGGCCGTCGGTGCAGATCGGCTTTTCCATGAAGATGTTCACGCCCTTCTCGATGGCGTATTTGAAGTGCACCCAGCGGAAGGCCACCGGCGTGGTGAAGATGGCCACGTCACCTTTGCGCAGCATGTCGATGGCGTGCTTGTAAGCGTCGAAGCCGATGAACTTGGCGTCTTCAGACACGGACATGCGGTCGGGGTGCTTGGCGCTCAGTGCTTCAAAGCTGCCCTTGAGGCGCTTTTCGGAAACGTCCGCCATCGCCACGAGGCGGGTCACACGCTTCTGGATGCCCATGGCATTGCTTGCAGCACCGGTGCCGCGGCCACCGCAACCAATCAGAGCGGTGCGGATTTCATCACTGCCAGCACCTTCAGCGTGCACATACGGAAGACTGATGCCGGAGAGCACGGACAGACCTGCGGCGGTCTTCGTGGTGGTCTTGAGAAATTCGCGCCGGGATGAAGCGGCAGGGTCGGTGATAATGGTATTCATGAGGAGCACTTTAGTACGTTGCCTTTTGGGCAGAGTTTGCCAAAGAATCTTTGCTGATATTTCTGCGGAGGCAAAAAATCAGCTGATCATTCCGCCTCGGGCGGAGATTTCTGCAAACGCGCGTGTCAGGGCGTTGTTCAGTTCATGCAGCGTCGCTTGTTCGAGCTGCGGGTCGAGCGTGGCCGTTAAAGTCGGGGGCAGGATGATCGCCTGCTGCACGCTTGAAATCGCCTTCACGGGGAGCTGAGGTGGCGGGGCAGCAGGAGCCGGTGCAGCGGCTGCGGGAGCTGGTTCCACCGACAACGGCAGTGTCACGGGACTCGGTGCCTCGAGCAGAGCAGCCATTGAATGAGAGTTCTTTGACTCTTCTGCACGGGTGGTCGCGGCACAGAGCTGTTTCAAGCAGGCGAGCTGGGCATCGAGCTGAGTGTTAAACCACTCCCGGGTGCGCTGGATTTCCTGCACCAGTGCCGCCAGCTCATTGGCGAAAAGGTCTCCTGAACGAACAGGCAGGCCGGGCGGCAGAGTGGCATTGGATGATTGGAAGCTCATGCAAAGCCGAACATATTGAAATTTCCATAAATAATCAAGTCCTCTTCACTCTCAAGCCTATAGATTTTCAAAATATTGGCCTTTTAAGCCTTTAAATTTTTAAGTTTAAGCGCACGGTAAATGAATCTTTAGGATGGCGCAGATGGGATCCGTTCTTCCTCAGGGTTTCTTCTTTCTGCCCTGCCCTGCCCGCTTCTGAACCAGCGACCAGTCGGGATCAGGCGTGCGGGAGGAATCCATCAGCGCGCCGGCCTTGGCCACGAGATCGGGCTTCTCTTGGGCGAGGTCATGCGCCTCTGCTGCATCGGCCTTGAGGTCGTAGAGTTCAATGGGGCTCTCCGGGCCGTTGCGCACGGCTTTCCAGTCACCAAAGCGCACCGCCTACAATGAGGCTCCTTCGTGCAGCTCCCAGTAAAAGTGATCGCGCTGCGGTGCCGGGCCGCCTTTGAGGAAAGAGACCAGCGAGAGGCCGTCCGTCTTGCAAGTGGCGGGAATCTTTGCGCCGGCCAACTCGGCGGCGGTGGGCAGGAAATCCCAGAACGCCCAGGGCTCATCCGTCACGCGTCCGGCAGGCACCTGACCGGGCCAGCGTGCCAGCGCGGCCTGCCGCAGCGCTCCTTCATACAGGCCGCGCTTGTAGCCACGCAGGCCGTTGGAGGCCTGCTCAAAGAGCCTGCCCATTTCGGACTTGGGATCAAAGGACGAGCCGTTGTCACCTGCGGTCATGACGAGGGTTTTGTCATCAATGCCGCACTCTTTGAGCGTGTCGAGCAGGCGGCCCACATCGCTGTCCAGGCGTGTGACCATGGCGGCGTAGTTCTTCTGGGTTTCCGTCCACGGCTTGTCCTTGTAGAGGCCCTGGTCGTCGATCTCGAAGTTGCCATGCGGCAGCGTGATCGCGTAGTAGAGGAAGAAGGGGCGGGACTTGTGCTCGCGCACCCAGCGCACGACTTCGTCGGAGATGAGTTGCTGCGCGTAGGTCTTGCCCACGCCCTTGCCGGTGTTGCCGGGCAGGTCGAAGCGCTGGTCGTTGTTGTAGAGGTAGGTGGGGAAGTAGCTGTGCGCGTGGCGCTGGCAGTTGTAGCCGTAGAAGTGGTCAAAGCCCAGCTTCAGCGGACTCCCGGTGGTGTCGAACATGCCCATGCCCCACTTGCCCATGCAGGCGGTGGCATAGCCCGCATCATGCAAAATCTGCGCCACCGTGATGGTGCCCGCTGGCAGCGGCTTCTGGCCTTCTTTGCCGATCTCACGATTCGCACGGATCGGGCAGTGCCCGGTATGCAGACCGGTCATCAGGCATGAGCGCGAAGGCGCACACACACTCGTGCCGCTGTAGCCTTGCAGGTAGCGCGTGCCCTCCTTGGCCATGCGGTCGAGGTTCGGCGTCTGGATCAGCTTCTGGCCGTAGCAGCCCAGATCGCCCTGCGCGAGGTCGTCGCTGAGAATGAAAATGAGGTTGGGCTGGCCTGCGGTGGCGGAGGAGAGCAGACAAAAGGCAAGGAGCAGGACGAAGGGTCGGATCATGACCCCATGGGAACGCCGTGCGGGCGGGGTTCTTGACGGCAATTGCACCGTATGACGGCCACGAGTTCTCATCAGGGCACAAAAAAGCGGCTCGGAGGCGAGTCCGAGCCGCGCGATCTGCAATCAAGATCCTACTGCACCTGGCACACCGTTTTCGCCACGGCCTGAGCGTAGGTGTTGGCGATGGTGTCCATGTTCACCGCCAGGCTGTAGAGGCCGCCGATGGCGAAAGCTTTGTTGATGATGAACTCACCCACTTTCACCCGCTTGGGCATCCGATAAACCGTCACCACACCGTCCAGATGCATCTGCCCCATGCCGGGCATCGCGGTGCGCACGAAGCCGCTGCCTTTGGTGTAACGGGTGATGTTGACTACAAGCTCATATTTGGCGGGAGTTCCCGAGCCGGGCTGTGCCAGAGTCTGCACCGCCTGGGTGATGCGGCCTCCGAGCATCTGGCGCTCTTCTTCCGACATGCGTGCGTCCGTGGTGCTCACCTGGGTGCTGACGCCGTCTCCCTGGCTGATGACCGCCGTGAGAGGGCTGACGAAGACGGCACGCGGCGTATGGGTGGCGCAGCTGGAAAGCACCAGGGCAACGGCGAGAACGGAGAGATGGCGGAGGGAGTTGGGGAGGTTCATAGGGTGGAGATGACGAGGCGAATGCAGGGAGCAGCAGGGAAACGCGCAAAATATGAGTGAACTCGGAAGCTATTTCAATCTTCCTCCTTCTCATGCTTCTTCTCCAGGCACCGGGAGGAAGAGGAGGAGTAAGAGAGAGAGAGGAGGATTGAAGTGGCATGAGGCACGCCGAGTCCTGGGTACAAAAAAGCGGCCCGGAATCACTTCCGGGCCGCGTGGGGGTTTTGGGTTTTTGATTCGCCGCGTGGGTTGGGTCACGCAGCGGTCAAAAATTACATCATGCCGCCGTGGTCGTGGGCATGGCCGGCGTCAGCCGCTTCTTCCTTGGGGATGTCAGCGATGAGGCACTCGGTGGTGAGGAGCAGGCCGGAGATGGAGGCGGCGTTCTGGAGAGCGCTGCGGGTCACCTTGGCTGGGTCAACGACGCCTGCCTTGATGAGGTCTTCATACTTGCCGGTGGCAACGTTGTAGCCCTGGTTGCCTTTGCCCTTCTTGACTTCAGCCACGATGAGAGCGCCTTCGACGCCTGCGTTGGCAGCAAGCTGACGGAGAGGAGCTTCGATCGCACGGGCGATGATTTCAGCGCCGGTCTTTTCGTCGCCGGTAAGGCCAAGGTCGCCAACGGCGGCCTGAGCGCGGATGAGGGCGACACCGCCCCCTGGGACGATGCCTTCTTCAACGGCTGCACGGGTGGCGTGCAGGGCGTCTTCGACGCGGGCTTTCTTTTCCTTCATCTCCGTTTCGGTGGCAGCACCGACGTTGATGACGGCCACGCCGCCTGCCAGCTTGGCAAGACGCTCCTGGAGCTTCTCACGGTCGTAGTCGCTGGTGGTTTCGGCGATCTGGTTCTTGATCTGGGAAACGCGTCCGGCGATCGCGTCGCTGCCGCCTTCGCCTTCGACGATGACGGTGTTTTCCTTGCCGATGGTGATGCGCTTGGCACGGCCGAGGTCGGTGAGCTCGATGTTCTCAAGCTTGATGCCGAGGTCTTCGGTGATGCAGCGGCCGCCGGTGAGGATGGCGATGTCTTCGAGCATGGCTTTGCGGCGGTCGCCGAAGCCAGGAGCCTTGACGGCCACGATGTTGAGGGTGCCGCGCAGCTTGTTCACCACGAGGGTGGCAAGGGCTTCGCCTTCGACGTCTTCAGCGATGATGAGGAGGGGCTTGCCGGAGCGGGCCACCTTCTCAAGCAGAGGGAGCATGTCCTTCAGATTGCTGACCTTCTTCTCGTTGATGAGGATGTAGGCGTTCTCAAGGTTGCACTCCATCGTCTCCGGATTGGTGACGAAGTAAGGGGAGAGGTAACCCTTGTCGAACTGCATGCCTTCGACGACTTCGAGGGTCGTTTCGATGGACTTGGCTTCTTCGACGGTGATGGTGCCTTCCTTGCCCACTTTGTCCATGGCTTCGGCGATGATGTTGCCGATGCTGGCGTCCCAGTTGGCGGACACGGTTGCGACCTGGGCCACTTCCTTGCTGTCCTTCACGGGGGTGCTGAGTACCTTCAGCTGGGCCACGATGGCTTCGGTGGCCTTGAGGATGCCGCGCTGGAGGGAGGTTGGGTTGGCGCCGGCGGTCACGTTGCGGAGACCTTCGGAGTAGATCGCCTCGGCAAGCACCGTGGCGGTCGTGGTGCCGTCACCAGCGATGTCGGAGGTCTTGGAGGAGACTTCCTTGATGAGCTGGGCGCCCATGTTTTCGTAAGCGTCCGGAAGCTCGATTTCCTTGGCGACGGTGACGCCGTCCTTGGTGATCGTTGGGCTGCCGAATTTCTTTTCCAGGATGACGTTGCGTCCGGATGGGCCGAGGGTGGCCTTGACGGCGCGAGCCAGTTTGGTGACGCCACGGAGGAGGGCCTGACGGGCGGCTTCGTCGAAGTGCAGTTGTTTAGCCATAAGAGTTTAAGTAGTGAGGTGGGGGTGGGTTTGAGGGGGGATTAGCCGATGATGCCGAGGATGTCGGTTTCGTTGATGATGAGGACGTCATCGCCGTTGAGCTTCACTTCCGTGCCGCCGTACTTGGAGATGAGGACCTTGTCGCCCTTCTTCACGGTGAAGAGGGTGGCGACGTCTTTGCCTTCGTCGTCCTTGCCGGTGCCAAGGGCGAGCACTTCAGCTTCCTGTGGCTTTTCTTTGGCAGTGTCTGGGAGGAAGATACCGTAGCATGGTCTTTTCTTCGCTGGTGGAACGCTTGACGAGGACGCGGCGTCCGAGGGGTGTGATGGAGGTGGCCTGGTTGGTCTGGTTTGTGCTTTGAGGGACTTTCTGGTTCTGGTTTGGTTCGGGTTGTCTGCCCGGCCTGCTGTCACACGGGTTGGTGTGCCGGCTGGCCGGGCGGAAATCTAGTTCTGGGGAAGGAAAATGGAGTTCAGGGGTTTTGCCGAAGGGGGGAGAATGAGTCGTGCTTTGGCGGAGATTCTTTCGTCATTCCTCCGGAGGAGGTGCGGCGGGTGCAGGGATCGTGTTGGGGACGATGGCGACGCCGTTCGGAGCGCGCTCCAGGCCGCCATAGCTGAGATCCGGGGCTGCCTCGCCGATTTCACTGACGAGGAAGTCCACGATGCGCTGCGGCTCTTCGGAGAGCACGGACTGCAGCATGCGTGAGGTACGGGCCTGATCGTAGCCCTTCATGTCGAGGTCCAGCTTCGCGGAGCCTTCGAGGCCTTTGATCTGGGCGGCGAGATCCACGGTGGAGTTCACGCGCTTCAGCAGCACGGGATCAGCCGCGAGTTTTTTCATCGCCACGGCCAGCTTGTCCTTCACTTCCGGCGTGTTCAGCAGCTCGGTGGCGGTCTTGCCGGGGTAATGAGCGATGATGCTGTCTGCTTCGATCTTCAAAGCGTCAGCGACAGGAGAAGCGGGTGCAGCAGGCGGAGTGAGCGCGCTGGAGATTTCGGCTTCGATCTTCGAGTCAGAGACGGCGGCAGGTTTCGGAGCCTCAGGCGCTGTGACCGCCTTGGTGGCTTCAGGCGATTTGCCGCAGGAGGCGAGTGCCAGTGCCGTGATGATGAGAAGGGAGTTCGTCTTCATGCGGCGCGGGGGGCGATGGCGGCGTTGGAGATTTCACGCAGCGCCGTTTTCACAGCCTGGTCGAAGGATTGGAAGGACTCATAGGGCGAGGCCGACATGCCGGCCATGCTGCGCATGTCGGAGGTGTTTTCCAAGCGGCCCATGACGAACCACTGGTCGCCGCCCTGGTTTTCGATCAGCGACTTCAGGTAATCGATCTCCAGCTTCTTGTTCGTGATCTGGTCGTTCGTGTCGGCGCTTTGATTGGTGAATTGCACCAGCGGCTGGCGGCAGAGCAGGATGCCGTAGGCGCGGTTCTGGGCCAGGGAGCAGGTCACCGAATACTTCGCCTGGGAATCCACCAGTGTGTGGGAGGGGTCCGTGCAGCTGATCATCAGCTCCGTCTCGGAGAGCCGGGCGGTGGCGCCCATGGGATCGCGCGTGATGCGGAAGCCTGCGGCTTCGGTCAGCCCGGTGAAGCATTCCACGATCTTGTTGAGGAAAGTGCGGCGCATCTTCAGCAAGAGCTCATCATGCCTCGCGAGAAGGCCCTTGGCCTCCCCATCGAGTGCAGACAGTTCTTTGAGCGCTTCCAGACTCATCGTGGCTGTGGGATGGGGGTGGAAGTTGCCTTCGTGCCGGAGGCACGGGAGAGAACCGGGGACGTGCGATACGAACCGGTGGTTGCACCACCGGCCAACATCTCGCGTCCTTCCAGGGTCGCCTTTGGGCGTCCTGGAAGGATTTTCGAGATGAATGTAACAGCACCAGCCATAGGAACTCAGGAGAAGACTCGAAGGACTGGATTACTTGTCCTTGTCCACGACTTCGAAGTCGGCATCGACGACCTTGCCCTTGTCCTGGCTCTTCGTTTCGGAAGCACCAGCTTCAGGGGCTGCGCCACCCATGCCGCTCATGTCGGGCATGCCACCGGGGGCTCCGGCTGCACCTGCGGCGGCAGCGGCTTGATAAGCGGCGGCGAAGAGTTTTTCGAGCTCTTCGGTCTGGGCCTTCATCTTGTCGGTGTCACCGGACTCGACAGCGGACTTCAGGGAAGCGAGCTTGTCCTTGATCGGGGAGAGCTGATCGGCGGGGACTTTTTCTTCCCACTCCTTGAGCTGCTTCTCGATCTCGAAGCTGAGGCCTTCCGCCTTGTTCTTCACTTCGACGGCTTCCTTGCGCTTCATGTCTTCGTCGGCGTGCTCTTCAGCATCGCGCTTGGCTTTTTCGATCTCTTCCTGGCTGAGGCCGGAGCTGCCCTGGATGGAGATCTTCTGCTCTTTGCCGCTGACTTTTTCCTTGGCGGAAACGTGCAGGATGCCGTTGGCGTCGATGTCAAAGGTGACTTCGACCTGGGGCACGCCGCGTGGGGCCGGTGGGATGCCGTCGAGCTTGAAGGTGCCGAGCGTCTTGTTGTCGCGGGACATCGGGCGCTCGCCCTGCAGGACGACGATTTCCACGCCGGGCTGGTTGTCGCTGTAGGTGGAGAACACCTGGCTGTGCTTCTTCGGAATGGTGGTGTTGCGCGGGATCATCGGGGTGGCCACGCCGCCGGCGGTCTCGATGGAGAGCGTCAGCGGGGTCACGTCGAGGAGGAGCACGTCTTTGACGTCGCCCTTGAGCACGCCGCCCTGGATGGCGGCGCCGATGGCGACGACTTCGTCCGGGTTCACGCCCTGATGCGGGTCTTTGCCGGCGAGTTTCTTCGCGGTCTCAACGACCTTCGGCATGCGGGTCATGCCGCCCACGAGCACGAGTTCGTCGATCTTGCTGGCGTCGAGTTTGGCGGCGGCCAGGCAGTCACGCACAGGCTTGATGGTGCGCTCGAACAGGCTGTCCGTGAGCTGCTCCATCTTGGCGCGGGTGAGGGTCTTCATGATGTGCTTCGGCCCGGAGGCGTCGGCGGTGATGAAGGGGAGATTGAGGTCGTAGCTCTGGCTGGAGCTGAGGGCGATCTTGGCCTTCTCAGCCTCTTCCTTGATGCGCTGAAGCGCGTCAGGCTGGCCACTGAGGTCGATGCCGCTGTCGGTTTTGAATTCGTTGACGATCCAGGTGATGAGGGTGTTGTCCCAGTCGTCACCACCGAGGTGGGTGTCGCCGTCCGTGGCGAGCACTTCGAAGACACCGTCGCCGATTTCCAGCACGGAGATGTCGAAGGTACCACCGCCAAGGTCATACACGGCCACTTTTTCGTCCGACTTGCTGTCGAGGCCGTAGGCCAGGGCGGCTGCGGTGGGCTCATTGATGATGCGGCGCACGTTGAGGCCGGCGATTTCGCCAGCGGCCTTGGTGGCGTTGCGCTGGCTGTCGTTGAAGTAAGCAGGGACGGTGATGACGGCTTCGGTGATGCTTTCACCGAGCTTGGCTTCCGCGTCGGCCTTCAGCTTCGCGAGGATCATCGCGCTGACTTCCTGTGGGGAGTAAACTTTCGTTTCGCCGCCGACTTCCACCTGCACGTGGGCATCGCCATTGGCGGCAGCCACGATCTTGTAGGGCATGCGCTTGTCGGCTTCGGTGAGTTCGACGAACTTGCGGCCCATCAGGCGCTTCACGGAGAAGACGGTGTTACGAGGATTGGTGACGGCCTGGCGCTTGGCGGCCTGACCGACGACGCGTTCGCCGCTCTTGGTGAAGGCGACGATGGAAGGCGTGGTGCGTGCGCCTTCGCTGTTTTCGAGCACCGTTGCTTTGCCGCCTTCGAGGACGGCCATGCAGGAGTTGGTGGTGCCGAGGTCAATGCCGAGGATTTTGCTCATGGTTTTGGGGTTGGGGGAAAAGTGAGACTGAGGGTTTTGGTGCTTCTTACTTGGCTAGATGCGTGCCAAGTGGGGCATTGGAAATGCAAAATATTGAATATCAATGGTTTAAATAGGAATGCAGCCGAGTGACACAGAGTCAAAAATTGTGCCAAATTGTGCCAAAGTGCCAAAACGTGGCACAATTGCGCTGGCGCTTGGCACAATGGGGCGAGTGCGCGCGTCTCACGTGCCGTTTTCCGCGCTCTCGAGGAAAGCGGGGCCATCGTGGAGGCTGAACGCGTGCGCCCCCGCTTGTGAAAAGTTTCACAATCCGATTGCCGCCCTTGCGCAGGGGGCGTAATTCTCAAGGTCCTAAAATTTTCCCCTGACTCCCATGGTCGCTCCCGCTGATTCCACCGTTGCTGCTTACGACTCGAAGGTCGAAGGCAATATCATCTTCACCAAGATGGACGCCGCCATCAACTGGATGCGCAAGAACTCCATGTGGCCGATGCCGATGGGCCTGGCCTGCTGCGCGATCGAAATGATGGCCGCTGCCTGCAGCCGCTATGACCTGAGCCGCTTCGGTGCGGAAGTGATGCGTTTCTCCCCCCGTCAGGCCGATGTGATGATCGTGGCCGGCACCGTGACCTACAAGATGGCCCTCGCGGTGAAGCGCGTGTGGGACCAGATGCCGGAGCCGAAGTGGTGCATCGCCATGGGCGCCTGTGCCTCCAGCGGCGGCATGTACCGCAGCTACGCGGTGCTTCAGGGCATCGACCAGCTCATCCCGGTGGACGTTTACATTTCCGGCTGCCCGCCGCGCCCGGAGGCCCTGCTGGAAGGCATGATGCGTCTGCAGCGCAAGATCGAAACCGAGCACTCCTTCACCGAGCAGAAGAAGGAACTCCTGGCTGAACTCACCGCTTAATTTTCCACGACCATGAATGCCGCCCAAATGGTTGAAGCCTTGAAGCAGAAGTTCGGTGATGCCGTGCTGGAAACGAAGGAGTTTCGTGGCGAACACACGCTCGTCGTCAAGCTCACCAACACCAAGCCGCTGCTCGCGTACTGCCGTGATGAACTGAATTTCGACTACCTCGTGGACATCTCCAGTCTCGACTACATGGGCAAGGAGCCGCGCTTTGAGATGGTGTATGAGCTCTATGGCTACGGCCACCTGCAGCACCTGCGTGTGCGTGCCGCTGTGGCGGAAGATGTGGAAGTCCCCACCGTCAGCGACATCTGGCCCACCGCCAACTGGCATGAGCGCGAGGTGTATGACATGATGGGCATCAAGTTCAGCGGCCATCCTGACATGCGCCGCATTTTGATGTGGGAAGGCTACCCCTTCCACCCGCTGCGCAAAGACTTCCCGCTCGAAGGCAAGCCCAGCGACATGCCCGACGTCGGCTTCACCAAGACCGCGCCGATGGCGGACGGTCCCTTCGTCACCTGTGCAGGCAGCGGCGATACGGTGACGCGCGAGCCGCGCTCCCGCAGGCCCACGGAGTAGCGCGTAATCGTGCAAGCAGATGCTGTGCGGGCTGCGTTGTACCGAAAGAGCCCCCTGGCCTCACTCGTTCCATTTCTTTCCCATGACACGCACTCACCTCACCACCGTACTCGGTCTGGCACTGGCCACGACTGCCTTCTCCGCTGATTCCACCGACTGGGGAACCTTCCGGGGGCCTTCCGGCAATGGCGTCGTCCCGGCCCTGGCCAATGCCAAATGGAGCCTCAAGCAGGTCTGGAAATCGCCCACCAATCTCGGCTTCAGCTCCTTTGCTGAGTCAGGCGGCAAGGTCTACACGCTCGTCACGGGCGAAACCGACGGCAACAGCGGTGAAACACTCGTCTGCCTCGACGAAAAGACCGGCAAGCAACTGTGGAGCAAGCCGCTGAGCATCGTGCCCAAATACACCGGCGGCGGTGACTCCGGCACGCCTGACAACAAAGGCGGCGACGGCTCCCGCTCAACCCCCGTGGTGAATGCTGGCAAAGTGTACGTCATCGACTCCATGCTGGGTGTCTTCTGCTTCGACGCCGCCACTGGCAAGGAAGTCTGGAAGCACGACGTGATGAAGGACAACGCCGGCGTGCAGATCAAATGGGAAAACGCCGCTTCTCCCGTGATCGACGGAGACGTGCTGCTCCTCGCCGGCGGTGGTGCAGGACAGGCGCTCATCGGTCTGAACAAGAACACCGGCAAGATCGTGTGGAAGGGTGAAGACGACAAGATGACCCACGCCACGCCGGTGCTGGCGGACATTCTCGGCGTGCACCAGGCCATCTTCTTCACGCAGACCGGCCTCGTCGCCGTGGATCCTCAAAAGGGCAGCGTGATCTGGCGCGCCCCCTTCCCTTACAAAGTGAGCACCGCCGCCTCCCCGGTGGTGTTTGAAGACATCGTGTACTGCTCCGCCGGTTATGGCGTAGGCGCCGGTGCCTTCAAGATCAGCAAGAGCGGCGGCAAGCTGGAAGCGACGCAGATCTGGCGTCGTGAAAACCAGTGCTTCAACCACTGGAGCACCCCGGTGGTGAAAGACGGCTACCTCTACGGCATGTTCAGCTTCAAGGAATACGGCGCCGGCCCTCTGGCCTGCGTGGACATCCGCACGGGCGAAGATAAATGGGCGGAGAAAGGCTTCGGCCCCGGCCAGGTCATCCTCGCAGGAGACAAGATCATCGCCACCAGCGACAAGGGTGAAATCGTTGTCGTCGAAGCCAGCCCGGACAAGTACAAGGAAGTGGCGCGCAAGGACGTGCTGGATGGCAAGGTCTGGAGCTATCCGATCCTCGCCAATGGCAAAATCTTTGCCCGCAGCACGACTGAAGGCGTGTGCTTGGACGTGAACTGATCTGGCCCCTGCAACCAGTCTCAAAATTCGAAGCCCGGAGTTCAAAGCTCCGGGCTTTTTTTTGGCCTACTTCCAAGGCTGCGTTCCCGGCGGGCGGAGCTCGGTCGTAGGTTGGGCGTGTTTGGCGTCGAGCGTACTCGGATGCTCCATCGCACGCTTCGCCAAACCGCCCGACTGCGAGGACGTTCGAAGTCTCCAGTGTTTGCCGTACGCTGATGGACGGGCGGGCTGTCGCCACACCCGTCCTACGGCCTGCAGCTCCGGGCTTCTTTTTATCCGGGGGCCGTGCCCCCTTGACGCATCGGCGGCTCTAACCGACTCTCAGGGCTCTCTTGACGGCATGAAGTGGCAGCAACGTATGATCCAGGCTTGGCAAAAGGCGCGTGAACTCCCCTATTTGGGACGGAGTTCTTTTGCCGTGGCCATCACCCTGCTGATCATCTCCATGCTCATGGGCTGGCACCGCACGCACCCGGATGATGCGGTGGATGCCGCGCTGCAGCAGGCGCAGCAGGCGCAGGTGGACGTGCCGGAGAGCATTCTGGTGCTCTCCCGAGTGCTGCCCTATCTCAATCTCTGGGTCCGGCTGGGTATCCCGGTTTTGCTGATCGTGATCTGGCGGCGCTGGGGCGATCTGCGCCGTCTGATGTTTCCCGTCAGCGTGGCCTCCGTGTCCATGGCCGTGTGGTCCATCGCGAGTGATCTGGTCGACTACATCGCGCATTCGCACATGACGGAAATGGGCGAACCGCCGGAGCCGGTGGCCTTTGCCTTCAAGCTGGTGTTCATCGCGCTGGTGTTTCTGTCGGTTCCCTTTGCGCTGCAATACTACCGGCGCATCGGCATTCTGGAGCGCTACACCCTGCGCACCTTCCTGCATCCGCTGGTGTTCTGCTTTGTGTCCTTCTTCACCCTGTGGATCATCATGGATCTGCTGGACAATCTGAAGGAATTTCAGGAATCCAAAATCGGCGTGGTACGGGTGATCACCTTTTATCTGGGGATGCTCCCCTCCGTGTACACGCAGATCCTGCCGGTGGCCCTGCTGCTGGCGGTGCTGTACTCCCTGACCCGGATGTCCAAGGCCAACGAGCTCATTTCCATGCTGGGCACCGGGCAGAGCCTGTTCCGGGTGCTGCGCCCGATCTTTGTCACCAGTGTTTATGCCTGCATGCTGAACATGGCGGCCAGCTACTACTGGGCGCCGCGTGCCGAGGGCAATCGTGAGGCCGTTTTTAGCGGCATGAAGGTGCATGCGGCGGATTCCATCATGGCGTTTGGCATCATGTTTCATAATGAGCAGAGCCACCGCACCTGGTATGTGGCCACCTTCCCCTTTTCCCTGCGCAGCGGGCACGAGCGCATGCATGGAGTGCAAATCCGTGAGGAAGACGATCAGGGGCGGCCCTCGCGCACCATCATCGCACCCACGGTGGGCTGGTCGCCACGTGCCGGCTGGCGCTTTTATGACGGCGAGGAGCTGATCTATGAAAACGGCAACCTCGCCACCATCCGGCCCTTTCCCAAAGGAGCTGAGGGTCAGAGAGTCCTGGAAGTGAGCGGGATCGAGGAGACGCCCTGGAGCCTCGTGAGCTATGCGCTGCGGCCTGATTTCATGAGCGTACCGGAGCTGGTCTCCTATCTGAGCGCCCATGCAAGAGCGGCGGATGACAAGCTCGCGCCGTTTCGCACCCACTTCTGGCAGCGCTTTGCCCTGCCGTGGCAGGCCATGGCTTTGGTGCTGGTGGCTGCGCCGCTGGGGGTGGCCTACTCACGCCGGGGCTCGGTCGGGGGCATTGCGGGCAGCGTGTTCATTTTCTTCATCTACATGTTCATGAACAATCTGTTCCTGAATCTGGGCAAAGGCGGGCATTTTCCGCCCTGGCTCACCGTGTGGATGCCGCACCTGATATTTGGCACCCTTGGCCTTGTCCTGTTCCATTACCGTTCGCAGAACCGTGATCTGCCGAGTTTCAAACTGCGTCTCTCCAAGCGCAAGCCTCAGATCGCCCGGCCGCGCAACCGCAGCGGCGGCACTGCGCTGCCCAATGCCCCGGCCGCTTGAAACTTTGACCCTGAAACTTTAAACATCCCAGATGCAGCAAAACTGGTCCATCCGCAGCCGCGCGCACACCTGCGCCGTCACCGGCCGTCCGTTTGAGGACGGAGAGAGCTTTCACACCACCATCTACTTCGATCCGGAGGAGAACGGCTATGTGAGGCGTGACGTCTGCGCTGAAGCCTGGGCGCAGGAGCTGGAGCAGCGCAAGCCCGTGGCCGCCTGGAAGACGATCTACTCCAAAGTCATTGCCGAGGCGAAGCCGGAGATCACCCCGAAGGAAAGCGCGCAGGCCCTCCTGCAGCGCTTCATTGAGGAAGGTGATCCCCGCACCGAAAACGCCCGCTACATCCTCGCCCTCATGCTGGAGCGGAAGCGCCAGCTCTCCCAGACTGCCGAGAAGGAAGTGGATGGTGCCAAGATGCTCTTCTACGAAAACAAGAAGACCGGCGAGATCTTCATCGTGCGCGATCCCGAACTCCGCCTGGATGAAATCGCCGACATGCAGGACGAAGTCGCCACCCTGCTGGCCTTCGGCGGCCCTGCTGCTGCGGCGGCCAAGGCCGTGGGCGTGACGCTCACGGTGGATGGTGTGGTGCCCACGCCGGACGCCGAGGCACCAAAGGATGCTGAAGCCGCCGCTGCGACGGCCCCGGAAGCAGCGGATTCTGAGCCTCAGGCCGAGACAGCCCCCGAAGCCGAACACGCTGACGCAGAGCCCGAGGCGGAAGATGAGGCTGACATCGAAGTGGAATCCGAGATTGAGATTGAAATGGAGATGGAGTCCGAGCCTGAACAGCCTGCCGCCGAATCACCCTCCGAAGAGCCCCTTCCCAGCAGCGACGCCCACGCCGCCGCTGCTGAATCCAACACCGAGCCTCCAGCTTCCAGCAACTAACCTCCCCCACTCCCATGTCCCTCCAGCAAGACCGCGAAGAACTCCTGCAAATTCTCAAAGCCAAGTCCATCAAGACCGGCAAATTCACCCTGGCCTCCGGCAAGGAGAGCGATCTCTACGTGGACTGCCGCGTGACCACGCTGGACTCCCGCGGTGCCGTGCTGGTGGGGCGCGTGCTGCATGCGCTGCTGCGTGAAGAAGAAGCGAAGCGCGGCCTGAGCATCGGCTCCCTCGGCGGCCTGACCATGGGTGCGGATCCCATCACGCTCGCGGTAGCCATGAGCTCCAGCATCGCCGGCGATACACCGCCCGTGCAGGCCTTTGTGGTGCGCAAGGAAGCCAAGGGCCACGGCCGTGGCAAACGCATCGAAGGAAACTTCATCACCACCCAGCCCGTCGTCGTTGTGGATGACGTCATCACCACCGGCGGCTCCACGCTGAAGGCCATTGAGGCCATCGAAGAAGAAGGCGGCAAGGTGGCCTTCGCCCTCATCCTGGTGGACCGCTCCGAAGGCGGCCGCGAAGCCATCGAAGCCAAGGGCTACCCGGTGGCGGCGGCGTTCACGCGCGCGGATCTGGTGTGATGGTAAGTGATGCGGGCACTCCTGCCAGTACTGTTCGGCACGCACCGTTCTATTGAGCGATGGGGAATGATCCATGCACCTTGCTTTCAGGCAGTTGTGAGATGGAGCGAGGTGGTCAGATAACTGGCAGCGAGGCATCCGGGCACGCGC
>NZ_JBGANL010000108.1:0-7189 GCF_044222345.1 Prosthecobacter sp.
CTTGATTCCATCGATGGGAAGGCAGCCATCAACTCGAACTAGTCGAATTGTTTGCCGTGTTGGATTTTTGAAAACCATTCGGCTCCGTTCTTCTTCGACAACAAGAATAGGATGGTCGGTAATTTTTGCGCATCTTCCGAAATTATCCATTTAGGTTCACTCCAAGTTGAGAAGTTCATCGAATTGAACCGCAAGATCTGTTGAGACGTGATCGATAAGCTCCGTCTTAAGCAGTTCTGTGTCTGCATCAATTATGCTTTCACATCCCTTTCTTGTCAGTGAGTAAGCGGCTACAGATGAGATTGGAATGGCCCGGCTTTTTGGAACTAATTTAGACAATGAGGTCATCTGATTTTTTCCGGCCTTGCTATATAAAGCCCCAGCTTGGATAAGATTATTTAAAGCAGTAAGAACATAGGGACTATGGGTTGTAATTATTACTTGCACCCTTGATTCAGCAGCATTGAAAGCAAGTGCGATCAATTCCAAAATTAGGCGCTGAGCAGTTGGAAATAAATGCGCTTCTGGTTCCTCAATATAAACTGAATAGCCACCAGACTTCCCTCTTAAAAAGGGAAGGCGTTTCAGTATGAGAGCTAAAGGCAGTGTTTCCTGCTGCCCCGAAGAACAGTTGCCTAAATTAATTCTTCGCCCATCGACTACATCTAAATAATCTCTTCCTTTTTCGGTGACATATTTGCCGCACAAAATTTCCTGTATTAGGCGTTCTGTTTCCTCGAAATAATTTTTCGTATCGTCAGTTCTCCGTCTAGACTGGTCACCTGTTCTTTTTATATTTTCGTAGAATGATCCAAACTCTTTCAGGAAAGGGTCAATGGCATTGTTTCCGGATAGGAATGTAAATATACTGCTCTGGAGGTTTGCGAAAAACGACCTTCCCGCAGGAATGAACAATTGAGATAAAGAAGCTCGAGGACCAAACATTTCTCTAGCGTTTGCACCAAGCGATTCTCTTAATCTTGAAATAACTTGGTATCTTTCGAATTCATCCTCTTGGCTACGCTCACGAGAGTTAAGTAGGGCCTTTTTAATCCGGATGAGCTCTGTGTGAAAGAATTTAGAATAGTGAATTTGAATTAAGCTTTTATTCGAGTGTTCGCGTGTTATTTCGATGTGCAGCTCATTGTGCCTATAGCATATCGAAAAGGGATTTTTTCCCCAGCTTTGCGGGGGGAATAATTCTTCAAATCTTTTAAGCAGTCCTTGATCGAGTTCGCGCTTTGGTTGTTGACTTTGGGCGGAAGTAAATACGTGCCAAATTACTCCTTTGAAATAAAAGAGAAGCTTTGCCAAGATGCTTTTTCCGGTAGCTTGGGGGCCAATCAGTAAGTTGAATTGCTCCAGTTCAATCCTGATGTTGTTCAATCCTGCAAACCCTGAAACGTCGAGAGATTCGTGTGTTTGTTGATCCATGGTGAGCCTTCGTTTTTAATTAAGGGGTTTGAGTGTGCTGCTCCGTTATAACGCAGATCTTCATGCGGGAAGTTTAATTTATAAATGAGGGCAATCTTCGAATTGCTGTTTGAAATCTTGGTTTATTGAGCTCTATGCAATGTCTGTTCTGAAATGTGAGAGGGTTTCAGAGGGCGGTCAAATAAGTAAGTAAATCAGTGATCAAATTCAGCCGATCGAAACACTAGCAGACCAAACAACCCCTCTGAAATTTTTCTACCAATCCCCCCCCTCTACGCCACCCCTCTCCTCCGGCTAAACAGCCCATACTTTGGACTGAACACATACGCCGCCACGAAAAACACTCCCAGCACCACGATGATCGTGGCGCTCACGCTCCACCCCAGCGGATACGACAGAAAGAACGCCGCCACCGACCCAATCGCGCCGATGATCCCGCCGCCCCAGAACAACGTCCGCGCGTTGTTCGTCAGCAGATACACCGTCGCCGCTGGGGCCACCATCAGGCCCACGCTCAGGATGCAGCCCACCGCCTGCAGCGATGAGATTAAGACCAGGATCGTCACCGCAAACGTCGCATAATTTAAGAGCCTCACCGGCACCCCCAGGCTCGCCGCAATGTTCGGCTCAAACAGATAGATGAGCAGCGGCCGTTGCAGCGCCGTCAGCGTGATCACCGCAATCGCGCTGATCCCAAACGCGATCCACAAGTCCGAGTCCGCCATGCCCACGATGCTGCCAAACAGCCACTCATCCAGCTTCTGCCGCAGATCCAGGTTCTTCAAGATTAAGACCCCCCCCGCAAACGCCGTCGTGTACAGCACCCCCATCGCCGTGTCCTGATCCAGCCGCGACGTCCGCGAAAGAAAGATCGACCCCAGCCCCACGATCAGCGCTGCAAAGATCGCCCCCGCCAGCGCGCTCCACTGCGTCAGCCCCGCGATCAGCACCGCCAGCGCAATCCCCGGCAGCAGCGAATGCGACAGCGTCCCAATCTTGAGCGCATCCTTCCGCAGCACCACAAACGCGCTCACAAACCCATTCGCAAACCCAATCATCAAACACGCCATCAGCGTCCGCTTCGCAATCGGTTCAGCAAGAAAGTCAGTAAAAGTGGACATCGCGAAAAGGTTTTCCAATTTTCAGTTCTCAGTTTTCAGTTCTCAATTTTCAGTGGGTATCAGTGGAAAGTCGGATGAGCGTCCGATGAGCAATTAAGACCTCTGCTCCTGCCTCCCCGGCGCATCCAAAGTCTCATACGCCGCCGCCACATGCTCTGGCGTGAACGCCTCCGCCACCGGCCCAAACACCACCTGATGCCGCCGGATAAGCAGCACATCATCAAAGATGTTCGTCACCGTCTGCAGATCATGATGACTCGCAATAAGCAGCCGACCCTCCGCCGTCAGCTCCTTGAACAACCGGCTCAGATTCTCCTGCGCCGGCTTGTCCAGCCCCGTGAACGGCTCATCCAGCAGCAGCACATGCGCCTCCTGCGCCAGCGCCCGCGCGATGAACGCCCGCTGCTGCTGCCCGCCTGAGAGCGCGCTGATCTGCCGGTCCTGCAAATCGCACAGGTCCATGCTCACCAGCGCCCGCTCCACAATCTCCGCATCATGCTTCGAATACTGCCGCCACCACCCCAGATTCGGATACCGCCCCATCTCCACCAGCCCGCGCACCGTGATCGGAAAATTCCAGTCCACATCCCCGCGCTGCGGCAGATACGCGATCTCATGGCTGCTCCGCGTCAGCGGCTTCCCACGCCACAAAATCTTGCCCATGTCCGCCCGAATCAGACCCGCCAGCGACTTTAAGAGCGTGCTCTTGCCCGCCCCATTCGGCCCGATGAGCGCCATGCTCCGACCGCACTCCGTCGCAAAATGAATCTTCTCCAGCGCCCGCACCTCCTGGTACTGCACGCTCAGGTCCACCACCTCCAGCCGGTGATGCTGAGTGTGCTCACACCCGCCGCCCCAGCAGACGTGCTCCTTCGTATGGACATGGGATTCAGCAGCGCTCATATCATTTCCATTCCAAGGTAATCACTTCATCCAAACTCGCCGCAGACGACCACCGCGTCTCACTCCGCGTCGCCAGCCCATCCGGCTCCACCTCCAGCGTGATCGCACTGTCCGGCGTACCCTCCGGCCACGTCGCCTTCACAAACACATCCACCCCATCCTTCGGAGAGGGCAGGGAAGCATCCACCTCCATCGGCGAATCCTCAATCCCACCGATCACCTCCTTCTCGCCAATCTTCACACTCAGCGTCGCCGGCCTGTGCGCATACCGCACCCGCACCAGCGCCTTCACACTCTTCACCTGCACCACCTTCTCCACCACAGCCGCCTTCGCCGGACCAGTCGTCCCCGTCAGATGGCTCAACGGCACCGCCAGCACCACAAACGTGAGCACGAGCAGAAAAATCTGAATGGGCGGAAAACCACGCATGAATCGCTATCGTTAAGTGAAAGTTTTCAAACGCGAATAACCGCAAATTTTTCGCCAACCCACGATTTCACCATTCGTGAAAATTCGCGGACATTCCTGCCCATTCGCGTTGTTCAATCTGAGCATAACAGTAGCGGTTAATCTTGTTACCCTAAGTACATCCATTCCGGCCTCTGATATTAGCGTCTTATTAGCGTCCCATCAGCGGTTCAAAAATCCGGTCCTCCTGACTCACTTCGCAGCAGCCGGAGCGAGCGCCGCCACAATCGACCTCACATTGTGCGCCAGCATCGTTTCAAACGTATGCGCCACCTTGGCCGTACCATCAGCAATCAGCGGCTCCCCAATCTTCACCCCCGTGCTCCGCGCAATCTCCGCCAGCACCTTCGGGTTCGCCTGATCCTCCGGAAAGATCGCCTTGATCCCATGCTCGCGGATCTCCTCAATCGTCTCCGCCACATGCTTTGAAGAAGCATCATCACTGCGCCCGATGCCCAGCAGCGAGATCGGCTCAAACCCATACTCCTTGCAGAAATACCCAAAGGCCCCATGCGCCGTCACCAGCAGCCGGTCCTTCTTCCCCACCTTCGCGATCTCCTTCTGCGCCCAGGATTTGAGCTCCCCAAAGCGCTTGCTCGCCGCCTTCACCCCCGCCGCATACGCACTCGCATTCGCCGGATCAATCGCGCTCAGCTCATCCGCCACCACACGCGCCGCCCGCTTCATGTTCTCCGCGCTGTGCCACCAGTGCGGATCCTCCGCCCCATGGTGATGATCATCATGATCCTCCTCCTTCGCCCCCTCATGATGATGCACATGCTCCTCAAACGGGATCGACGGAATTTTCGCCCCCACCTCCACCAGCTTCACATCCGCCCCCAGACTGTCGCGCAGCTTGTCCAGAAAGCTCTCCATGCCCTTGCCCGAGGCCAGCAGCAGCTTCGCGCCGCGCATCTCCGCCAGATCCTTCGGAGCCGGCTCAAAGTGGTGCACATCCGCCCCCGGCTTCAAAATCTCCACCACCTCCACATTCGCCCCGCCCACCTGCTGAGCGAGATCCGCCAGAATGGGATGCAGCGAGGCAACTTTGGTGGCGGCAACGGAGGGCAAGGTAGCGGCCAGAAAACCGAGGGTCAGAAAAAGAGGCTTCATAAAAGAACTAGGCCATCAAAAATTGAAAATACAAATGATTTGCAATTGCAATCAGTTTGCATATTTGTAAACAATCATGCAACTCACTTGCACTAGCTCACAACGACTCCTCCTCGGACTTCTTTTCAGCCTCTCCTCCTGCGCGCTTTTTGCTGAATCCGACACAACAATTCAGCAAGCTCTCCGCAAATCCGTCAGCTTTGACGAGGAGATCCCCATGGACGAAATGGTCATTACCGCTCCTCTGAGCCGTCCTTTGTTCCAGCAGGCCCAGTCCGCCTCCGTCCTCAGCGGCCAAAACTTGACCCTCGCCATCGAACCCAGCCTTGGCCAAACCCTGGCCCGCATGCCCGGCGTCAGCAGCTCCTACTTCGGCCCCGCCTCCAGCCGCCCCATCATCCGCGGTCTTGATGGCGACCGCGTCCGCATTCTGCAAAACGGCCTCAACACCATCGACGCCTCCGCCACCAGTGCGGATCATGCAGTAAGCTTTGACACATCCAATCTGAAATCCGTCGAAGTCGTGCGTGGTCCTGCCACGTTATTGTATGGCTCCAACGCCATCGGCGGGGTCGTGAATTCGATCGACGGCCGCATTGTCGATGAAAAACTCGACGGCACGATCCGTGGAGCACTCAATGAACGCTATTCCTCCGTGGATAATGGCTACCTCTCCAGCGCCATGATCGAAGGCGGTTATAAGGGGCTGGCCTTTCACGTCGAGGCTTTCACTCGTGCCGCCGAAGATTTCCGCATTCCCGGCAATGCCCGAACGACCAACGAGCAGACGATCAATCCGCTGCCTCCCGGTGAGACAGAAACCCGCAAGATCATACCCAACAGCAACCTGCGCTCCGAAGGGGTGACCAGCGGTCTGAGCTACATCTGGGACAAAGGTTTCATCGGCTTCGCTTGGACGGAATTTCACACCAACTACGGTTCCCCCGCCGAGCAGAATGTGGTCATCGACATGCACCAGCAACGCCTGGATGTGCGCGGTGCGTTCTACAAGCCGCTGCCACGCATCAAGGAGATCAACTACAATATCGCCACCTCCCGCTACCAGCACACCGAGTATGACAGCGGCACGCCATCGACGCTCTTCAAAAACAATGGCTATGACGCCCGTATTGAGGTGAAGCATGAAAAGATCGCGGGGATGGAAGGCGTGGTCGGCTACCAGTCAGATCGCAGCGAGTTCGACACCTCGGGCAGCGAAGCCTTTCTGCCTCCGACCATCACGCAGGCGGACGCCGTGTTTCTCTATGAAGACATCAGCCGGGGGCCGCTGAGCTTCCAGTTTGGCGGGCGCTACGACCACATTTCCGTCGAGTCCCTCAACAGCGCCGCCTTTGGTCCGGCACTGGTACGGCGCTTTGACAATCTCAGCAGCTCGGTGGGCATCGTCTTCACGCCGAATGATGAATACGCCGTCGCATTCACCATCAACCGTGCCGAGCGTGCGCCAACGTATCAGGAGCTGTTTGCGAATGGCCCCCATGCCGCCACCGGTGCTTTTGAAATCGGCAATCCCAATCTTAACCAGGAGAAGTCGCTGGGTTTTGATCTCAATGTGCGGAAGCGCATCGGCTGGGTCACTGGAAGCGTCGGCGGTTACTACAATCGCTACACCAACTTCATCGGCCAGTTCCCGACCGGCGTCGTGCATGTCGTTGGAGGAGAAAACTACAACGAGCTGATTTATCAGGCGACGAATGCCGAGTTCATCGGCTCTGAAATGGAGGCCACCTTCCACCTGCTGCATCCCATCACCACGGAGCCGCCTGAGCACCAGAACAACCTGCACCTTCAGCTGCGTGCTGATGTGGTGCGTGCACGTGACACCAAAACGGGTTTGTCTCTGCCCCGCATCCCACCCTTCCACCTTTCCAGTACTTTGAGCATGGAGCGCGGTGCCTTTGGAGCCCGCCTCGAAGGCATCTATGCTGCACCGCAAAGCCGGCTCGCGATGAATGAAGCCCGAACCAACAGCTACTTTCTGGTCAATCTGACCCTGACCTACCGCATTGTTCAGGGGCCCGCCACCCTCGATCTTTATGTCAAAGGCATGAACCTGACCAATGAAGATGCACGCGAGCACACCTCCTTGCTCAAGGACCGTGTTCCTCTGCCTGGGCGCGGCATCGTG
>NZ_JBGANL010000109.1:0-6921 GCF_044222345.1 Prosthecobacter sp.
ACGCGGCGACGGGCAAAACGTGGTCATTGGCAAGCGCGCGCAGGAAGATGAGGCGACGGTGGATCGCAGATTTCCGTGGGTGCCGACGATCCTTGTGGCCACGGGCGTCAATGGCCTGCCGAATGTGCCGCCTGCCAGCACGGATTTTTACACCAGCTACGTCGTCGAGGCCAGCCCTGCTCCGGGACTCTTTCGCGAGACTTATGGCGTGGACCATTTTTATTATCTCGTGATCGAAATCGTGGGGCCGCTGGCCACCACGGAGGTCTTCGCCGACTCCGTGCAGACGGGAAGCCAATTTGATTTCGTGTCATCGTCCTTCGTCCTCGGCAGCGGCGAAACGCTAACCACCACGGCCGCCCTTTATGTGGACAGTGGGCGCGGAACCGTCGTCGCCACTGCCACCCACATTTACACCGCCGCCTAGCCATGAGCTTCACCTATAAATCTCCCGGCATCTCGCCTTTCGAGGCGCAGAACAAGAACTTCATTACCCCGCTCACCAAAGAGCAGGCGGCGCAGGCCCAGCAGGAAATGGGGCCGCCGCTGCGAGTGAGGCCGCGTGACAACTCCACGGGGAACTTCGCCACCAAGCAGCAGATCGATCCACGCACAGGACGGCCGATGATCGTCGATGATCCAACCAAACCGATATTCACCGACCCGCTCGGCATGAAGACCGTGGGCAGTAGCACGCGCAGTCTGAACAACCTCGGCGGTGCCACCAACATGCCGAATATGGCTGCGCCGGGGGCGCACTTCAGCTTCGGCATGGGGTCGGATACACGCAACCAGCGCAGCATCGACGGTAGCCTTCACCGAGGGCCGGACCCGTTTGGGCATCAGTTCGGCGATCCCTTCGCCGCGGCGGCCGCTGGCTTTGGCGACACGGCCGGCACGCCCTTCGAAACGCCTGAAGACACCGCCGCCCAGCGCAAGAAAGCCTTTGGCATGAAGGATGGAGGCATGGTCACCGGACCCGGCACCGAGAAGAGCGACAGCGTGCCCGCCATGCTGAGCAAGGGGGAATTCGTGATGCCCGCCGAGGCGGTGCGCTTCTTCGGCACGCAGAAGCTCCAGAAGATGATCCTGCAAAGCCGCGAGGACGCCGATGAAGCCACCGAACCCCACGGCAAAGCGGACATGAGGGAAGACAAGGCCGAGGGCGAAATGGATGACAGCGGCATGATGCACTTTGCAGCAGGCGGCTTTGTCGATCCGTATGCGGATAATCCGATGGCTGCCGCTCTCGCCGAGCAACGCGGACGTGATGAGCGGCTCGCGCAAATCGGCGCGCGTGACTACGGCGGCGGCAACATCGCCATGGCAAACAAATACGGCACAGGCTTCGTGGTGCCACAGATTCAAGGTTTGCCGGATGCACCGGGGAGGTTCAATGACATGCAAGGAGGCACAACCACAGCCACGCCGGGACAAGGCTTGACACCCGTGCCTGACATCGTGCCCACCGGCAACCCGTGGGCCGCGCCTTCCCTGCCCGATGATCCCGCCGCCCGGCGCGAGCATATCCAAACAGTGAGCAACCAAATGGTCAATGGAGCCGCCAGCCGCCGGCAGGATGATCTCGACACGCGAGCCCGCGCCGCCCGATTTGAGAACTTTGGACCCAAGATGATCACCGTCCCGACCGCCAACCCCTTTCCCTACGGCGACCACGGCGGCACCGAGCGCACCGGCTTCATGGCCCCTTGGGAGAAAGACGCCGCCAATCGAGCAGCCGCGCAGGAGGCGATGCCGAATCTGCCCGGACTGAACCGCACCCAGACCCGCCGATTTCTCCAGACACCGCAGGGGGCGGAGATGTCGATGCGCTCCCGTGAGATTCAGGATAAACGCCGCTCTGCCACCACATGGGCGGACGTGCCGAACTCCGACTACCAGATCAACGAACTGGGCAATCTCATCCACAAGAACACCGGCAAACCAGCCACGCTCAGCCCCGAACAAATCACCGCTCTCAACAAAGCAGGCCACACCGTCACGCAAGGACCAAGCGGCACGTCGATCAAATACGCACCGCAGCAGTCGGAGAAGAGCCAGAAGGCAGCGCGCGGCGTCATTCACGAGATCCCCGGCCCGATGATCCAAGATCCGATGAATCCGCTGAAGAAGATTCAAGGGCCGCCTGTTTCAGTGCTCGTCGATCCTGTAACCGGCTCCTACAAGCCTCTCTCGCCCGAAGGCGGAGCGGCCCCGGCGCCGCAGCCAGTCCCCAATACCCCCGGCTGGCAAGGCTGGCTGGATTCCAAACTCGGCCCGAAGAAATAGAGCCATGCCCTCCGCTCCCTCACTGACGGCGGATGACATTCCGCAGATGATCGAAAGCCCGGAGTTTGCCGCGCTGCCACACGAGCAGCGCACGCAGATTGCGGAGGACGCGCTGGCGGATGCCTCGCGTGGCTTTGCCGGGCAGTGGGATCAGCCCACCTTCCAGAAGTGGGGCCAGTTTGCCGACACCGTGCGCGGCCAGGTAGCCGGCATGGAGAGCATGGGTGAGAAGGCCGGTCACTACGGTGGCGTGATCCGCGATGCCGCGCGTGGCATGGGCCGCATGGCGATTGCTGGCGCGGCGGATATGTCCGTCACAAATCCCGATGGCTCGCTGCGAATGCCCGGCAGCAATCTCGCCGAACAGGCAGGCTTCTGGGCGCGAAAGGCTGATGACCTCGGCGGCCGTGTGTTGCAGGCGGATTCAACACCGCTCGACACGGAACTCGCACGGCTCAAAAGCGAGATCGATCAAGGCAAATTCCCGCTCAATGATCAAAAGGCGCTCGGTGACTGGCTGGAAAAGCAACACGAGCAGGTGAAGGGCGCACAAGCCAAATGGTATGCCGATGCGCAGAACGGCGATCCATGGCCCGAGAGCTACGCCGACACCAACGGCCTGCTGAACCCCAATCATGCCGCGCTTCTCAGCCGCTACATGCAGACGCGCAGCCCGGCCGCATGGGATGCGCTGACCAAAAGCCTGAGCCGCACCCCGCGCCGCGCGGAGATCGATGCCGAGCAGCAGAAAAGCCTCGAAGGCAGCCCGATCGTCGGGCTTCTCTCCGACTCACTCGGACAGGACTACGGCGAGCACATGGCTGCCGCTGGCGATCCGCTCCAGCTCGCCATGACCGCCTTTCCCGCCGTCCGCGCAGCCAGTGCGGTGGCGAGAGCCGGAGAAGCTACGGCCCTGCAAATGGGCAGGGAAGTGGCAAAGACCGCCGCTCTAAATGCGGGCATCGGAGTCGCCGAAGCTGGAGTCAATGAACCCGGCTCGAACTGGGAAGACTACAAGCAGGCCGCCAAGGACATGATGGCCGTGGGCTTCGGCTTCCACGGCGCCGGAGCCGCAGCCGGGAAGCTGGCTCAAGCCATCCGCGCACGCCGCACGGGCGAACCCATCGCCCCGCGCCAGCCAGCGCAGGTGACGAGTGAGCCGAATCCGTTTGAAGGACCAATCGAAGCCCCGCCGCAGCCGACGGAGACGGGAGGCACTGTGCCGGAGCCGCCGCGCGTCCCGCAGCAGTTTCCCATTTCCGATATTACCAGCGGCATCACCGATCTCGGCGAGACTCGCGGCGATGTGCGGAAAGACTTCGGCCAGCTCTCCCGCACGCCGGAGCAGCAAGCACGGATTGATGCAGACCGCCGGGCATTTGAAGAAGGCAACGCGCGCGCCCGCGCCGCTGCCAATGCAGCCAAACCGAAAACGCCAGTCATCCCCGACGCACCCTACGGGGGACGCGACATTCTCGACTTCGTGAACGAGAACGTCATTCAAGTGCCACGCAAAGGCGAGTCATCGAAGGCCGGAGAATATGACTGGATGGAGACGGCGGAGATTCCCCGCTACTACCGGAAATTCTTGATGCACACCGAGAAAGGCAGCGGCATCGACCAGGTGGCACAGCGTGCTTTTGATGAAGGACTGATCAACGACCCCACGCCCGATGCGCTGATCAAATCCATCCAGGACACCATCGCCGCCCGCACGACTTACAAACTCGAAGTGCGCAAGCAGGAGCAGGCGATGGGGGATCAGGAGCGCCGCCAGGTGCGCTTCGACAAAGCCCAGACCGCCAGCCAGAAGGAAGGCGGCAAATCCATCGCCTTCGATCAGATGCAGCCCGGTGATGAGCTCACCATCGACGGCGAAGCGGTGAAGGTGAAGGGCATCGACATTGATCAGGACGGCTATCCGCAGACCATCACGCTCGAAGACGGCAAACGCTTCGGCGTGCTGCAATTCGATGCCAACACGCGCGGCGGCATCATCGCCGATGAGTGGAAGCCGAGATCAAAAGTTTCTTCCGAAAACGCCAGTGAAAGCACAGGAGTGCCCGAGCGTGCAGCGTCCGACAAGACCGAGGCGCAGGTAATCGGCGAGGGTTCGAGTCCCTCCACTGGCGGCAAAACTTTGGAAGCAGAAGCCGATCCCTTCATGGCCGCCAATCGCGCGGCCGTCGCCGGCCCGCTGCCTTCGACCTACGGCGGAGCCACATCCCCAACGATGGGCACGGCACAGCGAACCTGGAGCGGCGAGGTGCAGACCTTGCACGGCATCCGTAAACATTTGCTCGAGTCCTTGGGCCTGCCAGCCGCCGGCGTGAAGCGCTTCGCCGCGGCACTCGGCATCTACCGGGTGAAGCCGGAGACGATTCGGCTGCAAGCCATCAACGACATCCCCGTGCTCGCTCACGAGATCGGCCATGCGGTTCATTATCGCGTGCTCTCCGACAATCCAGCCGGCCCCGCGCACGACTGGGGCCAACGCTACGACGGAGAGCTGATGCGCATGGGCGGCCAGACATCGAAACCGAATTACACGCCCGATCAAATCCGCAAGGAAGGCGTGGCCGAGTTCACGCGTCTGTGGCTCACCGATCCCGTGAAGGCCCGAGCCGATGCGCCGCTCTTCTCGGCTTTTTGGGAGAGCGAACTTAATACGCGCAATCCGAAGATGGCCGATGCCATGCGCGAGGCACAGCGGCGGATTCAGGATTACATCGCCATGCCCGCGATGGAGAAGGCCAAGGCGCAGATCGTCTTTGATCCGGCCAGCGAGAAGCCAGCCAGCACGGTGAAAGACACGCTCAAAGGCGCGTATGCGAAATGGGTGGACACACTGGCTCCCGCCATCAAGGTCGTGAGCAAAGCCGCTGAGATCGATCCTGCTTTGTCCGGTGAAGCCGCGCGCGTGGAGGCGTGGATGGAGAACCATCGCGGCGGCTGGAGCAGCAAGGCGCACAGCGACATCTTCGGCACCCAGACCGACCTACAGGGCAATCGCATCGGCCCCGGCATGGCGGAGATTTTGAAAGACATCCCGCCAGGCGAGGCACCGACCTTCAGCACCTACCTCGCGCTTAAACGCGCTGCCGAGATTGAAGGACGTGGAATGCGCAGCGGCTTCGAGCAAGGCAAGCTGCCGCCTGCGGAAATGGCCGCACTTGAACAGCGCTTCGAGAAGACGCGGCAGAAGCTTTTGAAGTGGAGCGAGAACTCCATGCGGCTTCTCACGGACTCCGGTTTGCTCGATGCGAAGACCGAGCAGGCCATCCGTGCCGCCAACAAAGACTACGTGCCCTTTTACCGTCTCTACGAGAAGCTGAACGGCGTCAGCTTCGGCCCCGAAGGCAGTAAGAACGCGGGGGGCTACGTGGATCTCAACAGCGGCATCAGGAAGATCAAAGGCAGCGACCGCGCCATCATCGATCCGCTGCAATCGCTGATGAAAAACGCCTTCATGTTTCGCAAACTCGCGGAGCAGAACCACATAGGCGTGCAGTTCTTCGACCTCGTCAAACAGGTGCAAGGCCACGGCCAATGGGGCGAAGGCATCGCGCCGAAGATGACCGCGAAGACGATCTCTCACGACGCCATCGTGAAGAAGCTCGTCGATGAAGGCGTGATCAAAGACGCCTCTGCCCTGCCATCGAATGCCGATCTCACCATGCGTCTGTGGGAGGCGATGAAGAAGCCCGACACGGCCAATGGCGAGGTGATCGTCTTCAAAAACGGCGAACGGCAGCACTGGGAAATCAAAGACCCGCATCTGATGGAGGCGCTGAAGACCGCCGATGCCGATGCCGTGAAGCTCGCCAAATTCATCGGGCCGAATTTGACGAAAGCTCTCACGCTGCCCACTCGCGTGCTGCGCTTCGGCGCCACGGGTGGACCGTGGTTTGCACTGCCAAATTTCATTCGCGACCAGATCACGGCAGGTGTGCAAAGTCGCAGCGGATATATCCCTTTTTACGATGGAGTGAAAGGCGCGCTCGAAGTCTTCCGCAAGGGCGACAAGTATCGCCGATGGATCGAAGCTGGCGGCAAATTCCACGGCATCACCACCGGCACGGAAGCCTTCACCAGCTTGCTCGAAGACGCATTGCCCAAGGATCGCGCGAGTCTTGAACATCTCCGCGAACTCGGCCATCCGCGCAACGTCGCCAAGGCACTCGGCTATGCGGGCCAGCTTCTCGAAGAAGCCACGCGCGTGGGCGAATTCATGCGCAACATCGAGCGCGGTGCCGATGATCGCGTGGCCGCCAACGCCAGCAAATATGTGTCGCTCAACTTTGCCCGTGCCGGTGAGCGTTCCCGCGTGATAAACATGCTCTCCGCCTTCTTCAACGCGAAGGTGCAGGAACTCGACATGGTGGCTCACAATCACCTCGATCCCAAACTGCGCGCGAACACGATCATAAAGGGCCTGATGTATATCACGGCCCCTAGTGTGCTCACGTGGGCGCTCGGCAAGGATGACAAGGATATTCAAAACCTGCCCGAGTGGAGGAAGAATCTGTTTTGGAATGTGAACCTCGGACCCGTCGCCCAGGCACTCGGCCGCGAGAAATTCATTCTGTCATTGCCCAAGCCCTTCCTCATGGGAGCCATCTACGGCACCAG